>NZ_JBSQBG010000002.1:0-333978 GCF_053851775.1 Mycoplasma sp. 1573 | reverse complement strand
GAGCATATGGTTCAAATGAACTAGTTATCCATAACCTTGCTATTTCTCTAGGTTCAACAGCAGGTTGAAGTAAAACATTCACTCAAGGATCTTCAAAACTTCTTGTATTTGGATCTAAAGCAGGTTCATTGCTACAAGGTTCTTCAGCTGAAGGGCTTGTAAATACACTTTCTGCCTCAGCAGATCAATCAAAAAGTATAGTTAACTTTGGTAAATATAAAAATAAAATTTTACCTACAGTAGCAGAAGATGTGTCAAAAAATGGATACGACTATTCGCCTAAGACAGCGGACGATGCAACTAAATTAAAAGCTGCTGTTGCTGGCTTAACTAATGGTTACTTGATATTCAGCAGTACAGATCCAGAACAAAAAGTGCTTTCTGTTGAAAGCAATGGAAAAATCAAATTCTCAAGAAATGGAAGAGAAGGAATACTAGATGGTGCTAAATTCTTAAATGGAACTGTTGTTGATAAAAATGGAAAAGATTTTGAAGTATATTGAGTTCCAAGTGATTTATTTGAACAAAAATCAGGTTCAGCAAACTCAGCACAAAAAGAAGATATGATGTGATTAGGTGCCCCATCTAAAGCAAAAGCTTCTTCACAAAAAACCTTCACATTATTGCAAGGTCCTTCAATTATTGGAGTACATTCAAACGACACTGAAGATAAAGCAACATTAGAATTTGTTAAATGAATGTTAACAGTGAACCATGATTCAGATGAAATAACATTCACAAACAGAAATATAACAAAAACCTCAGCTAAAGATCAAGCTCCAGTTGAATCACTAGCTGAATTGGCTGACTACTTAGCTCCAACAAAATCTAAATTAAGCATGTCAATTGACCAAGTAGATAGTTCTGATGCAAATGATGCTATTAAAATAATTTCAAAAGAATTAATCACAATTGAACATGACTCAAAAGATAACAAGATTGTAGAGGACGTTGCTGCCCCTAAATCACAACGTTTAAGAAGCGCGATAACAGGTGCAGGAAAAGGTTTAGCAAACAAAGCAGCAAATGGAAGTGCAATTAATTTTAATGCCTACGTTAAAGCAATTAAAGAATCATTGAGCTTAGAATAATTTCATGCGAAAAAACAAAAAAATTTTGTTAAGCACATTAGCAGTTACATCGTTAACTGCTTTTGCTTGCCTTCCAGTTGTTTCTTGTGTGAATGTTAATGGTGGTAGTGATAACAGAGGCGGATCAAATCGTGGCAACAATGAAGAAGCATCTAAAGTTGATAACTGAAAAAAATCATCGCAAACAGTTTATGATGCTATTGAAAATTTAGTCAATGTTGATTTTTCAAAGCTTCTATCGATAAAGAAAGAAGAGAAAAATTTTGATTCAAGTACAGGAGAAATAACTACTTCTTACAAAACTTATTGAGATAAATTTGTTGTATATGATGCAACTGTTGTAAGAGTAAGTGATGGAGATACTTATACTGTTAAATACATAAAAGATGGCAAAGAAATGCAAGCAAGAATCCGTTCTTGAGCACTAGACACTCCTGAGGCACCAGGACCAACAACATATGTTGATGGTGATCCAAAACACACTGAAGAGCAATTTGCTAGCGATCAAGATACAAAATTTGCTGAATCAATTTTGACTCCAGGAAGAAAAATAAAAATACTTGTAAGTAGTATGTCATACGATCGTTTAGTAGGAATATCATTATATTCAGACAAGCCAAATCCAACAGAGTTATCAGATTTCACTAAATGTTACGAATTTGAAGTTCTGAAAAATGGTTTTTCCACTCCAAGGGTGGGAGAATCTGAATTGCTACAATTCATTTCACAAGTATCTGATGATTTTCTTTCTTTCCAAACTCTATTCATGCCTTACTTCTGGGCCGCTACAAATTACGGAATAATTCACAAGCAAGGTTTTTATAAATTGTTCAGTGCTAATAAACCTTATGATTTTGTTCCAAGAGTATACGTGACACACGGAGATCCAACGACTCAATTTATGTTACTACCTGAATTTACTCAAGGTGGCTGAATAACCACTGAAAGAGATAACAATCTTTCTAGATTCTTGAGTGAAAGAGAAGGCGGATTTGAACAATTTTTAGTCAATTCCGACGGTAGTCTGAAGTCTGAAACAAAAGATAATAAATAACAAAGAAAGGAGTGCAAATGAGTGAACTAAATATTGAAAAAGAACAAGAAAAAGTTTATCAATATGCCAAAGAAAGATATGAACTAAAAAAACAAATTCCAGCTATTGAAATTAAAAATTTAGTTATTGACTTCGGTGATGCAGTTGCTGTAAACAATGTTACTTTTGATATTCACGAAGGTGAACTTGTTACTCTATTAGGTCCATCAGGAAGTGGTAAGTCAACAACTCTGAATGCTATTTCAGGATTACTAAAACCTACAAGCGGAAAAATTTTCTTCCGTGGTATAGATGTAACTAAATATTCACCACAACAACGTGAATTAGGGTTAGTTTTCCAAAACTACGCTCTTTATCCACACATGACTGTGTATGACAATATTGCCTTCCCATTAAGTAATGATCAACACTGAAAAGAAGAAACAATTGAAAATTCGCGTAGCGCACAACACAAAATTTACGAATTGATTCTAAAAGAAAATAATGTTTCTGAAGACGAAATTAAAGAACTAAGAAAAACTTTCTACATGACAATCGACAACCCTAAAGAAAGTAGAAAATACATTTTAGGACTAAAATCAGAAAAAAACAATATTTATGAACATTCTTCAAATGAAGTAGGGCGTTTAGAATCTAAATCAGTTGCTGAATTAAATAAATTAACAAAAGATGTTTTGAAAAAATCAAAAGATCTACACCAAAATGTACGCGAAACTAAAAACGCACTTAACTTAAAAATCGATTCGAGATATGTAGATATTCAACCTAAAATTCAAAAAGAAGCACAAAAATTAGTTGCTTCAATTGCACAATTCAAGCAAATTGAAAAAAAATTACGTTCAGAAGAAAGAAAACAATTGCACTACATTGCTCCTGAACTAATGGAAGCTAAAACAGTTAATACTAAATCTGAAATGGATTCAGTAAAACCTGTTTTAATTCATCCAAATAACAAATTAGTAAACAAAATCTTAGAATGTAAGATTGAAAAAGCTACTTTTGATCAATTGAAATCAGTGTCAAAACTAAGAATTCTTGATGATCAAGTACGTAGAATCAATGATTACAAACGAACTGTTGAAAACTTTGAAAAATGACGTGCTGACGTTGTTAAAAACGCATTTGCTGGTGAAAATAAAATTGATCCACAAGATATCATCGAAAAATCAATTGCTAAAATCATCATTAATGCTTACTCACAAATTTATAAATTTGAGTATAAAACAACAAAAGTAAGAAATGCTATCCTATACAGACAAGCAAAAAGAATTTTCAAAAAAGATAAAGCAATTGCAAACCACCACATTATCAATGTAAAAATTAAAGAAAATGTTGCAAAAGCTAAAAAATTAAGAAACGAAATCAACAAAAAATATAAACAAGACTTGTATACAATTTTCGACCCAATTTTTGAAAAACAAGGTCAAGGTTGAAAATGTAACAGAAAACTTTACTCACTAAACGAAAAAGTTCATGCTTTAGTTGAACAATCAAGACCTGAAGTAAGAGCTCAAATTGTTGAGCTGTCAAAAGATGTTTTAACAATCAGTGAAGCAATTAACCGTGATGTTATGGAAGTTGCTAACAAAGTTGAAATTACTAAAAACTTATGAAAAAGACCTACACAATTAAGTGGAGGGCAACAACAACGGGTAGCTATTGCTCGGGCAATTGTTAAAAAACCAAAAATTCTTCTATTGGACGAACCACTATCAAACTTGGATGCTAAATTACGTATCTCAACACGTAAATGAATTAGAAAATTGCAACAAGAAAGTGGAATCACAACAGTCTTTGTTACTCATGACCAGGAAGAAGCTATGTCAATTAGTGACAGAGTTGTATGTATGTCAACTGCTTTAGTACAACAAATGGGTTCTCCAATGGAACTATATGAAAAACCAGCTAACGAATTCGTTGCTAAATTCCTTGGAATGCCTGAAATGACTATTATTAATGCCGACGTTGTTGATAATTACGTTGTTGTTAACAATCACAGACTTGTTAAAGTAGATAACTACAACAAAAACAAAATTCGTGTAGGATTCAGAGCGGAATCACTAACCGAATCAGCAAATGGATTTATTGATGCTGATATTAAAGTTGTTGAGTATCTAGGAAAAGAAATTCAATCACAAGTTTACTTACAAAACATTGACACCATTGCTAACGTTTACTTGACTGCAAAAGATCGTTATGAAGTTGGTGACACAATTAAATTAGGTGTAAAAAACATTGATAAATTACACTTATTCGACATAGAAACTGGTGAAAGAGTAAACAAATAATGTTTTCTTTTAAATCTTTCTTCTTGAAGAAATTTCGCATTAAAAAACATTTAACCAGTTTAAGCATTTTAAACAGAAAAGAGAAATTTTACAAACCTCTTATTCTGATTTTGCCTTCATTATTACTTATTACTTTATTTATTATTATTCCTTTCATAATAACAATTACTGACGCCTTCAAAGTGCAAACAGGTTTTCTAGTTTCAGACGTAAGTCCTGGTATTGATAACTTTAAAACTCTATTAAGAAGTCAACAATTCCAAATCGGACTAAGAAACTCAATTATTTATTCTTTGATGGCCTTGCCATTATCTCTAACTTGCTCTATTTTAATTTCTAGTGCAATCGCCCACGTGGTTAAAAAATGAGCAAGAGGATTTTGACAAACACTATTCTTCTTACCATATGTAACCAGCTCAATTGCTGTTGCTGTTACATTTTCATACTTATTCGCATCAGATGCCGGAATTTTAAATGCCATTATTGGTAAAAGGGTTCCTTGATTAACATCAGCGTCTACCAATTCTTGAACAGCATTCTTTGCTATTCTAATCAACGGAATTTGAGGAAGCTTAGCATTCCAAATTCTTATCTTGACAACTGCTATGTTATCAGTTAGTCCAGTATTATACAAATCAGCTTCAATCGATGGAGCCTACAAATTAAAACAATTCTTCTCAGTTACATTACCTTCTATTCGTAAAACTATTTCATTCTTAATTACAATCGGAATAATTGGGGGAATTAAAGTTTTTCCACTTGCTTTATTCAACAACAGCCCAACAGATGCTGTTAATAATGGTGGAGCAACCATTATGTTATTCGTTTATAAAGCAGTAGCAGAAGGAAACTTCTACTTAGCTGGAGCAGCATCACTTATTTTGTTTGTTCTGGGAGTATTTGTTTCATTCTCAGTACGTAAATTAGTAGCCGTATCATTTAGATTGAGTACAACATTAGGAGTAAAACGTGTATCACGTAAAATTAATAGCAAGACACCATTTACAAAAAAAGTCTTTAAATTCTAAAGTTGAGAATTTAACTAAAGGAGTTGAAAACAATAAAGTTGTTGGACAACTTCTTGCCTTCATCTTTAAATTCTTAATTCTGACATTTTTTGGTCTACTAATTTTATTCCCTTTCTACTTCATGATTTCTCAATCACTGATTTCATCAGATGCTGCTAACCGTAAAGACATAATCATTTGATATCCACGTAATGGAGAATCAGCACAATTCAAAGCTCATTGAGATAACTTCGCTAAAGCATACCAAGAAGGATACTGAAGCGCTGTTGTATTCACTGCGGCGATAACTGCCTTCAGTGTTACTTGTCGTATTTTCTTTGCTATGACATTTGGATATGCCTTTAGTTTAAGAAAATGAAGATTCAAAAATTTCTCTTGAGGATTTTTCTTAGCATTACTAGTTCTACCTGAAACAGCCTTAATGGCCGGTCAGTACAAAGTTATTGTTACGATGGGACTAAATGCTAACCAGGGAACATTTGTTGCTTTAACAATTCCTTTTGCAGCTAGTGTTTTCTCTGGATTTATGTTCAGAAATGCTTTCGAAGCAATTCCTGATTCAGTACGTGAATCATCAATGATCGATGGGGCAAACGAGCTAAAATTCTTTGTTCGTGTTGCTGTCCCAATGGTTAAATCAACTATTTGAACTGTTGTTATTCTAACTGCACTTGCTTCTTGAAACTCATTCATGTGACCACAATTAATTTTGGGAGCAAAAGGACAAGGAAGCTACACAGTTATGAACGTGTGATTATTTACTACTGGTAAAGATGACTCAAGTGAACAATCAATTATTTACAGAAATATTCGGATGGCTGCCAACGTTCTTGTTATTCTACCTATGCTTGTCGTTTACTTCTTATTTAGAGGAAGAATTATGAGAGCAATTTCAAGACAAGGAAGCGGTCAAAAAGGATAATTATGCAAAGCAAAAGTGTTTTCAAAAAAATATTTACCTCAATCAAGGAATTTGCTCGTAAATACTGAAATCTAACCTTCATAGTAATTTCAGCAATTGCGGGACTATCTCTTACTGGAGTAGCTATTTGATGTCTAATCTTCTTACCAATTAACTGACGTTAATGAATAATCAACAATATACAAACAAGAACTGTTAATACCAGCGGTTCTTGTTTTTTTATTAACTATAAAAAAGCAAATAAAAAAACACAACTACTCAAAAGTTGTGTCTCTCAAAAAGTTGAACTTATTAATTAATCTTGCGAACCTTTAGTTTCTAATGTGTGTAAACGTAATTCGTGTCTGCCACCTTCGAAATCTGTATTGTGTCAAATTTTAAACATTTCCAATGCTTCTTCTGGACTTGTTTGGCGTCCGCCAAAAACAATAACATTGGCATTATTGTGTAGTTTAGCAAGTTTAGCATCTTCATTGCTTGTAATTCTTGCCGCACGAATGAAGCTGAAACGATTTAGAGCGTAACTTATTCCTAGTCCTGTTCCACAAATTCCTATTCCTTCAACATCAGGATGGTCTTTCATGTACTTAGCTAGTTTGAAACCATAATCGGCATAATTAACACTTTCTGTACCGCTTTTGGTTCCTAAGTCAATAACTTTGTAACCTTGTTTACCTAATGAATTAACAAGTTCACTTTTTAACTCATAGCCAGCATGATCTGAAGCAATGGCTACTGTCTTTTTATCCATATTTTCTCCAATCTATTCCCTTATAATTTTACCATTATCCAAGTCTATTATCTTGCTTGGTTGCCCTGAAAGTTCACCAAAATCGTAAAATTTGGTTAATTGAGGAAAGATTTTTTTTGCTTCTTCTAAATTTTTGGCTACTTGTTGATTGCTGATGTTACAACTTGTAACATAACAAGGACCATTTTTGCGTAAAAATTCCAAAAGTTTTGGCTGATTCGGCATTCTAAAACCTTGCCCTTTAACAATTAAACTCACCGCACCAGGTCAATATTTTTCTGCCACTTGTTCAGCTTTTTGGTTTCATTCCACGATTTGTTTTGCTTGCTCTATATCGGCAACTAAAATTATTATTTTTTTAGTAAAATCACGTTGTTTCAATTCATAAAGCAAGTCTAAATTATTATCTTTTAATCTTACTCCTAGACCTAAAACCGTGTCAGTTGTGGTAACAAAAACATCATCATATTTATTAGTCATAATAAATATTATAAGTCTTAGGACTATACTGATTTGATAAAATTAAGTTATATGCCAGAATTACCAGAAGTTCGAGTTGTTGTAAAAAAACTCAAAGAATGTGTTTTGAATAAAACTATCGATTCAGTCATTGTTAACAAAACAAAAATGATCAAAGATGTTGATAGTGAAGCGTTTCAAAATGAACTAAAAAATCAAAAAATCATTGATATTAGCAATGTTGCAAAGCACATTGTGTTCTTTTTTACTAACAACTTAGTCATGATTTCTCATTTGCGTATGGAAGGTAAATATCGTTATTATGACCAAAAACACGAATTCGAAAAACATGCCCATGTAGTTTTTAATTTTAGCGATAATTCACAATTACAATATGTGGACTCTAGGGCGTTTGGTACTTTTCATTTACGCAATAAAAACAATTACTTGACAAGTCAACCGCTAGCTTCAGTGGCCCTGACACCTGACAAAGTGGATATTGATTCACTTTATGCTAAAACTAGCAAATCTTCAACTGCTATTAAAACAATGATTTTAAATCAAAAGCTGGTTTCAGGAATAGGTAATATTTATGCTGATGAAAGCTTATTTGCAGCCAAAATTCACCCACAAACACCTTCAAAACTCGTAAGCAAACAAGAATTGAAGCTTTTGATGCAAAAAGCTTCAGAAATTATGCACAAAAGTGAAGAACTTGGTGGCTCAACGATTGATTCTTATGAATCACTCAACAAGCAAGAAGGTCAGTATCAACATTTTCTTAAAGTTCATACTAAAGTAAATAAACCTTGTACAATTTGTCAAACTATCATTCAAAAAACGAAAACTAATGGAAGGGGGACATATTTCTGCCCAAAATGCCAGAAATTAAGAAAGCAAAATGACTAGAAAAATAGACTTACATGGTTTAGATATTAATCGTGCAGCAGCGGTAGTGATTAATAGTCTAAGAAGTTTTGACTACAATTCTTATGAAGATGAATTATTAATCGTTACTGGCAACGGAACAGGAAGTTTAAAGAATTTAGTTGAAGATATTTTAAATGAAGAGTGTTATGACTGAAGCTATGACAACAGTCAATAGTCTGCTTTTCGAGTTTATAAATAGGAGTTAATATGACAACAGCAACAATTTTAGGAATAGTATTCGGATTTTTAGCTCTTTTAGTAATTGTTTTATTATGTCTTTCAATCAAAATAGTGCCAGAAACATATTTTTGAATTGTACAAAGATTAGGTAAGTATCACAGAACATTGGAAAAAGGAGTTAACTTCATTTTTCCAATCATTGACCGGGTAGTAGTAAAAGAAAAATATTAAAGAAAAAGTGTTTGACTTCCCTGCTCAAAGTGTTATTACAAAAGATAATGCCACAATTAAAGTAGACACAGTAGTTTACTTGAAGATTTTTGATGCCAAACTATATTCATATGGGGCAGAAAATCCTTTCAAGGCAATCGAAAACTTGGTAGCAACCACCTTGAGAAATCTAATTGGAGAACTAGAATTAGACCAGTCGTTGACATCGAGAGAAATAATTAATGCGAAACTAACAAAAACATTAGACGAAGCATCAGATGCGTGGGGAATTAGAGTAAATAGAGTTGAAATTCAAAACATCATTCCGCCAAAAGAAGTAGAGCAAGCAATGATTCGCCAAATGCAAGCTGAAAGGGATAAGAGAGCAAGAATTTTAGAATCAGAAGGAATCAAACAATCACTGATTCTTAATGCTCAAGGGAATAGAGAAAGCGTAATCCTAAATGCTGAAGCTGCTAAAGAAAAAATCATTTTACAAGCTGAGGCTGAAAAACAAAGAATTTTGTTAGAAGCACAAGCTAAGAAACAATCAATAGAATTATTGAATGAAGCTAAAATCAGTAAAGAAGTTTTACAGTACAAAGCTTTAGATGAAATTAAAACATTGGCTAATGGAACAGCAACAAAAATAATCATTCCACCTAACCTTTCAGAAATAGCTAAAATCATGGCAGTTGGTAAAGAAGTCTTTCAGGATAACGAAAAAAGCAAAAAGTAATATTATATACTCAGAGTAAGATTGATTCTTGCTCTTTTTTATTATTTTAGCGTTTCGTAATTTGTATAAAAAACCTAAAAAAAGTCACATCATTTGTGACTTTAAAATAGGTTTAATTTCATTAGTGGATAACTGGACTGAACAGTGAAAACATTAGCATTGCAAAACTAAAGAATATCAATGTCGAAGTGGCATCAGTAACAGTAGCAAGAATAGGGCTTGACATAACTGCCGGATCCTTTTTTAGTTTTGTGGCCAATAAAGGAACAACTGAACCTACAAATTTAGCAAAAATAACTGCTACAAACATTGCTAAACTTGAAACTAAACACATTATCAATACTCCGGCAGTAGTAACTTCCACATGTCCATCTGCTCCAATTTTTCCCATGATATCGCGAGTAGCGGTAAAGTACAATGTTAAACGTGCAAAATTGACAATGAATAAGACAGTGGCAATCAATAGTCCCGATCGCATTTCTATTCCAACAACGCGTCAAGGTTTTTTCTTCACTTCACCAAGTGATATAGCTCGAATAACGGTTGTTGCTGATTGTGAACCTGCATTACCAGCTGTTCCAGAAATAACTGGAACCATAGAAACTATAATGGCTGAAGAAATTGCACTTTGGAACAATATACTATTGTCAACCTTATCCTGGAATACTTGAATGATTAATTGCGAAAATGTTGAACCAACCATCAAAATTATTAGTCAGAAAATCCGAGATTTAAAGATTTTGCGAACAATGTTTTTGTCGTTATATGAAATTTCGACTTCAGCATTAATCCCGGCCATTTTATAAATATCTTCGGTTGCTTCTTCTTCTAAAACGTCAATAACGTCGTCGGAAGTAATAATTCCAATAACATGATTTTTTTCGTTTACAACTGGAAGAACTGACATATCTTGCTCAGCGAAAATCCGAGCAGCTTTTTCTTTTTTGTCATTAACTGAAACGCTTGCAATTGCTTCCGTGACTTCAAATATTTTTGTATTTCTTCTTGAATCAACAAAGACAATATTTTCAAGAGTGGTTACTCCTTGAAGACGTTGTTCATGATCTAAAACAACATAGTAGTGAACCAGTTCAGAATCTTCTCTTAGTTTCCGAATTTCTTCAATTGCTTTGGAGCAACTAATATCATCCTGTAAAGCAATGAATTCCACACTCATAACTGAACCAATCGAATCATCATCATATTTTAAAAGACGATTAATTTTGTTGCGATCATCACTATTTTTAACGTGACTCAAAATCTTTTGTGCAATGTTGTCTGGCATTTCTTCAATCAAGTCAACAATGTCGTCTAAGTATAAGTCATCCAAAATAGCTTCGAGTTCTTCGTCAGTAAATGCTTTAATTATTTCTTCTTGAATATCATTTTCAAGGTATGAAAAAATTTCCCCGCTATCCTTTGGTTTGATGATACGGAAAAAGAAAATTCTTTCATAAGGTGTTAATTCTTCAATTTTGTCAGCAATTGTAGCATTAGGAGTCTCATCAACGAAAGTACGAATAAGGTGTACGTTTTTGAATTGTAAGGCGTTTTTTAGCTGCTTTAAGGTTAAAACGTCTTTCATCTTTACCTCCTTATTAAATTAGTAATCTTTGAAAATGTTTACTAAAGACTCTTGCAACTGGTCGATAGCAATTAAATTCAGCGAACCATTTCTAGCAAGAGTGATATTTCCGTTTTCTTCACTGACAACCAGTGTTACGGAATCGGAGATTTCGCTAATTCCTAAAGCAGCACGGTGTCTTGCTCCATATTTGTTGTCAATTGATTTTTTTGTAATTTTGTAGTATGTGGCAGCATAAACAATTTTATTATCACGAATAATGATTGCCCCATCGTGTAAAGGAGTGTGTTTATTGAAAATACTAATAATTAATGAAGAAGAAATATTAGCATCGATGATAACTCCATCAGTACGTAAGTTATCAAGTCTTTCTTTCATTTCAATAGTAATAATAGCTCCCGTTTTGTGTTTTGATAAAAATTCTAAACTCTCTTTTAGTTGGTGGATTAATCTAATTTTCGAACTTTTACTTACTTTCTGTTTCAAGCTTTTGAATTTTGATAAAAACTTCAAAATTTGATGAAAAGCCAAAATAACCATAATGAGAAAAATTAGGACAACAAAAATTAAAATGATGATTAAAAATGCATTTTCCATAAATAACCTCTACTTAGTTGGAGCTCACACTGTTACAGTTAAAATTAATAGAACAACAACAATTAGAGCAATTGCAAAACCTCCAATTGCAACTACTCTAGGTCATTTTGTTGATGTTTCTTCAATTTTTTGTGCCCGCGAGTCTTGGCTTCATTTTGCATATTCATATTCAACAGCATTTTTGTTATTTTTTAAAGCATGTTGTTTACGAAATTCTTGTTGTTTTTTAGCAAGTTTTCTATCAATTTGTGACATTCAGGTAATGCCTTCGAATATCTCAATTAATGCTTGCTCATTATATTTTTTTAAACGCGGTTGTTTTGCGAAGTTCACAAACTCATTTAAGTAGTTAGACACACTGGTTTTTACAATGTCATCATTTTGGCGATTGTCGCGCATTTTTTGAGCCATAATTCCTCCTTGAAATGGTAAATATTAATAATTATAAACTTAATAAAAATTAAATTTATAAACTTTGTTTATAAGTTAGCTGCTAGTATAATATTAATAGCATGAAAGGAAAGACATGAAAAAGACATTATATGATGTTAATTTAAAACATAAGATAGTTTTAGCAAGAGTTGATTTCAATTTGCCACTTGCAAAAAACGACAATAATCAATACTATGTAACTGATGCTAACAGAATCAAAAAGGCACTGAAAACTATTAACTTTATTACTCAACAGGGCGCTAAATTAATTTTATTAAGTCATTTAGGAAGAGTAAAAACCGAAGAGGACTTAGTTTCCAAATCGCTAAAACCAGTTGTTGAAGAGTTCAAAAAATATGTTGATAATGATGTATTTTTTGTCCCTAAAACGAGAGGAAGTGAAGTTGAAGAAGCAATAAAAAATCTAAAAAGTGGACAAATTTTATTTTTAGAAAACACTCGTTTTGAAGATTTAAACAACAAAGCTGAGTCAAAAAATGATCCTGAATTGGCAAAATATTGAGCTTCTTTAGGCGATGTTTTTGTTAATGATGCATTTGCTACTGCTCACCGTAGTCACGCATCAAATGTTGGAATTGCTTCAAACATAAAAGAAAGTGCTTTAGGATTTTTAATGCAAGAAGAAATCGAAAATCTTGCTAAATTAAAAAATAATCCAGCAAGACCTTATGTAGCCATCATCGGTGGGGCTAAAATAAGCGATAAAATTCAAGTTTTAGAACAGCTTATTAAAGAATGTGACAAGGTTTTAATTGGTGGAGCAATGGCTTATACCTTCTTAAAGGCACAAGGTGTCGAAATAGGTACTTCACTAGTTGAAGATGATTACTTAGAACTAGCAAAAAATCTTTATGAAAACAATAAAACAAAGATTTTATTACCAATTGATAATGCTTATGCTAAAGAATTTGCAGATATCCAACCACAATACTCAAGCCCCGAAAATAAAAATATACCTGCTGACTGCACTTCAATGGACATTGGTCCTGAAACTGTGAAATTATTTGCTAATGAAATCCAAAAAGCAAAAACTATTTTTTGAAACGGTCCCTTGGGAGTTACTGAATTTAGTAATTATGAAGTAGGAACAAAATCGATAGCCATAGCCATTTCCCAAAATACAGACTGTTTTTCAGTAGTGGGTGGGGGAGATTCAGTCGCTGCTATTAATAAATTAAACTATCAAGACCGTTTTAGCTTCATTTCAACTGGTGGTGGAGCAAGCCTAGAATATGTCCAAGGCAAATTGCTACCAGGATATGAAAGCATTGAAGACAAATAAAAAAGACAAAGAAAAAGAGAGTGACCAGCTCTCTTTTTTTAAATTTATATTTGTGTAACGGCACTAGAATGCAAATGCATGATTAAGGAATATAAATCCCTAGTGCTACTTATAATTATAAACTTTTTTATTCTTTAAAGTAGTTTTTTATTCATTACTTGTGTTTTTGACGTCTTGATTTGCGTCAGTAACGTCAGTATTTTCTTCATCATCATTTAAACTGTTGATCTTAGCAATGGCAACAATGTGATCGTTGTTATTTTTTAGAGTAATTAATTTAACACCTTTAGAATTTCTTCCAGTGGTTGAAACTTGTCTTAAATTAAAACGAATAGCAATACCTTCTTTGGTCATAATAATTAGGTCTTCGTCTCCTTTAACAGCAGCAGCGTAAACTAATTCACCCGACTTAGCTGCATTCAGAGCAATAACTCCTTTAGCATTACGTGAAGTTTTTCTAAAGTCTTCAACGTCACTCATTTTTCCATAACCTTCAGAACCCATTGAGAAAATCAATTTTCCTTGGTTTGAAGATGACACCGATACTACACGACTACCTTCGTCTAGTTTAATACCGATTACCCCAGTGGCAATTCTTGATTGCGCCCTGATTTCACTTGCATCAAAACGAGTTAGTCTGTTGTTTGAAGCAGCAACAAAAATTTCTTCGTTTTCTTCTATTATCATTGCTGCAATAAGTTGGTCATCTTCTCTTAGGCCTAGGGCACGTTTTCCGTTTCTATTAATCAAACGATATTCACTTAATCTTGTTTTTTTCAAAATACCATTTCTTGAAGCCGTTAGTAAGTATTTGTTTGAATCATAGTCATTGGTTGAAATAATTTCACGGATATTTTCATCTTTATCCATGTTAGGAAGAATATTGATTATTGGAGTTCCTTTTGCATTTTTGGATGTAGCAGGAATTTCATGTCCTCTTAGCCGGAAGACTTTACCACTTGAAGTAAAAATTAAAAGATCGGTGTGAGTTGAAGTAACGATAATATTTTCAACTTTGTCATCGGCATATGTTTTGGCTGCATTCGAACCAATTCCACCTCGTCTTTGTTCACGATATTCGTCTAAATCAGTACGACGAATATAGTTATTAGCTGAGTAAGTTATAACAATGTCTTTAACTGGGATTAAATCTTCATCTTCTATTGATGATTGTAAATCTCAACGAATTTCACTGCGACGTTTGTCTGCATATTGTTCTTTGATTTCTCTCAATTCTTCAATGATTAGTTGAATTAATTTTTCTTCTGAGTTCAAGATTTCTTTGTATTCGGCAATACGTTTTTCTAACATCGCAATTTCTTCATTCATTTTTTCAATTGCTAAACCTGTTAGCCGTCCTAAACGCATTTCGACAATAGCTTTTGTTTGTGCTTCTGATAATGAAAATCTTTGTGCTAATCTAGATTGGGCTTCATCATCAGTTTTTGATTTTTTGATAATTTCAATAACTTCATCAATATTTTCGACAGCAATTTTTAAACCATGTAAAATGTGTGCTCTTTGTTCATCTTTTTCTAGGTCAAATTTTAAACGACGTGTAACTACATCTTTTTGGTGGTCGATGTAAACTTGCAATGCATCCTTTAGATTCAATAGTTTAGGCTCATTATTAACTAAAGCAATAGTGTTGATTGAAAATTTAGATTGCAATTGAGTAAGTTTGTAAAGAGTATTTAGAATAACTTCTGGATGGAATGTTTTTTTAATATCAATAACAATTCTGATGCCTTCACGGTTAGATTCGTCTCTAAAATCTCCAATTCCTTCAATTCTTTTTTCTTTAACTAATTGACTTATTTTTTCAATGATGTCAGTCTTTTTGATTGCATAAGGTATTTCACTTACAACAATTCTACTTTTACCATTTGCAAATCTTTCAATATGTGCTTTTGAACGAATAGTTACACTACCTCTACCGGTTTTGTAAGCATTAACAACACTTGCTTTGTCAAATAGAATACCACCAGTTGGAAAATCGGGAGCTTGAACTATTTCAATTAATTCATCAATACTTATGTCACTATTTGCTGCTAATGCAATTGCAGCATTGATAACATCTCCTAGATTATGTGGCGGAATGCTTGTTGCCATACCAACGGCAATTCCGCTTGTTCCAGAAACTAATAAGTTTGGAAATCTTGCTGGTAGAACAACAGGTTCTTTTTCAGTGGCGTCGTAGTTATCAATAAAATCAACTGTTTCTTTTTTAATACTATCTACTAGTAGCGAAGCCATTTTAGACATTCTTGCTTCAGTATAACGCATTGCAGCAGCTTCGTCACCGTCGATTGATCCAAAGTTACCATGACCATCGATTAAAGGATAACGAAGTGAGAAATCTTGCGCCATACGCACCATTGCTTCATAAACTGATGAGTCACCATGTGGGTGGTATTTCCCTAAAACTTCCCCGACAATTCTGGCTGATTTCTTGTGTGGCTGGTTAAAAAACATCCCCATTTCACTCATGGCGTAAAAAATTCTACGGTGAACTGGCTTTAGTCCATCTTTAGCATCAGGAAGAGCCCGTGAAACAATAACACTCATTGCATATTCAATAAATGCAGATTTCATTTCCGCAACAAGACTAACAGGTGCAAGTCCATCTTTTTCTTCTTCTAAGATAGCAGATTTAACTTGGTAACCTTCTTTTTCTTGCGGTGGAATTTCTTCTTCATCTTCTTCGACTATTACTTCTTCTTCGAAGACTTTTTTAATCTCTTCATCTTCAGTTAAGTACTTATCGTCGTTAGTTAGTTCATCATTAAGTTTGTCATCATCAAAAGACATAAAAAACTCCTAAATTAATAATTAAATATAATTATTAATATTATACCATAAAGCATCAGAGCTGCTTTTGGGCATAAAAATCTGCAATTTTCGAGAAAAAAGTTACTTTTTAAAGAAAAAAAACACTGAAAATTCAGCGTTTTAGTCAAATTCTAATTCCAAGTAATTAATGTTTTTTCCGCGTGATGACCATTTTTGTTCATATTCTGTCATAATGTTGTCCTTATTTTTATCGCTATTGTGCAAGTCGCGAGTCATATAAGTCATTTTTGCATTAATGGCTTGAATTTCTTCAATTGCAAAATCAAACAAGCTGTCGCTGTCAGTTTTGAAAATTATTTTTGCTCCTGGTTTTAGAATGTTTTTGAATTTTAATAAGAAATTGCGATGTAATAATCTTCTTTTAGCATGACGTTTTTTAGGTCACGGATCTGAAAAAGTTAGATAAATGCGATCGATTTTATTTGCGAATAACTCATCAATTTTGTTAGCGTCTTCAATTAATAACATCATATTTTTTAGTTCCATTTGCTCAATCTTTTTCAAAGCATGAAGAGCAACTGTCGGATATTTTTCACATCCAATGTAGTTGATATTAGGATTTTGTGCTGCCAATTGCGTAATCATTTGACCTTTACCCATTCCTATTTCTAAATATGTAGTTTTGTCCACTCGAATAGGGAATTCCTTGATTTGAAAAGCTGATTGAAAAATAATGTCAGCTGCATCTTTATTATATTTAAGTCTCATATTTAACTATTTTACTAATTTTGTTTTGCTAATGTAATAACATTTAAATATGTTTACAATGAAGAATCAAAATCTCAAAAAATCTAAATCTATCTTAGCTAGCATAATAGCTTTTGCAATTGTAGTTTTCTCAGTAGTAGTTGGAGTGACTTTATTTTTTGCTTTAAGTGGCAAATTGAGTCAAAAAAGTCCAATTTATACACCAGATTATAAGGATAGAATAACTTTTAATGCAAAGTATGACAAAGATGGTAAAATAAATGAAAATTATGATCCTCGCTATTTAACTATTAACGAATGACCATACACCGAAGTTGTTGATAGCACAAATGGTGTAGTTGAGAAGAAATACTTTTTTAACCAAGAAGGAATGAAGGTTTTGGCTCAACAATTTTATCAAAGGGGTGGTTTCAGTGGAGAAATGCGCGAATTAAATAATGTCAACATTAATATCCCTGAAGTTAAAAATCTATCAAATACATCAAATGCTAACGGTTTTTTCGTTCCTGTTTATGAAAATATTTATTTAAGTATTAGTAATTTTATTTATGATTCAAACCATCAAGTACGTAAATTGAGATATCCTTGAACTGATGTCCCAGTTAAAACTAAGGTCGAATTAGTGTTGCCAACTTTAGTACATGAATATATGCACCATGTCGCCAATATTTATGCAATGTCAGCCAGAGAAAAAGACACATTATCAAACAATGATGTGTATGAAAATAGCAGTGGCGATAATTATCACGGGCACTCAGCAAGTCTAAAAACAACTAATAAAAAGTTTTACACAGATTTTTATGATTCATTATTCAAGTTAGACAAAATACTAAGACCACGTTTTTGAGACTATCTATCTTCTTCATTCAAACCTATTTATTCTTCATATTCAGCGCACGAGCTTTTCGAAATTGCTAATTCAAAACAAGACAATGAGTCGCTTAACTGAAATTATTTAAATAAGTTTAAAAACAATACATTTAACAACTCGATGGACTCAGCATTCCAATATGCCGACAGCGTTAGCGGTTCAACACTAAATTATTACTTTTCGTTTGATGAATTGTTTGCAAGGGAGTTTTTAAAACTAAGTTTTGCTCCTAAGACTGCTTTGAATGTTGCTTACAATAATGGGTTAAATCCTGGTTTCTATGCCTATGTCAATGGTGCAAATAACGTTTTCATTTCATCGCTTGGAGATGATTTAATGCGTCTTATGTCAATAAATAAATTAGAACAATATAGTTTTCAAGATAATTTTACATATCAAGCCCTAGATGAAAGTAGTGCGAGAATTTACGGTTCAAACTGAGTATTTCCAACACCTTATGCTTGATGGGTTTCAAGAGATGTTGATTCGACTGAGTATCAACTGAAACGCCAAAAATTACTTTACAAGGCTTATCTTGACTTAGTTGGTTATGGGCTTCCAATTAGTCAAATGTCAATTGACACAACTGCCCTAGATGTTGCTTCACAAAGTGATAATTATGATTTATCAGTTTCTAGAAATATAAAAGATAACGAATTATATTTCAATGGATTTTTAAAATTAAAAAGCACTGATCTAGAAAATAAAAACATTGATACTTATATTCAACAATTTAATGCTCAAAATAACAATTACCTTGTTTTTAAAGATGCTAACAGTGATAGTGTAACTAAATTACCTATTGTTCTTAACAAGGGTAACTATCGAACTAAAAAAGACTGGGACTCAATTACTCAAGACTACGGCCCTGAGTGAGTATTGGGTAATGATTATAAAGATTATGTAAGTTATTACACAACAAAACCTTACTTAATAGATAAATGAAATCCGAACAAAAAATTGGAAGCATTCTTCTGAAGAGATGCGAATAATGATAATATAATTCAGGAAAACGAAAAAACTTATTTTGATTACAAACTAGCTAAACAAAGAAATGAAGCAATACAAAGAAGAATAAGCACATACCGTCAATTCTTATGAAAAGAATCAAGATATCAAACATATCAATTAACATACTCAAACGCATTCAATGGTTTAGAATTAAGTAAATATGAACAATAGAGAAGATTTCAACTTTGACTCACAAACTACTCCAGCACCAAGAAGACATCGCTTAAAAAGAGGCGAATTTGTTAACATTCAGTGCTTTAAATATGATGGGCATTTGTATCGTGAGTACAATGGAGTCAAAATAATTGATTTTAACCAAGATTATGTTGCTGGTTTGATGTTGAAAACTAAGGTTGCTGAAGCAACAATTAATTGAGTAGTTAGTGAGCCCACAATATTCATTTTCAGTAAGGAACATTTCTTTAATGCAACTATTTTGTTAAGAGATGAAAAAAAATATGTTTATGTAAATTTAGCAACGCCTTTCTTCATAGAAGATAAAACAATTAAGTATATCGATTTCGATTTAGACATTAAAACGCACTTAGACCATGATTTCAACGTTATTGACTGACCTGATTTCAAAAATAATATTAGTCAATATAATTATCCAAAAGAATTAATTTATAAAATTTATGATGAACTAGATTATCTATTTTTATTATTTAATTCACGTAAAGAAATTTTTGGTGAAGATTTCATCGATCAATATATTGAAATATTAAAAAAGCAGAAGGACATTTAAGCCTTTCTGCTTTTATTTTAATTTTATTAATTAACCAATAATTTCTAAATCTTCATAATCGAATTCAGTTGGTGTTTTACGTCCAAAGATTTCAATTTCCACGAATGCTCTTTGTGCGACATCATCATTTTTAAGGATAACTCCGTTTTGATCTGTATAAGGACCGTTAACAATTCTAACAATTGTTGACTCTTTAAAAGCTGTTTCAATATTTCCTTTTTCAAATTCTTCACGTAATGATTTTTCTTTTTGTTCCATTTCACGAATTTTGCGATTTGAAATAGGAGTAGGCTTTGCTCCTTTACCACTCGATCCAACTAATCCAGTAACATATTGAGTATTACGCACTAAGTATCAAGCTGGGTCACTCATAATCATTTGTACGAAAATGTATCCCTTGTATAAATTGATATATTTTGGTGTGTATGCCTCACCTTTAGTTTTTTTCTCTAATTCACGGTTTGTTAAGTGTGGAACAGTGAAAATACGAATGTCATTGAAATAGTGACTCATGTTTTCTGTTTCAATTTTGTTTCATAATGTTTCAATAACTTTTTCTTCTTTTCCTGACACTGTTGAGACCATGTATCATTTGTATGAATTTTCTGAACTATCCATATTGACTCCTATAACTTAATTCCAACTGCATTTCATAAGTTTGTAAATAACAAGGTAACAACAAAAAAGAAAATAGCGAAAACAACAACGAACGCAACTGTTAAACCAAATCAAACTCAAGATTTTTTACCACTTGGTCAAATAATTCTTTTGATATCTTTTCTAAAAGCACGAAAGCGTCTTTCTTTTTCTGATTTTGGTGCTTTAGGTTTTAGTGCTTCAGTGTCTTTAAAATTTTGATTTTTTAGTGGATCTAACATTATTTTTCCTCTTTATGAAGAGTTTTAGCATTGCAATAACGACAATACTTGTTTAATTGCATGCGTTCAATTATTGATTTATTCGTGACATAATTTTTTCTTTTGCAAACATCACATGCTAAATTTATTTTGTTACTTGCTTTTTTCATGGTTTTAATTATAACATAATTAACTAAAAACCACTTATAACTACATCACCAAGTCCTTTATTGAAGCAATTAGCCTGTCTTTTGTTTTTTGAATTAAATATGGTGATATTTTTAGCTCTTGTGACATTATGCGATTGTTGTAATTTTGGTTACAAATGTTTTCAAAAATAGCCTTTTCCTTTTCACTCATATTCAATAACATTGTGAGCTCAAGTTTAAGATTTTTGAGTGAAAAATCTTTTTCTTCGTCGCAAACATCACTGAAATTTTCTTCAAAATCACTCATCGTTATTTCAAAGTTGCGTTTTTTGCCTATTGCCTTTTTTGCTCAATTCATAAACAAAAATTTGATTCCATTAATTAAATAAACATCAAGATACTTGTCATTAGTGTTGCTTAATATTTTTTCAATATCTACTCAACAATTGTGAATTAAGTCTTGTTCGTCAATACCTAATTTGTAAATTTCAATAATCTGTCTTGCGACAAAATTTATCCTTTTTTCTAGCTCTAAAAATTTCTTTATTACTTTCATTTTCTTCTTCATACTTTTATTATGAAAAAAAAGAAAAAAAGTGAGTCCCGATTTTTTCTCACTTTTTTATCATTATTCATTTGGATTATTAGTTAGACAGAAAAGGGCAATCCCTGTTGCTACAGAAGCATTCAGTGACTGAACTGTACCTTTTTGTGGGATATAAATTAGTTGATCACTAGCTTTGATAATTGTATTTGACACACCTTTTTGTTCGTTACCGATTACCAAAACGCTTGGACGATTGAACTTAGTTTTATTAATATCGCTAGCATTCTGGTTAAGTGCAGTTGTGTAAATTCAGTAGCCATTTTGTTTCAATTTTTCAATTGCATTAAACAAAGAAGGAACTTTGATGATATTCATATTAACAAATCCACCAGAAGAAATTTTTAAAGCAACAGGTGTAACACTAGCTGCTCGATCTGTTGGTATCAAAATTCAATTTACACCAAAAACATTTGCACTTCTTATAATTGCACCTAAATTTTGTACATCTTGAATGTGATCTAAAATTAATACATTGTCAGGTTTGTTACGTAACAATTTCTCGAAATCAGCATATTCAAAATCTTTAATAAAAGCAATAACACCTTGGTGATTTTGTTCTGTAATCTTATCTAGTTTTACTTTTGATACTTTTTTAACATTTTTGAATTTGATATCTAGTTTAATATTTTCTTGAATTCAAATTTCAGTAATCGGAAAGTTTTCATTGATAGCATCAATAACGGAGTTACGACCAAAAATAAAGTTTTTCATTAGATTAATTTTCTTTCTTTTAGCACTTCACGAAGTATGTCAGCTTTGTGGTAATCTTTGTTTTCAACCAATTGTTTTCAGTCTTGATACATTTTTTTATCATCTTCACTGACTAAAACATTGGCTACATTGAAACCTAAAAGCTCTAAAACTCTTTTTAGAGTGGCACTGTTTTTTGACTTCATCAGTTCATGTACTATTTTCATTGCAGGAGCGAAATTTAGTTCAGCAACATTGTCAATAACTTCTTTAACCAAAACTTCATCAATTTGCATTGACTCATCTTCTAATTGCATTTTTTTCAGTGATAAATCTATTTTAGAAATCATTTTTTCGTTTGACATCAGTAATTCATCAGTAATGTTAATAGGTTTTGAGTAAGCAGAAGATAGAAAAATCATTCTCAATGTGTCTGCGCTTCAATCTTTTAAAAAGTCTTTAGCAAGAACAATATTTCCTATTGATTTAGACATTTTTTCATTGTTTAGATTAACCGTTCCAAAGTGAATTCATTGTTTAGCTAGTGGGTTATTTGTTAAGGCTCTAAATTGGATATTTTCATTTTCGTGGTGCGGGAATGTTAAGTCAACTCCCCCTGCGTGTATGTCAATAGTTTCATTGCCAAAATATTGATTAATCATAGCAACACACTCTGTATGTCACCCGGGTCTTCCCTTACCAAAAGGTGAATCATATTTGATGCCAACATTAGTATCTTTTCACAGGGCAAAGTCGACTGAATTTAGTTTATTTTCATCATTATTTTCCGCTTCTAAATTCTCTACAACTTGCCCACTCACTTCACCATAATTTTGACGATTCTTCATAACATCAAAATAAACATTTACTCCACGTTGATAGGCTGATTTTTTGTTGATTAGCTGTTTAATAAAATCAAAAATTATGTCCAGATGGTCTGTGACTTTAGCAATAATATTTGGTTTTTGAATGTTATAAACTTCGAGCATTTTTAAGTATTGGTCTGTGTAATACTCACTAATTTGAGTCTCAGTTTTGTTTTCAAAAATTGCTTTGTTGATTATTTTGTCATCGATATCAGTGATATTGTGTAAAAACTGAATGTTTTGTCCTTGCGCTCTTTGCGCTCTAATCATTAGATCAAAAGTCAAAATTGGTCGCATGTTTCCGATGTGAACGTAGTTATATACAGTTGGTCCACATAGATAATATTTCTTTATATTTTCTTTATTCATAACAAAAATTATATTGTTTTCAATCCAAAAAATATAAAACAAAAATCAATTATTTTTGACCTTTTTTGTTATATTTTTTAGCATGACTTTACAAAACATAAAAAATAACAAGTATTTCACAAGTTACAAAAACTGAGAACGAAAAAGAAAATTGATTTTTTGAGGAGGGATTTTAGCTTTTGTTTTTCTTGTTTTGGCTGCTATATTAAGTTGAAAAGCAGAAACTTTCTTATACATTGAAAACATTGAAAAATTCAGTGCCAAATACAATGGAGACATAGTAAAAGAAGCAATTCATAGTCGTGTTGCGCAGGGTTTAATGAGTCAATTTTGATCTAGCACATACACTTTTACTTACATTTCAAACTTTGCTTTGGCAATTATTTTGATTGCATACGCAATTATTTGAGATAAATCTAAAATTCAAAAAGCATTATTTTTGTCAGTATTAAACATCACTATTACATTCATTATTTTTTGAAGTTTAATATTTTTCCAAGTGATTTTGAAATTCAAAGCAAATAACACAGATAAAACTGTTTTATCAATGTCACTTGTTTCACAGACATTAACTCACTTTGTAAATCCACTGATTGGTATGGTTGCCTTAGTGTTAAGAAGAAAAAGCATTATTTTAACTAAAAAATTACTGTGATTTTCTAATTTAGCTGTGATTGTTTACTACATTTTTGCTTTAGGAATGTTCTACATGGGACAAAATGTCGCTTCTTATGTAAGTCAAAAAATGCCAGAATTGGATGATGTTAATGGTCGTTTAGAATTGGTAATATACGGATTTTTAAATTTTGAAAATCCAATGTTTTACTCAGGAACAAACAAGGGTGTAGTTTTTGCTTTAAATCTAGTGATTATTTTAATGGCATTTTTTGTACCAGTAGGTATCGGTTGAATGTGAAAATTTGCACTTAGAATCAAGTTGCAGCAAAGCTCAAAAACCACAACTAGCAAGCAGTAAAAGCTTGCTTTTGTTTTATTTATAATCTTTTTTTAACTTTTGTGGTGGTGGTATAATTAAAAGCATGACTAGTGCTAAAGAAAAAATTATCGCTTCTATAGAAGAAGCGTTGCAAAAATTAAATATTTCAAAGAAAGTTATTCTTACTGAAGCTAAAGATCATGGGGATTTTGCTTCAAATATAGCTTTAACTTTACAAAAAGAATTAGGAAAAAGTGCAATGGAGGTTGCACAAGAAATCGTAAATAACATTGACAAGAAAAAATACTCAATTAAAGAAATCGAAATTGCTGCTCCAGGATTTATGAATTTCTATGTTGAAAATGAAGTGTTTGCTGATGTTGTTGACATTATTAACAAATTAGGTGAAGAATACGGAAAAGGTACACCTGATTCACTTAACAAAATTAATGTTGAGTTTGTTAGTGCAAACCCAACTGGATTTTTACACATCGGACATGCTCGTAACGCAGCAATCGGAGCAACATTATGTAACGTTTTACAAGCAGCAGGACACCCGGTTGTAAGAGAATACTATGTTAATGATGCTGGAAATCAAATGAACAACTTAGCAGCATCACTATTTGCTCGTTACCAACAAATTTTTGATAAATCATATCCAATGCCTGCAGATGCATATAATGGTGGAGATATTGTTTATTTTGCAGAAGAATTTCATAAAGAATATGGTGACAAATACAAAGGTGCAGAGTATGAACCTAATAGAGCTTTCTTTAGAGAATATGGACGCCAAATAGCACTACGCGAAATTAAAAAAACAATGGCAGAATTCGGAACTTGATTCGATGTTTGATCAAGTGAACAAGAACTATATGACAAAGATATGGTATTTGATGCCATCGGACGTTTAAAAAATGTTTATGAAAAAGACGGTGCTACTTGACTAGCAACTACTGTTGGTGGAAAAGATGATAAAGACCGGGTAATTATTAAAAGCGATAAAACATTCACATACATGTGTGCTGATATCGCTTACCATGAAGACAAACTAAAACGTTTAAACGATCCTAATGGAGTAATCATTGATATTTGAGGAGCAGACCACTCAGGTTATGTAGAAAGAATTAAATATTCAATGCAAGACTTAGGATACCGCGATGATCAAACAATCATGGTTTTATTCCAACTATTACGTGTTGTTAAAGACGGAAAAGAAGTAAAAATGTCAAAACGTTTAGGAACTTCGCTAACTCTAAGAGAATTAATGGACTTAGTTGGAAAAGATCCTATTCGTTTCTTCCTAATCAACCGTTCATACAATTCAAAAATTGATTTTGATATTAACAAGGTAAACGAAAAATCAGAATCAAATCCAATGTACATTATTAAATATGCTCATGCAAGAGCAAATCAATTAATTAAAAATTCAAAATATGCAGATTTTGCTAAAGCTGGAGAATACAGTGAAGATAGTGAAATCAAATTAATAAACGAATTAAAAGAATACCCAGAATTGATTAAAACAATGGCTAAAACATACAAAGTTAACTTGTTGCCTCCATACTTGTTAAACTTAGCTGGAGCCTTCAATTCATTCTATTCAAACGTTAAAATTATTGGTTCAGAAAATGAAGAAAGTCTAATTGCTTTGGCAAAAGCAGCTAAAGTGGTTCTAGCAAATGGTCTAAAACTAATGGACTTAGACATCCCTGAAGAAATGTAATTAAAATAAACCTTCGGGTTTATTTCTTTATAACCGTGAAAAAGGCAAAACTTTTATTAAGCTCTTTAGCAGCATTAACTACATTAGTTTCAGTTCCATTAGTGACCCTTTCATGTATCAATCGACCATATCAAACTAATCCTAAAAATGATTTATCAAAATCGGAAGTAGTTTGAGAATTGCAAAAAAATGCAACCGAAAACAAAAATATGTATCTAGACTTGTCTAAGTACCAAAAAGAAGCAGAACAAAGCAATAAAAATTTACCAAATGATAAAAAATTAAAAAATGTTGACTTTTATAGCAGTCATTTAAAACAATATGTAACTATTCCAGAAATCAGTAAATACGGAAAAAACTATTCATATAAGTGATATGTTGTTGACACTGCTGATCCATTCAGAGCAAAATTAGAAATTTATTATGTACCAGTTGAAGCTATTGCGGTGCAAGATCCGTCATTTATAAAAGCGGAGAATGAAGTTAATGGTGATTGAAGTAAAATGAAAAATTCATCAAATCGTCCATTAGCTAAATTCGTAGTTGAACTAAAATTTGGTAAAAGGTAGGTAAAAATGAAAAAAATTCGTACACGTTATGCTCCTAGCCCTACTGGATATTTACATATCGGTGGTGCACGAACGGCATTATTCAATTATTTATTTGCCAAACATTTTGGTGGCGATTTTATTATTCGTATAGAAGATACAGACGTTGCTAGAAACGTTGAAAATGGTGAACGTAGTCAATTGGAGAATCTAGCTTGATTAGGTATTATTCCAGACGAAAGCCCAATCAATCCTAAAGCAGAGTATGGCAAATATCGTCAAAGTGAAAAATTAGATATTTATGATGAATTAATTGAAAAATTATTAGCTAACGGACATGCTTACAAAGCTTATGACACAACAGAAGAGTTAACAAAACAAAAAGAAGAAAGTGAAGCTGCTGGTATTCCATCTTTCCGTTACGATCGAAATTGACTAAAAATTAGTGACCAGGAAAAACAAAAACGTGATCAAAATGGTGAATACTCAGTGCGTTTAGCCTTACCTAAAAATCACGTGTATCAATGAGAAGATATAGTACGTGGAACCATTAGTGTAAATAGCGATGATATTGGAGATTTTGTTATCAGAAAAAGTGACGGTTATCCAACATACAACTTTGCTGTAGTAGTAGACGATCATCAAATGGAAATTAGTCATATTTTAAGAGGTGAAGAACACATCACTAACACACCAAAACAATTAGCAGTCTACGAAGCATTTGGTTGAGACACTCCACAATTCGGACACTTAACAATCATCACAAACATGGAAGGTAAAAAACTTTCAAAACGTGATTCAAGTCTAAAACAATTCATAGAAGACTATAAAAACGAAGGATATAACAATCAAGCAATTTTTAACTTCTTAGCTCTTTTAGGTTGAAGTAGTGAAGATGCTCAAGAAATCATGACACACAATGAATTAATAAGTAAATTTGATTTTCACCGCCTTTCAAAATCACCATCAAAATTTGATATTCAAAAGATGGAATGATTCAGTAAAAATTACTGAAAAAACACTGAAAATGAGTACTTTTTCAATGTTTTAGAATTCCACGATTCCAAAGAGTGAATGAATATTTTCATCGAAACCTACAAACAAAATATTGTAACTCTTAATGATTTAAAAAATGCTTTGAAAATGTATACTCACCCAGATAAAAAGTTAACTATTGATTACCAAACAAATGATGTAATTAAAGAATTTTGAAACAACCTAAAAGATAAAGAATTTAGCATTCAAAATATTCAGCAAGCCATTGATTTAACAAAACAAAACTTAAAAGTTGCAGGTAAAAACTTATTTATGCCAATTAGAATTGCTACCACATACCGTGAACACGGTCCTGAATTAGCGAAAGCCATTTTCTTGTTCGGTGAAAATATTGTAAAAGAACGTATTAAAGAGTGAATTTAAAATTTCGTTCAGTTGTAACACAAAATGACAATGAACTTGTTACTGAGTACGAGTCACCGTATAGTGAAACAACTCGGGACGAGTTCATTGTTTTTAATTTTTTAGATCCTCAAAAAGTAGAACAAGAAATAGCAGTTTCAAGCCAGCAAGTTCAAATTAAAAGCGCAGATAACTTTACTTGAGATTTGTATATGCACAAATATAGTAAGCACTGATATAAAACAGCCCATGGAGATATTCCATTGTATTGATATTTGACTGGTGTAATAATTGACACTAAAATAGTTTCTTTTACATACGATTTGCTAGACAACATTGGCGAAAAGAAAAACATTATTGGTTCAGTTAAGGTAAGTCTTGAAACAAAATAATAAAAGAAAAGAAAAAGCACCTCGTAAGGCAACTTTTTGAAATGTTTTTCTTTTTTCTTTAATGTGTACTTTCATTGGTTTTGGTGGTGGGAATGCTATTTTACCAGTGATTAATAAAATTGCGGTAAAACAAAACAAATGAATAACTGAGTCAGAATTCGACGATGCAGTCATTACTTCAAATATGATTCCTGGAGCTTCAGTTATCCAAACCTTGTCTTTTGTTTCAATCAAGGCTATAGGTTTTTGAAAAGGTAGTTTAGCACTTATTTTGGCTGCCTTGCCACATTTACTATTTGCTTTGGTAGTGTTTATATTGTTACGTAAATATGCCAATAATTACTTGTATGCAATAGCAGCAGGAGTAATGCCAATTATTATCGGAGTCATTTTAACATTTGGCTGAAGATATTTAAAAGCTCAACGTGGACCATTTAGTCTATGGCTGTGAATTAGTCTTTTTGTTATTTCATTTGCTTATTGTTTATTCATTCCATCGCCGTACAACATTCCTGCTATACCAATGATAGCAATAATACTAGTTTTTGCTTTTTATGCATTATGGCAAACTATCAAGCAACGCAAAATGAACAAAAAAGACTCAAATAAGGACACAAAATAATGCAATTTGTTTCTTTTTTAGCAGCATGCGGATTGGTATTGGCAAGTGCATTCATTGTTTTTGGTGGCGGACAAGTATTTATGCCAATATACAAGTGAATTTATGAATTTCTAAGCCAACACTTTTCTTCAGTTACTATTAATTCTGAAACAATTGATCAAGTTTTTGCAGTTGCCAACGCTACTCCTGGAGTTATTGGAACCAAATTAGCTTTATTCACTGGTTATTTAATTAGTATTGACGATAGTGGGAACGCACAATGATGAGGTTACATTGCAATGTTAGTAACCTATCTAATTATTGTTGTTCCTGCTATAGTAATAATGCATTATAGTGCTAAAGCCTTAGCGAAATCAAAAAGTAGCAAGTACTTTAAAAATCTTAATATCATCTTAAAACCAGTTTTGGCAGGAGTCATGTTTTCTCTTGCTGTTCAACTTTTTATCGGTACTACTTTCCCAATGATTAAGTTTAATGATTCAACTTCATACATTGTCAATGTGTCTTCATCTTCAACGCATTCTAAATTAAACATTTTCAAAGGTTGAAGACTAATTGTGTTGTTTATTTATTCACCAATTGCAATTGTGGCAACAATTTATTTACAAAAGAGAAGAGTACCTTTGTTATTTTTAATTCTTTCATCAATTGTGCTCGGACTTCTTTTATTCCAGCCATGACTTATAAAATAGGAGGCAATATGTCAAAAACAATAACTTTGGAATTCAAAAACTGTTTGGTTTATTTAAACGATTTAACTTCAGTTAGTCAAGATATTATTAAAAAGCAAGAAACTACATCACTTTCTTCATTCATTTTGGCAAAAGCAGTAAGTTTGTTTGCTCCTTTACCACGAATTTTAACTAAAAATGGAAGAACTACTACTTTGATTCGTTCCGAAGGAAACATTAAAAACTTGATTGTCGATAGTAATGAAAAAAATCATGTTAAAGCGCTAATAAGTAATCCAGAAATAATTTGAGAAGGTGATTTAAATGAAGCAATAACATTCTTTGGCTTTCGTAATGCATTCTTAAGAATTAAAGTGATGCAAGACAAAATGGTTCCTTATGAATCCGAAGTAAGCATGCAAAGCGAAACTTTGGTCGACGATTTGGCCTATTTTTTCAATCAGTCACAGCAAATTAGATCAGCAGTTTTATCATGTACTAAATTTAAAGATAACGAAGACCTAGAAGAGTCATCAAGCGCAATTTTCACATCCTTACCTTCAGTAACTGACTCTGATATAGACTGAATTTATGACTTTATAGAAAAAAATCCTTTCCATGAAAAAGGACTGAAATTCTACAAAGAATACCTGCTAGAACAAGGGGCCAAATTGATTGATGAAACTCCTTGAATTTCACAATGTGATTGTTCTAGTGAAAAGTATTTAGCCGCCATCAAATTGTTATCTAAACAAGAAATAAAATCACTATTAGAAGAAAAAGGCAACATTGAAGCAGAGTGTCATTATTGCCATAAAAAATATTATTTTACTAAAGAAGATTTGGCAAACACTTGCGAGCTTCAATAAATTTTAGAGTGAGATTCGTCTTGCTCTTTTTTTATAACAAAAGGTTTTTGTTCAATTCTTTTGGGTAAAATATTAATAATGCTAGGAGAAGGATGAATTACATAGGATCTAAACACTCATTACTAAGTTTTATAGACAGCGCTATTAGCGACTTAGTCAAAGAACAAAATAATATTGTTTTCTGCGATCTTTTTGCAGGAACTTCATCAGTATCGAAGTTTTTTAAAATCAAGGGATATACAATAATTTCAAATGATTTACAAACATATAGCTACATAAATGCAAAACATTTTATTGAAAATAATACTGAATTAACTTTTTCAGGATTAAAAAAGAAAAACATTGAACCTTTTTCGTTTCTAAATTCATTAAAGGGTTCCAAAGGGTTTATTTATAATAATTATTCTCTTGCAGGGACTAGTTCAGACATTCATCAGCGTCTGTATTTTACTGATGAAAATGCTATGAAAGTAGATGCAATCCGAAAAGAAATAGAGTATTGAAAAAACAGAAAATTAATAACAAGTAATGAATATTATTTTCTAATTTCTTGTTTGATAGAATCTGCAGATAAAGTAGCAAATACTGCCTCAGTATATGAATCTTATCTAAAAACAATAAAAAAGAGTGCCTCTAAACCATTGATTCTAAAACCACTTGAAACAATAAAGTCAGACAATAAAAATCACAGAGTCTATAACCTAGATGCGAACAATTTAATACGAAAAATAGAAGGTGATATTTTATACTTAGATCCCCCTTACAATACAAGAAAATATAATACAAATTATCATTTGCTAGAAACTATTGCCAAATATGACAATCCAAAAATTAAAGGAAAGGCAGGAATAAGAGACGAAGACAACAAGAAATCTCTATATTCAACAAAAAAATACGCTCGTGATGCCTTAGAGGATTTAGTTAAAAATGCCAAGTTCAAATATATAGTATTAAGTTATAATGACGAGGGTATTATAGCGATGGAAGAAATTCGAAATATAATGTCTAAATTTGGTAAATATACATATTACAAACAAGAGTATAAGAGGTTCAAAGCAGACAAAGATACTAATAGAACTCACAAAAAAACCACTGTGTTTGAGTATCTTCATTGCCTAGAAAAAGAAAATTTCTAGTTATTTTTCTCTTCTAAAATTTTCAGTAGCTTTTTCATATTAAACCTAAACTTAAAACAATCTCTGTTACTATGAACTTGGAATTCTCCAATTGAAACATTTTCGTATTTAACAGTGTTGCTTTCATTTCAATTTTCAATTGTTTTGGTAAAGCTGAAATTTTCTTCATTTCATTCTGGTGAAGAAAATTTTTTTAAAACAAGAAACTTGATTTCCCCGTTCAAGTTACCTTCTTTATTTAAGAATTCATATATATAAATCAAATAGTCGCAGTGAAATAAGTTATCTCAATATCTTTCAATAATTTTAGATATGTTAGTCAATGTAAATTCTTTAAACAACTTTACTTTTGAAGCATATTCAGCAGGAATAGGCTTGTCTAACAAGTCTCCAAAATATTCGAAATATGTTTTAGATGTTGCCTGTCCAACATTTTGTGGTGCTACTTTTCCTAAAGTTTTCTTATTCGTTTTTACTGAAAGCGTTTGTCCATTCTGTAAAATGAAATCAATACTATTTTTGTTTTGAGAAACTAATGAAATGGGTCTAGGTATATTGGATTTTTCAAATATAATACCCACATATTTATGTATTAAGTTTATGATCCGCTCATTTGCTCTTTTTTTGTAACTGCTTTCAACATTTAAGTCAAAATATTGTGCTATAGCTATTTCCGCCGAAACACCAATGATTTCAGTTTTATATTCATCTAAATTCATTTTTTACCTTTTAATAATTATAACATTGCGTTTTTACTGAATGTTTTTACTGAAGATATTAAAAAAGGCGAGTAATGTCGCCTTTTTTCGTTATTCAATGACTATTTTGTGATTTTGAAGAGTTATTTTTGCTTTATCGTCCGCTTGTAATTCTTTTGCCACAATTTTGTATGCTAATAAGTTTTCAAGATTTGTTTGCAAGAATCTTTTGATAGGTCTGGCTCCATACTCAGGATCATATGCTTCTTTAGCCACATAATCCACAACATTTTCGTCATAGTTTAGATTGATTTTTACTTGCTCTTTAACTCTTTTGACGATTTTATCCATTTCTAAACGAACAATGTTTTTGATTGTTTTTTCATCTAGTTTATTGAATGTTACAATTTCATCAATTCTATTTAAAAATTCAGGTCTAAACACACTCAAAAGTTCTTTTCTTATATCTTCTTGAGTGTAATTTCCTTTTGAAATTAGCGAAGCTGCTAGGTTCGTTGTAAGAATAATAATTGTGTTTCTAAAATTAATGTTTTTCCCTCTTGAGTCAGTTACAAAACCATTATCTAAAATTTGTAAAAGAATGTTTCACACATCAGGGTGGGCTTTTTCTACTTCATCAAATAAAACAATTGAGTAAGGGTTTTGACGAATTTTTTCAGTCAACTGTCCACCTTGTTCATATCCAATATAACCTGGAGGCGAACCAATTAGTTTCGATGCTGAGTGTTTTTCCATATACTCAGACATGTCAAGACGAATCAACTGATTTTCATTATCAAACAAAGCATAAGCCAATGCTTTTGCTAGCTCAGTTTTCCCTACTCCAGTAGTCCCTAAGAAAATGAAGCTTCCTAGAGGACGATTAGGGTCGTTGATTCCTGCTTTAGAACGTAAAATGGCTTCACTTACAACGTCACAAGCCTTATCTTGACCCTTAATTCTTTGTTTTAAAGTTTTGTCTAGGTTTAAAACTTTGTTAATTTGTGTTTCAATCAATTTTGCAACTGGAATTTTGGTTCATTTTGAAACAATTTCAGCAACTTCTTCTTCGTCAACTACTTCTTTTAGCAAGCGATTTTTTTCATTTTTGATGTAATTTTCAGCTTCTTGTAATTTTTTGTTGATTTCCGGAATTTGAACATACAAGATTTTACTTGCTTCAACATAATCGCCATTTCCTTGCAAAACATTTTGGCGATTTTTTAAGTAGTCAAGCTCTTTTTTGTATTTACTAATTGCTTCGATAGTTGCTTTTTCTTTAGTTCATTTATCGTTTAGTTCTTTTGCTTTTTGGTTTAAAGACTGCAATTGTGTCTTGATTTCAGTAATTTTTTCATCATTAGCAGTATTTTTTTCACTTTTTAAAGCGGCTTTTTCCATTTCTAAACGAGCTATTTTTTGGTTAACTTTTTCTAATTCTTCAGGTTGTGAATTCATTTCAGTTCTGATAGTTGCAGCAGCTTCATCAATTAGATCAATTGCTTTATCTGGTAAAAAACGATCCGAAATGTACCGAGCACTTAAGTTAGCAGCAGCCACAAGAGCTTTATCTTCAATTTTTACACCGTGATATGTTTCATACCTTTCTTTAATTCCCCTTAGAATTGTAATTGTGTCAGCGATCGATGGTTCGTTAACACTAACTTTTTGCATTCTTCTTTCTAAAGCAGGATCAGTTTCAATATATTGACGATATTCATCAAGAGTTGTTGCACCTATTAAGTGCAATTGTCCCCTTGCCATTAAAGGTTTGAAAATGTTAGCAGCATCCATAGCACTTTGACCATTTCTTCCTGTTCCAACTAACATATGAATTTCATCGATGAAAAGAATAATGTTACCTTCTGATTTTTCAACAGCTTTCATCAAGTTTTTTAGTCTTTCTTCGAATTGTCCTTGATATGATGCTCCTGCAAACATAGCTGGAAGATCAATTTCATACAATTGTTTATTTTTAAGATTTTCAGGAACTTGATTTTCAACAATTTTGCGTGCCAGTCCTTCAACTATCGCAGTTTTTCCGACTCCTGGTTCTCCAACTAGAACAGGATTATTTTTTGTTTTACGACTTAAGATCCGAATTAAACGACGAATTTCGTCATCACGATTTACCACCGGCTCCAATTTATTATTTTTAGCAGCTTCGATTAAGTTGCGTCCATATTCTTTTAATGGATCTTTGGTATTTTCATTTGGTTGTCAATTTGCTTCCATATCTTTACCTCCATTTGTTTTCTAAGAATATTATAGCACATTTTTAGCACTCTTAACATTTGAGTGCTAAATTATTGACAAAAGAAAAGTGATACTTGTATCACTAGTCCTTAATCTCAAAACTTAAATCAAAATTAATATTCATTTTTTTGATTTCGACACCCATGCTTTTTAGAATAAATTCACTAATTTCAAACTCTTCACTTTCAGGTCGATATGCCTCTGCATAAATTACTTTTTTAATTTTTGATTGTACAATTAAGCGCGCGCATTTAAAACATGGCGAGTGTGTAATATACATTATTGAACCACTTTCAATTTTTGAATTAGTAATATTAGCATTAATTATGGCATTTTCTTCCGCGTGCACTACATAAGCATATTTAGAATCCTTGACATTACCGTTTTCTTGTGGTCTTTCTCAAGGAAAAATTTTGTCATTGTCAACTATTGTTGCATCACCTTGAAAATTAGTTGGCATTCCATTGTATCCCAGTGAAACAACATATTTTTGCTGATTAACAATGCAAGCGCCAACACGAGTAGTAGGATCTTTTGAACGTAAAGCACTAAGTTTGGCAAGGGACATAAAATAGTAATCTCATTTTAAGTCACCTTTTTCATTTAACATTTTTTTATTTTCAATTTTCATAAAGAAATTGTACCATAAAAGTGAAAAACAGCCTCCGCAGACGCTGCTTTCTATTATTCAATGAAATAAGGTATGAACCTCGGTAAGACATTTATTAAATAAATCCAGTTAGCTTTTTAACCGAATCGATATTATTATAGCATATTTTCTGTAACTAAACTGAAACAAAAAAAATTAAAAATTTATATACTTTAGCAAGCAAAAATCTTAAAATTATTATGTAAAGATAAAAAAGAGTTCAGCTTAGTTTTGAGAGCCCCGGGCTAGGCCGAAAAAGTAGGGCTCTTATTCACTCTTATATATCTATTTTATTTTTATTTATTTTTCTCTATTTTACATAATTTTCAAATTTTTATAAAAATCGTCAAAAGTTCGGAATTTAAACCTAAACTCCTTAAATTTCGTAATACAAAAAGTTTCAATTTTTCGTTTATTTCAATTCATGTTTTTAAATATCCTAACCTTATAATATTAATTTTCATTGAATTGTATATTTTATTTATTTTTTATATCTCTTATCATTAAATATTTCACTTTTAAAATAATCGTCTAATATTTTTATATTTTTTATTCTTCAGGTTAATATAATTTTTAAGTTATATTTCATGTTTAATGCTCCTACATGATTGTCTCTTTTTTAAATTTGTTATAGGTGATATTATTTTTAATGTTGTCTTAGCGAATAATATTTTTCGTGACATAACCTCCTTTCTATTAGATTAAGTGTCTATAAAAGATGATAAAAAAAGCATCGCCGAGGCGGTGCTTTTACTTTTTCTTATTCAACTATTTGAGCGCTTATTCTCGCTCTTTTTACATCAACATCAAGAATTTTGATTCTAACTTTTTGACCCACTGAAACAACGTCACGTGGATTTTTAACAAATTTTTGCGACAGATTCGAAACGTGGACAAAGGCACTTTGTTTTATTCCGATGTAAACAAAGATTCCAAAGTCAGTAATATTCAGTACGTTTCCTTCAAAAATTTGCCCTTGCTCTATATTTTCAATATCTAAAACATCTTTTCTTAAGACGAATCCATCTTTTTGGTCGCGAATGTCTTTGGTTGGATTTATCAGCGCTTCTAGAATCAAGTCGATATCATATTTGTTTGAATTTAACTTGTTTACTAGTTCTTCTTTATTTGCTTGTTTTAATTTTGCAGTATCAATGTTATTTAGATCAATTTTTAGTTCTTTAATTAATTGATTGGCAAGAGCGTAGCTTTCAGGGTGGATTTGAGTGCGGTCGTAAAAATTCTCAGAATTATAAATTCTTAAAAATCCAATCGCTTGCTCGTAACTTTTTGTTCCAAGTCCTTTAACTTTTAGAATTTCTTTACGATTTTTAAAGGCTCCATTTTCATTACGGTAATCAACAATATTGGCTGCTGTTTTAGCACTAAGTCCAGAAATGTAAGTCAAAATTTCTTTTGTAGCAGTATTAGCATCGACTCCAACCTGGTTTACTACCTTATTAACTTTAAAAGTAAGACTTTCAGCCAGTTCTTTTTGATTAACATCATGTTGATATTGACCTACACCAATAGATTTAGGATCAATTTTGACTAATTCATTAAGTGGATCTTGGAATTTTCTTCCTATGTTGATTGCGCTTCTTTGCTCGACACTAAGGTCAGGAAATTCTTCAATAGCAGTCTTTGAAGCTGAGTAAACACTGGCACCAATTTCACTCACGATTGCATAGAAAATGTGGCTAAAATCTTTTTCTGAATTTATCACTTTTGCAACAAATTCTTCAGTTTCTCTTGAAGCTGTTCCGTTACCAATAACAACAATGTCAACGTTGTATTGACGAAGTAATTTTGTCAGTGTTGCTTTGGATCCTACGAAATCATTTTTCGGCGGTGTTGGATAAATAATGTCAATTTTCAAAACGGCTCCAGTTTTTGAAATAACAGCAATTTTACATCCATTGATGTAAGCTGGATCAATTGCTAAAATAGTCTTATCTTTAACTGCCGGTGCAAGTAACATTTGTTCTAAATTTTGTGCAAAAAGTTCGATAGCTGCTTTTTGTGCTTTGTCGAATAATTCACTCTCAATTTCTCTTTCAATTGAAGGGAAAATTAATCTTTGCAAACTATCTTCTAAAGCAAGAAGATTAATTTGACTGGTAGAAGGATTTTTGCAATATTTATTTTTTAATTGTTCAATGATTGCTTTTTCATCAAAGACTCAAGACACATTGATAATTTTTAATTCTTGTGCTCTTGCTAAGGCTAAAATTCTATGATTCGCTGTTTTATTTATTTTGTGTTCGGAATCATAAAAATCTTTGAAAACTTCCTTTTCGTCAATAGCATTTTTCTTTAGTTTAGTTTTTCAAAGCCCATTTCACAAGATTTGACGTTTAACATAATCACGCACTCCTAGATCCTGACTCATTCACTGACTAATAATGAATGAAGCTTGTTCAATGGCAAAGTCGACATCTTTAACTTTTTCATTGACGTATTTAGCTGCTTCTTTTTTAGGATCAAAATTGGTGTTACGAGTACTAAAAATGATTTTAGCCAAAGGTTCTAGCCCTAGAGCTATAGCTTCAGTGGCTTTTGTTTTCTTTCCAACTTTGAAAGGCTCATAGATATTTTCGACTTCTGCTTTAGTTTCTGAAAGTTTAATTTTTTGTTTAATTTCTTCAGTCAAAAGGCCTTTTTCAGTCAAAATTTCGATGATTGCTTCTTTACGTTTATTTAATTCTGTGTTGTATTTGTATAGTTTATCAATTTCACCGATTGTTTCTTCATCTAGTCCGCCAGTCTCACTTTTCCGATAACGACTAATAAAAGGGACAGTTGCCCCTTGTGATAAAAGATTCAATACACCACTAACTTGCTCTTCTTTTAAATTTAATTTTTTAGCTACAAAACTTAAACTTAAATCCATAAATTACTCCTATTTTTTAAATACGTATCCAAATTGTTTTAGTGTTTCTATTTCATCTTTAGTAATAGTTAGGTATGAAAAAGCAATTGCGCCTTTACCAGTATGAATGGCAATAGTAGGACACAATGGAAACACAAAAGCACGACTCAAATTATTTTCTTCTAAAATTTTGCTTACTAGCATTTGAATTTCTACATTATCAGCATTGTTAAACAAGAAATATTTGTCTTCAGCATTTGTATTGTTTTCGTAAAGTTCTCTTGCATATTTAGTTAAAGTTTTTTCAAAAATTCTTCCTTTGGCATATTTGTCTAGTAAACCATCACGAAATTCAATAACAGGTACTATTTTTAATAATTTTGCAATGCTTGCAGCAGCAGGAGATAGTCTGCCACCTCTTACTAATGCTTCGTTTTCTTGCGGGATTAGTAAAGTTTTGTCCTGCGGTTTAGCAAATATCCCAATAGCTTTTTCAAAACTTGCACCATCTTTAATCGCTTTTTGAAAACGTAAAATATCTAGCACAATCGCATGTGAGATTTTTTTTGATTCAACAACGTATGCTTTATTTTCACTTTCTCAGTCTTCAAACATGATTTTTAAAGACTGGTATTGACGTGATAATTCAGTACTAATTGGATAAATTAACACTTTATCGTACTCAGCAACTTGACTTTTGATTGCTTCGATATCACGTGGTAAAGAAGCAGAAGTTGAAACATTTTTAGCACCATTTTGTTTTGCTCAAATAGTTTTAGCATCAACTTCAACTCCGTCTGAATAACTTTTGTCGTCAATGGTTATTTGAATTGGTAAATAAAATCAACCTAATTTTTCAACTTGAACTTTAGTAAGCCCACAACTGGAATCAACTACAATGGCAATTTTCATTACTCCTCCAATAATTTAAAAAATACTTATAATTAAAAGATATATTTTGTTAGTCTTATAATTTAAATATTAATTATATTAGATTACTAAGAAGCCAAGCACAAATTGTTAGGAGATAAGATGCAAAAATTAATTGAAGATTTAAAAAAACGTCAGATTATTAAAGATATTTCTAAAGAAGATAAAATCAATCTTTTTGATCACACAACTGGAGTTTATACTGGATTTGATCCAACCGCTACTTCTTTACACTTAGGAAACTACATTCATATTGTTAACTTGCTAAGATTTCAAAGAGCAGGTTTTAATGCTATTGCCGTTTTGGGCGGAGCAACTGGTATGGTAGGAGATCCTTCTTTTCGTGAAAGTGAAAGAAAGGAAATAGATCTATCAACTCTAGAATTTAACAAAGCCAAAATTAAAAAACAATTAGAAAGCTTTGGTTTAAAAGTAATTGATAATTATGAATTTTATAAAGATTTGAAGTTTCTAGATTTTCTTAAATATAACGGAAAATTAGTTAATGTAAGTTATATGTTAGCTAAGGATTCAGTAAAACAAAGATTAAAAAATGGAATGACATTTACTGAATTTAGTTATCAATTAATTCAAGGACTCGACTTTAACTTACTGTACGAAAAACACAATGTTTGCATTCAACTTGGTGGTTCAGATCAATGAGGTAATATCACAACCGGTCTAGAAATTATCAAAACATTGCATGGCGAAGATCATAAAGCAATCGGTATCACTTGCAATTTATTAACAGACTCGAATGGTAACAAAATCGGTAAGTCGTTTGGTGGGGGAAGCTTGTGATTAGACCGTGAACAAACTTCGCCATATAGTATGTATCAATACTTAGTCAACCAACGCGATGAAGACGTTGAAAAACTTTTAAAATGATTAACTTTTGTTTCTTTAGAAGAAATTGAACATATTATGAAAAAATCAAATGCTGATAAAAGACAACGTTACGCCCAAAAAGTTTTAGCATTTGAAACAATTAAAATTGTTCACGGGGAAAAAACGGCCAAACAATGTGAAGAAATTAGTCAAAAACTTTTTGAAAACGACATTCTAAACTTAAGCGACGATGATTTTGAACTTCTAAAAGGATTTTTACCAGTTTTCGAATATCAAGATGAAAGTGTCATTGATTTTGTTGTAAACAATTCGATTTTAAGTTCTCGTCGTGAATTCAATGAATTTTTAAATAATAAGGCTTTAAGTTTTAATGCTGAGGTTATAACAGATTCACAAAGCAAATTAGACTTTGACAAGTTTGATGGTAAAAAGGGTCTTTTAAAAAGAGGGAAACGTGATTTTTATATCGTTTTCAAAAAATAATACGTGATTCAAAATCAGGAATACCTGATTTTTTCTTTTATTTTTGAACTTGCAAAACGCTTAATCAAAATTTAATTTATAGTCAAATGCCAAAATTGTCAATAACTACAAACTTGATGATCAGTTGGAAATCTAAATAAACAAAATTCGATCGAAAACATTTTAATTTTTGGTACTAATACCATTTTTTTGTCTTTTTAGCGCGAAAATAAAAATATTTTTTTCTCGAAATTAATGTCAAAAACTTGTCTATAATTACGTCAATAACTTTAATTTCGAAGGAGCAATTTTATGAAACTATCTAAAAAACTTTTATCATTTTCACTTTTTACTTTAGTTCCGATAGTGGGGGCAGTGTCAGCTATTTCATGTCAAACAACAGTCAAAAAAGATGACCAAAACACTAAAACTTCAAATAACAAAACTGAAACCAATACAACCACTAACAACACAACAAATATCGAAACAAACACAAAGTCTGATACAACCAATAACACAACAAACACTGAAAACAAAACTGAAACAAACACTACTACCAACACTGAAACAAATAAAGAAAGTACACCTAGTGTAAATCCATTAACTCAAGTAAACCCAGATGTTAAATACTCGACAAACACTTTACTACTTCAATGAGCTAATTCAATTGATAATAATTTAGTTTACGCAAATGACAATAGTAAAGATTTGTTAATAAAAGCTTTTAAAAAACAATTGAACATTTTTCTATGATTATCACAACTCAACAGTTATCGCATATGAAACAAATGATTGACAAAAAGCTAAAGAAGCAAATAATGTAATTTTCAAATGAAGTGACAGTGTGGTGCGTCCAGATGATGGAAATAGATCAAAATACTTCCAAATAACAAGCAATTCAACTCCTTTAGTTGATAACAGCTACAACGGGACCACAACAAAATCTTCAAACAACGTTTTAAATGTAGTTGTAGATGGAAACAATGTTACAGTTTACTATCTAGCTTCAAAATTCGTTGCTTACCATGATGCAATTGTTGCAGGAAAATTATTGAAAACAACCTTTGAAATCGACAATCTACAAGATCAACTAAAATAATTCAACATTAATTTGCCCTAGAAGGCAAATTTTTGTTTGCCTTGCTTTCAAAAAGCAAGAAGGCGATTTGTTAAAATTAAAGTATCGGAGAAAAGATGAAAAAGTTCAAGAAGAAAAAACTATTAATAACAAATTTTGCGCTTGCTGGTGTTTTAATTAGTCCCACTGCGATAGCAAGTTGCAAAAATACTGCTACAGATCCAAAACAACCTGAAAAAGATTACAATCTTGACTTAACAAAAGTCAATGACAGTTTAGATTTCAATTTAGTCGATGAAAATCAAGATAATGAAATACTGTGAGAAGAATTAAGTAAACAAAAAATATTGCTTTTTAACTCAACATCTAATTGTTTAGTAGATGCTGAAAGTAAACAAAAAATATTGCAACTAAACAATAATGAATATCAATTAGCAACTCTCGAAAAAGACACTTTGTCAAATCAAGGTTTGGATTCAAACAATGTAAATAATGACATAAAATATTCATTTGATCCAATAAACGGAATTCTACGAATCAAATACTGATTGGTTGAAAAAAGTTTTGTTAATAATCGACATCGTTTTGACAAGAGACCTTTCGAGAAACATTTTAATTTATCTCGTCACTTTAAAAGATTTAATGATTTTTTTGCTTCAAAAATTCAGAATCATGTTTTGTTAAATAAAAATAACATTTCTTTATTAGTTAACTTGATAAAAAATCAAAATTCATTGATTTTTGACACTCAAAATAAAACAATTAATACTGAAAATAACCCACTTTTTGTCTTTGATGATGAAATAAAATCATTATGAAAACAAGATTGAATTTTAGTTAACAAGCTATCAGAACAATGAAAAAAACCTAATCTTTTACTAGATTACAAAGTTGAAAACAATACTTTCCAAATATTTTTCAAAGCGGCAATTTACAAAGATAACCAAGTAATTTTTTTAACAAATCAAGATCTAAATTTAAGTGTTGAAATTGACAATTTAGCTAACGTAATTGACACACAAAAACATGACGATCTTAAACCAATAGATAATAGCAAAAATGAAAATCAAAATACCGACCAAAACACTCCAAAAGATAAACCTGTCGACAATAACGAACAAGATATAAAACAAGTTGATGATCAAGAAAACAAAAAAGAAGATAATCCGACTTCTCCTAACGATAATAAACAGCAAAATGTCAGCAAATTTGATGCAGTTTATAACAAAATTAAAGATTCTAAACTACAAGTTATAAACAACAAAGATGGTAAATTGCAATCACGTCTTCAAGATAGAAGATGTAGACTATTTTTTAGTGATGAATTAAGAACAATATCTTGAACTTTCAGTCGTTCTCAAACTCCAAGTACTTCCACTTTAGAAAACAATGTCTTTATAAATCTTTCTGAAATATTGCCTAAAGATTTTGCTCTAGGCAATGTGTCTAATTCAGAATCTACACAAATTGATTTTGCTTTCAATAATAAGTCAAACAATTTAACTTTGAATTTCAAAATTTTAGAATTCAAAGATGAAGGTAATGTAGAAAGTCCAAAGCAATACTTATTAACCATTAATATTGACAATAAAGAAGTTTCTAATAACGAGTCAGGAAACAGTCAAAACTCCGACAATAAAACAGAAAATCCCATACCACCAAAAGTAGAACCTATTGATAACGAAAATACACAATTAGACACAAAAACTTCATTCTTGTCGTGAGACAAGTACGAAATTTTAAACATAATGCACTGAAATATAAAAAACTATGGTAATTCTTGAATGAGTGAAAATTCCTTCAAAGTGCAAGCGATTGCTAAAATAATTTCTCAACAAAAACCAGACATTTTCGGTTTGACCGAAATCAATGATGGTAGAAGTGACCAAGTCCAATACATTGTTGATGTTTTAAACAAACTAACCAACAAAAACTACAAATACATTGCTCAACCTGAAAATGAAAGTGTTTCAACCGATCCGCGTTACGAAAAAAGCAGAGAATCTATTGCAATAATTTACGATAGCAACAAAGTTGAACCAATTCCATTTTCGACAAATAAAATAGGTTTTTCATTTTTAGAACAAATCGCAAATAAGCGTTACTATGTTCGTCCACCATTTGCCTTGCAATTTAAATTGAAAGCTAATCCAAAAAGAAGCATATCGACCATTTTTGCTCATTTTGATTCGCCAGGAGCAGGAAGAAGAGAAATTGAGAAACCTTCACAATTTTATAAAGGACAAGGAGAGCAAGAAGTTGCTGAAGCACTTTTTATTCCATATTTATTAAATATAGTAAAAAGAATTTCCAACCCAGATTCAGCTATTATTTTTGGTGCTGACACAAATATTATTGAAGATACTATTTTTCAAAAAATCGATCGTGACAATAATGGAGTAAAAGTGTACAACTTCAGAACGGACAATTCCGATTTGACGACTTTAAAAAATAGTGAAAGAGCATGGTCATCTAAATATGATCGTTTCTTATTTATTGAAAGTAAAGATATAGATGTCATAGATAAAAAAGAAAAACATAGTTTAGAAGATAAATACCTTCCTTTTGCTTATCCTTATCGTTACAACATGTGAGATCTTTTTAAAAAGGATTTTGACTACAAAAATGTAAAAACTTGAATTGCAAATGAGAATCCAAACAAATTAAAAGAAGACATTACAAGAATTTATGCTGTTAATTATGTAAGTGATCATGCACCAGTTCAAATCAGTGCTGTAATTAATTTAAGTTAGTCTTATGACTAGCTTTTTTATATTGCCAACTAAAAAAAGTATTTTTTTAACCTATTTAACCCTTTTTGCTATAAACTTTATACATTATGAGTAAATTACTAATTGTTGAGTCACCTAATAAAGAAAAAACTATTCAAAAATATCTAGGTTCTGATTACAAAGTACTTGCTTCAAAAGGACATATTTTAGAATTAAAAACAACAGGAAAAGATCAATTAGGAATTGATTTAGACAACTGAGAACCACTATATGCCGAAGAAAAAGGTAAAAAAGAAATAATCAAAAAGTTAAGAGCTGAAGCAAAAAATGCTTCGGTTGTTTATATTGCAACTGACCCTGACCGTGAAGGTGAAGCGATTGCTCAAAATTTAGTTGATTATTTAGGTGTAGAAGATAAATATCGTCGTGTAAGATATAACGAAATTACTGCTCGTGCTATCAAAGAAGCAATTGAAAATAGTCATGACATTGACAAAAACTTAGTTTCAGCCCAAAAAGCAAGAAGAATGCTAGACCGGATTATTGGTTTTAAGTTGTCAAAACTAATGAAGAAAACAACAAAAAACACTCCAACTTTACCATCGGCCGGAAGAGTGCAATCAATTGCTTTAAAACTAGTTTGTGATCGTGAAAAAGAAATTAATGATTTTGTTCCGGTTAAATACGAAACAATTCAAGCAAAACTTGAAAATGGAGTTGTTGCTGATTTATACTTAAAACCAAGTATTTTTGACAAAAACACTTGATTAAGTTCAGAAATCGCTGCTCAAGCGCTCAAAACAAAAACCCATTACCTAGAAGTAGTTGATTTCAAAGTTAGTCAACGAAAAGACACAGATGTTACCCCTTATAAACAAGCAGTTTTGTATCGTGAAGCCAAATATGACTCAAAAGTTGTACAAAATGCAGCACAAAAATTATTTGAACTCGGACTTATTACTTATCCAAGAACTGATTCAACTAGAATGTCAGATCGGTTTGTTGTTGAAGCTAAAGAATTTGTTGCTAAAAAATACGGTCAAGATTATGTAACAGAAACAGTTAAAGGCTTCAGTGGAGAGCAAGATGCCCATGAAGCGATTCATCCTACATCACTTGATTTAGATCCAGCAAGTGCTAAGAAAATTAATAATTTATCACCTCAGCAAGCATACATTTACAAATTAGTTTATGACAAAACTTTGATGTCTTTAATGAAGGCACCAGTTCGCGAATTCTATCAATATGATTTAAGAGATGGTTCTTTTAGCTACAAAACATCATTTTCGAAAATAATTTTTCCTGGTTGTAGCTTAGTTAAAAAAGATGATGAGGAAAAAAGCATTGACATTCCAAGTTTTGAAGTTGGTCAAAAACTAAAAGTTAGTGAATATATTCATGAATTAAAACAAACTAATCCACCTGCAAGATACACCGAAGGTTCATTAATTCAAATGCTGGATGATATTAAAGTTGGACGTCCCTCAACTTTTGCAACTACTATTAGCGTTATTAAGAAAAGAATGTTTGTTGAAAGACAAGCAACTAGTCTAGTACCAACCAATTTTGGACAAGTAATCAATGAAAAACTAGTTAATAATTTCAGTACTATTATCAATGAAGAATATACATCGCAAGTTGAAGAACAATTAGATAGAATTGCTGAAGGTCAAGAGCAACTAAAAGAAGTAATGGATAATTTTTGAACAAGTTTTAACAAGGTTTATGATAGTGCTTCACAAACAATGGAAGTCAGTCAACTAGAGCGAGAGTATGTTGGTGAAAAATGTCCTCTATGTGATCATGAATTGGTTTATCGTTATAACAAGTCAAATCGTCAACGTTTCATCGGATGCGAACAATTTCCTAAATGTAAATTTACTAAACCAGATCCAAATGCTAAACCAAGATTTTTCAAACGTAAGGTAGCAAATGAAGAAGAAAATTAGCATTTCACCGCGCATTTTATGACCAATTATTGGAGTTTTTTCAGTTCTTTCACTAGCAGGTATTATTTATTTTGTGTACTACAACTCACAAACAGTGCATGAAAAAAAATATACTAAAGAACAATATGAAAAAGATGCCAATTCTATTAAATTAACACAAATGGATAAAATTGGTTTGGATAATGCTAAAGAAATTTATCAAAGATATTTAGCTAATGTTAATCCAGATTTAGCGCCTAAATTTACACCGCAAGAAATTAGAGCACAAAAAGAAACACAACCCGAAATTGCTAATGATGCAACAACAGAAGAAAACGCTCAACCAATTGTTGAAGATGTAACTAAGCAGAGTCCAAATGAATTTATTCGCACAATAATTTCTTTTAATGCTAATTTCACTCAAAATAAAAACATAGATGTAACTTTCACTGCGCTCAACTGGGATGAAAATGAACCTGATTATTTAAAAATTTCTTATTGAGTAAGTGCAAGTCAGGATAAATACTCAAATTTTCCTACATACAAATTCCAAGATGTAAAAGTTAAAATTTTGCAAACTAAAATTAACATCCAGTCTTCCGATTTCATTCTGGCCTTTAACAAAAAATTACCAAGTTTAAAAGCAATCATCAATGATCCAAGTAGTTCAGATTCAACTTACTTTGAGTCACAAGAATTTAAACAACGAATTTTTGATTGATTTAAAGAGTTAATTGATAGTCAAAGACCAAATGTATATCCAGTGAGTGACTATGATTTCAGTAAGCTAGACAACACAAATTTTGTTACTTATGATGCCAAAAAGGCTAAAAATAATTTGACTGTAAGTTTTTATTTTCGGTCAAAAACTGACCCGAAATTTGATTCGGAAGGTCAAAAGATTGCCTTTTACATTGAATAATCGTTTTCAAGCAAGAACTGTAAGTTTCTTGCTTTTTTATATTTGATTCAAAGCGAAAAACGCCTTTTATATAGTGCTAAAAAACTCACATAGGCCTTTTTGTAGTACAATTTAGAATATTTTAAAAAAAAAGGAGTAATATGAAAAAAACTACCAAATTGAGTGCTTTGTTAGTTCTTTTAACAGCGGTAGCAACAGGTATGTCTATTTCTTATTTGGCGCAAAGCAATCTGGCTAAGAAACAAGAACCAAAAGCAGACCAAGGCGAAATAAGAAAAACTCTTGATGAAATTAAGAGTCTTTTGGAACAGAATAAAGAAAATGAAGCATTCAAAGATGCATTCAATAGTATCAACGAAATAATTGCTAAAACAGAAGAAAGTCTAAATTTATCAACTCAGGGTCAACTAGATAAAAATAATGAGAATTTAAAAAGTCTCCTACAAAGATTAAAAGAAGAAATTGAGAAATATAAACAATTAGCTAATCAAAAGGCTATTTTTGATTCAAAAACAAACGACAATAAGAATTTAATAGAAGAAATAAATCAGTGAATTCAAACAAACAAAGTAGATATTGCAAACGACAATAATTATGAAACTTTGAATGCTTCACTTTCTAAAAATAATGAATTAATTACCCAAGCGACAAATGATAATGATTTAGTTAAAATTTCTTCTCAAAATGATGAGCTTAAAACAAATTTTGATAATGCTAAAAACACATACAATCAAATTAACGAACAACTTAAAAAAGAAAATTCAGACTTAATAAATAGAGCAAATGAATTATTAACAAAAACGAGTGAAAATGTTGATAAATATAGTCAAGAAATTACTCAAAATACTCATGCTTTAGAAGATAAAAATAGCGATTTGGTTGCTAAAAATGATTCATTGAAAACATTAATTAGTGATTTAGAAAATCAAATTACCAAAGAAACACAAGATGCAGAAAACAACAACCAAAACAATCAAAACACTGATTTAGTGACAAAATTAACTGAACTAAAAAAAGCATTAGACTCAGTAAACACTGAAAGTTCACTGAAAGCTTCACAAGATGCCCAAAATGCCTTGGATAAAAATGCAACAGATTTTAAAGAGAATCTACCAATTGAACAAAAACAAGAAATTAACAAGAACCTTGAAACAGCTATAGAAAAAGCGCAAGAAGCTCTTGCTTGAGAACAATATAATCTAGCAGTTCAAAAAGCTAGTGAACTAATGCAAAAACTAAATAATTCAGTTGATGATGTTACCGAATATAAACAACAATTGCAAAAAGTACTAAACGACAATACAAAAAACACTTTAAGTACAACTATTCAAATAACTAGAGCAACAAACAATATTAATCAAGTTGTTGAAAACATTATTATATTACGTAGAAATGAGCTTATTAAAATTAAAAACGAATACTATGCTTTACAAGTTAGTTCAAATGATTTAGTTTTAGAATTTAATGAAATTCAAAAGCGTGAAGACAAAAACGAAAAACAGCAACAAATTGACACAATTGCTAAAAACTTGTTAGCAACAAACGTTGTGATTTCAGAAGATGTGACACCTTATAAACAAGCAATTCAAACAATTAATGAAACTAATTCAATGATTGAAGAACTTAACTTATATTTCAAAAATAAAGATGCAAAATCTTGATATGATCAAAATAAAGGTGAACAACCAAGCCAAACAATGATTGAATTAAATAATCAAATCACTGCTGTTACAAATGCGTTGGAAACTAACGAAAATCTTGATGTTAAAACCTTGTATGATTCGCTAGTAAAAGCTTGAAATAATGCAATGTTAGAACAAATAGTTCAAAAGAGTGATGAATTAATTGCTAATAATACAAAACGTCAAAGCTACATATATACAGATGAATATAAAGCAAGAGAAAAAATTAATGAAATAACAGAAAATACAAAGGCAACAAAACAAGAAGCAGTTGAATTGCAAAGCGAAAACTCAGTTCAAGACTTTAAAAAAATCCAAGAAATGTGAAATGATGCCAACAGTGGCGACAGTGACGAGTTATCACAAAAATGACTAGTCTTTTGATTGATATATTACTACTACAATAAGCTAGTCGATTTTAATAATGATAACTTCAAATATGACTGAAAAACAGAAGCAACAAGCGAACTTTTTGGTGATCCAGATCAGAAAATAACCGATTATTTTATGGGCGGATTAGGTTGGTACCTACGACAATTACTTGAGCTAAAAGATAAATTTTTTACTGAAAAGGGATTGTTTAAAAAATTTGAATACAAATACATGGGCTTTGGTCCACTTGAATCTTATTATTTTGAAGTGTATATGTATCTTCATTACTTTACTCAATGACTGATAAAAGTGGCTCCAGAAAATGTAAAACAAAGCCAAGAATATAAGGAATTTTTACCTGATGATAGAGCAGAATTTGCATTTTTATATGAATCTATGGATTGAATGTCAACACATTTTTTCGATAACGGCACATATCTAGATAAAGCAAAAAGTGATGATGAAGTAATAAGCAGAGCATTCCAATACATTGATAAACTTACAAAAATGCTTGCAGAAAATGGAATAGTTGCAAGTCCAGGTGAAGAAATGCCACACTATGAAAGAGTAACAGACGAGTCTTTCTTTGCTTAAAATATAGAATAAATAAAAGTCGCAAACCTAATTGCGACTTTTTTCTTGCACAAAAAAAGATAAGTTTTTACCTATCTTTGACAAATTATTCTTCATTCGGGAATTTTGCATTGTGGTAAACTTCTTGTACATCTTCGTCGTCTTCTAGTGTGTCTAAAAAGTTTTCAAATTTTTCAACTTTATCAGCAGGAATTTCTACTTCCATGTTCGGAATATAACTGATTTCTGCTGTCAAGAAGTTTTCAATGTTAAATTGTTGTTCTATGTTTTTCTTTAATTCACTAAAATCTTCAGGATTTGAATAAATTACATATTGTTCGTCTTCAGTAATGAAATCAATTGCTCCACCATCTAAAGCAGCCATCATTAAATCTTCTTCATTTAAGTTGTCAGCCTTAGCAATTACTAAAACTCCTCTTTCATCGAAGGTGTAAGGCACTTTGCCATTACCCATTTGCCCATTTACTTTGTTGAAGTAGTGTTGAATGTTTGAAGCTAAACGGTTGAAATTATCAGTTAGACAACTTACGATGAAATTGGTTCCACCAAAAGCTGTGGCGGTATAAATATATGATTTAAAGTTAGATCCTTCTCTTGAACCACCTGAACCTTTTTGAACAGCTTTTTCAATATTTGACTTAGGCATTGAACGTGTTTTAGCCTTAGCAATAGCCATTCTTAAAGCAGGGTTAGCATCTGGATCAGGTCCTCCCAATGCAGCAGCAACCATAATTTCTTTTGAGAATTTTTGAAACATTTTACTTCTTTTAGCATCTTGAGCAGCCTTATGGTGTTTTGTTGTTGCTCATTTTGAGTGTCCTGACATTATTTCTCCTTTAAATTAAGCATAAATATAAAAATAATTATAAGTCTTTTTGATTAAAATTAGAGCATGAAAATTCAAGAAAAAACATTAAAAGAGATACAACAAAGCAATTCTTATTCACAATTAGTTGACTCAATTGATAAATTGCAAGAATGATTAGTCCAAAATTTAAAACATTCAAATCAAAAAGGCTATGTTTTAGGACTTAGTGGTGGTATAGATTCAAGCACTTTAGCAATGATTTTAGACAACAAGCCTGAGCTAAAAAACAATCATTTTTATTCGATCACAATAAGCGATTCTTTAAGTGACAAGCCAAATTTGAGTGACGTTAAACAATTAGAAAATCAGTTGTGTACCCAAGTTGAATATGTTGATCTCACTCAAGCATATTTAGATTTAAAAAAGAGTCTTAACACAGAAGATAAACTAGTTTTAGCAAACTTAAAAGCACGGATGAGAATGGTGTTTTTGTATGCTAAAGCACAAGAGAATAATGCACTAGTTTTAGGAACCGATAATGCTAATGAATATCATTTAGGTTATTTCACTAAATACGGTGATGGTGCTTGTGATTTATTGCCACTAAGCAATTTTTTAAAGAGTGAAATTTATCAAATTGCAATGATATTAGGAGTTCCTGACTCTATTGTTCACAAAAAACCTAGTGCTGACTTGTGAGAAGGTCAAAATGATGAAGACGAAATGGGATTTAGTTATGATGAATTCGAAGAAATTGCTTTAGGCAACGCTAATGGAAGTAATTTTGAAACAATTGTAAAAAGAATCAAAATCAATCGTCACAAAGTCGAACCAATCAAACAATTTACACAAACACCAAATTACAAATCTATCAATAAGAATATTGAAAAGGTAATTGCATGCGACTTGAAAAATTCTTAAGTGATGCAACAAACTTAAGTCGCTCTGAAATCAAAAAATTAATTGCTTCCAAACGAGTTTTAGTCAATTCTCAAATGGTAACAAAGACTCAGCAAGTTACTGCAAATGACACTATTTGCATTGATAATGAGATTATAAAATACCGAAAATTTTTCTACTATATGTTAAATAAACCACAAGGTTATGTGTGTGCTAATGAAGATAATTTTCAATCTACAATTTTTGATCTAACAAGTTTAGATAACAAAAAATTCTTTAGTTATGGAAGACTGGACAAAGACACAGAAGGACTAATAATTATTTCGAATGATGGACAGTTAGGACACAATTTATTGTCACCTAAGAAACATGTAAATAAAAAATATTTTGTACAGACTGAAAAACAAGTTAGTCAGGAATATATTTCAGTTTTTGAAAATGGGGTCACGATCGAAGAAAATTTCAAAGCAAAGCCAGCAAAGCTTGAAATTATTAACGAAAATGAGTGTCTTTTGACAATAAGTGAAGGAAAATTTCATCAAGTTAAAAGAATGTTTGAAGCAGTGGGTAACAAGGTAACTTATTTGAAAAGACTCAGTTTTGGTAATCTTCAACTAGACAAAAATTTAGAACTAGGTCAGTGAAGAGAATTGACCGAAAATGAAATAAATATCTTGAAAAACAGTTAATATCTTTTTTGAACTTGATTTTAGCAAACACAAAAAAGATTGATATTTTTACTCAAATACCAGTAGTAAAACTAAATTTTGACACAAAGAAAGACTGAAGGCCAAAAACCTTTCAGTCTTTTAAATTATTTCTTTCAGTATTTGTTAACTAAATTTGTTAGTCTTTGCTTTCAAGCTTCAATATCAATAGGCATTTGGTCCAATGAATAAGCCCAAATAACAATAAAGTAAGCAACCACTATTTTAAAGCGATTGTAAGCCTCAAGATCATAATCTTGATATGCTTGAAGTAGTCATTGTTCTTGTTCTTCATTGAATAAAGTTGCCACAACAACAAAAGCAAGATCTCAGTTTTTATTACCCATTGTGGCATATTCTCAGTCAACAAAATATATCTTGTTGTCAACACCAGTCATAACATTTGAACCATACAAGTCGTTATGAACTGGTCAAGAATCGGGATACATTTCTAAAATTTCATTAACCACATCTTTATAATTATTAACTTCCAAAATGTCCAGATTTTTATTTTTTATTATTTTTCTGTAATTATCATATCTTGCCGCTAAATTTTTCGGCGGTAACGAGATTTTTGAATCGTGTAATTTTTTAAAATTGATTGCGATTTGACTAATTGTGTATTGATCTCAAATATTTTTTTTATTTTCAATGTATTCTCAAACTACTTCTTTTTCAGTGTTTGAAATTAGTTTAGGAATAAAGTCTAAGTCTTTAAAAATTGTGTAGTCAATATTGTGATTTCAACCGTTTAACTTTTTAACTTGAACAAATCTATCATTATCGCGAAATGATGTATTTGTATATCCTTCTTTAATTTTTTGCATCTTATTTGTATGCTAATTTAGCATCAAAACTTTCACTATTAACTTCTTGCACAAACTGCGCTAAAAGTTGACCTGCCGCCATTAAATCATTGATATCACAAACTCCAATTGGTGAGTGTAGGTAACGTTGTGGCAATGAAACCGTCATTGTTGCTACTCCACCTTTTCCGTATTGCAATTCGCCTGCATCAGTTCCTCCACCTGCAGCCACAAATTTATAAGCTCTAATATCATTTTCGCGAGCAACGCTAGCCATTCATTCAACTAAATTTGGATCCATCATAGTTCCACGATCATAAACTCGTAATGCAGCACCGTGGCTTAGTTTTGTTGTTCCTGGAATTGTGCCAATAGTATCATGACTTGAAGTAGTATCTAAGGCAATTGCAATATTAGGTTCAACTAAACTTACAGAGCTTTTTGCTCCCCGTGTTCCAACTTCTTCTTGTACTGTTCCAACTAAATATAAATCACAGTCTAATTCTTTTTTGTCAACCAGGTGGGCTAAGTATTCTAAAGTTGTAACTCCTGCCCGGTTATCCATTGCTTTACCACCGATTAAGTCTTCATTAGCAAAGTGAATAGTTTCTCCAGACATGTAGACTCTGTCACCTACTTCTACACCATTTTGGCGAGCTTCTTCATCATCTTTGAAACCAAAATCGGCATAAATTTCATTATTAGTCATGGCATTTTTAATTTGTTCGTTACTCATAATGTGAATTGAAGTATGCCCAAATAGTCCAGTGAACCTTTTGTTGTCTTTATTGGTTACTAATGTTGCTTTTGTTCCAATTGCAACAGAAGGTCAAATTCCACCAACAGGAGTTAAAAGCATTTGCCCTTTTTTATCGATTAAACGAACTAAATAACCAACTTCATCCATGTGAGCGGTAATCATAACTTTTGGTGCGCTCGATTTTTTTGATTTTTTAAGCATAATTAGTGATCCAAAACCATCACGACTGAAGGTGAATGAAGAATCTTTTAGATTTTCTTTTAGCATTTGCACAACTGGCTCTTCATAACGACTCATTGCTTCTAATTCCATGTAAGAAATTAACTTATTTTTAAATGTCTTTTTGTCCATATGTTTCTCCTTTTAAAAAATCAGTACGTTAATGTACTGATTAGTGATTAAAGATATTTTTCAGGATGTTCTTTTTTCATTTTTTCAATGAAATCATCTTTATCCATTGATCCGTATTTATTCATTAATTCAACACATTCGTGGTATTCTTTTTCAGCTCACTCAACATTTTCAAATCCAGTAACTTGAGTAATTCCTTCACGTTTAAAGTTTTTGTAAGTACTGAAGAAGTTTGACACACTTTGTAGTCACATTTGATCTAAGTCAGCTAGTGATTGAATGTGATCTAAACGATAGTCATCAGCATGTACTGCGATTAATTTAGTATCAGTTTCACCATCATCAATCATTTTCATTGCTCCAACTACTCTTGCTTCTAGACTTACTCCAGGCATGAATGTTTCAGATGAGTAAACTAAAACATCTAGTTCGTCTCCATCTCAATCTAATGCTTCAGCAATATAACCGTAGTTTGCAGGATATTTAAAATCTCCTCTCAAAATTCTGTCAACAGCTATCTTTCCTGTTTTACGATTGTATTCATATTTGATTGAGCTTCCTTTTGAAATCTCAATATTTACAGTAATTTTTTTCATAAATTTAATTTTAGTTAAAAACTAATCAAAATAATAAAAAAAGAACCAAAAGGTTCTCTGAATACAATTAAGCTTGTGCTTTAGCTTTAGCAACAAAAGCATCTAAACGAGCAGCTTTACGTGCACCATTATTTTTGTGTAGTACACCTTTTGAAACGGCTTTGTCAATTTCGTGGTGAGCTTTTGAAAGTAATTCACTAACATTTTCTGCATTATTCATTGCAGCAAGTTTAGTTTTCTTGATAGCTGTACGAACTCTTGATTTAATTGCAGCGTTTCTAACTCTTGCTTTTTCGTTTGATACGATAGCTTTCATTTTTGATTTAATATTTGCCATTTATTTGTCTCCTCGATTAGTTGATAAAAGCATTATAACCAAAAAAAATAAAACTTAAACATAAATCATATAAAATTTATGTCATGCTTGAAACTGGACTGAGTAATAATATTGTATTACAAATTGGCGAAAAAACCTTTAAATTTGTAATTGTACCAACTAATAATAGTCGCACAATCTTAAGGCCGCGTGATGATTGTTTTGAAATTAGTCTTTCAATCTACCACCAACAAATCGACTGAAACTGAGTAAGAAGATTGGTTGCTAAAAAATATTATGATTACAATTTTGCAACTCAAGCAATTAATATTAAAAAACAGTATTTTTTTTACTTCGGACAACAAATATTTTTTTCAATAACTGATAAACACGTCATTTTTGAAATTAACGAAAAAGTTTGAAAATTGAAATTAACTAAAGATGATAAAGGTGAGATAAGTAAAAAAATCAGTCTTTTTTTGAAAAAAGAGTTAGAAAAATTTATTTTTTTAGCACACAAGTGATGTGAAAACTTAATGCAAATATCGAATTTAGAAAAAAATATCAAAATTGTCAAAGTAACTTCGTTTTGAGGTAAATACATTCTTAAAAATAATGAAAAAACATTCAAATATAATTTAAGATTGATACATTTCGATCCAAACATAATTTACTCAGTCATAATTCATGAATTGGTTCATATTACTCATCACAATCACGGACCAGAATTTAAAAAAACACTGAAAGAATATGTTCCTAATTACAAACAACTCAACAAATATTTAAGCAACAATCAATTTAGTTTAATCGGAGGAAATAGCAATGAATAATTTACTGACTGTACTAAAAGAAGAAATTCAAAATACAACTGTAGAAACTAATAATGCTGCGTCTGTTGCTAATCCAACAATAATAAAAAATGGTTTAATAGCAGCTATGGTTATTTTAATCTTGCTAGCCGTGGCAGGATTTGTAATTTTTCTATTTTATCGTTTAAAAATTAAGAAAAAATTGGGACGGGGAAGAGATTTTGAAAAAGAATTTGCCAAAAAAATTCAACAATGATCTTCTAGCCAAGATTTCTTTTTTATTCCTAGTTCATTACTAAAATATGAAAAGAAACTTTTTGAAGTGGATGGTATATTAATTTCTAATCGTGGGGTTATTGTTATTGAAATGAAGTCGTTTAATGCTGATATAGAAGGTGATTACAACAATAATGTTTGATGAAAAGTAAAACCAAAAGTTCGTTATGAAATTAAAAATCATTTAAAACAAAACGACAAACACATTGAACACTTACAAAACATCATTGGAAAAGATATAAATGTTTATTCTTTTTTAATTTATGAAAATTTTGGAACAAACAAAATAAATATTGCTTCAGTTCCTGATTGAGCTTTGGTATTTAAGGACAATGAATTCGAGTCAAAAATGCAGTATTATAAAGAAGCAATTGAATCAAGTTATGATCGTCAAGATGTTGTAGAAACATACAATAAGATTGAAAAAGCTATTACTCATTCAGCAAAAGATAAAGCTAAATTTGCTACTTTCTTTAAATAATTATTAGACACCAGTCTCCCTGTGTGTCTTTTTTGTGTCAAAATGTGTACTTTTTGAGTAAAAAAATTTTTATTGTGATAAACTTAGTACATATTTTTAAAAATATGAATTAATATAGCATTATAAAATTCGAAAGGAATAAAATGGCAGTAAGAACAAGATTCTACATCATTGAAAAACGTGATGAAGAAAATAACCTAACATGACATTTAAAACGTGCTAAACAAGATAATTACTTTACATTCGACAATTTCCAAGACAGTTTAAATAAATTTATCGAAATTGCTAAAGGATTAGAAGGTGACTCACGTGTTTGATTCCACCAAAATGGTGCTTTCCGTGGAAGCATGGGAATGGAATCAGCTCTAAAAAGTATTGAAGAACTACAAGCAAATAATGTTTCTTCACAAGAAGCAACAGATTACTTGGTTTCAAAAAACCTAATTGAATCTTCATCTAAAAAAGAAGACGAAGAAGAAAAAGAAGAACAACAACAACCAGTAGAAGAAGCAAAACCAGTTTCATATGAAGAACAAAGTCAAACAACAACTGTTGTAACATATGAAAAAGTTCCTAAAGGATACTATGTTCTAGTTTCATTGCTACTTATTTTAGTTCTTGTATGCATTATCTTAGTTGCTGTAGCTTTTGCTAAAAAATAATTAGAAAAATTTAGAATAGTCCGGTTAAGCCGGTCTATTTTTATTGCCTTTCTTATAGAAAGTGTTTAGAAATTACTAAGTAATTAATATAAAATTTATAAATATATGAATTTAGCAAGTTTACGTCGCCCAAAAAATCTCGAAGATTTCATTTGTGAAGACTGACAAAGAGATTTTTTTGCAAGAATTATTCAAGTTAAAGATGATCGTTCATTTTTATTTTTTGGTCCCCCAGGAAGTGGTAAAACAACAATCAGTTTAATTCTTGCTAATGAAATGCAAAAGAGTTTTGCTTATTTCAATGCTGCTATCGATAACAAGCAAACATTAGTCAATTTAATTGAAGAAAACGAAATTTTGATTGTTGATGAAATTCATAGACTAAACAAAGACAAACAAGATATCTTGTTGCCACATCTTGAAAATCAAAGCATCACTGTATACGCAACAACTACTGAAAATCCTTTTTTCAAGGTTAATCCTGCCTTAAGAAGCCGTATGAATATTTTTGAATTCAAAAAGCCGACTGACAAATTGATGCTTGAATATGCAAAAAATATTAATCAAAAATTGGAATTATTCACAGTGGAAAATGAAGATGTTTATCGAGTTTTAGTAAAGCATGCTAATCGAGATTTTCGTATCTTACTAAGTGACTTAGAACTATTGGCTAAATTGTATAGAAAAGAAACAATAGATGTAAATAAAGTAAAACTAATTTTTTCAGTTATCAATTTTGGAATTGATCAAGATGGTAATGAATTTTACAATCATTTGAGTGCTTTTCACAAATCATTAAGAGGAAGTGATCCTGATGGAGCTTTGTATTGAGGATATTTGTTGTATAAAAGCAAAAATTTTGATGATATGTTTAGAAGAATGATTTGCGCCAGTTATGAAGATGTCGGACTAGCTAATCCAAGTTGTGGTTCGCAAACACTCCAAGCCATTGAAGCATTTGAAAGATTAGGTGAAGCTGAAGGTTATCTACCTATCGCTTTTGCAATTCTAAATATTGCCTTAAGTCCTAAAAGTAACAGTGTCATTGAAGCCTGGTCAAACACTTCAGTAAATGTCGAAAATCGTGGTGCATATGATGTTCCTACTCACTTAAAGGACTCGCATTATAAATCGGCAAAAAAATTAGGACATGGTGTTGAATATAAATACCCACATAACTATCAAAATCATTGAGTAAAACAACAATATTTACCAGATGAATTAACAGGTCAAAAATTTTACACTGCTAGTGAAAATAGCTATGAGCAAAAAATTTATAACTACTGAAAGAAAATAAAAGGAGAATAAGATGAAATTTGACTTATCGGAAATCAAAAATTTAGAAGATTTAAAGCAATTAAAAGCAAAATTCAATGCTCCAGATAGTGAAATTGGACTTTTAATGCAACAATTAAAAGAAGCTAGTCCGGATCAAAAAGCTGCTATTGGTAAAAAAATTAAAGTTTTAAAAGAAGAAGCTGAAACGTTTTTTGAAAAAGCAAAAGAACACATTTTACAACTTGAAATTGAACAATCTATCGCTAAAGACTGAATTGATGTTAATGAACCAGTTACTAAGAAAGGTGGAATTCATCCAATCAATTTGATTATCACAAGAATGCAAGACTGATTTAATTCAAACGGATATTTTGAAACTAGAGCGAGTGAAATCGAAACAGACGAATATAATTTTGAACGTTTAAATATTTTAAAATCGCATCCAGCACGTGACATGCAAGACTCACTATTTATCGATGAAAACACATTGTTACGTACTCATAACACAGGAATTAGTGCAAGAGCATTGCAAAAATATGCAAATCAATCATTTAGTCAATATGCTATTGGTAAAGTTTATCGTAATGACGAAGAAGATCAAACACACTCACATCAATTTACTCAGTTAGATTTTGTGTCGGTTGGATATACAAATTTTGGTAATTTAATGTGAACTTTAAAAAGTTTATTGTCATATGTTTTGGAAGAAGAAGTAGAAATTCGCTTGCGTCCTTCATATTTCCCATTCACTGAACCTAGCGTTGAAGTTGATGTATTTTACAAGAATCGTTGAATCGAAGTTTTAGGAGCAGGAATGTTACATGAAAACGTGTTAAAAATGGCAGGTTACACAAATGACATGAATGGTTTTGCAGCCGGAATAGGAATCGAAAGAATAGCTATGATTAAATATGGAATCAATGACATTCGCGAATTCTACACAAACGATGAAAGATTTTTAAAGCAATTTAGATAGGAGAAAACAAGATGTTATTTTCATTTTTAGAATTAAAACGTTTAGCAAATTTAGATGAAAGCATCACAATAGAAGAAGTTGCTAAGGCAATCAATTCAATTGGTTTTGAAGTTGAAGAACATTGACGCTTTGCTGATGTTGAAGGTATCAAATTTGGCCATGTTTTAAAGACTTATCCTAATCCTAATTCAGATCGTTTAACTGTTTGTGAAATTGAATTTAATGACAAAATCAGAACTATTCAAACTAATGCTACCAATGTAAAAGAAGGTCACTACTTAATGGCTTTTGTACCTGGTTCAAGAAGCAAAAAAGATGTTTTTCAGGCTCGTGAAATGCGTTCGATTATTAGTGAAGGAATGTTGGTTGGACTTGAAGAAATTGGTTTTAAACCTGATTCTATTAGCGAAAAAAATATGTGAAATGATGGAATATTCGTCTTTGAAAACAAAGTAGATTTAAACCTAGATCCAATTGAATATTTTGCCTTAGATGACTATATCATCGATATCAGCATTTTATCTAACCGAGCAGACGCTAATTCATATTTAATAATGGCAAAAGAATTAGCTGCTTATTTTGGTACAACTCCTTTATCTTTAAACAAATTGCTAACAAAAGAGTTTCATTCAGATTTCAGTATCAAATCACTGCAAGAAACCAATCACTTTACACTTAGAGAAATTAAAGTTGAAGATATTAAAATTTCTTTACAAGATGAACTATTTTTAATGAAAAATGAGATAAAGTCAATCTCTAAAGCAGTTGATTTATCAAATTTAGTGCTCCTATACGCAGGTCTACCCACTCACGCTTATGATGTAAGAAAATTAAATTCAAAAGATTTTGAAGTGAAAAAATACACAGGCCAAGCAGTAGTTTTTGGTAATAAAGAAGTTGAACTTGACCAAAGCTTATGTGTTTTAAACAACAACAAAGTTGTTTCAGTGGCAGCTGTTATAGGTTGTGAAAATAGTGGTTGCGATAGTCAAACAACATCAGCTTTATTTGAAATTGCTTCTTTTGATTTAAAAGAAGTAAGAAATTCAAAAAAACAAGTCAAAATAGAAACAAATTCAGCTAACCGTGCTTCAAAAGAAATTAGCATGGGATCAATTTTGTTAGCACATGAATATCTAGAATCAAAAGTAAATCAGGCTAGCCAAATTATTGGTTATGAAGATGCCAAACAACACACTTTTGATTATGATGCAGCCTATTTAGATTTTTATGCTGGTTTTGAGATTACAGCAACTGATAAATTTAAACAAACCTTACAAAAATTAAATACTCTTGGCATTGAGATTAAAGACGAAAAAGTAATGGCGCCTGCCTATCGTTATGATTTAAAAACAATGCAAGATTTAACTGAAGAAGTGTTCCGCTTCTATGGTTATGAAAATTTTGCCATTATTCAACCAGAAATTAAGCAAGTTGAAAATGTTACATACAAAGATTACAACAACATTTTAAAAGCAATGAAATATCAAAATGTGCGTACTTTCACCCTGACTAGTGCTAAGGCCAATATTTTAAATCCTTTTGATTTCAATTCAACAATCGATTTAGCAACTTATGCTTCTAGTGATCGAAATCAGTTGCGTCACTCACTTGCTCTTTCACTAGCTGAAGTGTTAGACTACAATCAAAAACGAAGCATTAAAAAAATGTCAATCTTCGAAATTGGAATGATTCAGGACAAAAGCAATGTTTTAGGACTAGCTTCAAACGAAAAAAGTTTCAACGAAATGAAACAAGATATTATCGACTTACTTGATTGTCAAGTTGAATTTATAAAACAAGAAAACAAATATTTGCACCCGAATTATTCAGCCTTAATTTTCAAAAACGGTAAAATGATTGGATATTTAGGTAAGTTGAATCCACAAGTATATCAAAGCGATGCAATTTATGCTGAAATCTTTTTAGATGAAGATAAAGCTAAAGCACCAATCTTTGCAAATTACAAGCATGATCCTTTAAAAACTAGAGATTTTACAATCAATTTACAAAATCATGAAAGTGTTCAAACTGTTTTAGATAAAATTGCAAAACTTAAGGGTATCTATCAAGTTAGTGTTATTGACAAATATCAAAAAGATGACGGTAGTGTCAATGTAACATTTAGCTTTTTAGTCGAAGATTGAGCAATTAAAAAATTAGAAAGTGTTTTGGGTTAAACCAACACTTTTTATTTTGATTTAAAAACTGTGCTAATTTCTTACTTTAATAAGTAGGAGGAAAAAGTGGAAAAAGAACAAATAAGAAGTATGCTAGAAACAACCTTGAAAGAGATAGAAAAAAGATTTGGTAAAGAATCAATCATGTTTTTAGGTAACAAACCGGATCAAAACTGCGAAACTTTTTCAAGTGGCTCTATAGCAATTGATGGTGCGCTGGGTATAGGCGGATGACCAAAGGGAAGAATTGTTGAAATATACGGACCCGAAAGCAGTGGTAAAACAACAATAAGTTTGCATGCAATTGCTGAAGTCCAAAAAAATGGCGGAATAGCAGCATTTATTGATGCCGAGCACTCAATCGATACAACTTATGCTAAGGCTTTAGGTGTTGATATTTCGAATTTAATATTGTCACAGCCAGATAGTGGAGAGCAAGCTCTAGAAATTGCTGATATTTTAATTAAAACAGGACAAATTGACTTGATTGTTGTTGACTCCGTTGCCGCTTTGGTTCCTGAGGCTGAATTAAATGGCGAAATGCGCGACCAAGTTATTGGTGCTCAAGCAAGATTAATGTCAAAAGCACTTAGAAAAATTACCGCTTCACTAGCTAAAAATAAAACAACAATTATTTTTATCAATCAAATTAGAGAAAAAGTTGGAATCATTTTTGGTAATCCCGAAACTACTCCTGGTGGTAAAGCACTAAAATTCTATTCTTCAATTAGAGCTGAAGTAAGAAAGACGCAAAACATTAGTGAAAATAACGAAATAAACGGAAATGGGATAAAAGTAAAAATTGTTAAAAACAAACTGGCTGCCCCATATAAAATTGCTAATGTGGAAATAGTTTTTGGTCACGGATTTGACAAAACTGGCGAACTTGTTTCTTTAGCAGAAGAATTCAAAATTATTGAGAAGAAAGGCTCTTGATACTCGTATAACAATGAAAATATAGCTCAAGGAAAACAAAAAGTTCGTGAATATCTACTTCTTAATAAAGATAAATATGATGAAATAGAGCAAAAAGTCCAACAAAAAATTAAAGAACAAAATTAGGCAATCAAGATTGTGTTGACAATCTTTTTGCTTTTATCTTAGGATTTTTTTGAATTAGTATAAAATTAAAATTAATTATGATAACTAAAAGTAATGAAGACATAAATGTACTATTTTTTGGCGATATTTTTGGTGAACCAGGAATAGAAATAGTTGAAAAATATTTATTTAAACTAAAAACTGAAAATAGCATAGATTTTGTTATCGCACAGGCCGAAAATGTTTCTGGTAGAAAAGGTTTTGTGCCTCAAGATTATGAAAAATTAAAACAAATTGGAATAGATGTTTTTACGCTTGGAAATCATGTTTGAGCTAAAGCTGAAATTAGCGAAATCATTGAAAACAAAGACGTAATCAGACCAGCGAATATAGACTATGCATATCCAGGTCATGGTTTCGGAATTTTTGAAGTCAAAAATCAAAAAGTTTTAGTAACTTCAATGATGGGAAGACAGTTCAATCCGTTATTGTCACCTTGAAATGAAGAACAAGCAGACTGCTTTTTTGACAAATTCGACGAAATTTATTCACAAAACCAATTTGACTATATGATAGTAGATTTTCATGGTGAAACAACAAGTGAAAAAAATGTCTTCGGAATTTACGTTGATGGTAAAGCAAGCGCAGTTTTAGGGACTCATACCCATGTGCAAACTAATGATGCAAGAATATTACCAAATGGAACTTATTATTGTACTGATGTAGGGATGTGTGGTCCTTACAATAGTGCTATTGGTGCTAACTATGATGAGGTTTATGACAAAATGCGCCACAATGGACGAAGTGCTTTTAAAGTCAGTCCTAATAAGTGTCAGGTAAACGCAATAGTTTTTACTCTGTCAAAAAATAAAGATAATCAAAAAATAAAATTAATTAATATCTATGACTAATTTAGGAAAAAATATGGAAACAGACAAGCAATTAAATGAAATAGCGAAAAAGGTCGCTTTCAATGAGTTAATGATTAAAAAGAGAATGGTTTTCATTACACTTATTTATCAGTCACAACTTTTTAATAAACCACTAAACAGTGAATATATTTTTGAAAACTCAGCATTTAGTGACTCGCAAATGAAAGTTATTGAATTGTTAGAAAAAAATATCCCAACAATTCAAAAAATTATTCAATTCTATCTTTTAGACAATTGAACTTGAGATAGAATTCCAGCCTTAGCAAGAGCGATTTTAATTTACGGTGTTTTTGAAATGCGTAAAAATGATCCTAAAATTGTCATAGATACAATGATTAACATTGCTAAGATTTACAATGTTAATTACAAATTTGTAAACGCTATTTTGGATAAAATTAATAAAGATGATAAAAAGTAACTATATTAAACAAACTGTTGCAAAAATAAACTTGATTTTGGTAAAAAATCAGGTTATTTTAAAATATCGTCAAAGATTTAGAAACAAACAAATGCGCTTCCTGATTTCAAAAATTTTGATTTTATTCGATACTAACTATTCAATTAATAAGCTGGCCGAAGTAGAAATAGAATTAATGAATAGTAATTTCCAAAAGAACATGTTTTTAACTATTTTACTTAATCATGTCAACTCAATCGATGAAAAATTTCAGTCGTGTGATTGAAAATCTTTTGGAAAGTTTCTTTACTACATTTTCAAAACATCAACTTACTATTATGATGTTAAACATCAAGTACCCAACATTTTTGAAATCCATGGAATAACTAGTTCAAATGCTCGAAAAAGAGACTTGTTCAATGATTTTTGTATGTCATTGGAAAAGGTAACTCCTGACTTTAATTATTATGTGAGGTTAATTTTAAAATGAGTAAAATAACCAAACAACGATTAGATATATTGATTAGCAACAAATTTGAATTAGAATTAAGTGAAGCTGATTTTCAAATTCGAATTGGCAATGTTTTGGTTAATGGAAATAAAGAAATTCTTCCTTCATTAAAATTCCGCCCTGATATAAAGCTGGACTTAATTAATCAAAAAGAATTTGTTTCTCGTGGAGCATATAAATTAAAAAAAGCTATCGAAGAATTCAAGATAATACCTAAAGATTTTGTGTGTGTTGATATTGGGTCGAGTACTGGTGGTTTTGTGCAAATTTTATTGCTCAACGGAGCAAAAAAAGTCTATGCAGTTGACGTAGGTTTCGATCAGCTGCACTACACATTAAAAAATGATAATCGAGTCATAAATATGGAAAAGACCAATCTTAAGACTCTAACTAAATCTTCATTTACTGAAAATATTGACTTAGTTGTGACTGATGTTAGTTTCATTTCGCTTAAACACGTGTTTGAAGTTTGTAAAGATTTTTTAGCTTCGAAAAAGCAAATAGTTGCTTTGATTAAACCGCAATTCGAAGCAAGCTCAAAATACGTTTCTGAAGGTGGATATGTTGAAGAACAACATCACGAGTTTTTAATTAATCGAGTAATTGAATATGCAAAAGAGTGCAGTTTCAAGTTCCTGGCAATTCAAAAAAGTCCTATTTTGGGTAATAAATCGAAAAATATTGAGTATATTTCACTATTTGAAAAGGAGTAAAAAATGGATTATAAGAAATTTTTTCCAATGCTGCAAAATAATGACATTGCTTATTTAGATAATGGTGCATTAGGTTTGAAACCGGAAGTAGTTTGTCAAGCTGGTAATGATTTTTATACTAAATTTTCGATTTCAACTCGAACAAAAGACTCAAGACTAGGAATGGAAGTTAGCGACATAGTTAATCAAACTCGTCAAAAAGTCGCTTCATTTTTTGAAGCTGATTGAAAAAAGACAATTTTTTACTCAGGAGCAAGTGAAGCACTCAACCAAGTTGCTATGATGTTAGCAGATTTAGTCAATGAAGGTGATGAAATTTTACTTTCTTTATACAATCATGCAAGCAATGTTTTGCCATATTTTTATTTCTTAAAAGACAAAAATGTTAATTTTGTATATTTCACCACACAACAAGATTTAATGCAAAAAATTAATAAAAAAACTAAAATTGTTGCCCTTAGTCAGCAAACAAATAATCTTAACGAAAAATACGAATTAGACTCAATTTATCAAGCATGTTTAAAAAATGATGTGTATTTGGTTAACGATGCTGCACAAGCCGCGCCACACACTAAAGTAACTATTAAAAATTGTGATTTTATCGCTGTTTCTGCAAACAAAATGTATGGTCCAACAGGTCTTGGAGTTTTATGTATAAGTGATCGTGTTTTTTCATTTGTAATGCCTAAAAAATTTGGTGGTGGAGCTGCAAAATCGTTCAGTAATCCAAATTATGATATGGACTACAGCGCATATGAAGTAGGAACCTTAAATCTTGCTGGGATTTATCAGTTCAACAAAGCTATTGATTTTATTAATGAAATTGGTTTTGATAAAATGAATGAAAAAATGTATTCTTTATCTACAAAACTGCATGAAAAACTAACTAAAGTGCCAAATATTATTTTGTATTCTAAGCCTGGTGATAATATTTGTTTATTTAATATCCAAAACGTTAGTTCACAAGATGTTGCTTCGTACTTAGGACACCGTGACATCTACGTTCGCAGTGGAACTTTTTGTGCTTATTTACTTGAAATTGATCCTAATTTTCATGGCACAATGGTGAGAGTCTCGCTTGCCTTTTACAATGATGAAAAAGATATTGAAAGACTGATAGAAGCTTTAATCAATGGAGGTGATTTTCTTGACTTCATTTAGTGATCAACAAAAAAGGGATTTAATTTATCAACACTATTTGACCCCAAACAATAAAAGTGAAACACTTAGTGGTTTGCAAGGACAAGCTTACTCAAGAAGTGGGTGTGCTGACAATCTTGAAATTGGTTTAGTGGTGGAAAATAACGTTATTAAAAATGCTCAATTTAATGGTAGCGGTTGTTCTATTTTTATTTCTTCAACTGATTTGGTTTTAGATTTAATAAAAAACAAAAGTACTAAAGAAGTTAAAGAAATTTTGGAAAACTATGAGTCGATGATTAATCAAAATCACACGGAAAACAAGGAATTATTGAATAACTTAGTAGTTTTTGAAAATGTTAAAAAACACTTAAATCGTGTTGAGTGCGCTTCACTTATTATCAGAGCAATCAAAAAGGCATTAAACCTTGAATAATAAAATTTACTTCCATATTGATATGGATAGTTTTTTTGCATCTTGTGAAAGAGCAATCAGACCAGATATAAAAAGTGTACCGATTGCAATTTCTAAAAATACTAAACGTTCAATTGCTACTGCTTTAAGTTCTGATGCTAAAAAATTAGGTGCTAAAGTAGGTGAGCCAATCTACGTTACCAAACAAAAAATTCCTAACCTTTTGGTTTTAGAACCAAGACTAGATTATTATCGTTCTGTGAGTGCTAGAATTTTTGAACTAATAGCAACAAAATTCAGTAAAAACATTGAAGTTTATTCAATTGATGAGTGCTATCTTGATGTTAGTGATGTGATACAAAATTATTCTTCTCCTATCGAATATGCCAAAATCATTCAAGACACAATTTGGAATCAACTTAACATACCTTGTTCAATAGGAATTAGTTACAACAAATTTTTAGCAAAAATGTCTACTAATCTTGCTAAGCCACACGGAATAGTTTTTACTCAAAAAGAAGACATTGCTAACAATTTTTACTCACTAGATATTGGTGATTTTTTCATGATCGGTAGAAAAAGTACACAAAAACTCAAAGCAGTAAATATCAATACAATCGGCGATTTTGTATATTGCCAGAATACTACTTTATTACGTTCAATACTGGGTGTTAACTTTTATAGCTTTCAGCAAATGGCAAAAGGGATAACAGTTCAATCACAAGAAGCAAAACCAACTGAACTAAAAGGAATAGGTCAATCTACAACCTTTATGCAAGATGATATTTTTGATGAAGAACATCTCAAAAATATTCTTTTGTCCTTAACTAAAAAAGTTGTAAATCGTTTGAAAATAAGAAATTATCTATGTTCCGTAGTTTCTGTTCAAGTTCGTAATCAAGATAAAAGTTGAAATATTTTTCAACGTAATATCAAGGTACCAACAAACAATCTCGAAGATATTTTTAAAGCTTGTTTTAAACTTCTAAAAGAAAATTGAGATGGTGAACCACTAAGAGGAATAGGATTAAGAGTTCACAATTTAATTTCTTCACAAGACAATGAAACACCTTTTTCGCTTTTTGAACAAGAAAAAGAAAATGATAGCAAAGCCATTATCGATAAAATTAATTTTTCACTTGGCTCAAAAACGCTTTTTACTGGCCAAGAACATGAAAATATGCAAAACGTTCGTGCTGGCCAAATCAAATTCAGCATCAATGACTATGACAATAATGATTTAATTGATATTGACCAATCAATTTTGAAAAAATAACTGTGACTATACTTGCAAGTGTAGTCTTTTATTTTTTAGGCTTGAAATTTTTTATAGTTGTGTAAAATGATAAAAGATATATTTGCCCAACAAACAAATATTGATGTCACATAATAATTACAACTGCACAAAATAAGAAAGGAAACAAGATGAAAATAGGTTTATTTGGCGGAACTTTTGATCCCATCCACAAAGGACACATTTTGATTGCTCAACATGCTTGTAAAACACTAAATTTAGACAAGATTATTCTTATTCCTGCTAATCAAAATCCCGATAAAAAAAATCAACCTTCTGCTTCTAATCAAGACCGTTACAACATGGTTAAAATCGCTATTCAGGATTTTGATAATTTTGAAGTTAGTGATTTTGAAATCAAAAGAACAGGACCTTCATACACATTCGAAACACTGAAATACTTTAAACAAAAATATTCACAAGATGAATTGTTTTTCATTCTAGGTTCTGACAATTTAAGTTCTTTAAACAAGTGACAAGGTGTTAATGATTTCAGTAAGTGAGTGAAACTTGTGTGTTTTCGTCGTACTAAGAATTTTTCTAAAATTAATGCAAAAAAGTATAACGTTTTGATTTTGGATAACCCACTATGAGATTTTGCAGCAACTGAATATCGTCAAGGTAATATCAAAATTGTTGATTCAAGGGTTCAGTCATACATTGGAAAAAACTTTTTATACGCTCGTGATTTAATTCTTAACACTCTTTCAATTTCAAGAAATAGTCACTGCTTTTCAACTGGAGAATATGCAGCTCAACTTGCTAAACAGTTAAATTATGATGTTAAGACTGCTTATTATGCTGGTTTGCTGCATGATATTACTAAAGAATGAACTAACGAACAACACGAGCAAATGATTCAAAAATATGGACTAAATTTTAAGGATTATCATCCTTATCAATACCACCAATTAACTGCCTACTTGTTTCTTAAAAATGAATACAAAATCACTAACAAAAGCATTCTTCATGCAATCAAACATCACACTACTTTAAGTATAAAACCAACAACTTTAGAAAAAATTGTTTATGTCAGCGACAAAATTGGTCCAGGTAGAAGATGACCTGGCATTCAAAAATTACGTCAGGATGTAGAACAAAACTTTGATTTAGGTTTTGCAAACTTGGTTGCTTCAATTTGAGAATTCTTAACTTCTGAAGGACAACTTATTGATGCAAAACAACAAAAAATTTATGCTACAAATAGCAAGTTTACATTGTAAAGTTTTTTAGTAACAAAATAACAAAATAATTTATAATTAAAAACGTTACTTGTTGTAACCGTTCCAAACAGGTTTTAAGCATAGCACCTTAAGGGCGAGCCATCAAATAAGGAGGACATCTATGTTCGCTATTATTGAAACTGGTGGAAAACAACTAATTGTTAAACCAGGAGATACAATTTTCATCGAAAAAATCGATGGAGAAGCTGGTAGCAAAGTAACTTTTGACAAAGTAGTTGCTCTAGAATCAAAAATCGGAGCACCATATGTTGAAGGAGCTAGTGTTACTGGAGTTATTGAAAAACAAGGAAAAGCTAAAAAAATCGTTGTGTATCGTCACAATGCTAAATCTACTCACAAACGTAAATTAGGACACCGTCAACCTTACACAAGAGTAAAAATTGAAGAGATCAAGGGGTAATTAGAACATGGCAAAAACAAAAGCAGGTGGAAGTACCCATAACGGTCGTGACTCGGCCGGAAGAAGACTTGGTGCTAAGTTAGCAGACGGACAATTTACATTAGCAGGTGGAATCATCTACCGTCAAAGAGGAACAAAAATTTTTCCAGGAAAAAATGTTGGTAGAGGAAATGATGACACCTTATACGCTCTTGTTGATGGTATTGTAAAATACGAAACAAGAAGAAACCGTAAATATGCTTCAGTTTACGAAGTAGAAGCTGAATAATTTTCAATAACCATCTAAGAGTGCCCATTGTGGCACTTTTTATTTAGAAAATAAAAATTAATTAAAAAAATGCTTGAAATCAGCATTTTTCAATGTCCAAAAATACCATTTTTTATTAAAGTGGGTTATAATTAGAAACGTAAAACAAGAAAATGATAGTTTTACATAGTAAAACGTTGCTAAGTTAAGGTACAAAAAAGTTGTGCCAATTTACTATCATTTTGGGAGTTTTAAATGTTATTAATAATTTGACTTTAAAACTATGTTTTACACTTTTAAAAAATAAAACAGTTTTATTATCGAAATGTTTTTCGAAAAACAAATACATACAAAATACAAAATAAGGAGACTTTGTATGACAAAAAGTAAAAAAGTCGCAGTCATTACTGGACTTCTTTCTACTACAGCTGTTGGTATCTCGCTAGCATTTTTATCAGCAAGTTGCGGTGCAAGTCAAGAGTTGAAAGACTTAGGTACTAAGTTATTTGAAGCTCAAAAGTTATACGATGACAATTCAGCATTTGCTGAAGAGTTGAAAGACTTTAAAAAAGCTATTGATGACGCAAAATCAATCAGCAACAAAGCTTCAAGTGAAGAATTAGTAGCAAAAACAAAAGAGTTAGAAGCTGCAATTGAAAAAGCTAAAGCCATTATTGCTCAAAAAACAAGCGAAGCAAGTGCAATGGTTCAAGAATACAAAAAATTGGTTGACTCATCAAAAGAACTATTAAATAATCTAAAAGCTAAAAGCTTAAGTGCAACCGATTTTGAAAAAGCAATTACAGACTCAGTTGCTAAAACCCAAGATCAAGATGAAAATGGAAAAACTAAAGACAAGGTTGAAACAGATTCAGCTTGAAGAGAACAATATGCTGCCTTGACTGAAGCTAAAGCTAAAGCAAACAAACTATACCAAGTTGCTGTTTATAAAGAATTAGATAAAGAAGTTAAAGGTTACTTAGAAGGTTTAAATAAATCTTCATACGAAAACATCAAATCAACTTTACAAGCCGTTAAAGACGAACAAGGTAAAGTTGTTGAAGGTGCAAAAGAAAGTGAAGACGCAAAAGTTGTTGAAGCATACAACAAATTAAGTGAAGCATACAACAAAGCATAAGAAGATCAAAAAATTATCGACAAACAAGATGAAATTCTTGCTAAAAAAGATGCTATTACATCACTTGCAACAACTGCTGACACTCAAGCACAAACATTTAAAAACGCCAAAGAAAGTCCTCGTTACGACGAAATTGCTGAAACATTGAGCCAAGCAGTTACAACAGCTACAAGTTATGTAGAATCAATCGGTGATGTAAGAACACTAGTTGATAATACTGCTTTAGATGCTAAATTGCAAGAAGTATCAAATCAATATGACACACTAGTAGCTGCTCTAAATAATGCTAAATTAGATGCAGTTAAAGCTGACTATAAAGTTGCTCAAACAGCTGCAAATGACTTATTATCAACAAAACTAAACGATGTTGATACAGATGAAAACATTCTTGATTCAAAGAGAGCATTAGTAAGCTCATACAAACAACAACTACAATCAAAACTAAGTGAAACTGATGCTACTGTTTCAACAGCACAAGCAAACCAATCAGGTTTTGATGCTGTTAGAAAAGCTGCTATTGAATTGCAAAAACTAGTTGATTCAGTAGATAAAAACTATACTCTACAAGAATTCCTAAAAACAAGAAAAGACGTTGAAGACAGAAAAGCTCAACTAACTGAAGAAGCTTCGAAAGTTATTGTTAACCAAGCAGTTAACCAAGCAAACTACACAGTTTGAGAAGAAAAAGGATTACCTGCTGATGTTGATAGAGATACAACAATTGACAGAGTTAACAGAAACCAAATTCAATCACAAATCGACTACCTAAGTTGAAGAATGAAAGAAGCTGTTGCAACAGATGAACTAAAAGCATACAATGACTTGAAAAAAGTTGTAGAACAATGACTTGCTCAATATAAAAGTGAAAATAATAACACTATAACAGACTATTCACAAGATTTAACAGACAAAAAAGCTGTTTTAGATGGAAGAGTTAATGAAATTTACGAAGCAATTAAAGCTTCAAAAGATGTAGAACAATCAACTGACAAACCAAACACAATTAAAGATGCTACTGACGCTCTACAAAAAGCATTAGACGATGCTAAAGTTGCTAAAAATCTATATCAATACACACAAGCAGTTAAAGCTGCAAATGCATTCATGGATGAAAACAAAGATTACCCAACAGCATTAGATGGTCTAAAGAAAGCTTTAGTTTCAGCTAAATCAAAACTTTACGACGAAAATGACAAACTAAAAGACAGTTATGAATCACAAGTTAAACCTGCTACTAAAGAAATTCTAGAAGCTATTGAAAAAGCTAAAATTGAAGTAGCTAAAGCAAAATGACAAAAAGCTCTAGCAGACTTGAGTGTTCTACAATGAAAAATTGATACTTGAAATGGTAAATATGGTCAAAATTTAAGTGCAACAAGTTCAGACACAAATGTTAACTATGATGTTCAAAAAGATCTAAAGGATACTTTTGGTACAAACAAAACAGCTGCAAATCCTGAAACTGTAGCAGATTATGAAACAAAAGCAAAAGCATTAAATGATGCAATTGCTAAAAATATTCCTTTATTCATTGATAATGCAAATAACTATATGCTAACAAAAGCTAGAGAATACTATGCTAAGAAAGAAACTGCAGCAACAAGAAGACTAGCTAGATTCAATGATGAAGACAAAAAAGTTATACAAGAAAGAATTGATTTATATCGTCAATACGTTGATGAAAAATCAGTCGCTTCAAAAGACGGAATCAACAGTATAACATTGAAGAAATATCGTTCAGTTGAAGAGGGCAAAAAAGTAGCTAACGAAATCATTGCTCTTGGAGATGATTTAGAAATCTTTGTATTTGCTCACAAATTACAAACACAAATGAACGATCTAAAAGCTTTAGTAAACAAAGCTTACATCTGATCAAATAAATCAATTAATGTTCAATCAGATGTTGCTGATGATTACAAATCAAACTTAACTATTGTCAAAGATAATGCTCTTGAAATTAATAAGCCTGTAACAGCGGATTCTGAATATGTTCTAGAAAACCTAGACGCTGAAGAATTATTCAAACGTATTTCAGAAAATGTTGATGGATACTCAACAATTAAACAAGAATTAGAAACAAGAATTAATGACTTCTTAAATGTTCTATCTAACAGAATTGATGCACCAGTGGTTGCTCCTACAACAAACGAAACTGAAGGGACAACATACCCAAGTCTAAGAGACAAAGTTATTGACTTAGTTGTTAGATCAGCTGCTGCATTAAGAAATATTAAAGATTCATTTGAAAAAGCAAGAAAAGATAAAGCTTTAATTGATTACAAAAACTTAATTGTTGAAACAAAAGCAATTTATGCTGAAAACCAAGATGTTGCTGACCTTATATTTGATCCATACTGAAAAATTTCAATTAAAGAATCAGTGGGCCGTGAAGAAGGCTGCATCACTGATGAATCTTACAAAACATGATCATGAGATTGATGAAAACAAAGATTATTGTCAATGTACTCAACAAGAAACGTTGCTCAAAGAGCAGTTCCATTTGTTGAATTGAAGAAAATTTATGACAAATGAACAGTTAACGATGGTAAATTCTTCAATGACAAACTTTCAGAAGATGACAGTGTTAAAGCTAAAGTCATGACATGAGGAACTGAAAAAGATCAAGAAGTTCAAAAACACATGTTCCACACTGACTTATTAAAAAATGGTGTTGACCAAACACTTGCTGACATCCTAGCTAAAGTTAAAGCAATGGATAACTCACTAGTTAACTACCAATCAATGTACGATGTAATGGTGGGAATTGTTAAAGCTAGAAAAACTGATGCAAGATTATCAAGATACCCTGAAGCAATTGCTATTTTAGATAAAGCTATTACTGATGCAAAAGCATTAGCAGAACCAGAACAACCAATCGTTGAAGATAAATTAAATGACAAAAACATTCAAGATGCTATTGTTGTTCTAAGAAAAGCTATTTATGATGCTGAAGAAGTTGCAGCTCTAGCAGAAGCTAAAGAAAAATACTTCGCAGATAAAGATGATGTATTTAACTTGATTAACTCATTACCAGATGATCAAAATACAAAACTAATCAAAATTAAATACCAAGCTGAATTCAATGAAATTGTTAAAGATGACCAATTATTTACAACATCACAACAATTCAAAGAACACGACGACATGCTACTTGCTCTACAAGTTAAAGCAAGCCAAAACATCGTTGTTAAAGCTTCAGAAGCCCTAAAAGAAATCAAATCAATTATTAACGACAAACTACTAGATTCAACTAACGGTTACCAACAAGATATGCAATTTATTCCTTTCTATGGAGAAACATTAAAAGCATTCGTAACAAATACTCTAGAACCAGAATTTGTTAAAAATGCTTCATACCAAGCACAAGCAGACGTTGATCCAGTTAGAGAACTAATTAGCACAGGCGTTTTAAACTCAGTAGTTGATATGTATGTAAACCTATATGCATGAGGACAATCGTCAGAATATAATTACTGATTAGCTAAAACTGATAAAGTTGAACTTCTAAACAACTCAGTTGTTCTAGAAGGTGGGCAAAAAGGTGTTCTATCAGCATTTATTGAAAATTACTACAAACCAACAGAAGATAAATCAAGAATTTTTGCTAAATTGTCTTCAGATATGGTTAAATACTTCTCAAATCAAGAATTCTACAAAGCTACGAAATACTGACTATTAGATAAAAATCCAGAAAGAACAAAAACAACTTCTGCAACAAGAATTCAATATTCAATGATTTCTCAAGGATACATTAAATTGTTACAAATTAAATATGACATCATGGATAAATTCATGGCATATGGAGATGCAACAAGACATGTAAACCTATCTCTAAAACAAACTCTAACAGATGAACAAATTAGAGATATTGCTGCTTACCGTGCACTATCTGCTGACTTTGTTGCTAGATCAAAAACTGAAGCTAACTTTGATATTTCTTCATTAGAAAATATTGAAAAAATGTATGATTTCTTGAACGGAAAACAAGTTCCACAAATCAACCAAGATGCTTCACAATCTAACCCAAGCGAAGAAAGCGTACAAAACTAATTTTCATTAATGAAAACATGCCAATAAACCGGCATGTTTTTTTAATTTTGCATTTTCATTTCTCAATTAATGGTGCTATAATTCAATTAACCCAAAATGAGACAAGTTATGAAATATTTCGATAAAAGATTTTTAAATTACTTAGGAAGAATTTTATTTTTATTTCACAGCTTTTTGCTTGTTAGTCTATTGGTTTTAGCCTTTGTTAAGACTCAAACCTATACATATTTGTGGGGTTATTTGGTAGGACTAACAAATTCTTTAGCAATATTAGTTGTGGATTATTGAATCTATAACAAGTTTGCAAATAAAAAATATAGTAAATTACAAGCAATCGGAATGGTTTATGTCAATATTATCTTGACAGCCTGTATCTTGCTTGGACTTTTTTTGTTTAATCGCTATGTCACAAACAAAATCGGTTTTAGCCATTTACACGGTGGTTTATATCCAATCAATATTGTTTTTTATTGCCTTGCAATCACCGTTTTACCACTTTCGTTTTGCCTTGCATTTACTATCAGTAAAAAAATTAAGAGAAAGGAGATAAATGGACAAGATTTTTAATCATGGGCAACTATCTAATCCTCAAGCATGAGGACCAAAAGTATTATCTTTAAACCAATTATTTAGTTTAGCCGTTGTTTTCATCATGATTGTTTTAGCAAGCATAACACTTTACTTCATGATTCGTAAAACAAAAGAAAACGAAGTACCTTCGAAAATTGTTGTTGTAGTTGAAAGTTACATTTATTTTATTGAAGATTTAACTGACAATATGACAGATTCAAAACTAAATAAGTTTTCGCCATATTTCTTTGGTTTATTCATCTTTTTAGCCTTAGGTAACCTAGTCGGAGTCGCCGGACTTGCACCAGTCGGAACATCACTTACTTTCGTCTTGGCAATCACTTCCGTTACTTGAATTATGACTTTTGTTATTGGTATAAGTTGCCAAAAAATAAGATATTTTAAAGATTGATTAAATCCAATCAGTTGACCAGGTATTTTTTCACCTATTCTTTCACTTAGTTTCCGTATGTTCGGAAACATCACTGGTGGTGTTTTATTAATGCTTTTATTGCATGGTTTATTTACTTACTTATGACGTTTTGTTGTAGGAAATAATGAATCAGCTTTGACATTTAACGTTATAGCATTAATTATCATGCCGTTTGCAAGTTTGTATTTTGACATGTTTGACTCGCTTCTTCAAGCATTTGTCTTCACGGTTCTGACAATGAGTTATTGAGCAACAGCCGTGGGTGAAGAAGTGAAAAAAGAAAAACGAAAAAAAATCAACCAACAAATGGAAACAATGGTTGTTAATCAAACCGCATAAAGGAGAATTTTATGAATACAGAATTAGTTACAAATTTATTTAACATTTCACAAATCAAAGACAATGGAACTGCTAGCGAAGCAGCAGGTCTAGCTTATGGTCTAGCTTTAGTTGGTGCTGGTATCGCAATGGTCGGTGCTGGTGGAGCCGGAATGGGACAAGGTTATTTAGTTGGTAAAACTGTTGAAGCAATCGGAAGAAACCCAGAAGCAAGATCAAAACTAACCAGCTTAATGCTTATCGGTCTATCATTCGTTGAAACTTCAGCTATTTACTGTTTAGTTATCTCATTCTTACTAATTTTCGTTTAATTTTATGCAAAACACAGCTTTAGTAGTTATGAAAGAAGAAACAGTTTCACAAAAACTAAGAGATATTTTCGAAACTTTTTCTTTCTCATGACCTTATTTTCTTTTTACTTTAACATTCTTTCTTTTAGCAGTCACAATTCTAGTTTTATTAGCTTATCGTCCTGCTAAAAAAATGCTAAAAAGAAGACAAAACTATATTCAACAAAACATTGATGACGCTGTAAAAGCTAAAGAAGATGCTTTAAAAATTAAAAATGAAGCAAATGAATCGCTTTTAGACACATACAAAAGAATTGACAAAATGATTAATGATGCCAAAATCGACAGTGAAAAAATCATAGATGACAAAACTGAAGAAGCAAAAAACAAGGCACACTCAATCATCGAACAAGCTAACAATTCAATCACTAAAAGCTGAAGAGATTTTGAAAGTCAGCAAAAGAAAATTATTGTTGAAAATGCAATCGAAATCAGCCAGAAAATTTTAGGAAGAGAAATCAAAGATGAAGAAAACAAGAAAATGATCCAACAATTGCTAGAAGAGGCAAACAATGAACTATAGTGAACAAATTGCTAACTATGCATTGGCCATTTATGAACTAGCAGATGAGGATAATAATCTTGAAAATATCTTCAATGATTTTCAAGCTATTGATATAGCAATTAACGAAAATAAAGAAATTTTAAAAATTTTAAAATCTTATTCACTTGAAGATGAGCAAAAATTCAAATTAATTGATGACATTATGCACAATGGGCAACCAATCTTAATTGATTTTTTGAAAGTCTTAGTGCGTAATCGTACAATCGGTTTAACATGTGACATTTTTGCTAAATTCCAACAAATGTATTACGAAAAGAAAAATATCGAACAAGGAATTATTTATTCAACAATCAAATTAAGTGAACAAGAAATAAAAGATTTTGAACAAAAAATGACAGCCAAATTTAACAAAAACATCATTCTCGTTAATAAACTTGAGCCAAATCTTATTGGTGGTATCAAAATCGTTATCGGGGATAATGTTGTTGACAATTCAATCCTGGCTCAGTTGAAAAAAATGAAGCAAACTATTTTAAATTAAAAGGAGGTAACCATGGCTTTAAAACCAACAAGCTTAAGTGCAATTATTAAAAATCAAGTCAAAAATTTTGCAAAGCAAATTGAAACAGCTGAAATTGGTGAGATTGTTACCGTTGGGGATGGTATTGCTCTTATTAGTGGTTTAGATAACGCTAAACTAGGAGAACTAATTGCCTTTGAAAATGATGTTTATGGAATGGTTCTAAACTTAGAAGAAGAACTAGCTGGAGTTGTTATCTTAGGAAATGATGAAAAAATTACCGAAGGAAGCGAAGCTAAAAGAACTAATAAAGTTATTTCAACACCAGTTGGAGATGGACTTTTAGGGCGTGTAGTGGATGCTCTTGCTAACCCAATCGATGGAAAAGGCCCAATTTCTGCTTCTTATTATTCAGAAATTTTCAAAGTTGCTCCTGGTATTATGACTCGTGAAGAAGTTAACCAACCACTAGAAACCGGAATCCTAGCCATTGATGCCTTAGTTCCAATTGGAAAAGGACAACGTGAACTAATCATCGGTGACCGTCAAACAGGAAAAACCGCCATTGCTATTGATACAATATTGAACCAAAAAGGTAAAAATGTTTTATGTATTTATGTTGCAATCGGACAAAAAAATTCAACTGTTAGCCAAATTGTAGAAACTTTAAAAGCTAATGATGCTTTAAGTTACACAACAATCATTAATGCTGGAGCTAGTGAAGCTTCACCATTGCAATATATTGCTCCATACACTGGAATCACTATTGCTGAAGAGTGAATGGAACACGGTAAAGAAGTTTTAATTGTTTATGATGACTTATCAAAACACGCTGTTGCTTACCGGACACTATCATTGTTATTACGTCGTCCTCCTGGACGTGAAGCATACCCTGGAGATGTTTTCTATCTACACTCACAACTTTTAGAGCGTAGTGCACGTTTAAACAAAGAAAATGGTGGTGGTTCATGTACTGCCTTACCAATTGTTGAGACTCAAGCGGGAGATATTTCAGCTTATATTCCAACTAACGTAATTTCAATCACTGACGGACAAATTTTTACTAAAGAAAGTTTATTCAATTCAGGACAAAGACCAGCTGTTGACGTTGGATTTAGTGTTAGTCGGGTAGGGGGTAGTGCACAAATTAAAGCTATTAAACAAGTTTCAGGTTCACTAAAACTTGAATTAGCACAATACAACGAAATGCAAGCATTTGCTCAATTTGGTTCAGATCTTGATGAAAATACTCGTATGATCTTAGAACATGGAGCTAAAGTTTACGAATTTCTAAAACAGGCACAATACTCACCTTTAGACCAATATGACCAAGCATTATTGCTATTTTGTATCAAATATCGTTTAACTAACCCTATTCCAGTTGAGTATATTGCTTTATTCAAGAATGAAGTACTATCATTTTTCAAGCAAGACAAAAAAGCAATGTCACTAAAAATGAAATTACAACAAGACAAACAATTTGATAATGAATTAGTAGCAAATCTAAAAGAATTATTAACTGATTTCATTCTTAATACATTCTTAAAGACTATTCCTAACTACGATAGTAGTCAATACAACGCTATTCCTGCATAATGGCTGATTTATTAGGAATCAAACACAGAATTGAATCAGTAACAACCACTAAGAAAATTACTAAAGCAATGGAATTAGTGGCCACTGCCAAAATTGCCAAAATCAAAACCGATTTCAATAAAATAAATGTTTACTATGATCGGGTAATGGCTGTTTTTGACAACATTCTCTTACATGCTGAGGATATTAACAAAATCCTTAACTCACAATCTCCTAAAGATACAAAACCACAAAAACTTTATATAGTAATTGGTTCTGATTTAGGTCTTTGTGGTGCATACAATGCTAATTTATACAAAATGATTCGTGATTTAAACGATGAAAAACCATTATTTATTGTTTTAGGAAGTAAAATTCTTAACTTTTTAAACGAAAAATATGGTGATCAAGTTATTCAGTCATTTATTCACGTTGGAGATAGTTTAGACTATTCTTTGACACAAATCATTAGTCAAAAAATCTACGATGTGATTCAAAAAGTTCACATTTCAGAGGTAAATATCATTTACACTCAGTACATTAACTCAATCACTACTGAACCAAAAATTAAACAAATTTTTCCATTGCAGCACACTGGAAGAACACAAGAAATTAATCGTACCGATTTATCAATTTATGAACCAAGTGCAACTAAGATTTTGGCTTCTTCATTCATTATCTATTTTGAAGCAAGTATTTATTTGGCTTTAGCACATGCAAAATTGAGTGAAACTAGTGCAAGAAGAACTGCGATGGAAAATGCAACTGATAATGCAAATGAATTAATTGGCGAATTGCAATTAAATTACAACCGTTCAAGACAAGCAAAAATTACTCAAGAAATCACTGAAATCATCAGTGGTTCAAATTCTTAAGAAAGGAGTTATATGTCAGAAAATAAAAAAACAAAAGTTGGAAAAATTGTTCAAATTTTAGGGCCTGTTGTCGACGTTCAATTTAGTGAAGGACACGTTCCTTTTATCAACAATGCTTTAGTGCTAAATTTTGAAAATAAAAAGTATGTTTTCGAAGTAGCACAACAAATTGGAAATGACACAGTACGGACAATTTCAATGGACTTAACATTCGGTTTGCGCCGTGGACTAGAAGTTATTGACACTGGAGCACCAATTAGTGTACCAGTTGGAGCACAAGTGCTTTCAAGAATGTTTAACGTTTTAGGGGATGCTATTGATGGCAAAAATTTCGACTATAGCAATGTTAAATATGAACCTATTTACCGCCCTGCACCTGCTTTTGAAGACCAAAAATCAACAATTGAAATTCTAGAAACAGGAATTAAAGTTGTCGACCTATTAATGCCTTACGTTAAAGGAGGGAAAATTGGTCTTTTTGGTGGAGCTGGAGTTGGTAAAACCGTTCTAATTCAAGAATTAATTAATAACATCGCTACTCAACACGGGGGAATAAGTGTTTTCGCCGGAGTAGGAGAAAGAACACGTGAAGGAAATGACCTTTACCACGAAATGGAAGCAAGTGGAGTTTTAGATAAAACTGCTTTAGTATTCGGACAAATGAATGAGCCTCCTGGAGCTCGGATGAGAGTTGCTTTTACAGCTCTAACAATGGCCGAACACTTCCGTGATCGTGAAAATCAAGATGTGCTTTTATTCATTGACAACATCTTCCGTTTCACTCAAGCTGGTAGTGAAGTTAGTGCTCTGTTAGGGCGTATGCCTTCAGCCGTTGGATACCAACCAACACTAGCAACTGAAATGGGTTCATTGCAAGAAAGAATTACTTCAACCAAACAAGGATCAATTACTTCGGTTCAAGCTGTTTATGTGCCAGCCGATGACTTAACTGACCCTGCTCCTGCTACAACCTTTACTCACCTTGATGCTAAAACAGTTCTTGACCGTAACATTGCAGCTTTAGGAATTTATCCTGCTATTGACCCACTTGCTTCAGGATCACGTCTACTAGATCCACAAGTAATTGGAACAGAACACTACAATGTTGCTCGTGGAGTTCAAAATATTTTACAAAGATTCAAAGAACTACAAGACATTATTGCAATTTTGGGAATGGACGAATTGAGTGAAGAAGATAAAAAAGTTGTTGCTCGTGCTCGTCGTATTCGGAACTTTTTATCACAACCATTCTTCGTTGCTGAAAAATTCTCAGGTTACCAAGGTAAATACATTAAATTAAAAGATACAGTTCGTTCATTCGGAGAAATCTTGGCAGGTAAATACGATGACTTACCTGAAGAAGCTTTCTTATATGTTGGAACAATTGAAGAAGTAGTGCAAAAAGCACAAAAACTAGCAAATGGCAAGTAGTTTAATTTCAGTCACAATAACCACTCCTTATGGAAGTTTTTTAGAAACTAAAACAGATATTGTTACCCTAAAAACAACTGAAGGATACATTGGTTTACAAGCTAATTGTTTAGAATTTACCGCAGCTATTGTAACCAGTCAATTATTTGTTGGTGGTTCAGGAATTGATGCTTCAGAAAGAAAAGTTTTTTATGTTAATAAAGGTATCGTGCACTCACGTGCTGATAGAATTGACATCATTGTAAATAACATTTCAACAGAACCTTTAAACTTAAAAACTACTTATACTGAAGACAAAGACTCAAAAAAATACTCTTTTATCGAAGAAATCAATATCAAAAAAGCCTTGAACAATTCAAGATAATAGTAATTATCAAGGCACAATATATACTTAAATTTTGATTATAATCAAGTAAAGTCGCAACTTTGGTTTGCGACTTTTTTGCTATTTTTTTAGCTTCAGCAAAGACAACAAAAATATCGAATTTTGTTTCAAAAATGATCGGTTTTTTTACTTTAATAGGTAGGAGAGACAAAATGAATGAAATTGTAAAATATTTTTCAATTAAATACAATGGCGATTGAGACAAAATTTACCATGCTTTAGAACAACAAGAACCTATTAAAGATGAAGAACTAGAAAATATTGAAGATAAATTTAGCAATTGCTTATCACTTTTTAATAGAAATTATCCCGATGAATTTTTACGTTTAGCTAAACCGCCTTTTACTCTGTTTTATCAAGGCAAAATACAAAATTTACATAATAAGAACAAATTAGCATTTACAGGAGCATATTTAGACACTAAGATAGAAGCCTTGATTGATATGGTGTTTGAAAAATTAAAAAATATTGATTGTAGCCTAGTGACCACAGTTCATAATGAAGTAGAACGCTACATATTTTGAAAATTTTATGATGCAAACAAACCAGTAATTTTAATTTCAACACTCGATACTCAAAGTACACTAGATAAACTAAAAATATCAGCTATAAATGACAATTTGGTGATTATCAGTGAATTATATAAACCAGTTAAGAAATTGGAAAAGAAACATTTTGAAGCAACCAAGCGATTATGTTCTTCGTTAGCAAGTAAGTTAGTTATTTTTTCTTCTTTAAAAGAGGATAAAAATATTGATAAATTGATCGACCATTTCATTGATAGAAATAAAGATGTATATGCATTTCCAAGCACTGAAAATGATGAAAAAAACAACAATAACGAACTTATAAATGAAGGAGCAAAAATGATTACCTCTTTTGAAATTTAGCCTTGTCATACCACCAAGCCGATTGTGTCTTTGTGATAAAATTAATATGGTAGAAAATACCTGAAATTTACAACTATTAGGAGACAAAATGACACCACACATTAATGCCAAAAAAGGCGACATTGCTAAACTAGTTTTGATGCCAGGAGATCCTCTAAGAGCAAAATTCATTGCTGAAAAATACTTAGAAAATCCTCGTTTAGTATCAAATGTTAGAAATGTTTTAATGTATACAGGTAAATACCACGGACACGAAGTTAGTGTTTGTGCCTCAGGTATGGGTATCCCTTCAATCGGGATTTACGCATATGAATTATTTAACTTTTATGATGTAGAATCAATTGTTAGAATTGGTTCAAGTGGAGCCTTCGTTGAAGATTTAGCTCTATATGATATTGTTTTAACAAAAAGCTGTTTTGGAGAAAACACTTCATTCAGAAAAGCTTTTTTAGGAACTGAAGAAAATATTGTTTATCCTTCAGAAGAATTAAATAATCAAATTTTAAAAAATGCTAAGCAATTAAACATTCCAGTTCGTTTAGAACACGTTTATTCAGAAGATGCTTTTTACACAGATGTAGCAGTTGATACAAGAATTAAAAATTCACAAGGTGCTGTGTGTGTTGAAATGGAAAGTTATGGACTATTCACTGTAGCTGAAAAACTAAACAAAAAAGCAGCATGTATTTTAACAATTAGTGATAATCTTGTAACTCACCAATATACATCATCAGAAGAGCGTGAAAAAGCATTCAACAAAATGATGGAATTAGCATTATCATTGGCAGGTTAATTATGCGAATGGTAGACTTAATTGATAAAAAAGTAAACAAAATTACTTTAACTAAAGAAGAAATTAACTGAATAATAAATTCTTATACTCAAAATTTAATTCCTGATTATCAAATGTCAGCTTTCTTAATGGCTATTCGTTTGAACTCGATGACCGATAAAGAAACTGCCTATATGACCGAAGCTATGATGAATTCTGGAAAAGTTCTAGATTGATCATATTTAAACACTGATATTGTCGATAAACATTCAACAGGTGGTGTCGGTGACAAAACAAGCCTAGTGTTGATGCCTCTTTTAGCTAGTCTAGGATTAAAAGTAGCAAAGATGTCGGGACGTGGACTTGCACAAACTGGTGGAACTATTGATAAATTGGAATCTATCGAAGGTTTTAAAGTAAGTTTAAGCGACCAAGAATTCAAACAGGCAGTTGAAGAATTAAACATTGCTTTAGTAGGACAAGATGAAAAACTGGTTCCGGCTGATAAGAAAATCTATGCTTTAAGAGATGTTACCGGAACAGTACAATCAATACCTTTAATTGCTTCAAGTATCATGTCTAAAAAACTAGCAACTGGTTCAAATGTTATTTTGTTAGACGTTAAGTGTGGTTCAGGGGCTTTTATGAAAAATATTGAGCAGGCCACTGAATTGGGTCAACAAATGATTGATATTGGAAAAAATTTAGGTAGAAAAGTAATAGTTGAAATAACCAATATGCAACAACCTTTAGGTCGTGCTATTGGTAATAAAATTGAAGTTTTAGAAGCAATTGAAACATTAAAGGGGCATGGTCCTGAAGATTTCAAGCAACTAATTTATTCTTCAGCATCAGCATTTTTATTAGAAACTAAAAAAGTTAGTTCAGAAAAACAAGCATACGATCTAATTAAGCAATATCTTGAAAATGGTACTGCTTATAAAATGTTTCTAGCTTGAATTAAAAACCAAGGTGGAAACACTGAAGTTCTTGAATCAAAAGATTGATTTAAGCCACAATATACTTATGAATTAAAGAGTGAAAACGAAGGTTATTTAGAAATTACTAGTGCTCTTGATTTTGGTCTAGCAGCAATGAAACTAGGTGCAGGGAGACAAACAAAAGAAGATATACTAGATTTCGAAGCAGGAGTTTATTTAAACAAAGTAACAAATGAGTATGTTAAAAAAGGTGAAACATTGTTTACTTTTTATTCATCAAAACCAATTAATAATGAGGTTATTGAAGAAATAGAAAAATCATACAAATTCAATCAAAAACCTATTGATAATCCAATTATTTTTAAAAAGATGCGTTAGGAGCAAAATGCAATACAACAGAATGGTGGATCACACCTTACTAAAACCGGAAGCTACTCAAAAAGAAATTGATAAATTGATTAGTGAAGCAATCCAATATGATTTCAAAAGTGTGTGTATAAATCCAACTTGAATTAAACATGCCAAAGAAAAATTAACCAATTCAAATACTATAGTTTGTACAGTAGTAGGTTTTCCATTAGGAGCTATGGTAACACAGGCTAAAGTTCATGAAACAAAATTAGCTTTAGCACACGGAGCCGATGAAATCGATATGGTAATTAATATTGGTCGTTTCAAACAAGGACAATACGATTTTGTTTTAAATGAAATCAAAGAAATTAAAAAAGAATGTAAAGACAAAATTTTAAAAGTAATCATTGAGACTGCTTTATTAACTAACGAAGAAATAAGAAAAGCAACTGAAATAGTTTTAGCTTCAGGAGCGGATTTTGTCAAAACATCAACTGGATTTTCATACCGTGGAGCAAGTTTTGAAGACATCGAAATTATGAAAGATGTTGTAGGCAACAAAATTGAAATTAAAGCAGCCGGTGGAATTAAAACTTGAGAAGATATGGAAAAAATGTACCAGTTGGGTGCAACAAGATTCGGTATGTCAAAATCAGTTGAAATCTTCAAAAAGGACTAATCTTATGGTAAAGATTTTTGATCACCCGCTTATTAAAACGAAATTGACGACACTGCGTCAAAAAGATACACCGCATGAAGAATTTCGTAAAAATCTTAATGAAATTGCTTCATTAATGGTTTTTGAAATAATGCGTGATTACGAACCTAAACAAATATCGATCGTTACGCCGACAGAAACGCAAACAACTGGATACATTTTAGATAAAGAAATTATTATTGTTCCAATTTTAAGAGCAGGACTAGGGATGGTAGATGGAATTTTAAATCTAATTCCGCAAGCAAGAGTAGGTCATATTGGCCTATATCGTGATGAAAAAACATTTCAAGTTCATAAATATTTTTACAAAATTCCAGATGTTGCTAAAGATAGTGTTGTAATGGTTGTAGATCCAATGTTAGCAACCGGAACAAGTGCTTACGATGCTATCAATGAGCTAAAAAAAGATGGTTTTAGCAACATTAAACTTGTTTGTTTGGTTGGTGTTGAGCAAGGAATTAAAAAGATTACTTCTTCATTTAGTGATGTCGATATCTTCTTGGCTTGTCAAGACTCACATCTAAATGATAAAAAGTACATAATTCCAGGTTTAGGAGATGCAGGTGATCGTATTTTTGGAACCAAGGATTTAAAATTTTAAGCCCAATTTGGGCTTTTTGTATTTTTAGCACATTACATTGTTGAGTGCTAATTTATGCTATAATTAGTACAACTTAGAAAGGAGCAAGAATGCAGTACCCATTTATCGGACTAAGAAATGATTTTGTTGCAGTAGGCGAAACAAAAAAAATCAAAGTTGGTAAGACTCGCAGCCTATCGATTTGAAAACATGCTGAAGATCATAATGCCAATGTAATGGCGCTTTTCCCAATTAAACCAAGCAGTCTAAACAAAACTGGTGAATTAACTTTTGATGATTATTTAGAATATGGAACAGTAGTAACTTGAGAACCAGTCAACGGTCAATCAAAAGTAAAAGATATAAACTTCAAAGCACTTAAAAAAGTAAAACTTTTAGAACTAAAGGATTTAACTGTTTTATCAAATGAAGACAGTCCTGAATTAATGTCTAATGCAAGTGCTGTTGTTGAAGAAGTAAGAGAATATGTTTCTGACTTAAATTTAGCTAAAGCATTATTATCAAAACTTGCAAAAGCATTGCAAAAAGTTATCAATAGTGAAAGCACAGAAGCTTTTACAGCACCAATTGAAACAATTTATACAGCTGAAGATTTAATGCCTTTTGCTGATATTTTGTTAGGTTCAGTTTCAAAACTGGATTTTGAAGATAGATATAAAATTTTTGAACAAAACGATTATGTTGAAAAACTTTCGTTAGCAATTTCAGGATTTATTAAACTAAGACAATTAAATGTCATTGATGAAGAAATTGATGCTGCTCTAAGAAATGAATTAGACTCACAACAAAAAGAATACTTACTACGTGAAAGAATGAGAATAATTCAAGATTCACTAGGTGGTAATGAAGAAGAAACACAATACGAAAAAACAATCAAAAATAGTGAATTAAATCTACTTTATCCAGATGTTGTTAAAACAACAATTGCCAAAGAAAAAGCACGTATCAAAGAGATGATGCCATCAAGCCCTGAGGCAAATATTGCTAAAAATTATATTGAATTATTACAAGTTTTACCTTGAAGAAAAGTAAAAGCAGAAAATTTAGACATTGAGAATGTAAAAAAAGTTTTAGACTCACAACACTATGGTTTAAAGAAACCAAAAGAAAGAATTTTGGAATTTATTGCTGTAATGAATCACAATAAAGCACAAAATCAACACAAAAATGAATATGTAAAGATTCCTAACGATAAAGATCACCTAATTGACAAAAACTTATTTGTTTCAAAAGAAGGAAGTCTTGTAAATGAAGCAGTAAGACCAATGCCAATCTTGACACTAATTGGTCCTCCAGGGGTAGGAAAAACTACTTTAGTTCGTTCAATTGCTAATGCTCTAGAAAGACCATACATCAAAGTAAGTTTAGGTGGTGTAAAAGATGAATCTGAAATTCGTGGACACCGTCGTACTTATGTAGGGGCAATGCCTGGAAAAATCATTAATGCCATCAAAAAAGCAGGTGTTTCAAACCCAGTTGTTTTATTAGACGAAATTGATAAAATGTCGGCTGATTATCGTGGAGATCCTACTTCAGCACTTTTAGAGGTTTTAGATCCAGAACAAAACGTAAACTTCCAAGATCACTATTTGGACGTTGAATATGATCTTTCGAAAGTGTTGTTTATTGCGACAGCAAACTACTATGATTCAATTCCCGAGGCATTGATCGATAGGGTTGAATTGATTGAATTAAGTTCATACACATCAATTGAAAAACTACAAATTGCTAAGCGTCACTTGCTTCCAAAAGTTCTTGAATTTAACTCATTAACTGAAAAACAATACCAAATTAGCGATGATGTGATTAACTATATCATTAAGTACTACACACTAGAAAGTGGAGTTCGTGAACTAAGTCGTTTACTAGATAAAATCGGTCGTAAAATAGTTGTTAAAATTTTAGACAAAGAAGTAAAAGACGAATTTGTTGTAGATTTAAGTGCAGTTGATGAATTTTTAGGGCCAATCAAATATGATGAGTCTAAAAATGATAAAGAACCACAAATCGGAACAGTTAATGGACTTGCTTGAACTCCATACGGTGGTTCAACACTCCCAATAGAAGTAACAACTTTTGAAGGAAAAGAAGGAATCAAATTGACTGGTTCACTGAAAGAAGTTATGCAAGAATCGGCACAAATCGCTCTAGGATATGTTAAAGCTAATGCAGAAAAATTTGGCATTGATTTTAAATTTGATGACAACACCATTCACATTCACGTACCTGCAGGGGCAGTTCCTAAAGATGGGCCAAGTGCTGGAGTAACATTTACAACATCGATTATCTCAGCATTGTCGAAACGTCCAGTACCACACACAATTGCCATGACAGGAGAAATTACACTGCGTGGAAAAGTTTTAGCAATTGGTGGATTGAAAGAAAAGTCAGTAGCAGCTTCAAAATTTGGTATCGACACTGTCTTTATTCCACAATCAAACGAAAAAGATTTAGTAAATGTTCCTGATGAAGTTAAAAAAGTAATCAAATTTATTCCAGTCGAACATTACGAACAAATTTTTGACTACATTTTTAAATAATCACTAATCTAGCTTCGGCTAGATTTTTTCTTGCCGGTTTTTGTTATCGAGGCTTTTATGCTAAAATATTTAAGTACTAACCTAGTTGGTACCTATTTTATTAATTTCATCAAGCACCAAAATGGATTTTGATGGTTGTGTCGTATATGATTCCATCATTTCGAAATTTTGGGAAGACAAACAAAGGAAAATTTATGGAAAACAAAAATCAAGAAACAAAAGCTCCAGTACAAGCTGAAGCACAAAAAGAAATTGTTTCAAGAAGTAAACTACTTGAAGCAGGAACATATTTTGGACACCGTGCAAGTGCATGAAATCCAAAAATGAAACCATACCTATACCAAAAAAGACAAGGTATTCACGTTATTGACATTGCTAAAACTCAAAAATCATTAGAATATGCATACAAAATGATTCAAAGAGCAGCACAAAAAGGTGCTTCATTCATTTTTGTTGGAACTAAAAAACAAGCTAAACAAGCAGTTGAAGAACAAGCAAAAAGAGTTAATTCACCATATGTTGCTGAACGTTGATTAGGTGGAACCTTAACAAACTCAGATACAATCTTCAAAAGTGTTAACTTACTATCAGAACTAGAAGCTAAACAAGCTGGTGGGTATGTAGGATACACCAAAAAAGAAGGATTAAACTTTGACAAAAAAATCGCTAAGTTACAAAGAAACCTAAGCGGTATTCGTCACATGAAAAAAATCCCTAATGTTATGATCGTTGCTTCTCCACTAGCAGATGAAATCGCTATTAAAGAAGCACACAAAAAAGGTGTAAAAGTTTTTGGAATTCTAGACTCAAATGCTGATCCAGATGCAGTTGATTTCGGAATCCCAGCTAACGATGACTCAGTAAAATCAATCACCTTAATCCTAACAATCCTAGCTGATGCTATTGCAACAGGAAGAGGACAAAATGCATTATTTGCTTACCAAAATGATGATGCTATTGTTTTACCTGAAGATCCTAAAAAAGAAGCAGCAAACGACCAACCAAAAAGAAATTTCCGTCGTCCTAACAATTCAAAAGGAGAATAATCATGGCCGCAGAACCAAAATTAATTAAAGAACTAAGAGACCGTACCAATGCTGGTTTCCTAGACTGTAAAAAAGCTTTAGAAGAAACAAACAATGACATTGAAAAAGCAATTGTTTGACTACAAGAAAAAGGTGTAGCTAAAGCCGCTAAAAAAGCAGGAAGAGTTGCTGCTGAAGGTATTGTTCGTGCAGCTAAAAACGACAAATATGCTGTTTTATTTGAATTAAACTCTGAAACAGACTTTGTTGCTAAAAATGAATTATTCCAATCTCTAGTAAGTGAAATCGAAAACGTTTTACTATCTAATGATTTCGAAACTCTAGAAGACGTAATGAAATTAAAAATTGGATCAGAAACTGTTGAACAAAAAGTTACTGATGCAACGGCAAAAATTGGAGAAAAAATTACTCTACGTCGTGTAGTTAAAATTACTCCTGCTGCAGGTGAAGTAGTTGCTGCTTATACTCACGCTAACAATCGTATTGCATCAGCTGTTTTAGTTAAAGGATCAAATGCTGAATCAGCTCGTAATGTTGCAATGCACGTTGCTGCTTTAAATCCAAACTACGATACAGAAAATGATTTACCAGCTGAATTAAAAGCTCAAATTGAAGAAGAAGCTTTAGCAGATGTTAAATCAAATCCAAAATGAGATAAATTGCCAGAAAAAGTGCAAAAAAGTATGCTTGAAGGTAAATTACGTAAAGCTTACGATGAAAAAGGAATTTTATTATTCCAAGCATTTGTTATGGAAGACTCAAAAACTGTTGCTCAATATTTAAATGACAACCAACTATCACTAGTTGAATCATTCCGTATTGAAGTTGGAGAAGGTATTGAAGTTAAAGTAGTTGACTTTGCTGCTGAAGTTGCAGAACAAATGAAAGCTGCTTAATAAAAAAAGATATTTTTTAAGGTAGAATCGTTTGATTCTATCTTTTTTGTTTTCTATGTGCTTAACTTGGACAAGTGAAAAATACTATACAATTAATAATTATGAGAAGTAGTTGAAAAGAAAATAATTTAGGTTATCAAGATGGTTTAAAAATAATGCAGGATAAGGAGATGTTTTCATACTCAGTTGACACTATTTTGCTAGGAAATTTTTGTACTTTAAATAGCTCAGTAACAAATATCCTAGAAGTAGGAACTAACAATGCAGCCTTGAGTATTTTTGTTGCTCAAAGAAGTGAAAAAATCAAAATTGATGCCATCGAAATACAACCAAGAGCAGTAGAAATTGCCAATTTTAATGTAACAAAGAATAATCTTGAAAACAAAATTGCCATAATTGAAGCAGATTTTAATGACTATGCACAAGAATATGCTTATAGAGTGGGCAATAAATTAGCAAAAAAATATGATCTTATAATTTGTAATCCCCCTTACTATAAAGTTGATGCAAACATCAAAAGAAAATCCTCTACTTCTTTTCAAGAAATTGCTACTCATGAGATTTATCTAAATTTAGATCAATTATGTGCTGGTTCAAGAAAAATAATTGAACAAAATGGATATTTATCTGTAGTTTTGCCTATTAATCGTTTTGTAGACTGCCTTGAAGCAATGAAAAAACATGGTTTTGAACCAAAAAGAATTCAATTAGTCTTTCCACGTGTTAGTGCTACTCCTAAATTTTGCTTAATAGAAGCAATGTTTACAAAAAATGTAGGGACTGAATTTTTACCTAACATTTACTTGCATCCCGAAGATAAAAAACAACACGTTTACACTGATGAAGTTAAGAAACTTTACGTTCCGATTAAAACTAAAAAATAACAAAAAAAGAACAGGAGATAAAAGTCTCTTGTTCTTTTCATTATGCTTGTTGTTTATCCTGTTTTGCTAAATATTTAGCTACTTGTGCATCTTTGTGTTCTATGTAAGAAAGTGCGAATTGCTTTGAAACACGAACCAAAAGGCAAGGAGGCGTTTTTAAAGCGAAACTAAATCTTGCAACTTCATTATTTTCTACTTCGCTGGTTATGTAAGCAACTTTTTCATCATTGTATTCTTGCTTGCTAAAATCAGTATCTAAAGCAATGAAATCAATATATTTATTAGTTTCGGGGTCGATAAATTCTTTTTTTAGTGCTGGATTACTGATATAAATAATTGCTTGAGTAGTAAAATCAGTGTTTTTAACAAAGTCTTCCATCGAAGCTAAGATGGTAACTTCTTGATTGTTGTTAGTATTATTTGAAGAATTTTGTGTATTTTCAATTTTTGTATCCTCACTAACATAATCTTCATCATCAATCACTTTGTTATCCAAAAAGACCATACTGTCATCATACATTTTAGAAGCAGATAAATTAATATCAAAACCACCATAAATTACTTGATTATTTATCGCAAGTGATTTTAGTTCTAAAATGTTGCTATTTTTTGTAACATTAAGTATTGTTGGATTTTGTATTTCTATTTCATTTGGTTTATCTAAACCAGGATAGCTAACAATATATTTACCATTCTCAATCTTAACCATATTTTGTGGAAGATTTATGTATTCATTGTTAGCATCGAAAGCAAAGAGTGTTTTAGTTTTATTTTCTGCAGGATATGTAATTACTTGAAGTTTATTTTTGTTAGTTAGAAATTTGATTGTGTCATCTAAGTTTTTGTGTTGTTCAATCAAGATTTCGTCACCTATTTTCACCAAATTTCAAGGATCCTTAGATAGCGCAATAGACACTTTGTTTGCTTTGGCTTTTTGAACGCTTATTCAATTTGTTATATCTTCATCCTTTTGTTCAAAAGGGTTCAAAATATGAGTAATGAACTTACTAAAAAATGTTTGTGTTCAGTCAACGAATAAAAATTTGATTAGTTTTGAGTTACTAGACAGCTCACCAAGTGCCATTCCCTTCATATATAGTTTTAGTTGTTCAGAGTTGAATGGTAATGTTTGTAATGAACTAGATGTTAAATTTATATCGGCAATTAAACGTTGTTTTTCGATTGGATTGATTCAAAGAGATTTGTTAATGTCTTCTTTCATTTCATTGATTCAAGCGAAATTTTTATCTGTAATTTTTATATCTTCAGATGCTTCAACTGTTTTATCAACTAAATCACTTTCTGGTTGAATTCATTTTTCTTCTTTAACAGGATCTTTTTCATTTGTACTGTTACAACTTATTGCTACTAGTGGCAAAGAAGTAGTTGCAACTGTAATTAAAGGCAGTAAGAATTTAAATTGTTTTTTCATATGTTAATGTTTAACCTACTTTAATAGTTGTTGGTCAGATTGCATTTGGTACTAATTCTTCAAGTTTGAATTTCATTACTTCTTTTGTGTCATTTGAATAACAATATACTAAACTATCAGGTTTCATAAATTCACACATTACTTGACGACATCCAGCGCATGGAAATACTGGTTTTTCAGAAGATGAAATAATGTGAATTTCTTTGAATGTTCCTACTTTGGCACCTTGTACTGGTGCTGAGAATAGTGCACTTCTTTCAGCACATAATCCAGATGGAAAAGCAATGTTTTCACAATTGACTCCTCAGTATTGATTATCATTTTCATCAATTGCTAAAGCAGACACATGAAATTTTGAGTATGGAGCATAAGCTTTGTCAAGATTTTGACGTAATTTTTGTAAATCTATTTTCATACTTTAAATTTTAGCAAATGGTTAATCTAGATTAGGCTAATTAATAATTTTTTTGGACTCGGACGGTGATATATTTTTACAAATTTTTATACTAAAATGTGGTATTATTTATAAGCATTCAAAGCAAAAAGAAGATTCATTTCTCACCTGGGTTTTATTAAATCGGGTTGCTACTATATGTTTTTTTTATGTAGTGGAGAAGTGGATTAATACCACTTTTTTATTTTTAAAGGAGATAGTTATTCAATCTAACGACAATAAAGACAAAAGACCAAAATCAGAACACGTTTTAAACGAACAAATTCCTTACAAGAAGGTGTTTGTTCTAGATAGTGACGGAGAAAAAATTGGTGTTATGTCACGTGATGAAGCAATCGAAAGAGCAAAAAGCGAAAAGAAAGACTTAGTTTTAATTTCAATTGCTGACAACAAACCAATTACAAAAATTCTTGATTACGGAAAATTTAAATACGACCGTAAGAAAAAAGCTAAACAAGCTAAAGAAAAACAATCAGTCACAGTTAATCGTGAGGTTCGTCTAACTGCTATGATTGGTGATCATGACTTGCAAACTAAAGCACGTAAGTCTCGTGAATTTCTACTAAATGGTGATCGGGTAAAAGTTTCTCTAAAGTTTAGAGGTAGAGAAATGCAAAGACCAGAAATTGGTCAAGAAGTTTTAATGAAGTTTTACCAAGCAGTCGAAGATATTGCAAAAATCACTAAAGAACCTACTCTAACCAATGAAAAATTTCTAGATATGTATTTAGAAAAAGATAAGAAAAAAGTGAAACCAAATTCAAACAAAGGAGAAAACAGCGATGCCAAAAATGAAGACTAAAAAAGCGTTAGCTAAACGTATCAAAATCACTGGTAGCGGAAAAGTTAAACGTGGAAAAGCTTATCGTTCACACCTAGCTCAAAATAAATCAACAAAACAAAAAAGACAATCTCGTAAATCTGGAATGATTTCAAAATCAGATTACAAGAGAATTAAAGAATTAATCTAGAAAGGAACTTATTATGCGTGTAAAAGGCGGAACAGTTACAAGAGCTAGAAGACAAAAATGAATTAAATTAGCTAAAGGATACTGAGGACACAAATCAATCGGTTACAAAGTTGCAAAACAAGCGGTTGTTAAATCATGAACATATGCATTTAGAGACCGTAAACAAGTAAAAAGAGAATTCAGAAAACTATGAATCGCTCGTATTAATGCAGCTTCAAGACCTTTAGGATTAACATATTCACGTTTAATCGATGGACTTAAAAAAGCTAACGTGGTTATCAATAGAAAAATGCTTTCTGAACTAGCAATTAACCACCCAAAAACTTTTGAACAAATCGTTGAAAAAGCTAAAGCAGCTTTATACTAATATTCACTTTGAAAGTAGCAATGTGCTACTTTTTTAATTATAATTTTTACAAAAAAAGGAACAACATGCGCTTTATTGTTAATAAAAAAGAAAATAATTACTTCATTTTAGACCAGGAAACTATTCATCACTTAAGAGTTGCTAGACAATTTAACAAAACATTTATTTGCGTTTATGAAAATGAATTTTATCAGTGCCGCTATGAAGACCAAAAAGCTTATATTATCGAAAAATTAGACTTAAACCATGAGTTCAGTAAGCCTGTTGGTTTAGCAGTTAGTTTAATAAATTGAAAAAACTTTGAATTAATTTTACAAAAAGCAACAGAATTAGGTGTCAGTCATATTTATCCGTTCAAAAGTCGTTACAGCGAAATGAAGGTTGATGATTTTGAAAACAAAAGAAAACGCTTTGAGAAAATTATTTTTGAAGCCTGCCAACAATCATTTCGTAACAAAATACCTTCATTAAGTTCAGTGTTAAATTTTGAAGATGTATTAGCAATTAAAGATTTTGACCACCGTTATATTGCTCATGAAAAAAATCAAAGTGAAGGACATAAATTTTTCTTACCATCTTCATTGTTTTTAATTGGGCCTGAAGGTGGTTTTAGTGATGAAGAAGTAAATAAAGCTATTCATGCCGGTTTTGAATCAATTAAATTAACTAAAACAATTCTTCGTGCTGAGACTGCTGCTCTTTATGTAATTGCAAAAGTACATGATGAATAGATAAAAAGTGTGATTTTTTGGTAAAATTAAATCACTAGATTTTGCAAAATTCTAGCTCACGAAATGCGCACAAAAGCTCTAATAGTTCCGAGTAAAAAGCTTTTGTTAGTCCCGAAATGAATAAATCATTTATGCGCTATATTTATTTTTTAAATTAGCACCATTTTGAGTGTTAAACAAGTTTACAAAATTTTAACAAAATTACCTTTTTTTGTTATAATGTTAAAGCATTTATTTTTTTAAATTAAATTACATAAGGAAAGCACATGCGTCAAACTACAATCGTTAAACACTTAGAAGTTGAAAAAAAATGATACCTAATTGACGCTAAAGACTTAGTTTTAGGACGTCTAAGCGCGCAAGTGGCATCAATTCTAAGAGGAAAAAATAAACCTTCATTCACACCAAACGTGGATATGGGAGATAATGTAATCATTATCAACGCTGACAAAGTTAAATTGACAGCAAAAAAAGAAGAAGATAAAATTTACTACAGCTACTCAGGATACCCTGGAGGGCTAAAGAAAATTAATGCTAAAAACCTAAGAGCTAAAAAACCTATTGCTTTAATTGAAAAAGCAGTTAAAGGAATGCTACCACACACCAAATTAGGACACAAACAATTCAATAACTTATATGTTTATGCAGGAAGTGAACACCCACACCAAGCACAACAACCAGAAGTTTTAGAGGTTAAATAATGGCAGATGTAAGATACTACGGTCTAGGACGTCGTAAAAGCTCAGTAGCAAGAGTTTACTTAGTTCCTGGAAATGGAAAATTCACAATCAATGGAAAAGAAGCAAGAGAATACTTAAATAGTGATATACTATTAAAAGATGCTTCTCAACCATTTGGATTAACAGAAACAACTGCTAAATATGATGTTATTGCTAATGTTAACGGTGGTGGACTAAGTGGACAGGCTGGAGCTGTTAGACTAGGGATTGCGAGAGCATTATTAGAAGTAAATAAAGATTTTCGTCCAGCATTAAAACAAGCAGGAATGTTAACACGTGATGCTAGAGTTAAAGAACGTAAAAAATTCGGATTACGTAAAGCGCGTCGTGCAAGACAATTCTCAAAACGTTAATACAAATTGGCGATGTTTCGCCAATTACATGCGAGCGTAGCTCAGCTGGTTAGAGCACACGACTGATAATCGTGAGGTCGATGGTTCAAGTCCATTCGTTCGCACCATTTCATTAAGTTGACCTAAACAGCCAAACGGCTGTTTTCTTTTACAAAGTGCCACTTTAGTTTAACAGGCAAAACGGATATCTCGTAAGTATCTATCACAAGTTCGAGTCTTGTAAGTGGCACCATATGTCAAAAGGCAAAATAAAAAATCACTCTTTCAGTAAAAAGTACTGTATATGAGTGATTTTTTTAATATTTATTGTGTGCTCTTTGATGATTAATTTGATTCTTTCTGGCAAAACTGGCTAATATTTCTTCTTCACTAATATTAGCAACTTTAGCAAGTCCTAAGTATAGTCTATAGCAATATGTTAAATTTTTACTATTTAATTCATCTAGCAGTTTAGTACTTGCTTTATACACTTCTGCCAGTTGACGACTGAATGTCTTAGCTAATACTAATGGTTCAATAATAGGACTAATATGCATAGATGCGCTTAAAGAACTCAGAAAGTGAATTCCGTCTGCATACTCTTCTAAAAGTGCTTGACGGTTAATATTTTTGTGAACTTTTCAGTATTTAAATTCTTGAAACTCGTTAGCAAATTCACCAATTTCGACAATTAAAGCTATTACACATTTCAATTTTAAATCTTGCTCACCTGGAGCAATATTTTTACTAAATTCTTCATCTAAATCTTTTTGAGCAGCGAAAATATGTTCTAAATTCATGTATTTTATTATATATGATATACGTATTTTTGCTATATAATATTAGTTATGCCCGTGTGGCGAAATGGTAGACGCAGTTGACTCAAAATCAACCGAAGAGATTCATGCTGGTTCGAGTCCAGTCACGGGCACCAAAGCGCAGTAAAGCGACCAAACTTTTTTATTTTTTATAAAATAAAAAATTATATTTGTGTATAATATTAAAGCAATCTAAGCAGAGTTGCCCAGGTGGCGGAATAGGTAGACGCAAGGGACTTAAAATCCCTCGGTGGCAACACCGTGCTGGTTCAAGTCCAGTTCTGGGCACCATGATATGCGCCCTTAGCTCAGCAGGTAGAGCAAATGGCTTTTAACCATTGGGTCAGAGGTTCGAATCCTCTAGGGCGTACCATTTCAAGAAATTGACCAAAATAGCCTTCGCGGCTATTTTTTTTTTTTTTTTTGTATCTTTCTCACATTTTTCTCATTTTTTCCCATTTAACAATCCGTGTTGTTTTTGTGTTGTTTAATTAGGTTGAGGTAAACGAAAATGATAATTTATAAATATGGAAAAATTGTTCACACTAATAAAAATTACATTATTTTAGAAAATAACCGAGTTGGAGAACTAATTTATGTTCCAATGGTTGAGAGATTTAAAAAAGACGAAAATATGAAAGTTTTTGTCCATGAGTACGAGACAGAACACTTTAAAACAACGTATGGATTTGAAAATTTCAAGGAATTAGTAGTCTTTGAAGATCTACTTTCAATACAAGGAATTGGACCTAAAACTGCATTATCAGTACTAAATATAGGTTGAGAAAAAGTAGTTGAATATGTTGCTAGTGCAAACATTAACAAATTGAATTCAATTCCTTATCTAAGTAACCGCTCAGCAAGACAACTGATCTTTGAATATCAACCTAAATATGAAAAATTCTTGCAAAAGAAAACTCCTGAAGATGAAACAGAAAACAATGAGTTTGAAGCAACTAAAGGAGAAAATAAGACTATTATTTCAGAAAATGCTCATAACATCGAAAAAAGTTTGCGTATCTTAGGGTTTAGAAATAGTCAGATAAAAGAAGCTATGCAAGAAATAAATGTTGATCAAGAACTTGATAAAGCTGTTGAAGAAGCAATTAAAGTAATTTCATCAAAACACGCCAATAATGCAATTGTTCAAAATTAGTACTTTCGATGAATTTATCGGGCAAGATAAAATTAAAGAAACTTTGAAAGTTATGATCGATTCAGCAGATAAACAGCACAAGCTAATTGATCATTTACTTTTTTATGGTCCGCCAGGATTAGGAAAAACGTCCTTAGCAACAATTATCGCTAACGAAACTAAGAGAAATATAGTTTTCGTTCAAGGACCTTTACTAGAAAAACGCAGTGATTTAATCACTATGTTTTCATCTATTCAAGAAAACGACATCATTTTCATTGATGAAATTCATTCTGTCAACAAAACCTTGCACGAATTGTTGTATTCTGCAATGGAAGAAGGTAAAATTGATATTGTTTTAGGTGTAGATGGTGACAAAAAAATCATGCGTTTAAAACTTAATAATTTTAGTTTAATTGCTGCTACAACTAAGTTTGAATTACTCACTCAACCACTTAAAGATAGGTTTGGATACATTGCTAGACTCAAAAATTATAGTAACGCTGAAATATGCAAAATAATTGAAAATTCTGCTTTGAAAACCAATATGAAAATAGACCCAGAAGCCATTAATTTTATTGCAAAAAATTCTCGTTTCACGCCGAGAATCGCTAACAATTTATTAAAGAGATGTCATGATTTTACACTATATGAAAACCATGATGTAATAACAAAATCAATGGTTCAAAAGACTTTTGATTATTTAGGGGTTTTTAGTTTAGGTTTTAGTGATTTACAGATACAATATTTAAAAACGTTAGTTACTATTTTTGACCAAAAACCTGCTTCTTTGGATGCTATATGCAGTCTTTTACGTGAAAGTAGGCAAACAATATTGCACGATGTTGAACCGCATTTATTAGCTAACAAGTTTATTATCAAAACTTTCAGAGGACGAATGATTACATCAAAAGGAGTTGATTACATAAGTCAATACATCTAATTTTTATTATTCTAGCAAGGTTTAATCATAGATTAAAAACCTGGCTTTCTAGTATAATTTAAAAATATGAATTACGAAAACAATAAAAATCCAAAAAACAAGCTAAGATGACTGATTACTTACGTTGGAGTGTTGTTAATTTCGATTGCATTAATAATTGCAGTATCATTAGGTTTTAAAAGTAGTAATTCAAATGCTAATTCAACCGTTAAGCAAGCTAATGTAGTTCTTAAAATTGACACTTCTGACAATGAAAACTTGAGTGAAAACACTTCCTTTTCTAACCAGGAAGTTTTTGGTGGTATTGAAAAGTTGCTTTCATACGGAAACCTTAATGAAAATTATCGTTTGTATGACGGTAATGGAGTTTTAAAATTAGAAACAAATATTAACAATGACTACGATTTAAATGAACTTGTTAATAAATTAGCGAATAAATCATACATTGTTGTAACCGATTCAACAGGAACTCCTTTATTTTACAAAAACCAATATTTCAAACCAGGTTCAAATGACAATGTAAGTTTGGATAAATTGCTTGAGGGTAATGAAGCAGACTTTGCATTGCCTTTAGAAAATAATCCAGCAAATTGAAATACCAAGCAAGCTTCTAATCGAGTATCTTTACTTCTAAGTGACAAAGGTAATCACCAATTAGATTTATTAAAACAGGACTACCAAAATCAAAGAATTTATTTCTGGATTAATCTTAAAAAGTTTGTTAATTTAGCAGAAAATCAATTTGCTTCTGATTGAGCTGCGGCAAATAAAAATCCAGTTAACTTTGCATACGAAAATAATAATGCAATTGGTTCATATGATCAAACTACTAAAAAAGTTAAAGAGCCAGTATTAAAAAATGATTCACTTAATGCAAGTAAATATTTAGTATCAGTTTCTTCTCCGTCGGTGATGACTTATGCAAAACCAGGAGATAAAATCATCTACTTATTCAATAATTATCAAGCATACTCAAACAAAGAATTAAGCGCAATCATTAATTATGCCTATTCACCATATCAATTAAAAGTTTTAGCAACTAATTACGCAACAAAAACCTTTAATTACCAAGCGATTAAGTATGTTTTAATTATTGTTTTCGCAATTATTGGTTTCTATCTAATTTTCAATTACAGAATATTAGGGTTGATTTCTTCTTTAGCTTTTGGATTAAATGGATTAGTAATTTATTTAGTGCTAACAAGTTTTGGAATTTCTTTAAGTCCATTATTAATTGTAGGTCTAATAACAACACTACTAATTGCATTTGGACTAATGAATAATTCTTTAGCTAGATTTAAACGTGAAATAGTCAAAAAAATGACACCTTCTAAAGCAATTCAAAAATCACAAAAAACAACTTTGTTTGCTTCGTTTGACACTCTGCTTTGTTTAGTTGTAGCATCAATCATGGCTTTATACCTAAGCATCAATGTTGTTTCTGTCTTTGCTTCAATGGTGATAGTTGCTTCTATTTTTACAACTATAATCATTATTGGGTTAAATAACATTATCATTTATAACTTAACAAATGTTGATCATTTTGCTTACTATCCTTGATTATTATCTTTAACAAAAGAGTTTAGATTTAAATCAAAAATTGCATTAAATTTTGTATCTAAATACAACACAATCTTTTTCGCTTTAGTTTTACCAATTGCTTTCATCATTCTATTTTCACATGGAACTAGTTTTGAAAGATCATTAGATTTATCACCATTATTGCAGACAACAAATAACTATGCAATTACAACCCTTGATGGAATCACACAAAGCACTGCTTTAGCGGTTCAAAAACAGTTAAGTGCATTGAATATCGAAAATGTGCAAATAATGCAAAATTCATTAGATAACAACACATACACAATGTTAGTTTCTTCTTCACAAGCGTTAGATTTAGCAACAGCATTGAATTCGACTGATTTAGCAAACAATTTTATTCTTGAAAATTGAACTTGATCAACTAAAGGATTTTTAAGACAATTAGGATTTTCTTGAATACCACTAATTGTGTCTCTTCTTTTAGTAGGTATCTATATCTGAATTCGTTATTCATTGATAACAACTCTAATTTATTTCATCAAAGAATATAATGTTTTTCTATTAACTATTGCCTTAATGATTATTTTCAAAATTAAATTTGATTACAATCTTGCTCTAATCTTCTTTATTGCACATGTTTTTGTTATTTACTCACATTTAATGAGCGCTAATAAAATTAAAATTCTTACTCACCAAGATACAAATCTAAAAAATTACATTTATTCTCCAGAACAAATCAAAACAATTGTCAAAAAATTGATCAATCAATCATTTAGAACATCTGTTTGATTCTTGATTTTAGTGTCGATAATTTCATTGTCATTAGCATTTACAACCAGTGAAATGCAAAATGTGTTTTTAGCAATTTTATTAATCAATCTATCAATTTTTAGTTTTGATTTCTTGCTTGCGCCACTTCTATGACAATGAATGTTAATAAACAAGTTTGCTCGCAAACAAAAACGTATTGATACTTTCTATTGATCTACTTCAAAAGTTGAAGAACAAGAATTTAGTACAATCAATGATTTCGATAAGTAAGGAGAAAATATGTATCAAAAAGTAAAAGGAACAAAAGATATTTTTGGTCAGGAAGCAAATTTATATTTACAGATAGTCGATACATTTAAGAATATTTGTCAAAAATATTCTTTTTCTTATATAGAGACACCTATCATCGAACACACTGAATTATTTGTTCGCTCTGCTGGTGAATTCAGCGACATTGTAAATAAAGAAATGTATTCTTTCCAAACACGCGGAGAAAAAATGATTAGTCTTCGTCCTGAAGGTACCGCTCCAGTAATTCGTAGTGTTGTTGAAAACAAGTTAGCAACAAATAATTACTACTTAAAAGTTTTTTATTATGGCAATATGTACCGTTATGAGCGTCCACAAAAAGGTCGTTATCGCGAATTTAGACAAGGCGGGGTAGAATTTCTTGCTCCCAAAAGTGTTGACACTAATTTTGAAATAATTAAGTTGGCAAGTGATTTTCTAAACCAAATTAACATCAAAGATTTTGTTTTAGAAATTAATTCATTAGGTTCTGATGCTTCGCGTAAAACATACACTCAACATTTGCAGAAATATTTTGCTAAGTATCAAGACAAATTGTCTGAAATCAATAAAAAGAGATTAGAAAATAATGTTTTAAGAATTTTAGATGATAAAGAACAAAATGATTTGGATTTTGTCAAAAATGCACCACAATTATGAGATTTTCTTTCACAACATGAAAAAGATGACTTTAATTCATTATGTAAATTATTGGAAAAGCACAACATCAACTATTCTGTTAATAAATCTTTAGTTCGAGGACTGGATTATTACAATGACATAGTTTTTGAATTTGTATCCACTTCACAAGCGCTGGGAACAAAATCTACTATTTTAGCTGGTGGACGTTATGATGGGATGTTAAAACAGTTAGGTGGACCTGATGTTGATTCAATTGGTTTTGCCTTTGGAATGGAAAGATTAGTTGAAATCTTGACACATAACAATTCAAACAAAAACTATTCGCAATACAAAAAAGTTTTAGTGGCTTATTTAAATGAAGATGAAAAAGAGGAAATGACAAATTTAGTTAGTCAACTAAGAAGCAGTAATGCCAAATTGAGTATTGAAATTTTCTATGAGCCTCTTTCAATTAAAAAAATGTTTAAAAAAGCAGAGCAAATTGAAGCAGACATCATCATTTTCAAAGAGTTAAATCAAGCTAAAAATCACTATAAGATTAAATATGTTGACAAAGGAAAAACCTTACTGTCTGAAAAAACAATTGAGCTAAAAAATATCGAACAATTTATTGAGGAAATTTAATATGAAAACAATATTTAACACAAGTTTGACCATTAAAAACGAAGGACAAAAAATCACTCTTTATGGTTGAATAGCAAACAAAAGAAAATTTAAAAAACAACTGTTCGTTGACTTGAGAGATAGAAGTGGAATTATTCAAGTAATTTTTACTGATGTTTCAGATCCTTTATTAACTAAAGAAAGTGCAATTGAAGTAACAGGAACTGTAACAAAAAGACTGGAAGCTAATCCAAATTTAGCAACTGGAGAGATTGAAGTTCAAGTTGAATCATACAAAATCCTTAACAGTGCGAGTCAAATTCCTTTTGAAATCAATGACAACGAAAAAAATACTGAAGCTAATGAAGACCTTCGTTTAGAATATCGTTTCTTAGATTTACGTCGTGAAAAAATGCAACAAAACATTGCTTTAAGACATAAAGTTTCACTAGAAACCCGTAAATTTTTCGATGCCAATGGATTTTTGGAAATTGAAACTCCTATTCTATGTAAATCAACACCGGAAGGAGCACGTGACTTTTTAGTTCCAACAAGAAAAAAGGGTAAATTTTTTGCACTACCACAATCTCCACAATTGTATAAACAACTTTTAATGGCTTCAGGGTTTGAAAAATACTTCCAAATAGCAAGAGTTTTCAGAGATGAAGACTCACGTAAAGACCGCCAACCTGAATTTACTCAAATTGACTTCGAAATGTCTTTTTCAACAGAAGAAGAATTGTTTAAACTTGTAGAAAATTACTATCAACACATTTTTAACTCATTAGGTTTAAAATTGAACATTCCATTTAGAAGAATGGATTTCTTTGAATCAATGGATAAATATGGAAATGATAAACCAGACACAAGATACGGATATCTTCTAACTGATTATTCAGAACTACTAGCAAGCGAAGATGCTTTAAAATTTATTGCTTTTGATAAAGATAGTTCAAACGATTGAAAATACATAACCGAAATAGCAACAAAAAATAATGCTAAAAATTTTGCTATTTACAAAATTGAATCTAACAAAATAACAGACCAAATGACAATAGGGAATAGTCTAGACAATAACCAACTTGAAAAACTACTATCGAAAGCAAACATTAGTGATGGTTCGCTATTTGTATGCTTTGGTAAATATAGTGACATAACAAAATCTTTAGGAGCTGTTCGTGTTGTTTTAAATGATTTATATCTTCTTGCTGATCCAAATCGTTATGATTTCTTATGAATCGTAAATTGACCAATGTTTGAATTTAATGAAGATAGTCAAACTTATGAACCAGCTCACCATGCTTTTACTATGATTGATGAAAAAACTATGTCTTATTTTGAAAACAATGAATATGACAAAGTTCGCGCTCGTTCATATGACTTAGTTTTAAATGGATATGAACTAGGTTCAGGTTCAGTTCGTATTAATGATCCAAAACTTCAATCATTAATGTTTGAAAAATTAAATATGTCGCCAAAAGAATATGAATCAAAATTTGGATTCTTCTTAAAAGCATTCAAATATGGTCTTCCGCCGCACTGTGGAATGGCTTTCGGACTTGAAAGAATCTTGATGATCCTAACTAATTCGCAATCAATTCGTGACGTTATTGCCTTTCCAAAAAATGCAAAACAAATTGATTTATTATCAAACTCTCCTTCAATGGTTACAAAAGACCAACTAGATGAGTACTTTTTAGCAATGAAAGGAGAAAAATAGTTAATGACTATTTGATTAGTTTTAATTGCTATAGTGGCAATCATAATCATCATTATTTCTTTTTTAATGTCACCAGATTCAAATGGTTTCAGTGGTGCCCTTGTAGGTAGTGGAGACCTTGACTTATTTAAAGTTTCAAAAGAAAGAGGTTTCAAAAAATTTCTTAAATATTCAATGATGATTTTCGGTTTTTTATTAATAATTATTGCTATTGTCCTGAGAGTTGTAATTCAAAATGGCAAATAGTTATAAACGTTTTAATTTACAAACTAAAGATATTGTTGACTTACTAAAAAAAGAAAAAAAACCACTTCAATTTATTGAAATAGCAAAGCAACTAAAAGTTGCTAAATTTCATAATAAAGAACTGTCCGAATTGATTTTTGAATGCGAAAAGCTAAGGCTAGTAGAAAAAAACCGTGAAGGTCAATATTTTGCTCTTGACTATGTAACAGGTGGTTTTTTTGAAATTTCAATAACTAACAAAAGATTAGGTTTTATTGATTTTGAAGAAGATAAAAGTGCTCTGGCTTTACCATTCCAACTAAACAATGTTTTAGACAAAGATATTGTCCATGCTGATATTTACGGCTATGAACAAGAAGAAAAAACATTTTATCGTGCTTTTGTTACTCACGTTAAGGAACATCAAAAGAAAGTTGTAGTTGGTAAATTTGTAAAAGGTTTTAATGTACCGACATTCTTTTTTGAAGCTTTTGATGATCGCGACAGAGCCAAATATTTTGTGCAAAAATTGCCAGATGATTTTGTTTACGAAACCGAGCAATTGGTAAAAATGGAAGTCTTAAGTCCTAAAGCAGGTGGGTCACGAGTAGATGTTAAGTTTATTGAATACATAGGTAACATCAATAATCCACGTGTAATAGAAAAGAAGATCATAGCTCAAAATAATATTGAAATAGATTTTGAAACTGAAGTTGAACAGCTTTCAAAATCATTACCACAAGAAGTTTTAGCTTCTGATTATCAAAATCGTAAAGACTTAACCCAATTATTTACTGTTACCATTGATGGCGATGACACAAAAGATTTTGATGATGCAATTAGTTGTCAAAAAAGATCTGACGGAACTTTCGATTTGTGAGTTCACATAGCTGACGTTTCACATTATGTCAAAGAAAATGATGCAATTGACAAAGAAGCATTGGAAAGAGGAACATCAATATATCTTCCCGACAAAGTTATTCCTATGCTTCCTTTTGAATTGTCAAATGGAATTTGTTCACTAAATCCACAACAAAAAAGATGTGCAATGACATTGCAAATGCACATTGATGAAAATGGTAAAAATATTTCGTATGAAATTTATCCATCAATAATTGAAAGTAATTATCGTTTAACTTATTCAAGAGTTAACGATTATTATGCTCAAAAACCTCACATTTTTGATTTTGAGACAACTTATTTGCTTGATACAGCATTAGATATAAGTAAACTAATTCGGAAAATAAAAAATGACGAAGGGTATGTTGATTTCGAAATAGAAGAGCCAAAAATTATTATGGATGGTGACAAGGTAGTAGACATAGTAATAAAAAAATCAGGTATCAGTGAAATGATGATTGAAGATTTTATGGTTCGTGCGAACGAAACAGTTGCGACCATGATGGCAGACAAGAAAATACCTTCAATTTATCGTATTCACGCCGAGCCAGAACCGGAAAAAATCTTTAATTTGCAAGAAGTTCTAAACTTTTTAAATTTAAATGTTAAAGTTCCTGACACTGGGCTTTCAAAAGATTTTGCCAAAATGATTGACAAAATAAAAGAAAAAGATCATTTTGATGATTTTCTTAAGGCTCACTTACTAAGAACCTTATCAAAAGCAAAATATTCAGAAATAAATATTGGTCATTTTGGGCTAGCAAGCAGTTGTTATGCTCACTTTACAAGCCCAATTAGACGTTATCCTGATTTATTATTGCATCGCCTAATAAGAGATTATATTTTTAATAGTCAGCCATTAAATGATGAAACAAAGGAATTATTAGAAAATAAAATCAGTGACATCGCCCAAAAGAACACTGATTCAGAAGTTGTGGCAATGTCAATTGAAAGAGATGTAGTTGATCTTAAAAAAGCAGAATTTTTTGAAGCTTTTGTTTCGCAAAAATATAAAGCTAAAGTGATCAGTTGTGAAAAATTCGGGGTATTTTTCGAATTGCCAAACTATAAAACCTCTATTCTTCTTAGGTTCGAAGATATTCAAAGAGAAATGGTTTCACAAATCTCGCCACTTCTTGCTAAGGGACCAACTTTAGAATTCAAAGCTGACAAAAATTATGAAATTGTAATTGCAAGCGTTGATAAAGCAAAGGGTCAAATCAACGCCTTATTACCAGAGGATTATTATGAAGCAAATAGTAAAAAATAAATATCCTCGTTATGAATATGAAATTAAAGAAACATATGAATGTGGTATTTCTTTACAAGGATGAGAAGTAAAATCATTACGAGCTCAAAATGCCAATTTAAATAATGCTTTTTGCACCATTAAAGGTAATGAAATGTGAATCAATAATTTTTACATTTCACAGTATATGAATGTTAAAGGTGATTTAGAAAGAACTAGAAAGCTTTTACTTCATAAGAATGAAATTATTAGAATTCAATCAAAAGTAGAGAGATTGGGACTGCAAATCATTCCAACTCTAGTTTATTGAAAAAATAATCACATAAAAGTAGAGATTGCTCTTGCTAAGCATTTGAAAGTACATGACAAAAGACAAAAAATAATTCAAGAAGAAAATGATAAAAAATTGCAAAAAATCTTGAAACAATACTAACCATAGCTTATAATTGCTATTGTTATTAATGGGGGTGTAATGGCTTCGACAGGCACAAGCTCCTTAAAAGCGCAGTAGTGTGGCAGACTATAATTGCTTCTAGGCTTTCAATGACCGGAAAAACTAGCAAAAACGAAGAACTATCAGTTTCACCTGTATTCTTCAATCGTCAATCAAATCTATTATTCGCTTAATGAATTTTAGTCAACTTTTCTATGCCCGCTAGAAAAAGTTGTCGTTAGGGCTTAGGTTTCAAAAGTGCAACTATTTTGAAACTGAAAAATGAGTTGCCATTAACAAATTGATTTTGTTGTCTTATTGATTTGTTAATGTATTTCAAAGACAACTAAACTGTAGTACTTGCAAGTAAGTTTGTGTGTGGACCGGGGTTCAATTCCCCGCATCTCCACCATTTTTTTATATCTTTTTTGCTAAAAAGACTGAAAAAGTAACAAAAAACTAGGAAAAAATTATCTTTTTCCTAGTTGTGAGTGTGTTTATTTTATTTGTTTTGTAATTTAAGGTCTCAAATTTCTTCGATTTCTTTAGTATTCATGTTGTATCTAGATGCACTTAGAATCGAGGCTTCATAGTATGAATATGCTTTTTTATCTGGAGCTAGTTTTGTAAAGTAATCTTCCAATTCTTTACTATATCTTTTAGCTTCGATATCTAATGAATCAATGTCATATTTACCTTCAAAAACCCTATTTAGTTTAGGTTTAACACTAACTTCTTAATCAGGATATCCAAGTGCTAAACCGATGACTGGAAATGCCTGACCTTTAATGTTTAATAGTTGTCTTAGTTCCGGAATCATTGTTCTTACTAAACCTAAAAAGCAAGTACCTAAACCATTCGAAATGGCAACGTCTTGTAACATAGTAGCTTGAATGTAAGCGTCTCCAGCAGCAACTAAAAATCCTTCTGTTGTGTGTAAATCATATTTAATTTCTGGGTAGTGCTTCTGAGCTAAATTCATGCGATTGAAATCAGCCACAAAAACAACAAACATTGCACAGCTTTCAACAGCTCGAGCAAATTTATTTGCCTGCCCGATTGCTTTTAGTTGTTCTTTATCGGTGATTATTATTGCACTTGAAGAATGTCAATTAGAAGAGTTAGGTGCCAATTTGATAGCATCGAATAATTTCTTTTTTAATTCATCGTCAATTGCTTTATCTTTAAATTTTCTAATACTTGTACGTTTTAAAATTGCTTGGTATAAATCCATATTTTTCTCCTTTTTTGTTATATTTTAGTCCAAAAAGGTTATTTTTGTCCAAATCTTAGTACCCTAAAGCAAGACAAATTATTGTATAATAATTTAATCATGGAAAAGACAATGCTTTCAAGCCTAAGTGCTATCAAAACTAAATATTTGGATATTCAAGAAGATTTATTAAAACCAGAAATTTACAATGACACCAAAAAATATGCAAAATTGCAAAAAGAACAAAATGCAATTCGTGACATTTATGAAAGCTTCGTAAAATGAGAAAAAAGTAATGATGCTTTTATTCAAGCTAAAGAAGTATTAAAAAACGAAAAAGATGCTGAATTGTTAGAATTAGCAAAAATGGAAATTGAATCGCTTGAAGAAGAAATGACCACTCTTGAAGAAGAACTAAAAATTCTTTTATTACCTAAAGATGAAAATGACGAAAGAGACGTTATCATCGAAATTAGAGGAGCAGCCGGTGGAGATGAAGCTAACATTTTTGCTGGTGACTTGTTTAGAATGTATCAAAAATATGCTGATCTAAATGATATGAAAGTCCAAATGATCGATTCAACATTTGGAGCAGCCGGTGGATTTAGTCAAGTTGTCTTTTCAGTGAGTGGAGATAAAGTCTTTTCAAAATTAAAATTTGAAAGAGGAGTTCACCGTGTACAAAGAATTCCTGCTACCGAAACAAAAGGTAGAGTTCATACCTCAACTGTTACTGTAACAGTTCTTCCTGCTGTCGATGATGATGTTGAAATTGAAATCAGACCTCAAGATTTAAAAGTGGACACTTTTCGTTCTTCAGGAGCAGGTGGGCAAAGTGTTAATACAACCGATAGTGCTGTCCGTATTACTCACATTCCAACAGGTTTAGTAGTTACATCACAAGACGAACGTTCACAAATTGCTAACCGTCAACAAGCAATGAAATTAATGAAATCTAAACTATATGAAATGGAAGTAAGAAAAAGAGAAGAGGAGGAAGGAACTATTCGTAAACTTGCTGGTTCAGGTGATAGAAGTGAAAAAATTCGAACTTATAACTATCCACAAGACAGAGTTACAGATCATAGAATAGGATTTTCAACTTCGCTTAAAAATGTTATGGATGGAAACATGACTTCACTAATTGAATCATTATTAGCTGAAGAAAGAGCAGAAAAAATTGCTCAAATTGGAGAACAATAATTAACATGCCTACACAAGAAGAACTTTTGCGTGAAAAACACCGAAACAATTTAGAACTAAAAGTTTCAAAGAAAGAGCAAAAGCTTCTTAAAAAAGGTTATCCAGTACAAAGAATAATCGGCTTTTGCGAAATGCAAAATGTCCGAATTTTTTTAAATCGATTTGTGCTAATTCCTCGTTATGAAACGGAAGAACTTATTTTAGAAGCTTATAACCACATTAACAAAGACTCGACAGTTTTAGATCTTGGAACAGGCAGTGGTTTCATAGCAATAGCAATACAAAAAAACAAAAAATGCTGTGTTGACGCAGTAGAAAAGAACTTTTTTGCACTAAAACAAGCCGAAAAAAACTCTTTTTTTAATGAAACTAAAATCAATTTTATTCGCTCCAATTGATTCAAAAAAGTTACAAAAAAATATGATGTCATCATTTCTAATCCGCCTTATCTGAACTATCAAGAAGTCATTAACAAACCAAAATTTGATCCTAAATATGCCTTGTATGCTAAAGATTCAGGCTTTAGAGATTATTTAAAAATTCTTAAAAAAGCGCATTTATTTTTAAATAAAAACGGTGTTTTAATATTTGAAATCGATGATTTTGTAGCACCATTTTTCGAAAAAAATTATCCTGAAAGCAACATTATTAAAGACATTAATGGCAAGAAAAGAATAGTAGTCATAACAAAGCAAGAATTAGAAAATTTAGCACTCTAGTCCTTTTTGTGCTAAAATATATTTATTATGGCAGATAAAAAACGTGATTACTATGAAGTATTAGGAATTTCTAAGACAGCAACTGAAAAAGAAATTAAATCAGCATATCGTAAACTAGCGATGCAATATCACCCGGACAGAAATAAAGAACCAGGAGCAGAAGAAAAATTTAAAGAAGTTTCGGAAGCATACGAAGTTTTAAGTGATCCAGAAAAAAGAGCTAAATACGATAAATTTGGACATGCTGCTTTTGACCAAATGGGTGGAGCTTCAGGGTTCTCGAACGCGTCTGATATCTTCAAACAATTTTTTGGTGGATTTTCAAAAGCATTTAGCTTTGATGAATTCGATGGCTTTGGTGATTTCTTTGGTGGTGCCTTTGGACGTTCAAAACCCAATGGTCCAACAAAAGGAGCTGATTTAGAACAAAGAATAACAATAACATTTCTTGAATCAGTATTCGGAGTCAAAAAAACCTTAAAACTTCAAAAAATCGAGATTTGTGATTTATGTAAAGGCAAAGGAGCTGAAAAAGACGAAGACTCTAAGAAGTGTTCTACTTGTGATGGCGGGGGTAAAGTTGCTTCTTCAATGTTTGGTTTATTTCAAAGTGTAACAACTTGTCCTGATTGTTCTGGTACTGGAAAAATAATTGTCAAAAAATGTTCAAAATGTAAAGGTAATGGTTCAATTAGAACTAATGTTGAACAAGAAGTTGACATTCCAGCAGGAATAATGAGTGGTCAAGTTCTTTTGCTAAAAGGGTTCGGAATTCCATCAAAAAATGGTGGACAAACCGGAGATATGCGACTTGTTATTGAAGTTAAACGTCATGACTACTACCGTAGAATTGATAATGATATTATTTTAGAAGTTCCTGTATCAATTAAATCAATAATAGCTGAAGAAACCATTTATGTGCCAACGCCATATGGTGAAAAACCAATAAAACTTGACAAAAAAAATCAAGATGGTGACACATTCATAATCAAAGATTGTGGATTTAAGTTCTTAAACCAAAATAAATATGGAAAAATGATTGTAAGAATTAAAACATTTATTCCTACTTTATCAGATTCAGAGCGAAAAATCGTTGTTCAAGCTCTTGAAAATAATAAAGATAATACCTATGAAAAATGAGTTAAAGAAGTTAGTAAAAAATAGCTAACTTTTTTATTTTTTTAAAGCATTATGTGGCTATAATTCTTTTATGAATTTGCCTAGTAGAAAGCAGCATTTTAAAAATTATCGTGAAGAGCTGAAAAAGACTAGTTCTTTAGTAAAAACTATTAAAAAAACCCGTAAAGAATATTTAAAATTAAGAGATAAGCTAACGGGTTATTTAGAAGATTTTGAAAAAGAATTTAACGATTTCAAAACTTATGTTGAAAATGAGACGATCATTAAAGAAAAAGTGAATTCTGCTAAACCAAAATCTAGTAATGATGATTTCATTACAAAACAAATTGCAAATCTTGAAACCGTTAAACAAAAAAATAAGTTGGATGGTGAAATGATTTATGAGCAAAAATTCTTGCCATTGTTGCATGATGCAAAAATCGATGCAATTCAAAATATCGTTGAAACAGAATTAAGCAAACTAAGAGGAGAATAATTATGGAAAAGCGCATTAACATAGCAATTGATGGTCCAAGCGGTGTTGGTAAATCTAGTGTCGCCAAACTTCTAGCTAAAGAATTAGGTTATTTCTTTATCTCAAGTGGTTCAATTTATCGACTAATTGCCTTAAACGCAATTGAACAAAAATTGGACTTAACAAATGAAAGCCAAGTGAATAGTCAATGAAATTTCGAAGACATCAAAATTGATGAAAAAGAACAAGTGTATTTTAAAGGTCGTAATGTTACTCATGATTTAAGAAAAGATGAAGTTTCCAAAGCAGCAAGTGACATTGCAGTTTATCCTTCTGTTCGTAAAAAAGTAGTTGACTTTTTACAATGATATTCTGTTTCTTATAAAGGAATTATCATTGATGGTCGTGATGCAACTTACCGTATTCTTCCTACTGCTGAACTTAAAATTTTCTTATGAGCTGATGCTGACATTAGAGCAAAACGTAGAGTTTTACAAAATGCTGAATTAGGTTTCGATAGTGACTATGACAAAACATTGCAAGAAATTATTGCAAGGGATGAACAAGATATGAATCGCAAAGAAGATCCATTAATATGTTCACCAGGTTCGATTAGAATTGATTCATCGAAAAAAAGTCTTCTAGAGGTTTATGCAGAAATACATGCTTTAGCCTTAGAAAAAATTAAGGAGTAAAAGCATGAAAGAATTAGTAGCAATTGTTGGAAAGCCGAATGTTGGTAAAAGCACTCTTTTTAATAAATTAATCAATAAAAGAAAAGCAATAGTTCATGATCAACCAGGAGTTACAAGAGATCGTTTATACGATGAAGTGACTTGAACTGGAACAACTTTTAAAGTTGTGGATACTGGTGGAATCACGGTGAGTGATGACCAAATGCAAGACCAAATTTCAATTCAGGCACAAATAGCAATTGAAGAAGCAAATATTATTGTCTTTATGCTTGATGGACGCCAAGATTTAACTAATGAAGATTATTATGTAGCTAATTTGTTGCGTAAATCAGGAAAACAAATTATTCTTGCCATTAACAAGTGTGAAGGCGAGCGTGGTGAATTTAATCCTATTTTTTACTCGTTAGGCTTTGATGAAATTTTTGCTCTTAGTGCCATTCATGGAGAGGGTTTAGGTTCGTTGCTAGATGCGATTGTTGAAAAAATTACCAAAAATGATGAAGATTTTGAAAAGCATTTCAAATTAAGCATAATTGGAAAACCGAATGTTGGGAAATCTTCACTATTAAATGCTCTTAGCGGTTCGTATCGTTCTATTGTTAGTGACGTTAGTGGAACAACTCGTGATAGCGTTAGTGATTTAGTAAAAATAGAAGACCAAACATTTGAAATTATTGACACAGCCGGAATCAAGAAAAAATCTAAGCTTATTGACAGTGTTGAACATTATGCACTAATGCGTGCAATGAATAGTTTGGAAGAAAGTGATTTAACTCTTTTAGTACTAGATGCAACTGAAGACATTAGTCACTTTCACTTACGTATTTCAGGTTTTGCTTTTGAACAAAGAAAACCAATTATTATAGTTGTTAACAAGTGAGACTTAATCGAAAAAGAAACTAATACAATGATTCGTCATGAAGAAATGTTGCGAGAAAAATTTAAGTTTATAGATTGGGCTCCAATAGTTTTTATAAGTGCTAAAAGTCACAAGAGGCTAGATAAGTTGAAAAAACTAATAATTACAGTAAGAGAGAATCTTGAGAGAAAAATACCTACATCAAAACTAAATGAAGCAATAATGCAAATGCAATTATTCAAGCCAGCACCATCATTAAAAGGTAAACGTTTAACAATAAATTTTGCCCAACAAATAGAAGGAAGAATACCAACATTTGTGTTGTTTGTTAATAATCGTGAGTATGCCCACTTTTCATATTTGCGTTATATCGAAAATCAAATACGTGAGTATTTTGACTTTGAGGGAACTCCGATTAATATTCTGTTAAGAAACAAAAATGAAGGAAGAAATTATGAGTAATAAAATCACTGTTATCGGTTCAGGTTCAATGGGAACAGCTTGTGCAAAAATTTTGCACAAAAACGGTCACGATGTTACTATTTATGGTGTTGATACAACTGAATTAGAACAATTAAAACAAGGCAAAAATTTAAAGTACTTTCCAGAATCAATATATTTACCAAATTTTAAAACAACTAACAATCTCAAAGAAGCACTAGATAAAACTAATTATGTTTTGTTAGCAGTGCCATCTAAATTTATGGATCAAGTATTTAATGATGTTTTGGCAAATTTAAATTCTGAAGTTATGTTTATCAATGTTGCTAAGGGTTTTTATCCAGGAACAATTATCCCTTTACACACTGCTATGAAGCAAAAAACAGCTAACAATACAAATGTGAAAGGTGTTGTTAGTTTAATAGGTCCTTCACACGCTGAAGAAATTGTTAAAGACTCAATAACTGTTGTTGACTCAGTAGATTGCGATGAAAATAAAGCAAAATTGGTACAACAACTGTTTTCGAATGATTATTTCCGTGTTTATACTCAAACAGACGAAATTGGAGCTGAAATTGGTTCGATTTATAAAAACGTTTTAGCTATTGCATCAGGCATTCTGGATGCAAAAGGTTATGGAATTAACACTCGAGCAGCACTAATTACTCGAGGACTTGTTGAAATGCGCAAATATGCAGAAGCTAACGGTGGAAAATTAGAAACCTTGTTTGGATTGACAGGAATAGGTGATTTAATTGTTACTGCATTTAGTGAGTTTTCTCGTAATTTTAGTTTTGGTAAGCTTTACGGTCAAAAAGGTAAAGAAGCCCTTGATACAAAAATGACTGTAGAAGGTTTAACTGCTTTAAAAGCGATTTATGATAATGTTATAAGTAAAAAACAAATGGAATTACCGATAACTGAAGGTTTATATAAAGTAATTTATGAAGATTATGATTTAGAACTAATGTTGAAAAATTTGATTAAAAGAGATCTTAAAGGAGAATAGTTATGAACAAAAAAGAATTAATTAGCGAAATTGCTCAAAAATTAGACAAGTCAATTAGCGAAGTTGAACAATTTTACAATGCTCTTGAAGATGTAATTGTTGAACAATTATTACAAGGAGAAAAAGTTGCTATTTCAGGTTTTGGAACATTCAGCACAGTACACAAAGACGAAAAAGTAACTATCAACACTTTTACAAAAGAACAACTTATTGTTCCTGCTAAGGTAGAACCTAAATTCAAATTTTCAAAAGTTCTAAAAAGTAAAATTAACAAATAAAATCTAAATAATTTAATACCCCAGGAAATATCAATTCTAGCTTGTTTCCTATCTTGTCGAGATCACTCATTTTCAGTGATCTCTTTTTTTCAAAAAACGTGTGTAAATGAGTACTTTTTACTCAATAAAAGACATCATATTTTTTGAAAAAAATTATGTAGAAACCACACCCTTGATGCCGATTAATTAAGTCCAAATATTCGATTTGATGCTTACGTATATTTTGATAGGAAAAAGTGTCACCTTCACATTCTTTTGCTTCGAAAGCAATGAATTTACCTCTATAAATTCCATAGTAGTCGACTGTCGATTTTTGCACTATTTTAGCATCTTCAATCAGTAATTTTTTGTCCTTTTTTACTACTTGTTTGAATTTAATATCAAGATTCTTTTTGTGAATTAATGCAAGATTAAGTAGGGCATAACGTTCATTAGTTTGATTAATTATTTTTTCCAAAAGCATACCTTTATTTTTATTCATATTGTCTCCTACTTATTAAAGTAAGAAATCATAGCCAGAAAAAAATAATTTTTATATTTATTTTAAATATAAACCACAGGTATAATTATAAACATGTATAAGATAGGAATTGATTTGGTAAACATTAATCGGTTTAAAGAAGTAAAAGAACATTTTATTAAACGTTTTCTGTCAGACATTGAATATGTTGACTATCAAAAAAGCGAAAACAAAGATATATTTTTAGCGACAAGATGAGCACTTAAAGAGGCGATTTATAAAGCTGACAATAGTGAATATTCTTTTAAAGATATTTCAATTTCAAAAGATATAACCTATCGTTACAAAAATTTCTCACTTTCAACATCTAGCGAGGGTGAGTTTGTTATTGCTATGGCAATCAAAAATTAAGGAGCAAAAATGAACATTAAGACAAAGATGATTTTGTGTAGCCCATGACTAGGATTAAGAATTCTAGGAATTTTGAGAACGGCTAGAAATTCAAAAAATAATCCAAGCGTCTTTACACTGCAAAAAAGAGTAGATTACTTAGTTAAAAGAGCTAAATGATTATTGAAATTTTTAAAAATCGAATTAGTTGTTAAAGGGTATGATAAATTGCCAAAACATGGCGCAATTTTGTATCCTAACCATGTGTCAAATATTGACGCTATTGCAATAATGGCAGCAATGGACAAACAAACTAAAGATGTTAACGTTGACAATTTAAGACCAACATTTTTAGCAAAACAGGAACTACAAGATAAATATTTAACTCGTAAAACACTTTCAATCATTGATACATTCTACCTAAATCGTGAAAACATTCGTGAAAGCGTTAAAACATTGGAATCCTTTGGTCATTTTGTCCGTGATCAAAGAACTTTGGGGGTAATTTTTCCTGAAGGAACAAGATCACGTGATGACAAATTATTAGAATTTAAAGCAGGAGCATTCAAAGTGGTTAAATCTAATTCTTTTGCAGTTGTGCCAGTGACTATTAATGGAAGTGGGATTGCTTTAGATCCAAAACGAAGAAAAAAAATCACTATTGAAGTAATTTTTCATGATGCTATTGACACTTTGAAAATCAACCAAGCTGAAACAAGTCAAATTGCTAACTTAGTAAAACAAAAAGTACAATCAGAATATCAAAATCAAGAAGTTTACAATTCAAAAAAACAACCTAAAAAACGTAATCCTAAAAAACTAACATACAGCCAAAAACAAGCTAAAAAAGAAGCAAAATTGCAAGAAAAAGCACGTAAACTTGAGGACTTTTAATTTTTATGGAACCAAATGAATCATTAGAACCTTCTTACTTAGACATTAAGCTTTCATCATTCGCAGGTCCTTTGGACTTGCTTGTTACTTTAATTAGAGATAAAAATATTGATATTTGAGAAATTGATCTTAACGAAATTGCTGATCAATATCTAGCAATTATTCACAATCTTAATGAAAATGATTTTGATACCGCTTCTGAATACTTAGTAATGGCTGCAACTTTAATTAATCTAAAAGCTAAAATGATTTTGCAAGATCCAGAAGAACAAGAAGAAGCAAACAAAGAAAAAATTCGTTTGTTGAGTCAAATTGCTGAATATGAACGCTTCAAAGACTTGAGTGTTGTTTTAAAACAGCACGAAGAACAAAGAAAAGATTTATATAACAAAACCATTAGTGATTTACGTCCTTTTGTGCGAAAAGGTGATCCTAATGAACTAGCAGGACACTCATCAGGTTCAAGACTTGCTTTAGTGTTAAGAAAAATGTTTGAAAGAACTTATGCTGAAACATTAAAAAATATTTCACTTTCAACTAAAGCAGTTTCGCCAGAAGAGCAAAAACAAAGAATTTTGCAATTATTTGAAACTAAAAACACTGATACTCTAAATTTTGAAGATGTTTTCAGTGTTCCGACATACGGGCATTTTGTAATTAGTTTAATTGCTTTACTAGATCTAGCACGTCAACAAGTAGTTGTTATCAGTGAAAATGAAGAATTAGAAATTGTTGCAATCAAAAAAGGAGAAAAATATGGTCAACAATAAAGTTATTGAAGCACTTTTATATGTTCAAGGTGACCAAGGTCTTTCAGTTGAACAAATGAAAGAAGTATTCAATCTAAATAATGAAAATGAAGCTTACACACTTTTACAAGATTTTCAAAAATACTTTAATTCTTTGTCAAGAGGAACTGAAGTTCATGAATTTAACAAAGTTTTCAAATTTTTAACTGCTCCTTTAGCAAAAGAAGCAATCAGCAATTTAGTTAGTGTCACAAAGAAACAAACTTTGAGTCAAGCAGCGGTCGAAGTTGCAGGAATTATTGCTTTCAAACAACCTATCACACGTTCAATGATCAATAACATCCGGGGAGTAATCAGTGATCATATTGTGATAACTTTACTAGCTAAAGGATTGATTGAAGAAGTAGGAGTAGCTTCTACACCAGGACAACCTATTTTGTACGGAATTACCAACAAGTTCTATGATTATTTCAAAATCAAGTCACTTTCAGAGTTACCAATTTTTGAAGAATTTGACAAATACGAAGAAGATGAGCAAAAAGTTGAGGCAGAACGTTACGACTTATTTAATTCACAACGTCGTGATGACGAAGATGCAATAGTTCAGGATTGAGAATATAATGATTAAACTAAAAGCAACAGCAAATGATGAAGGTAGAACTTTATACAAGTTTTTAATCAAGAATTGTAACAATGTTCCAATTTCAAAAATTGAAAAAACATTTCGTCAAAAAGATGTTCGACTAAATGGTAAAAAAACTAATGATAAGTCCTTAAAACTAAGCAATGGTGATGAAGTCACAGTTTATGGAATTGACAATGCCAACATTGAAAAAAGAGTGCAAAAAACCAATGTAACTTTCAAAAAAGTGTATGAAGATGACAATATTTTAATCGTCGATAAAAAAGCAGGTGTGACAATGGTTGGTGAAGAAGACTCGCTACAAAATCAAGTTTTAACATACCTAAAATATGAAAAATTTGCTTCTTTTGTTCCTGATTCAATTGGTCGCTTGGATAGAGTAACATCAGGACTGATAATTTATGCCAAAAACTATAAAACATTAGTTGAACTAAAAGCAAGACATAATGATTTTGAAAAAACATATCAATTCATTAGCGATTTTGAAGGTGATGAATTAGTAAGTGTTAGATTAAAAAAAGACATTGAAAAAGAAAAGATGGTAGTAGATCGTGATAACAAATTTGGAGTAAAAGCAACAACTCATTTTTTCACACAAAACGGTAAAAAATTTGCTACTTTAAAAACTGGTAAAAAACACCAAATTAGAGCAACTTTAGCGCACATGCAAGTGCCGATTCTAGGGGACACAAAATATGGTGGCAAAAAATCGCATCGTGTCTTTTTACATGCTTATCGCATTGTTATCAGAAATTTACAACTTCCTGAACTTGATTATTTAAACGACATGGAATTTGTTTCATATCCAAAATGATAGGAGGCTAATGTGGAAAAAGCAAAAATGATTAAACTAGCTAATGACTTATTGTTTGAACCAAAAGAAGAAGTTTTTTTATTGCTAAATGAAGAACATGAAAACATCAAAAAGCAACTTGAATTATTGAATAGTTTTGACTTAGACCATCTTGAGCCCATGACACACATTAACGAAAAAGCTATTGATTTTGATATGTTGCGTGAAGATGAACCTAAACCAGGTATAAGCAAACAAGAATTATTAACCAATGCATACGACAAAGATGACACTTTTGTTAAGGTAAGAAAGGTTATAAATGATTAACAAAGGAAATTTGCAAAAAGCGCTCATAGAAGCAGCAAATGACACAAATAATGCAGTCAGTTATGTGTATCAAGATGCTAAGTTAAATAATGAAGGGACTCTTGCTAATTGTGTTTACTCGCTAAAAAGTAACTACGCAACCAAAGACAGTATTTCACATGCTTCTAGTCATATTCTTGAAAATTTCATTCCTTACTATGATGCAACAATTGTTAAATTATTACAACAAGCAGGTGCTACTTTGGCTTTCAAAACTCATCTAGACGAATTTGGTTTAGGTGGAACCGGACAATTTTCTTATTTTGGTTTAGTTCGCAATCCTTTAAACAAAGATTACTTGGCAGGAGGAAGTTCTTCAGGAGCGGCCGCTTCATTTACTGAAAATGTAGGTTTTGCAATAGGTTCAGATACTGGAGATAGTGTGCGTTTACCAGCTTCATACGTAGGTAGAGTAGGATTCAAGCCCACATATGGAGCAGTCAGTCGATATGGTCTTTTTGCCTTTGCTTCTTCACTTGATACTGTTGCTTGATTTAGTCACAATGTCAACGATAGTTTTGAAATTGCGCAAGTGTTATTCAAACAAGATTTTTCAAACGACAACACATCTCTAGATTTAAGTTTTAGCAAAGAAGAAATAAAAACTAAAAAACCGCAAAAGATAGCCTACCTGGATTGTTTTGACTATTTAAGTAAGAGTGTAAAAGATAGTTATCAAAAATTATTGAATAAATTGTCACAAGAAGGAGTTTCATTACAACCTGTAAAAGTTGATGAAAAATTACTAAAATCAGTGTCTGTTGTGTATCAAATCATTGCTTTTACGGAAGCAAGCAGTAATCTTGCTAATTTAAATGGAACAGCTTTCGGATTAAGACAAGAGCAAGATAATTGAATGCAAACATATATTAAAACTCGTCAATTAGGATTAGGGCCAATGGTTCAAAGACGTTTAATTTTAGGTTCGTATTATTTAGAACAAGAAAATCAAGAACGTTACTTGAAAAAAGCTCAGAAAATGCGTCGTTTGCTTGCTAACTATTTCGCTAATATTCACCAAAATTGTGATATTTTCATATACCCAGCAGCTAAAGATGTTGCGCCACGTTTTGACGCCCAATCTGATGAATCATTCATGGATTACATTTTAACTTATGCTAACCTAGTAGGTAATCCTTCTTTAACTTTACCCCTTGGTAAAAATGAAAATAGTATGCCTTACTCGCTTGCGATTGACAGTGCTAAATATCAAGATGTTAAAATGTTGCAGCATGCTTTATGAATTGAAGATATTATCAAAGGAGAAAAATAATGGAATTTGAAGCAGTTATAGGGATTGAAATTCACTTAGAACTAAACACAAAAACCAAAATGTTTTCTTATGCCGCTAATGATTTCAATCTTCAACCAAATGAAGCAGTGAGTGTCATTGATTTAGCATACCCAGGAACACTGCCATTACTTAATAAACAAGCAGTCATAAGTGCAATCAAACTAGCTAAAGCGCTAGATATGCAAATTGATAATGAGCTTCACTTTGATAGAAAGAATTACTTTTATCCTGACTTGCCAAAAGGTTTTCAAATTACTCAACAATTTCGTCCAATTGGACGAGATGGAAAATTGCCAATTCAAATAAATAATGAAACAAAGTATATAGCAATAGAACGTATTCACATGGAAGAAGACACTGCTAAGCAACTTCACGAAAACGGGTCAACTTTTATAAATTACAACCGTGCGGGTGTACCTTTAATTGAAATAGTTTCGCGTCCAGTCATGCACTCAGCTCAAGAGGCGGTTGAATATATTAATATGATTCGTTTGACTGCTTTGAGTTTAAATATCAGTGATGCAAAAATGTCAGAAGGTTCTTTACGCGCTGATGTTAATATTTCGATTCGTCCTCAAGGATCAAATTCATATGGAACAAGAGTTGAAATCAAAAACTTAAATTCTTTAAATAATATTGCCAAAGCAATAGAGTGGGAAATTGAGTGACAAAAAGCTAAATATTTAGCAAATGAAACCTTTGAACAGCAAACAAAACGTTTCGATGAACAAACTCAGACAAATAAAACTATGCGTAGCAAAACAGGAGCAGTTGACTACAAATATTTTTCTGAACCTAATATTCCATTCGTTCACTTATCAAATGAATTAATTTCAAGCATAAAAATCAATGAACTGCCTTGACAAAGAAGACAACGTTACTTAGATAATAAGTTAAATGACGTGCAAATTGGACAATTAATTGAAAATATTGAATATGCTAATTTTTTAGATGCAATCGCTTCTAATGACTTTAAAAAAACAACCAACATTTTCTTCAGTGATATTGTTTCATTTTTAAATGAAAAAAACATCGTACTAAAAGATTTAAAAATTTCAACTTCAGACTTAAAGCAGTTGATTTTGTTACTTGAAGAAAATAAAATACTGAAAAATTCAGTAAAAATTGTGTTAGAGCAAAAACAATCATCAGATTTGAGTCTAAATGAAATTCTTAATATAAATAACTTATATGCAAAAGATTTAAGTTCCGAAATTGATTCAATTATTGACAATGTTTTACAACAATATCCTGATTTAAAAACAGAATACAAACAACGTCCTGAAAGAGTTAATAAATTTGTCATAGGGCAAGTAATGAAGCAAACAAAAGGACAAGCCGACGCACAAAAAGCACAAGAAATATTAGCTAAAAAACTTTCATAACATGAGTCAAAGAAATCGCAGAATTAGATCTCGATCAATACGAAATTCACGCTTTAGCAATCTTATTGAACTAATTATGAAGCGTTTCATTCTTTTGATTGCTAAAGTTGTTGTTCCTTCATCTAAGCTTTCAAAAGATAAATTGAATAAAATTACTGACGAAACTTATACAAGAATAAGAAGTAAAGAATTTGCTTACATTCCAGCTGGAACAGCTCTTTATTTGTTCGTTTCATTTATTCCGATTTTGGTAATCATTAGTACAATCGAACTAATTCCTAGCCCTTATATTAATCAAGTCAATGGCGAGTCAATCACATATGCTAATGTTTTGAGTGAAGACATTCTTGCTCGTTTGATTCCAGGAATTAATAAAGTTATGCCTAACTTGACTGGTTTATTTGCTAAAAACCAATCAGGTGGAAGCTTAATTGCAATACTATTAATTGTCAGTGCAGTGTGAATTTCAAGTCGAGGTTATACTCGCTTTATTGAGTCTATTTCGATTTTTTATAATCACGATAGACCATCAAATTTCTTCAAAACCAAAATTAAAGCCTTGTGAATAGTAATTTGTTTGACTGCATTTTTATATGTTGTGATCTTACTTTTTACCTTGTTCTTAGCTTATTTACGTTCTGAAGGCTATGATCACAAAGGATGACAATTTTTACTAATTTATTACATATTGATGACATTTTTTGTTGTTGTCTTCTTTATAATTGGTTACCTACTTTTATTTAAATTTGCAGCCAATTTTAGACTTAAATTTTCTGATATTGCAATTGGTGCTTTTATTAGTGCTATTCCTTCGTCAATTTTTAGTATTACCTTTGGTTTCATTTCTTCGATTGCAAAATATGAAAAATGAGGATCTGTTTCTTCATTTATGTATGTGCAATTGTTTATTTTGTTTATGTCTTATTTCACTTACATCGGAATATTGTTTAATGCAAGTTATTACAAGACCTTTATTTCTAGTGTTACAATTGACAAAAATCTAAAATTATCACGTTACTAATACTTTATGTATTAAAATTATTGAGAAAGGAGAAAATATGGATAAATTGCCAGGTGGAATTCGTCACTATCTAAGTTGACTAAGAGCACAAACTGACATCAATTTTAGTAAATGAAATTCTAAAAAAATTGCCTTTGTTGGAGTTTTAATTGCAATTAGTGTTGTGTTTTTTATCATTAGTGTGCGAATTGTACCAATAAGTGCTTTACCAAGTTTTAAATTCTCTTTTATAGGTTTACCAGTGAAAATTACTGGATTTTTGTTTGGACCTTTCATCGGAGCAATTACTGGTGTTTTGGCTGACTTAATATCTTTTGCGCTAATTCCCACTTACTACAATGTTTTATACACAATTGCAGTTGCAGTAGCGGGAATTGTGCCTGGAATTACTGCTTGATATTACTTTAATGTGGGAGGACTACTTTTCTCTAATCGTTATCGTATTTATCGCTTAAAGCAAATTATTGATTACTTTAATCTTTGTCAACAAGAAGCAATCAATAAAGAAGATTTAGATCAAGCACAATATTTTTCCGAAAAAGTCGCTTATTATGAAGTAAAACTAATTTTAGTTGAATCTAAATCTAAACCATATGGATTAATTAATTTTGCTTATTTTTCAACAATGATTATTCTAGCAGTGCAAATCTTGATCATTTTTGCAATCTTCGCTAGTTTATCTGACACAATTTTTGCTAACAACCGTTGAATTAAAAGTAAATGATTCTATATTTTAATAACTACTGCTGGATTCGCCACTATGATGGTAGGTGTAACAATATATCGTTTAGTGTTACGAAGAAAATATCAACGTTTCATTGATATGATGGCCATTGTTTCTTTCTGTGCTATCTTAGAATTTTTAAACGTTTTATTACTTTCTTGAGGGGACACAATGTCTCTAAAAGTTGATTTTTGAGTTAACTTAACTTCTCATACTCTATTGAGTCCTGTCAAAATTTGATTTAATCTTTCTGTCATTTATGCAACTTATACTATCGTTTCGCCTTTAATCCAAAAAAGGGAAGTAACTGGTTTCTAACATGGAAAGTTATTCAAAAAAGAAAACTTTCTTACAAGCAATAAGATTAGGTCAAATTTCGCAAAATAAACAATCAATTGATGTTAACGACATCAATTTTTCTCTTTATCCTAATCAAATTCTTTCTATCATTAACACTAACAAAAATACACAAAATGCAATTTTCGATATGTTAATTGCATCACGCAAAAGTAAAAATAACAATTTAGGTTTTTTAGTGTTTAATGATAATTTCATATTCAGTAAAACATCACTGAAACAACAATGAAAAAATTATCGTCATTTTTTAGGTTGGGGCTTCCGAGACGCTTGAAATAATACTGACACAAAAACTAAACTAATTGATTACCTTTATCAATATTTTATTGACAGCGACACTCACAAATTTAATTCCGAAGATTTTCTAAAAGACTGAAAAAACGTTCTTGTTGAGTACCAAACAGCTTTATCTATTAACAGAAAACAAATAGAAGTTGAATACTACAATGATTTAGAAGAGTTATTTAACAACTTCTTTTCTACACTTAATACTTCGACTGCACAATTGAAACAAAACAGTACTGAATATTTGACTGAATTTTTTAATCTTGCAAATGATTTTCTAATTCAGCACTTAAAGTTAATTACTAAGACTGAAAAAAATATTATTGAAACTTATGTTAGTTATCAAGAACGTTATCGTGAAGGAAAATTATTTCTCAATTACCAAGAAATAAATAATTTACGGCAAGAAAGAAATGATTTCATCAGCGAGCATACAAGTAATGATGATTCGGATAATTACAAAACTAATGTCGATCAACTACTCAAGTTAGTAAAAACGAAGAAAACAAATAACAAACAAGCAAAACATGTTGTTTTAAAATTTATTAGTGATTTAAAAATAAAAGTTAAATTTTATAAAAATAAGTATTTGGAAACAACTAAAAATCTAGAAGCATTTATTTATTTTTATAAAAAATATTATGCTAATAAACTGATGCTAAAAATTTTGCTATTTCACTATCGTTTAATTACTCGTTTGAGTCCGCAAAATTTAGAATTGTTGTTACTAGAAATTAATGCTAAATTAAATGCAGCAGGTGCTTTGGTTCTTTTCTATCGAAACAATTCACAAAGAAAAGACTTAATTAAAAACATCAAAAAACAAGTTGAAGATGTTGTAAGTTTAAGCTTTAAATCTTTCAAGAGCGATTACAAATCACAACAAAAAGATTATTATGCTAATTTTTTTAGTCGTTTAAGCAATCTTTTCAATATTAATGGTTTGATTAGTAGTAACGAGAAAGTGAATTTTTCAACTAAAGATCGCTTAAAACTAAGACGTTACGACTTTTTATTAAATGAACTAAACTTAAATAACCGCTGAAATCGTGAAACTACTCTCAAAGAAATTTCATTCAAAGAAAAACAGATTGAAAATCAGTTGTTTTTAGTTAAAAATAATGTTCGTAAGCAAGCTAATCAATTTAATAATTTAATTAAAAACTTCAATAGTGAAATTTTGAAAATCAATCGTTTGCAACCAAGTTTACCTTGACTTTTAGATATCAAACCGAAAGCCAAATATTTAAATTATTTAGATGATAAATTAAAACAATATCATCTTGATTTAAACAAGTTATTAAATGTTATTACTTATAAATCAGAAGTTAGTTCATCTTCAGTTTTATTATTTTTATTCAAACAGTATCTATACAATGTTTTGTCAGTCTATGATTTAAAAGCACACATTTTAGAGCGCAGTGTGGCGAATTTAGATGAAACGACAATTGCAAAAATTAGGGTTGCAAACATTTTTAATAAAAATCCTAAAGTTATCATCGTCGGTAGTGAAATAAATAAGTTTAGTACTGAAACAAAAGATTGAATTTTAAAAGAAATAAATAAATATGTGTTTGAAAAATCAGCCATGGCAATCTATTTTCTCAATGATATGAATATCGCAGCTAATTTTTCAACCCATTTATTCATAATGCATGACAATATGGTTGTGGAATCTGGTAAAACTTCTTCACTCACACAAAATCCAGTTCACGCCATCACCAAACAATTAATTAACAACCAAAAAGTAATTTTTCAAAATGAACCTAACAAGCAAGTTCAATTATTCAAAATTGACGAAAATCATTCAGTTTATTGCTCGATTAACGAATTTGTAGCTTGAACTAGTCAAAATAGTGAAATTAAAGTCACAAAAAAATCAAAAACCAAAAACATTGTCGATAATAGCATATTAAAAGATACATTAATAATCGATTTAGCAAATAGTAAATATGAAAGGAAAGAAATGGATAAGAATTTTGATCACAAAATCGTTGAAAAAAATCGTTACCAAAAATGACTTGATAAAAAGACATTTCAAAAACACGATGAAGCTAAAAGACCATTTACAATCATTTTGCCACCTCCTAATGTAACAGGACAACTTCACATTGGACATGCTCTTGATACATATATTCAAGACACAATCATTCGTTACAAAAAATTACAAGGATACGATACATTATTTTTACCAGGTACTGATCATGCTGGTATTTCAACACAAGCAAAAGTTGAAGCCATGTTACAAGAACAAGGCAAAAATAAGCACGAAATGGGTAGAGAAGAATTTCTGAAAGTTGTTTGAGAATGAAAAGATAAATATTCAAATATTATTCACGAACAATGAGCAAAATTAGGTTTAGCTTTAGACTATTCTTCAGAGCGTTTTACACTTGACAAAGAAGCTAACGAAGCAGTTCTTAAAGTTTTCATTGACTTATACAACAAAGGAATAATTTATCGTGGTACAAGAGCAATAAGTTGAGATCCAGTTCAAATGACAGCACTTTCTAATGTTGAAGTTTTAAATGAACCAATTGAACAAAAAATGTATTACATTAAATACCCGTTGCAAGATTCTAATGAATATTTAGAAGTTGCAACAACAAGAATTGAGACATTGCCAAGTGATGTTGCTGTAGCATTTAACCCAACTGATGTTCGTTATCAGAAATTCTTAGGTAAAAACATCTTGCATCCTTTAACTAAAAAACTAATTCCAATAATTTCTGATGACTATATTGATCCTAGTTTTGGTTCAGGAGTAATGAAAGTTAGTGCCCATGCTACAAACGATATTGATATCATTAACAAGAATGGTCTTGAAATCAATGAGTGTATCAATAAACAAGGAAAAATGACTGAACTGGCAGGTGAATTTGCTGGCCTAGATCGTTTTGAAGCAAGGGACAAAATTGCACAAAAACTTGCCGACGAAGGTTATTTAATAAAAGTTGAAAAAACAATTTCTAATGTTGGTTTAAGCGAACGTTCAAAAGCGCCAATTGAAATTTTAGTGCAACCACAATGATTCTTAAAAATGAACAAAATGTCACAAAACATTTTAGAAAACATTGAAAAAGAAGATGGAGTAAAATTCTATCCTGAAAGATTTAAAGATGTAATTAAACAATGAATGGAAAATGTTTATGACTGAACTATTTCTCGTCAATTATGATGAGGACACAGAATCCCGGCATGATATAAAGGTGAAGAAATTAAAGTCAGCCTAACTAAGCCAGGAGAAGGTTGAGTGCAAGACGAAGATGTTTTAGATACATGATTTAGTTCGGGATTAGCACCTTTCGTTTTTCTAGGATGACCACAAAAGACTGAAAAAGTACAACGTTATTTCCCTACTCAAGTTTTAGTAACTGCTTATGATATTATCTTCTTCTGAGTAGCTAGAATGTATTTTATGTCATTAGAGTTTATGAATAACATACCTTTTGAACATGTTTTAATTCACGGTCTTTTAAGAGATGAACAAGGACGCAAAATGTCCAAATCATTAGGAAATGGTATAAATCCAATTGAAGTAATTGAACAACATGGTTCAGATGTTTTAAGAATTGCTTTATTATTTAATTCAACTCCAGGTCAGGATATAAATTTTGGTAACTCAAAACTTGACACAGCGAAACTATTTGTTAACAAGTTCTGGAATATTGCTCGTTTAGTTAACAATTTTGAAATCAATAAGTCAACAAACTCAAAATTAGATGCCTATGATGCCTATATTGTTGATAGATTAAATAAATTTGAAGAACAAATCAACATCAACATGGATAAATATGAATTCACTGTTGTTTATAAAGAAATTCAAAAGTTTATAGTAAATGAATTTAGTGGTTGATACTTAGAGTTTGCAAAATTTAAAAACAAATCAACTGTTATCCACAAAATCTTTAAAAAAATCTTGATTTTGATGCAACCATTCTTACCTTTCACAACTGATTATTTATTCGAACAAATGTATAATGAAGACTTATATGAATCTAAAGTTCCAGTTTTTGATGCGGTAAAAGACACAACAAAAGCGGAAAAAATGATTGAAATAATCACTGAGTTACGTAAATACCGTGAACAAAAAAATATCTCGAAAGCTAAAACATTATATTTTGCAATTGACTTAAAAATATTGCAAGAAGAAGATTTAAACATAATTTCCAAACTAGCCAATTTTGAATATCAAGCAAATGAAGACACATTAATTCAAGCAAGTGATTTCAAAATATTTGTAGTAATGGATGAAGAAACAAAACAGGCTGAAATTCAACGCCTAGAAAAAATGATTGAACAAAATCAAGTTGATATTGACCATGCCTCAAAAATGTTAAATAATCCAAACTTTATGCAAAGAGCAAAACCTGAAAAAATCGTTCAAGAACAAGAAAAATTAGCAATGTTTGAAGCTAAAAAAGCATCATACGAACAAGAGTTAGATAAACTGAAAAACAAATAATGAATAAAAGCGGGGTGATTCCCGCTTTTTTTTGATAATCGCATTGAAACTTTTAAGTTTATTTTTTAAGAAAAAAGTCGCATTTCTGCGACTTTAATATGTTATTTTTTCTTTTGACCAATATTTAATTCAAAAATATGATTAGAATCTACTTATAACATTTTTGTTACTTATTGTGAAATATATTGCTATTCCCAGAGTGATAGCAAATAGTCCTAAAGACAATAAATTTATTGAAAATATTGCATTATTGTATATAGAAGAATGGGAAATATTACTTCTAACAAAGACAAAAAACTTTAAATGTTAAGTAAAAAGCAAAAGATTATTAGTTCCTTTTGCTTGAGTGGATAATGAGAATGTGTGTTATTGAACAATGAAATTTTTACCAAAAACCAAAAACAATAGTTTTAGTCGCACTTTTATGCTATATCACTGTTAGCATTGATAGCGTTTTTGGTATTAATATTTGTGTTGTTAAAAACCAATTACAAAAAATTTCAAGTCCATCTTTTGCCACAATAACGCTTCAACAAAGGACAATATTAGCGCTTTTACATCTTTAGTTTTTCTATATGTTAAAAATGACATTTTATAAAGTAGAGAAATTACATTAAGAGCACTTTTTAATGTAAATTGAATTTTTTAAGATTGTGTGTCTTAACATTAGGTTCAGCAATTCAATTTAATTTAAAATTTAGTAAGTAAACAAGAATGGCTAAAGTAAGAACTTCGGTTCTTGCTTTTTAGTATAATTTTTTTGATAACTTACACGTGAAATATTAATATCAATATAAAACTCAGTAAAGGAGTGAAAAAATGGCTGAAGTAGTAAAAAAAGAAGCATCAACAGTTTACTATGTTGTCAACCATACTGATTCTTTAGGCAACAAAGGTTGAGGTATCAAGGTTCGTGGTGGAAGAATTCTGAAACACACTAAGACTCAAAAAGAAGCAATAGACTATGCAAAATCGATAAAAAACTGCGAAACTATTATGCTTCAATCTAAAGAAGGATCATTTAGAAAATTATAATGTCCAAAATACTAGATGGTCGAATTATTCGTGACAAGATTAAACAAGATATTCTTGACTTGGCGAAGCAGTATATGGGTAAAATGCCTTCAATGGCCATAATTCAAGTAGGAAACTTATTTGAATCAACTATTTATGTTAATAATAAGATTAACTTTGCCAATCAGTTAGGATTTAAGGCAAAGTTATTTAATTATCCAGATTCCATTCAGGAAAATGAACTAATTGCAGAAATTAGAAAAATTCAAGTAAATTGTGATGGCCTTATTGTTCAATTACCGTTGCCTAAACATATAAATAAGCAAAATGTTTTAGATGCTGTCGACATTGAAAAAGATATTGATGGCTTAAACTCAAAAACTCTTAGTTATTTGGAAAAAAATAACGATGTTTTTTTACCTGCCACTGCACTTGGAGTTGTGTTGCTGATGAAATATTATAATATTGATTTTTACACTCAAGAACTGGGCATAATTGGTCAGTCAAATTTGGTTGGTTATCCATTATATTTGGCACTTAGAAAACATAATTCAAATATCAGTGTTTATACCAAAGAAACACTCAAAAAAGACTGAAATAGACACAAAATTTTAATCGTCGCCACTGGTGTAAAACATTTAATTGATGTGAGTCAAACTAACAATGAGGCAACAATAATTGACGTTGGTATTCATCGTGATGAAAACAACAAAATAACTGGTGATTGTGACTTTAATTCATTGAATGGTTTTGTTAAAAATATCACTCCTGTTCCAGGCGGTGTAGGACCGATGACAATACTTGCACTTATAATTAATTTAATGAAAGCGTTCGGCTTAAAAAACAAGGAATTTTATAATCATTTCAAACAAATAATTGACTTGGCGAAATTGTAGTTTTTGCCATTTTTTAGTATCCAAAGATAAAATTGGTATAATAATAAAATAATTTATTTTATTAGATTTTTTAATTGGGGTTGTGATGGAGAATAATAAGAAAAATATTGCTGAAATAATTAATCACTTAAAAATCAATGGGTTTGTTTACCAAAACTCGGAAATCTATGGTGGACTTGTTAACACATGAGATTACGGACCATTAGCGACAGCAATGATGAATGTAATCAAGAACAAGTGAATTGATTTTTTCATTAATGAAGAATCAAATAATTTTCAAATTGACTCAAAAATTTTAATGAATCCACTAGTTTGAAAAGCAAGTGGGCACTTGGATAACTTTAGCGATTTTTTAATTGAAAACAAAGTAAATCAAAAACGTTATCGTGCAGATCACATCATTAAAGATTTGTTTCCTGAAGTTGATGTTGAAAAGATGTCGAGAGAAGAAATGGAAACATTTATTAAAGAAAAGGTTTCTGTTTATGACAACACTAAGTGTGAATGAAATAATATTCGTTCATTCAATTTAATGTTTAAAACCCAGGCCGGAGTAGTAGAAGGCAGTGCAAGTGATATTTATCTACGTCCTGAAACAGCACAAGGAATTTTTGTTAACTTTAAAAATGTTCTAAGAACAATGCGTCCTAAACTACCTTTTGGAATTGGACAAATTGGTAAAAGTTTTCGCAATGAAATCACACCACGTGACTTCATCTTTAGAACAAGAGAATTCGAACAAATGGAACTTGAATTTTTCTGCTCAGAAGATCAAAGTATGAACTTTTACGAATATTACATTCAAAAATGTTTTAATTTCGTACTAAAAATGGGTATTAGCAAAAATTCTATTCGCATTCGTCCACATGAAGCGGAAGAATTAAGCCACTATTCAAAAGGAACAAGTGATATTGAATTTATGTTTCCATTCGGTTGAGGTGAATTGATGGGAATTGCTAATCGTGGTAACTACGATTTAACTCAACACATTAATTTATCAAAAGAAAATTTGTACTATGTAGATGAAAACGGACAAAAGTCAATACCATATGTTATTGAACCTTCAATTGGTTTAGATCGTTTACTATTAGCAATTTTAGTTGAAGCATATGAAGTGGAAAAAGTTGATAACGATGAAGACAGAGTTATTTTAAAAACTTCATACGATCTTTCTCCATATCAAGTTTGTGTTATGCCATTAGTTAAGAAATTAAATAATGAAGCTGACAAAATTTATCAAATGTTGAGAAAAAATAAAATTAGAGTATCGTGAGAAGAAAGTGGTTCAATAGGAAAAAGATATCGTCGTCAAGATGCAATCGGAACCTATTTTGCAATTACTTTTGATTATGATTCTTTAAACGATAATAAAGTAACTATCAGAAACCGTGACACAATGCAACAAGATCGTATTGATATTGACAAGATTTTAGATTACTTGAATCAATATGCAAGCAAATAATCAAAGTATTTGAAAAGATGTAGTCGATAAAACAAATATTGTCGATGTCATTGGTGAGTATGTAGCATTAACAAAAAAAGGAACTAATTACACTGGTCTTTGTCCCTTCCATGGTGAAAAAACACCATCATTTGTAGTTAGTGAGAAAAAACAATTTTTCAAATGTTTCGGATGTTCTAAATCCGGAAACGTCATTAAATTTATTGAATACATTGAAAACATTAAACCTTTTGAAGCACTAACAAAATTAGCTAAAAAAGTTAATGTCGATGTATCACAATTCCAAAAATACGAGTATGTAGAAAATTTAACAGATGCTGAATTACTGGCGATAAATAATGATGCATTGAACTTTTTTCAGCGTAATTACCTAAAAGAAAAAAAGAAAAATAACATTTCTTTAGTACAAGCAATCAAAAACCGCCATCTAGAAGATTTAACTTTTGCAAATTTAGAAATTATTAACCATTTCAAAGTAGGTTTTGCTCCCAGTGATATTTCTATTTATGATGAATTAATAAATCGTGGTTACAATGAGCAAAAAATTGTTGAAGCAAGTTTAATTTCATCCCACAACGTAAAGCAAAATTTTTTCAATAATCGAATCATTTTTCCTATTTTTAACGATCAATTGCAATGTGTTGGTTTCAGCGGGAGAACCATTGATGCACATGATGATGTTAAGTATTTAAATACATCAGAAAATAGCATTTTTCACAAAAACAGTTTGTTTTTTAACTGACAAAATGTTAAAAATAACTTGATTCGTGATAAAAAAGTTTATCTAGTTGAAGGACAATTCGATGTCATTGCTTTGTACCGTGTCAAAATAATTAATGCCTTAGCAGTAATGGGTACTGCTTTAAGTTCAAAGCACTTGCAAATGCTAAGAAATTGCCACATTGTTTTGTTTTTTGATGGTGACAAAGCAGGACAAAATGCAACCATTAAGAATTTGAAAATTATTTTACAAAACAAAGAGAAATTCAAACTTAACGTTGGCATAATCGAGAATATCACTAAAAAAGATCCTGATGAGCTTTATTTTTCTTTGCCAGGCGGTAAAAATCTTGTATCAGTAATTGAAAAAGAAATTTCTTATTTAGATTACATTTACGCTGTAAGTTTTGGCCAAATTGATGCCACTTCTTCATTGGAACAAAAGCAAGAAGCAATCAGTAAATACCAAGATTTTTATCCATTTCTATCTGAAATTGATCGTGAATATATTAGCCAAAAAGCCAAAAATCAATTTCAGGAATTAACTAAAGTTATTGACTTAGCAGAACAAGAAGCACTCAGTCATCAAACTAATTTGGTGATACAAGATGATAATACATACCAACCAAACACTCCACCAGTTATTAGTGATGATTTAATTGAACAAATCAACCGCGAAAACCAATACAATCGATATGAAAATAATAATTCTTTTAGACAATATACGAGAACAAAAGCAAACTCAATTCCGCTGCAACGTGAGACAAAAAAACTAAATCGTTTTTACTCAAATCGAGAAATCACGGAAGCAAAAGTTTTATATCATTGCCTTAAATATCCAGATAAACTGAAATGATTAGTAAAACTTTTTTCTGAAGAACAAAATTTACTTTTAATCATTAATCCTCCTTTTTCAAAGGCAGTCAAAAATCAAATTTTAAGCTTTGCAATCGAATTAATAGAAGTAAAAAAAGAATTAACTTTTGAACAAATTTATTCAGCTATTGAAAATTATTCTTACTGAAACCTAGAAACTAAGCAAGAAATGCTAATTGAAATTGATAAATGTAAAAATATTTATCAAGATTATCACGGTTTTGCAGGTGATGATGAATTTGTTACTACATTTCAACGGGTTGTAAATGACACCAAACAGCGTTCAAAATCGAAAGGATTACGTTATGTCAACAAATAAAGATGAAAAACAAAGTTTAAATAATTTAGTAAAAGGTCTTAAGACTCACTTAGAAAAAATACAAACTAAAAATAAGAAAAAAACCGCCCTTAGTCAAGCGGAAATATTCGAGTTTTTTGATAAAAAGAAAGTCTTTTTAGATGAAGATGTTACAGTTGAGTTATTTGACTTACTAGCAGACGAAGGTTTATTAGAAGATGAGCTAAGTGAAGAAGATTTAGCAGAAGTAACTGAAAATGATTTGCTAAATGATATTAAAAGTGACAAAAAAAATAAAAATAAAAAACAAAGCAAAAAATCACTTGATGACGATGATGAAGAAATAATGAGTGACGATCTAGATGAAGACGGTTTAGATTTTGAAGATGGTGACGATCTAGATGATGAAGACTTTGACGATAGTGATGAATTAAATCTAGACGAATATCACGATGATTCAACTACTCGTGATGAAGATGAAGACAGCGACGAAGATCAAGAAGAAGATGACACAGAAAAATATGCTGATGTTGATTCACACGTTATTTCTTATCTGGATGATGATGAAGAAAATGTTGAAGATCTTTTAAAAGACTATGACGATTATTATGATGAAAGTGAGAGTGATGAGGACACATTATCTAATAATCTAAGTGAAACTAACGATATTGTTAAATGATACATGCGTTGAATTGGAAAATACGGTAAATTACTAACTCCAAGTGAAGAAAGAGAATTAGCCGAAACAATGGCTAAAGCAAAGGAAAGTGGTAACAGACGTAAATTCAAAAAAGCGCGTGATACACTGGTTAATCGTAATCTTCGTTTAGTAATCAACAATGCCAAAAAATACAAAAATAGGGGATTATCATTTATCGATTTAATTAGTGAAGGAAATGCCGGAATTTTAAAAGCTGTTGATAAATACGACTACACTAAAGGATTCAAGTTTTCAACATATGCGACTTGATGAATTCGTCAAGCAATCACTCGGGCAGTAGCAGATCAAGCAAGAACTATTCGTGTGCCAGTCCACATGGTTGAAACAATCAACAAAATTATCAAAATTGAAAGAGAATTGCAACAAGAAACCGGAAATGCGCCAACAGATGATGAAATTGCTCGTCGTTATGGTGGCGATATGGATGCTGACAAAGTTCGTTACATTCGTAAAATCAATATCGATCCAATTTCATTAGATAAATCAATTGGTAAAGAAGAAAACTCAAATTTTAGTGACTTTGTTAAAGATGAAAATGTTATTAATCCAGTTGATTTTTCAGCAAAAGAAGAACTTTCAGGAATCATTGATGACATGTTAAGAAAGCATTTAGATGATGATGAAAGAGTCTTAATTCAAAAACGTTATGGTGTGGGAACAGACGAAAATGGTATCCCATATCACGTTCATACACTTGAAGAGTTAGCACGTGAGAAAAATATTTCAAAAGAAAGAGTTCGCCAGCTTGAAACTAAAATTCTTCGTAAACTAAAACACCCACAAAAACGTAAAAAATTAAAAGAGTTTTACCAATCTGAAAGCGAATAAGATGTTAGTTAAAGATTTTGTTTTAAATCTAGCTAAAGAATTGAAAATTGCTGAAGCAGAACCTTGAGATCCTGTTGGTTTTTCAATCTCACCACGAGGAAGAAAGAAATTAACTAATGTTTTAATCACTTTAGACATTGACCAAAATGCCATCGATATAGCAATCAAAAATAACGTTAATTTAATTATTAGTCATCACCCATTCATTTTTTATACAAAAGAAAAAGAATTTGCTTTTTCTCAAGCAAAACAAAAACAGTATGAATTACTAAAACAGCACAAAATTTGCACTTATTCATTTCATACGGCTTTTGATAAAACAAGACAATTGACTGCTAAATCAATAGCTTTAGGACTTGGTTTTGAAGAAAAACAATTTATCAAAAAAACACAAGAAGAATTCGGTGAATTTGTGTTGTTTGTTAAAGCAAATATTGACACAAAAGAATTGATTCAGAAAATAAAAAGACTGAAAATAACACATATTCAAGCCAATTTTGACACTGAAAATCAACAAATCAAAACACTCGCAATCTTCCCGGGTTCTGGTCCTTATTTTGAACTAATTAAAGCAGCCAAGAAAGCTCAAGTTATTGTTTCTTCAGATGCTAAATGAAGCGATTTAGTAACTTACAAGAATGAAGGTGTAAGACTAATTAATGTTAGTCATAGTCTCGAAGCACAATTTATTAATTCAATGTTACCATTTGTGCAAAAAGTTATAAATAATGAAGGTCAAGTGTTAGTTTCTTGACCGCAAGACTTGCTAAAAAACATTTAGCAAGTTTTTTCTTTAAGAACAAAAAAGCATTCATTTGTAGTATTATTTTTGTATGAATTTAGCAACCAATATTAACACTAAAATGCACAAAACTAATCAGCCTAGAATCACATTTTTGACTGAATGTTTAAGAATTATTGTGTGAAGTGAAGCTAAAATCGCTACTCACTTGAGTGAGTACAAGACGAGAATTAGGATATTACGCTTCATTTACGCACTTTTAATTAGCTTTTCTTGTTTGGTATCGGCCTTATCATTGATTAATCCGTCACCAAGTTTTCGCAATACATATTTAGAAATTGTCAAGTTTTCGCAAATATTTACTTTTTTTGTTTTTATTATTGACTTTGTTTTACACTTTATCACTTATCGTTACCGCAAGTCGATGATAGGTGCTAATTTATGAAAAGCTAAATATGGTTTTGCTATAACATTTTTAGGAATAATTTTATTGATTTGCATTCTAGGTTCAGTACACGTTGTGCAATATTTTGGAGCCGATACTGAATCAATAAAAGGTTTTAATTTCTTCCGTTCACTGAATGTCGCAAGATTTGTGAGATTGTTTTTTATTCTTTCTTTATTTTCACCCTTTGGAATTATTTTGAATGTTTTTCAAAAACAAAAGAGAATTTTGATTGTTGCTTTTGTGATGATAATCATTTTAATTTTGATATTTTCACTAGTTGTCTGAAATAATGAATCTGCTTATTTGAGTCAAAAGCAATACGAATTCTTGCTTCCTGAAATTCGTAAACTATATACTGAAGCACCTTTAACAGTAGTAAGAAATAACTCCAGTCCAGAAACGTTGCAATCAATTGTTTCCACTTGATTCAACAGTAACATTGACACATTCATAAACAGCTTAAAAACTAAAAATGATATCTTGACCTATATGTCACTTTGGTATGAAAAAATTAGTCAAAATGATGATTTCCAAGCCTTAGGAAATGGAGTAATTCAAACATTTTATGATGCATTCTATTTTATGACTATCACTTTAACAACAATTGGGTACGGAGATTTTGCGCCTCACGCTTTTGAGTCTCGAGCAATAGTGATTGTTGTTGCTTTACTAGGAGTTGCAATCATTGCTATTCCTTCTGGAATTGTAGCAGGAGCATTCTTGTCAAATATGCAACAATATTACACAAAAGAATCAAATAACACTGAAAAAGACTCACATAACACTGAATCCAACACACAAAAGGAGACAAGCAATGATTAAATTAGGTAGCCATATTTCCTTTAAATCGCCAGATTATTTAGTTTCTGCTTGTGAAGAATCAATTGCTAATAAAGCAAACACCATGATGATTTATTTAGGTGCACCACAAACTACAAAAAGAGTCGATGTACAGCTATACAATCTAAAAAAATACCAAGAAAAATATTCATCACAAATTAAAGCTGAAGACATCGTAGTTCACGCGCCTTACATTGTCAATATTTCAAATCCCGAAAAAGCTTTATTTGGAATTAATTTTCTAGTTCAAGAGATTAATCGGATGAATTATATTGGTGCTAAATACTTAGTTTTACACCCAGGAGCGTCAACAACATTTACTCGTCAAGAATCTTTGGAATGCTTAATTGAGTCATTAAAGAAAATCTTGTCACTAACTAAAGATGTTGTTATATGTTTAGAAACAATGTCAGGTAAAGGAACTGAAGTCTTTATTAATTTTGAAGAAATGAAATATGTTATCAAAACATTGAATGAGTCAAGGATCCAAATGTGTTTAGATACTTGCCACATTTGAGATGCTGGTTATGATATTAAAAATTATGATGATTTCAAAAAACAATTAAAAGACTGAGATTTGTTACAACATATCAAAGTAATCCATCTAAATGACAGTCTAAATGATTTGAATTCCCACAAAGATCGCCATGCTAACATCGACAAAGGATACATTGGACTACAAACACTGCAAAAATTTGTTTTTGACCCAGATTTTGACAACATTCCAATTATTCTTGAAACACCGTGAGTTGACAATAAACCAATTTATGATGAAGAAATTAGTATGCTTCTAAATAAAAAATAGCACTATCAAAATACCTTATTAGGTTATAATATTAAATATTTCAATTACCAAATATCGATATTTTAGTAAAGGAGTAAAAATGCCAAGAGATGGAATCACTTTAAGATGTGAAGAATGTAAAATGGAAAATTACATTACCAAAAAGAACAAAAAGTTACATCCAGAAAAAATGGAAGTTAAAAAACACTGCCACAAATGTAACTCACACACAACTCACAAAGAAAAAAAATAATTAGTAAGTAAAAAAAAGGACGCAAAATGCTAAAAAACGAATTATTAAAAACCTTTGATAACCTAAAATTAGATGCCATTATTTCAGAAGCGCCTGAAACAAGACTATGAATGGCAGAAGTACAAACAACAGATGGTGTTTTAGTTATTGAAAGAAATAATGCTTACCTATTTGTTGATGGACGTTACATTGAATATTGTCAATCAAAAGCTCGTAATGTCGAAGTTAGATTATTACAAGCAAATTCATTAAAAGAATTTTTAAGCCAAAAAAATTACCAAAACGTTGGAGTTGAAAAAGACTATCTAAAATTAGATATGTTCAATCGTTTTAAAGCAATGATGCCAACAGCTAATTTCCATGAAGTTGTTGGACAACAATACCGGATTAAAAAAGATAGTCGTGAAGTTTCAATCATTGAAGAAGCATGTAGAATTTCTTTAGAAGCTTTATACGAAGTTAAAAAATACCTAAAAGTTGGAGTTTCTGAAAGAGAAATCGCTAACAAATTAGACTACTTAATGCGTTTATTTGGAGCTGAAAAAGAAAGCTTTGAATCAATCGTTGCTTTTGGTAAAAATGCAGCTGAACCACACCATCACCCAACTGAAGCTACTCTAAAAAGTGGTGACATTGTTAAAATCGACTTTGGAGCTCAATATGCAGGTTATGCAAGCGATATTACAAGAACATTCTTCTTTGGAAATGCTAGCGATGAAAAATTAAAAGAAGTTTTAGATGTTGTTGTTGAAGCACAAAGACTGGGTCGTGAAGCCGTTAAACCAGGAATGAAAACCAAAGATATTGACAAAATTTGCCGTGACTACATTGAACAAAAAGGATATGGTGAATATTTCACTCACTCAACAGGACACGGAGTTGGAATTAATGTGCACGAATTACCAAATGTAAGTGCTTTGAGTGATTTTGTTCTTGAAGAAGGAATGATCATCACTGTTGAACCAGGAATTTACATTGAAGGTTTAGGTGGGGCTAGAATTGAAGATACAATTTTAGTAACTGCAGATTCACACAAAGTTTTAAGCCGTCCAGAAGATTACAAGTAAGAGAAATCACTTCGGTGATTTTTTCTTTTGCCTTAAAGGGTTAAAATCGAATTTATGGTATTATTTTTATTATGAAATTTATAGATGATGCAAAAATTATTGTAAAAGCCGGAAAAGGTGGAAATGGACTAATCAGCTTTCGTCGTGAAGCCCATGTTGATCGTGGAGGTCCTGATGGTGGTGATGGCGGTAAGGGTGGAGACATTTATTTTATTGGTGATGCCGGAGTTAATACTCTTCTAAATTTTCACTACCAAAACAAAATCACTGCTGAAGATGGTGAAAATGGTAAACGCAAAAACGCTTACGGACGAAATGGAAAAGATACTTATGTAAAAGTACCATTAGGAACATTAGTTTTTCACAAAAAAGAATTAATTGCTGATATTGTTGAACAAAAACCTTATTTAATTGCTAAAGGTGGAAGAGGTGGAAGAGGGAATGTTAAGTTCAAAACTTCTTCTAACACTGCTCCACGGCTATCGGAAAACGGTGAAGAAACTAAAAACATTGAATTATATTTAAGTCTTAAAGTTTTAGCTGATGTCGGATTAATTGGAAAACCTAGTGCAGGGAAAAGTACATTACTTTCTTCCCTTTCTAATGCTCGTCCAAAAATTGCCGACTACGATTTTACTACCTTAGTGCCGCAATTGGGATTAGTTAAATATCATGAAAATAGCTTTGTAATCACCGATTTACCTGGACTAATTAAAGGTGCAAGTGAAGGAAAAGGATTGGGACATCAGTTTTTAAAACACATTGAAAGATGCCGAGTACTTTGCCATGTTATTGATTTTGGTAGTGCTACTAAAGATCCAATCAAGGACTATGAAGAAATTAATAATGAGTTAAGCAAGTACAACCTTCAACTTGAAAAAAGAACTCAAATAGTGATTGCAAACAAAAGTGACTTAGAAGATTTTGATGCTAAATATCAACAATTTAAACAAAAATATCCAGATTTAAAGATTATCAAACATACCTTTTTAGATGAGAAAAAATCATTGGATGAGATAAAAAACAGTCTATGAAATGCAATTAAAGAAGCAGAAGATCTAATTTTTGCAGAAACTAAACAAAAAGAAGTCACAATAACATTACCGGAAGATAATTTCAAAGTAAGAAGAATTAACATTGACCACTTTGAAGTAACAGGTGACAAGGTTGTTGAAATTTATCAAAGAATTCCGTTAAATTCACACGATAATTTGTTAAGATTTAATAGCAAACTTAAAAATTTAGGGGTTTGAGAAGAATTAATGCGAATGGGTATCAATGAAGGTGATACTGTTCGGATTGAAGGTTATGAATTTACCTGAAATAATGAAGATTAGGTCAAAAAATTCATAAAAATAAATTACAAAAAATTTAAAATTGTGTATAATAATATAGCAATTATTAAATGAAGTAATTAGCAATGTTGTGGAGAAGTAGCTCAGCTTGGTAGAGCACTTGACTTGGGCTCAAGCGGTCGCAGGTTCGAATCCTGTCTTCTTCACCATTTGTTATGGGGGGGTAGCTCACCTGGCTAGAGCGCCTGCCTTGCACGCAGGAGGTAGAGGGTTCGACTCCCTTCCTCTCCACCATTATGGCTCTGTAGCTCAGTTGGTTAGAGCGTCCGGTTCATACCCGGAAGGTCAAGAGTTCGACTCTCTTCGGAGCCACCAAACGGATATACTCAATAGGATTTGGACCCATAGCTCAATTGGTTAGAGCAACCGGCTCATAACCGGTCGGTCGCAGGTTCGAGTCCTGCTGGGTCCACCAATGGGCAATTACCCAAGAGGCTGAAGGGAGCAGTCTTGAAAACTGCCAGGGGCTTCACGGCCCGCGGGGGTTCAAATCCCTCATTGCCCGCCATATATTTACAGAAGGCCAAAGCCCAATGTAAATTCCTCATATAGCGGAGTGGAGCAGTCGGCAGCTCGTTGGGCTCATAACCCAAAGGTCGCAGGTTCAAGTCCTGCCTCCGCAACCAAATACGGTCCAGTGGTAAAGTGGTTAATACGTCTCCCTGTCACGGAGAAGATCGCGGGTTCGATTCCCGTCTGGACCGCCATTATGGCTCTGTAGCTCAGTTGGTAGAGCAACGGACTGAAGCTCCGTGTGTCGCTGGTTCGATTCCTGCCGGAGCCACCATATCAAGCTGATCAAAAATATTAACACCGCAAGGTGTTTTTTTCTTACTTTTTTGCTCATTTTTTCCCAAAACGCAAAATATTAATAATTTGAAGGTAATAAGTGAAATAAAATAAAAATAGAGTTGATATTCGTTGTAAAAGACTCAGTCATTAAAATTAAATTTGAAAAGGGGAATAGAATCAAATTCACACTCAAGTGAATTATCACTATCAGAACATCGCAAACAAATTCGTGAATATTGTGCCTTTCTGAAACTTAAGTACCATGATGAAATAGTAAAAAATCGTCGTAATTTTATAGAAAGTGCAAAAAACAAAGCTAGTTTGAAAACGAGATATAAAACGTATGTAGCCATAATAGATTATTTCAGCCAAACACTATCTGAAATTGATAGGCTAATATTTTTCAATGAGTTCTGAGAAGTGAATGAAGATCAATTTTGATTCCTTGACTATTTTTCAAAGAGTACATATTATCGTCGTATCAAATCGGTTATAAATTCATCTTGAAGGTATTTTGGACACAGTAACCTATAATCAAAATTATCAGCAACGCGAATTTTTAGATAGTTTGATTGCCAAACATTTTTTAATTAAGATTAAAAGCGAAAAATTGAGCCAAGATTTATCTGATCATAACAAACTAAAAATTCGTCTTAACCGTGAATTACCAAGCGATATATTACACTTTGATTTTGAGTACCAAAACACAAGCGGTAGGCAAATTTTTATAGTTGTTCAAATTAACAACGATATTCTTCCAGTTTTTGATTCATGAAGTGTCGAAAACAAATTTAGCTTCTATTCAGGCAAAGAATTAGATAAAAAAACCAAGATTAAAAACTACAAATTCCAAGACATAAGGCATATAAACGTTGATATTTATCAACAAAATGGTTCACAACGTAAGCTAATGTGGGCAAATCACATTGAAATCAATCATCTTAGTCAAGCAAATAGTGCTCCTGATACAACAGGAAAATATAATGTTAGTTTTCCAAAGATGCTAGATTTTGATATCAATCCCGGTTCTTATCAAGAAGAAAATGATAGCCGTATGATTGATTTTGAATATGTTGATTTGTATTTTAAGGCCAAAAAATTACTTCAAAACATTAATAACAAAGATATTTATGACATCAGTGGAGCAATAAAGAATGGTAACAGAATAATTCGACCAGTTTATTTTGGTGAACTAAAAAACTTCAAAGTAAAACAATTCATAGTTAATGGAGAGGTTTTTAAAGACGTTAATATTAGCCTAAATATTCAAAATTCACAACAACTGCCAACTGGTGAATTTGTGATTGGTCAAATTGAAATCTTGAGTCCATTTTACTATGATTACCAGAAACGCAAAACAGTGTCAGGATTCAATCTAAATAGTGATTTTGGTTATATGATACCTTTAGATTTCAGTGGTATTTTGTCACACACGATGGCATTTTCTATTTTCGACGAAAAGTTAATTTTCGTTGTCGGCTACCAACAAGAAATCAAACGTCCTTTACTCAATATCCGTTCTGGATTGGTGAAATTAAAGATTGAAAAAGATGTTGCAACTGCTAACCACATGTACTGGCTAAAAATAAAGAATGCTGATTTTTACCAAATCTATCAAAATGAACTAACTTTAGACAATTTAATAGACATAAGTAGAAATAATGCCAATGCGAAAGCTCTCAATTAAGAAAAAATACATCTTTATCTTTATTTCCTTACTTTTAGCCTCTGCTGGAGCAACATTGTTATATTATTTTTGACCTTTTAGTCTCAAAACTACTCAAGATAAACCTAAAAAACCGATTGACGATAAAGTGAATAATGATGAACCTAAAATAGAATCTAAGGATAATAAGAGTCCTGAAACCGATAACAAGCCTAAGGTTATTAAAAAAGAAACAATTGACAAAAATGCCTTGCAAGCTGAAAATATTTTTCCCGATATTTCCATTTCTGATTATTATGATTTAATTCGCATTGAAAAAGGTATGCCAGTTATTACTGATGACATGATTGCTTATATTATTCAAGATGTGATTAAAAAATTATCAGTCAATTATGGTGATGTTGAAGCCGGATATTTCCAACCTACTAGGCAACAACTCCACCTTGATTTTGTATGGAAATATAAAAATCAAGAGGTCAACAGAAAGTATTTATTTACAGTCGGATATGAAGTATAATTAAAGACATGAAAAACATTGAAAACACTGTTATTGAAGAACTAAAAACCATGACCCGCAAACCTATTTCACGTGATTCTGAAATTAAAAGTTTAGGTATAGATTCACTAGATTTAGTGCAAGCGGTCACTGAATTGGAAGAAAAATTAAACATTTCTATAAGTGATGAAGAGCTTTTATCAATCAAAAAAGTATCGGACATCATTGATTTAATTAATAAAAAGCAGGCTAAATAATGTATAATATCTTAGCATGCTTATTTAGGGGTATAGTTCAATGGTAGAACAACAGGCTTCAACCCTGTGTGTTGTGAGTTCGAGTCTTGCTACCCCTGCCATTATTGATAGATTTAGAATCGGCTAAAAGCCGGTTTTTTGTTTGTTTTTTAGCCAAAAAAGCACAAAAAAAGTAGCTCTGGCTACCTCGGACAATTTCTTGAAATGGTGCCGTCAACTGGATTTGAACCAGCGACCCCTTCCTTACCATGGAAGTGCTCTGCCCCTGAGCTATGACGGCAACTAATTAATAAATTAATTATACTTGAAAAGTCTAAAAAAATTAGTTTTTAACTATAATTATTATCTAAAGAGGAGCTATGCAAAATAATCAAAGTGAAAAGTTACAGAAATTTATTTCAGCATCAGGGTTGATGTCAAGAAGAAAAGCCGAAGAAGAAATTCAAAGAGGAATGTTTAAAATCAATGGCAATGTGGCAAAATTAGGTGACAGAGTAACAAAATATGATGCAGTTTTCTACAAAAATAAAAAGCTAGTAATTGATAAAAAAAGAGTTTATGTTTTACTGAATAAACCTAAATACGTTATTACTTCCGTTAGCGATCCGCAAAACCGAAAAACAGTTAAAGACATTGTCAATCTTAAAGAATATATTTACCCAGTAGGAAGACTGGATTTTGATACGTCCGGAATCATTTTGTTAACTAATGATGGTGAGTTAACTAATAATTTATTGCATCCGAGCAATGAAGTTGAGCGTGAATATATTGCTACCTTACAAAAACCTTTATCTGATTCAGAACTTAATTTTCTTAATTCAAAAGATGTTTTCATTGAAGGAAAACGTTCACTTCAAAATGTAACTCATATTCAAAACAATGATTATTCAGTAGTTTTAAAAGAAGGACGTTACCATCACGTTAAAAACTTGTTTTTAGAAGTTAATAATAAAGTTACTTCACTACATCGTCAAAAATTTGCTACTTTAACCGATAAAGGTTTGAGAGTTGGAAAATGAAGATTTCTAACTGATCAGGAAGTCAATAATCTCAAAAAAATGATAGTAAAAAAATAAGTCCCAACCGGAGAAACGGTGGGACTTTTTCTATCTTTAAGCCATGTTAACTATTTTTTGTATTTTAGACCTAAAGCGTGTAGCATTGGAACTAAGAAGAAGTTGAATGGTTTGTTGAAGTGTGGTAAGAAGTAAACGTCTGTTAGAGCGATTTCTGGAAGTGTTAATCCTTTTTGTAGTGCTAAAGCAAACATGTAAATTACTTCAGTGTGGATTGCTTTACCTCAAGAACCAATTTGAACTCCTAAAAGTTTAAAGTTTTTAGGGTTGTAAACGATTTTACATGAAACTTTTTCATAGTTTGACATAAATTCTGGTCTGTCGTTGTCTGTTCATGATGATTCAGCAACTTCGTCTTCTTTAAATCCTAGTTTCAGAGCCATTTGTTTTGTCAGTCCAGTTGATGCATAGTGACAATCAAATACGTTAATAGCATTTGTTCCTGCAACTCCTGGGAATGGAACGTTTAGTCCTGCTAGGTGTAAAGCAGCAACTAGTCCTGATTTAACTGCGTTTGTTGCAAGTGCTGTGTGTGCGTAGTTGTGTAGAACAACGTTTTGCATTGCAGCTGAATCTCCGATTGCATAAATATCTTGATCTGAAATTGATCTTTGGAATTCATCAACTTTGATTGCTCCGTTTGGTAATTTTTCAACTCCGTCAATAGCATCTGTACGTGGTTTAAATCCGATACATAGAATTACTAAATCAGCTTTGTATTCACCTTTGTCAGTAACAACACTTGAAACGTGTTCTCCATCTTTTGATTTGAATTCTTTAACTGATTCACCAAGATGTAATTTAACTCCAGAAGCTTTCATGTTGTTTTCCATTACATCTGTAAATTCTTTATCAAAGTAGTTAGGTGTTACTCTGTCTTGTAGGTCAATTAGAGTTACATTTTTACCTTTTTGGTGGAATGCTTCTACTAATTCAACTCCAATGTATCCTGCTCCTACAACAACAACATCTTTAATTTTTTCATCGTTAGCTTTTTCAACGATTTCTTCAGCGTGTTGGAATAGTTTTGAAAGTAAAATGTTTTTGTATTGACGTCCTGGGAATGGAGGTTCGATTGGTCATGTTCCTCCAGCAAAAACTAGTTTGTCATAACTATCTTCGAATTCTTCACCAGTTAAAACATTTTTAACAACTACTTTTTTATTTGCACGATCAATTTTAATTACTTCATGGTTGATTTTTAGATCAACTCCGTACTCATTTCTTAGAATATCTGGTGATGAGTAGAATAATCCAGCAGGATCAGTAAATTCTCCCCCAACTCAGATTGCGATTCCACATCCTAAAAATGATGTGTTATTGTTACGGTCATAAGCAACTACATGAGCATCAGGATTAACAGTTTTTAAAGTTCTTAAAAATGATGTTCCAGCGTGGTTTGCTCCAACTACTAAAATTTTCATAGTTAGTTTCCTTTCTTTTTAAAAATTATTTATACATATTTGTAACCTAATTTTATTACAAATGTAAATTGATATTATCAATTTTTCGTACGTAAAAGACTCAACTAATGCATCGTTTTAGCAGTCTTTGTCCTGCTTAATATTGATAAAAAAACAAAAAGTAGTTTTTTCAGTGTTTTTTTACGCAAAAAACCACTTTTTTAAAAATATTAAAGCTGTTTGATAGTGCAACAAAAAATTAAAAAGACTGAAAAAAAATGAATTGTTTTCAAAATTGTAATTGTTTTGTTTTTAGTGGCTAAATAGTCAAATTTCGAAGCATTTAAAGGCTGTAAGTAATGTATAATTAAAGATATTAAAAATTACATTTTTATTTATGTTTACAAAACATTAATTTATTTAGGAGTAAAACAATGAGTAAAAGCAAAAAAGTTTTATTGAGTAGCTCTGCTGTTGTTTCAACAATTGCCCTATCAGGAGCAATGTTGTCTGCAACAACTTCAGAAGACAATGCAACTTTAGAAGCGGCAAGACAACGTGTTCTTGATTATTTACCTAATGCAGGATTAGGAGATAAAGAAGAGACATTTGCAGCTAAAATTCGTGAAGACAAAGTTGAAAATTTCACAAACGGTGGAAAAAAATGATTTGACGCCGTTAACGCTTATGCTTCACTAGCAAACGAAGCACAACAATTAATTAACAAAATTGATGATGCTACAACTACACAAACAAACATTAAAAGCAATTCAGAAGTTAGTGCAATTTTTGATGGTAGTGCAGATGTTAAATTATTAGAAGCATTAAACAAAAAATTTGCTAGTGAAAATGCTAAAACATCATTCAGTGCAAAAACAAGTGAAATCAAGCAATCATTACAAACTTTAGCACCAGAATTTAATACTGACGATCAAGGGAATGTTTCATATTCTAACAATGATGCAAACCAACAACTTGTATCAAAAGCTCAAAACAATTATCAATCAGCATCATTAGCCTTAGATGGTCTAAGCACTTTAAAATCAGCTCTTGAAGTTGTTAAAAACTCAGACTTGTCAGATGATATTAAAGGATTTTTAAACTTAGTTTTAGCAAATGCTCAAAACTTAGAAACTTTAAATTCAAGTCTAGAAACTGCAAAACTTTACATTACTGCTTTAGACAATGCTAATCAAGCATATCAAGACTATGCAAAAGCTCGTAGTGAAGATAAATACAAAACATTACGTGACTCTTCAACTCAAGATAAGTACTCAGCATTCAATGGTTTATTGAGTCAATTAGGTTCTTTAGCAACTGCAGATCAAACTTTCAATGCACGTAGTTATCCAAGTCAATCAATCGAACAAGTAAATTCTGAAGTTGACAAATTATCAGCTAAAACTAGCGCTGTTGTGAAAGCATTTGCTACTTTAGATGGAGATAAACAAAAAGCCAAAAATGATATTAATGCTTTAGATCTAGAACAAAGTAAAAAAGATGAATACTTACAAAAAGTTCAACAAGTTGCTACCAACACTCTTTTAACATATGATGCAAATCAAGAAACATTAAATTCAATTGTTAAAGAAGCAACTGAATTTTCACAGTCATATTTAAATTCACTAAAACAAGAATTACAAAAACAAATTGACAATATTAGATCACTAACAAGCGAAAAAGAAGAATTCTTAAAACCTTATGTTGAAAAAGTAGCAAGCCAAACAATAAGTGGTAACGATTTAAAAGTTGCAGTTGACGAATTAACAAAAGTATTCTATGAAACAAAACTACAACAAGCATTAGATAAAGCAAGCAAAGTAGAAAATCAAAGTGCTTCACTTTCACAAGCAGTAGCTAGCGTTCAAGCAACTCTTCAAAATTTAAATGATGTTTACAAAACTGAAGGTGCAGTTGACCAAGTTTTAACTAATTTCGAACAGGCATACAACAAAAACAACTTAGAATTAGCAGTTGAAAAAGCAGAAGCAAGTGCAAAATTAGCAGATCAAAAAGTTGATGCTTTAGAAGAAAATAGTGACGTTAAAGCAAAACTTTCTACCGCTTTAGAAACATTTAAACAAAATATTACTGAAGCAAAAGAAGCATTAAGCCAAGAAGGAGCTACTGAAGAACAACTTAACCAAAAAGCTGACCAACTAAATCTAGCAAATGCTGTTTATGGAGCAAAACAAGATATTGAATTAGTAGTTAAACAAACTAATCTATCTCAAGATCCAGTTTCAAACCAAGTAAGTCAAGGATTAGCAAATCTAGAACAACTACTTTCATCTTCAAATTCAGTTCAAGAAATCGAAAAAGCAGACCAGGATTTAGTACTTTTAAGTGAAAAGAACCTATTACTATACGTTGTAGAATCAATTGAAAAAGTTCAAACTAGAAACACTACTCTTGAAGAAGCATTAGGTTTTGCAAAACAAAGACTAAACGAGCAAACAAGAGTTCTAAGTCAATGAAGAGCTTGAGGTCAAGAAGCATTAAACACATTAAATACATACAACTCACAAGTCGATAAATCAAAACAAAGACTATTAAACTTAATTTCAGTTGCTCAAGATACTGTTAATAGTGACAAGTCTAAAGAATTTTTAACTGCTAAAATCACTGAAGCAAATGAAGTTGCTAACAAAGAAAATCAAAGTCCTGAAGACTATCAAAATGCTTACTTCAGTCTATTTGTTGCTATTGCTAAAGATGCTTTAGTACAAAAAGTTTACGAGGCAAATCAAGTTGCTGATTTACAAGCAGAAACTAAAGAAGCTATTAATGAAGCAAGCCAAGTTATCGAAGTTGATGATAGTGAAATCAGTCCAAAAATGGTTTCAGATGCTATTGCTAAAATTGACAGTGCACTAGTTAAAAATGCTTTATATGTTCTAATCCATGCAAGTCATGACAAAACAAACCCATATCTAGAAAGAGAATTGTACTTTGCAAGAGAATTGGCTAAAAAAGATGCTGTTACAGAAGCAGAAATTCTTGTAATTACAGCAAGAATTACAGATGTCGAAGCAAAACAACCACTATATGATGTTTTAGAAGATGCTTATGATGTAGTTAACAAGTCAAACAATTTAAAACAAAACATCACAAAAGCTACTGATTACTTAGCAAATCCACAAAGAGCAACCCGTTCAGCCGAAGATTATCAAAATGCTGCTAAAAGTTTACAAAGAGCAATTAAACTAAACGAAGCATACTTAGAATTAGCAAACAAACAAAACTCAGAACACTTTGGTCTACATCTATACAAAGCAGTAACAGAAGCTCAAAACAAACTTGCTGATCTAACTAACACTGATGAAAACTTAGCAAACGATGTTATTGCAAGCTTAGTTTTAGCTGAAAACCAAGACATTATTAGCAATGAAATTGATAGAGTTAACCAGGATCAATTGGCAGCTAAAGCATTGCAAAATGAATTACAACAAGCAAACAAAGCTTTAGAAGATACAAACCTTGACAATCAGAAAGCAACTGAAATTGCTTCAATGTTACAAAATGCCTTAACTAACTATGCACTATCAAGATCTTCAGCTTATAAACAACTACAAGATACTTACTTAGCAAATGTTCAATATCAATGAAATTCAGCTGCTAAATTAGTTTTAGATGAAGCTAAGAAAATGTTAGACGACAGCAATAGTTATGAAGCAAGTGACTTTGAAAAAGCAACTCAAGCAATTGAACAAGTAGTAATCAAAATTAAATTACAACAAGCAATTACTAATGCTAACAATCAAGCCACTTTAGATAAAGGACTAAGCTCACAACTTTCACAAGTTATGGCTTCAGCTGCTAATAGTACTGATGAAAGTGTTGAAAATCTAAACAACATCATTAGCCAAATCCAAACAGCAACTGCTAAAAACAGTTTAAATCTAGCTTTAGATAAAGCACTAGCAATAGAAAATAAAAACCCACTACTAGTACAAGAAATTGCTACTTCACAAGCACTTTTAGCAAAAGATGGACAAAACTACAGCCAACAAGCGCTAGCACTTGAATTGCAAATAAGCAGAACTAACTTAGTAAACGCTATTAATCTAGCAAGTATCTGAGTAATTGAAAATAACGACCAAAATTACTATGCTAATTCAGATCTAAAATCAGTTATTGACTTTGCATACAATGAACAATACGAACTATTCTTAGAAAATGTAAAAAGATACACTGCTCCTTCGCGTGAAGCAATTCAATATTATGATCAATTAACAACTAATGTAAAATTAGCTGTACTCAAAGCTAAATTACAAACTGCTTTAAAAGCAGCTTCAACTGCTTACGGACTAAACCACTTAGACGAAGTTAAACAAAATGCTAAAAACTTACTAACAACATTCAATTCAGAAATGTTAGAAGATAGTCAAAAAGCAGCTCAAATTCAAAAAGCTACTGACGACATTTTCAAAGTTTTAGCTACTCAAGAACTACAACAACTTTCAGATACAATTGATAAAGAAGAAAATAGTCTTCCTGAAAACGTAACAAGCTTAAATAATGAAGCAAAACAACTCCTAAATAATGTTTTAGAAGACTCAACCAAAACACAAGATTTCTTGTCAAAAGCAAAAGAATTGCTAACAGCCTACACAAACTTCTTAAAAGAAAATAATTTATTAAAAGACAAAAAGGCTGTTACAATCAACTACTTCAACACTTTAATTTACAAACATTCAGCAAGTGATTTAACCAAATTAGTAAATGAAATTAATGCTAGCCAGGATGCTAAGAGTGATAAATTAAATACCGAACTACAAAATGCTCAACAATTATTAACAAAACAAGATGCTACAATTGAAGAAATCGCAACTCAATATAATAATTTACAAAAAGCACTACTAAGAAATGAAGTAAACAACATAATCAAAGACGGACAAGAACACAATGCTTGAATTCACAAAACACCTACTTCATTAAAAGACCGTGCACAAGCAATTGTTAATGACAAAAACGCTTCAGTTTCTGATTTAACTAAAGCTCTTGCATATACAAAATACTACCTAGAAGATAATAAAGTTAATGTTTTAGACAAAAGTTTAGACCAAGTTGAAAAAATTAGTCCTGCTTCTTCAGAACTAAAAACTTGACAAACAAAAGCAAGTGAATTACTATACTCAATTCCTTACTATGCAATGGCAAAAAGCCTAAACTCAAGTTCTGATTTATTAATTACTCGTGCTTTATATGAGGCGATTAATGATGCAGCACCAAGCCTAAAATTAAACGATTTACAAATTCAACTTGATGCTTATAACCAAGAACTAAAATCTCAAGCAATTAACTCAACATTGACTGATTTATTCAACTCATTAGTTACCAAAGCTAATGAATATGTTGCAAATCCAAACCAACCAAGTGTTGAGGAAGTGCAAACATTAGCAAACCAAATCAAATCAGCTCTATTAGTTAATGAATTAGCAAACTCAGTTTCACAAGCCAACATCTTAGTAATCTCAGGTGCTTTACAAACTGCAATTGATGCAAGTACACAATTAGTAAACAGCCAAAAAGAAGCGATTCTAAACAATCAAGATTTTGCTGCTAACGATACAAAAGTTGAAAACCAAACAACTGAATTAAAATATGCAATTGCTTCGAATAGATTGGCATTAGTATTACAAAAAGTTGCTACTTTACCAAAACTAGCTACTGCTTTAGATGCTGAAAATAAAAAAGCACAAACAACATACGAAAACAAAGCACTTACTCAAAATGATTACACAGTTGCTTCTGAAGAATTACTATCAGCTTACAATGCAGAACTAGAAGCAAAATCTGAGGCAATGGAACAACTTCAAAGTTTAATCAGCGAAGCAGATCCATTAGCAAACAAAACTGATGAACTAAGCAAACAATTACAAAGTGCTAAAGAATTATCTAATGATGCAACAAGTGAAGAAGTTAATACTCAAATCAGTGATCTTGAAAAAGCAATTCTACGTTCAAAAATGACAAACAATGTTACTGTTGCAAACCAATTAAGCGCACAATCATCAAACTTAAGAAAAGCTGTTACAGAAGCACAAAACGCATTACAAAATGCTGAATCTAACACAACAGCATTACAAGAAGCACACAAAACATTAGTGCAAGAATTACGTCAAAACAAACTAAAAACCGCAATCGAAAAAGCACAGCATGCTCAATCACAAATTACTAAAGATTTAGCAAGAGATATTCAAAGAGCACAAAATGTATTGCAAAGCTCGCAAGTAATTAATGATTGAAATAAAGCAGCTGACAACTTGAATTTAGTTGTTGACAAAGAATTGTTACGTAATTTAGTAACTAAAGCAAATGAAATCGCTAACCCAACTCCTAAATTACAACTTCAAATTGATTTAGCCACTCTATATCTATATGAAGTTCCAACAAAAGCAACACACGTTAGCGAAGCATTAAAAAATTTAGATAAAGCAATGCTTGCTGAAGACTTACAAAAAGCTATTAATAAAGCAAAACTATATCTATCAGTAGACGCTAAAAATGATGAAGAACAAGCTAAGAAAGACAGTGTTGCTAAAGAATTAACTCTAGCTGAAGCGATCTACAATAACGAACAAACTCTAAGTGCTGCTTGATACAACTACGAAGCACAAAAACTAAATAATCTTCTAGATGGAAAAGAAGAACAAACCAATTTAGCTTCAGAACTACAAACTATTGTTGATAATGCTAAGAAATACATTGAAAACCCTACTCAAGAACAACAACAAGCAATCCAGGATATTCAACAAGCAATCACAAACAATCAAATTACTAGTGAAATCGTTGCTAAAGCAAATGATTTACAAAGACAAACAAATATTGCAAGAATGGCAAAATTATTAACACAATTGCAAGGATATGAAGACTATCTACCTACTGCTTTACCTAAACTAGAAAGTGACTTCAATGCTTATGCAAATGGTTACACAGATGACTATCAAACAACATATAACCAATTGCAAAATGCAATTAACTTGCTAGACTACATCAGCAAATGAAACAACTACAAAAATAACATTGTTGTTCCAAATCCAAGTGTTGACAGTGTATTTAATGCTTCAAAAGGTATCGATTCAATCAGTGGAGACAAATTAGTTCTAAATTCTAGCGATGAACTAACAAATGAAACAATAAGCAAGTGAACTAGCGCACTTGAAAATCAAGCACAAGCTGCTCTACTACAACTAGCAGTTGATCAAGTACAAACAATTGCTAAAAAATCAAACGATTTACAAACTGCTTTAAACGAAGTAAACAATGTTTTGGATCAATACAAACATGCTTCAGACTCAGAACACAATCTAGATGCACAAATGCCAGCAACAGTACAAGAATTGCAAGATTTAGAAGCAAAACTAAGTACAAAAGCTGAAAATAATGCATACATGACCAATGTAGAATTATTGCAATCAGTAAAACCTTACATTGATGAAGCTATTGATGCAAAAGCAAAAGAACTAGAAACTAAGGTTAACACAAATCTAGATAAAGCATTGAGACAAGTAAGTGGACAAAAAGTTGAAAATGCTCCGAGTGCTGATGATCTATACAATTTAGCAAATGAAGTTGTCACAATGATTTCTTCACAAAAAGAAGAACTTAAAACTCTAGTAGTTTCAGCAAATGAAATTCAATCAAAATCAATGGACTTAACTCCTGCTATTAACAGAGCTCGTTTAGTATTGAATGATATTAACGCAACTAGTGCTGAAATTACAAAAGCACAATCGCAATTACAAGACGCTGTTAATAAAAATGTTCTAACTGAAACAATTAACATTGCAATGGAATTAGAAGATCGCTCAGAGTTCTTAGAATCAAAACTAAATGAAGCATTAGACGTTTACAAAAACTCAAGTGCTACTCCAGAACAAATCAAAGTTGCCTTAGAAAATCTTCTAAAAGCGCTAAGTGGCCAAACAGTGGGAGATAAATTTGCTAAACTAAGCTTCAACCATCTAAATAAGGGTCAAAAAGCTGCATTAATAAATGAAGCTTACCAAGGTGAAAAATCATTTGATGATTTAAATAAAGAAGCTACTGATTTAAATCAAGCAATGAGTAAATTAAAAGACACTATTGCTAATAAACAAATCGACAAAGACAACCTAAAACACTTATCTGCTAAGAGTTTAGCTGAATACAAACAAAACTTAGCCGATTCACAAGAATTAGTAAAAGCCGATTCAGAAACAAATGCAACTTTAGATGATGTTAAAGCTAAAGCAGAAGCATTCGATAAATTCAATGATGAAGCAAGCAAAAACAAAGCTAAAGCAATCAAAAATAGAAAATACATGATCTGAACTCTAGCAACATTACCATTCATCGTTTTAGGAGCTGCAATTTACTCACTAGGACTAGTTAGAGCTAAAAACAAAAGAAACAAATAATAATTTCTAGTTAAAGTGCCTGTCGGGCACTTTTTCTTTGTCCTGACACAAAAGCAACAAAAATTAACCTAAAAAGGCATAAAAATTGTGCTTTTCTTTTAAACTTCACTTTTTTAACAATGTAGTAAAATACTATTCCATTGGTTTAAAATAAGAAAAAAGCACCAACAAACAAAAAATGACTCTAAATTAATATATGATTTAGAAGCTTTTTAAAGCAGGAAATGCCTCAAAAATAATCAGATAAATGTTGGTTTTTAGACTTCCTATATTCAGATTTCATGAAGTTTATTTTAGTTAATATTTCTTTGATTACTCTTGTTACTTTATTTTGTAAGTACAAGAGGATTTGCATGTTTTTTAAATTTAAAATCAGGAGAAAAAATGACAAAAGTTAAAAAAACTCTGTTAGCGATGGGATTAGTCTTAGCATCAGTTATTGCTATTTCAGCACCAGTAATCTCTTGTGGAAACAAAAAAGAATCCACTACACCTGAAAGAGACAAATTAAGAGTAACACTCGACAAACTTGTAACAGCATACAAATCACTTGGAATTTGAGACACACTTAAATCTCAGTTAGAGCCTGTTTTTGCACAACTTAACAACATAACAGAAGAACAAGCAAAAATTGTTAACGATACTTGAACCAAAACATTAGAAGGACTGAATTTGTCACAACACTAAAATCCAAGTAAACACTAAACACAAGTATAAAAAACCGTGAGCTTATTACTCGCGGTTTTTAGACAAAAAAACACTCGCCTTAGCGAATGTCTTAAAGAATTGATTATCTTAAGTGTGCAAACATTGCAATTAAAGAAATTATTGAACCCACTAATAAAATAGAACCAATAACAATGTATTTTAGAAAACTTTTTTCTTTATTACTTTCATTTTTCATAACAATAATTATATAGCACAAAGAGTTAATTCAACCGAAATAACTAATAAATAAACAAGTAAGTATTTGAGTACTAAATGCTAGCGTTTTTTGTGTCAAGATTGTTAATAAACATTAACACTTTTTTTACAAGCATTACAATTTATGTATGACAATGCTACATTTTTGCATTGTATAAGGAGAAAAAATGAGAAAAAGCAGCAAAATGCTGATTTCAGTCAGCACTTTAAGTTTAATAGCAATTTCAATAAGTATTGCATACCTTATTTATAACACTACTAAGAGAAGAGTGAAAGTAGTTTACACAAAACTAGAACAAATTCTTAATAAAGTTGACTCGTTTTTGGAACAAAACAAAGATCAACCAGGATTCGAAGTGTTGCGCAACGTTTATGAAGAAGTTTCTAAGCAATATAAAAGTTACGATCAAAAATCAGTTGATGAAAAAAGTGCATATTTAGAAAAGACGTTAAGTGATGCATTTGAAGCATTAAGAAAAATTTTGGACGATGTTTCAAAACTTAATGATGCCAAAAACGAAAATGACAGCTTAGTAAAAACTATTCAAGAGTATATTGAGCAAGTTTTTGGTAATAAACTACCGCAAAGTTGGCAAGAACTTAAAAAGCAAATAGCCGATGATTTGGATTCTATTAACAAAGCATACAAAAATAAAGATATTGACACTATTTTGAAGTATGCACAATCATTGGAACAAAAATTTAATCAATTAAAAGATGATTATTCATTAGCGCAAACAAATAATTTAAAAGAACAAAACCAATCGCTTTTCAAAACTGCTAGTCAGTTAGTTTTAGACTTGAAATTGCAAAATGATCCAATTCAAAAAACAATAACAAGCAACTTTTTTGCAGCAGATGACAATGATAAAACCATTCAAGCAAAAAATGATAATCTTTCAGCAATAATAACAAGTCTTCAAAAACGAAAAGAAGAATACTTACAAGTTAATAAGGCAAATGAAGAACAACTAAATAGAGCTTTGGACATAAAAACTAAATTAGACGAGTCAAATAATGTTTTGAACGAAAATCTTAAAGATAAAATCACAGATGCCATAAATGCAAATAATGAAATCTATCCTAAATTAACTAACAATGAAAGTCGCTGAAACGAAGTTAAGAAATTACAAAAAACTAATGACGAAGTTGAGCACGACTTTTTCTATAATAAATATCAGTTAGCAAGCAAAAAAGCGAATGAAATATACGCGTATTTAGCACAACAAGAAGGTGCTAACGATTTAGCACCAAAAGCTAAAGAATTAATTGATAACAATATTCAAACAAAAGATTCAAGTAACACTGATTTACAGAATTCTTCATATTCACTGACTAAAATTTCAAGTGAGCTAGAATATTGATATCAAAGAAGACTAATTAAGTCTAAGAATCAATATTATGAAACCTTGTTGCAAGCTGAAAAACTAAAAAACTTCCTTGTTAGTGCGATGCCAAACGAGTCAACTGATGAGTTAAAGAGCTTAATCCAGGAACTAACTAAAGCTATTAAAGATAATGATAATTTAATTAGCCAAGATAGCAAGCAATATGATCTAAGAGTGCAAAATTTGACTCAAAATATGAATTCTATCAAACAAAGAATGAACAATTTGACTGATGTGGCACACAAGTGATACGAGCAACAACATAATGTTGTTTCGCAATTACTAACTACTTTAACCAATGAAAAGCTTAAAAATTACTTGACTCAAAGATTACAAGAAAATAGTAACTTAAAAGATCAAGAATTAAAAACTTATGCCAATGCGGCTGCCAATTTAGAAAATGCTTGCAACAAAGTACTAAGTTATCAAGAATTTGAAAAAGAAAAGACAGAAATTGATACCTGGTTAGAACAAAATCCAAACATTTCTGATGAATACAAGACTCAAATTACTGATAAGAAAACTCAAGCACAAACTAATATTGATAATCTTTTGGATGAAAATAACAAAAACTCACAAGCAATGTCAGATGTAGTTTCATCCCTAGAAAATTATTTTAATCACATTCGTTTAAATGCTAAAAAAGATGAAGTGAGTCAGTTCCAAACACAAAACAATCAAGCTTTAGAAACTTTAAATAGCAAATTAGAAGAAGCTAAAGTGCGTCAACAGTTAGTGAGTGAAATCAACACTAAAATCCAAGAAATTGAAGACAAGATTTTACAATCAAAAATCTTGGATAATGAGGCAAATCAAACTGAAATAAACATTAACAATTTTTTAAAAATAGCAGTTAATTCAATTTCAAAAGCTCAACTTCAAGATAAAAGTAATGAAGCACAAGATTGAATTGCAAAAAACAGCCAAGCTATTGGAAACGATCGACTTGAGACATTGAAAAATATAATTGATGATGTTAATCAAACAATAAACCAAAACCCCGATTTAAACTTCGACAACTTAAAAGATAAACTTGTTTTAATTTTCAACAAAACTAAAGTTGCTAAATCAGTTTCTGATTTAAGTAATTTGTTTAAAAATAATCAAAACTTACTTCCAACACTGACTGATAATAGTCTAGAAAAATCAGTTGTTACAGCAGTTAATGATAACATCACTGAGTCACTAAAAATTGCTAACGAGTTGCTAAATGGTAACAAAGTTACAGATAAAGATGAAACTAAGCTTGCTAATGCATTTAGTGATTATCAAAGTATTATTCAAACTGAAACACAACGTTCATTGACACGCCAAAAATACACTGAGGCTAATGATTTTTACAATGACTCTTCAACTACCAGCGAACTGGCTAAGAATATATTGCAACCTACTCTTGCAACAAGTTTAGGCGTAATAGATAGCAAAAATTCGAGTTTCAATCAGTTGAAACAATTAGCAACTTCGCTTGCTAATAAATTGGGATTGGCTAAAGAAGTAGAAAAATACTTTGATAAAAAGACTGAAATTAATAATGATTTTCTATCAAAATACACTGACACAAAACCTGGTTACGTGACTGATTTAGAAGCCAAAATTCAAGACCATGACCAAACAGTTCTTAGCCAAGCTAATGACAACGGTAACAAAGATATTGTCAGCCAGACTTTAAAACAACTAGGTTTAGATTACCAAACTGCTCTAGATGAAAAAGATAATGAAGACTTACAATTGGATGTTTCAAAAGCTAAAACTTGAGCTCTAGCAAATACCTATTTATATGCTTATCCACACTACTTGAATTTAACTAACAATATTGCCCAAATTGAAGCTAAAACTAAGGAACAAGTCAAACAAGAATACCCAACACTTAAATCAGGACTTGCTAACACTTTTGCTTTAGCACAAGTAACAAAAGCCTTAGTTGATACAACTGATACTTGAAATAAATACAAACAAAATAATGATGTTAGCGACTTGCATGGAATCTTAGCTAATGTCGAACAAGATATTCAAGATGTAAAACAAAAAATAGCTTCTTACAATACTTCTACTCAATATCAAGATGTTAAAGATGCGATTGTAAAAATGGTTGCTGATGATTATGTAATTAAATTTAGTAACATTAGTTCAGAACTGTATCAAATTACTAGTTGAAACATTTTTGACATGTGAAGAAGTGCTGAAGACTCTGAATATTTCGAAAAAAGAGGATGATATCATATGTTCATTATTGGTAAAATCGATACTAATTACAAAAAAATCGAGCAAGCATACAATGAGCAAGATTTAGACGCTATTAAACAAGCATATAACAAAACTGCTAGTTGAACAAAAATAGTAAATTATGCAGATGATGACAATCGAAATGAATACCCAGAACTATATCGAAATATCAGCAATTTAGTTGTCGAACATTACAACGAAATCAAGAATGAAGATTTAAAACAATTCAAATCACTTGAATTATTCTTAGACTTTTTTGATCTAAATAGTTCATATCCTAATTGAGAACAAAACAAAGAAGAGATTGTTTCAAAATTAAAAAATAAATATGCTCTAATTAAGAAAGCATTATTTGAAGATTACAAATGTATAAACTACAGTGACTATTTAGCAGAAGATCGAAAAGATGATCCAAATGAAGCAATTGAAACACTTAAAAAATGTTTATTTTACACATTTATTCTTCTACACACAGATAAAGATGGAACAGTTATAACTAGAATAAAACATCTTGCGTCAAGTTACGAGAATTTAATAAATAGTTTACAGCAAGATAATGTGAATGATTCTCTATTAAACGAGCTAAGACAAAATAGCGATTTTAATCAATCGATTAGTTCACTTCAAAATTATTCATCAATGGATAATAGTGATTTCATAAAAACAGGCAGAGAAGATGAAATCAAAGCAAATCATCAAGAGGTTGCTGAGTTGTATGCAAAACATGAAGAACTAGGTTGATGAATAGAGTGACAATTGAGAGAGTATTATGAAGATGGAAATGGATATATGACAAACAAAAGCAAAAATGCTTATGACTTCATCCAGGCTATAATATCAACACAAAATAAGATAAATCTAGTTATTGAGAATTTATATAATAAAAAAGTAAGCAAAATCAAACAAAAAGCACAACAAATTGAAAACAAACTATCATCAAAATACTTTGATATTTTGCAAAAACTAGACGAAGCACAAAATTACTATGATCAAGCTTCAGTTAAACAAGAAAATCTTGATGACAATTCATATTCTCAAACATACGATTCGTTACAAAAGGCTAATAAAGCTTTCAATATTCTTGATTCATTAATTAATTCACTTTCAACAGAAAATTAACATTTAGCACTTAGCAAAACCTAAGTGCTTTTTTGTTTGTATAAACTACTATAATTTAATTAATAATTAAGGAATAAAATGGCGAAAAGAAGAAAGATTTGAATAACATCAAGCATATTTTTATCATTATCATCACTATCTTTAGGATCGTTTGTGTTATCTTGCAAAAACACAAATGAATCAGTTGTTGATTATACAAAACTTTTGCAAGCAATCAAAAGTGCTGAAACTTTAGTTAAAAATAATGCCAATAGTCAGGAAATTGCTGAATTGCAAAAGTTGCTCGAAAAGGTGCAAAAAGAGTTAAAAATATACAATCAAGATCAAGTTGATAACACAGTGAAATTGATTAACGATCTAGCAGAATCCACCGCTAAAAAACTTTCAGAAATTAAGCAAACTAAACATTCCGACAGTGATGAAAAACAGGGTGAAAACATTAATAAAGAGGATAATATTACTAATCCGGAAAATATTAAAAACACTGGTGATAACACTGAAAACAACACAAGCAACACTGACACAAAGACCCAGGATAATGAAAATGCACCAAGTGAATCTAAAACAGATATAAACCCAGAACATGCCGATCATGATAGACAAAATTATTTCACCCAAAAGCTAAATCTACTTCAAGAATTTCAAATCTTTTCTTCGTTAGTAAGAACTAATTTATTGAACTTTTTTGCTCAAGAAAAATTAAAACCACTATATGTTACGAACATCGAGAAAACGTTAAGTAAAATAACACTTGATTTTCAAAATGATGAAATAGCCTTGCAAGACATACAAAATCAAATTTCTAATCTAAAAAGCTTCTACAACACTGAAATAAATGAGTCTTTAACTAAGTTGTTTTCAAGATTTGAAAAACTGATCAATTTACCAAAAGATGATAATCTTAATCAAGAAGAATGAAATACTTTTAAGTCAAAACTTAGCAAAAAAATTGAGGATTTGAAACGTAATTTATGCTCTAATAAAAATACAATTTCATTTATTAAACTTCAGCAAAATGAGCTTGAAAATTTTGTTAAGCAACAACAGCCACATTCTAAAGATATAGAACTGTCTTCAGACTCTTTAGTTGTACCGTTAAACAACATTTTGAATGCAAAAATTTACTATAAAAATGCTAACAATAAATATGAGTCTATTTCAAATTTAGATTCTTCTAAAATACCAAAAAACAACATTTTTATTGAAATTTTTACACAAAATCACACTTTTTATTTTCCTATCATTCAAATTTCGAAATTTCAAAACCTTTTAAAAGTGAGCTTTGATATAAGTAACTTAAACTTAGTTAAAGCATCAGAATTTATCTTTTTACCACTTGGTAATCAGCAACCGGAAAATATTAAAAATTTGAATCAACGAAATGTTGATTTTAGCAAAAATGATGCATACAAAGAAAAAAACCTTGTCGTTTATCAAAATGTTAGTTTATTAGCTCCATTCCTGACTGAAGAACAAACAATTTCACTAGCAAACAAAATTGACATAAACAGCCATATAGCTTGCAAAAAAATCACATCAGTTGTTCCTTTAAATGAAAATGAAGTTGTTGTCAATTTAAACAAAAATCACTCAGATATTAACAGAATCCTAATCAGATATGAAGATGGATTTGTCGAAAAAGTGAATGTTAGTCTTGAAAACAATGCAAGTTTACAAAAACGTTATCAGTACAAAATATCTGGACTAGATTTATATTATCAACCACTAGTTTCAAACCTAAAATCTGACAATATTATTGAAAAAGTAAAAGATGATTTTATGAGTCTAGATTTTTCGTGGCAACAAATAAAAAATCATTTCAATCTTGATTCAAATTTTGTTGATGTTTCTTCTTCACTGCATTTGCAAAAAACATTTTTGAAAAACAAGCAAAATATAGTGACGATCCTAGAAGACATTCTTGAAAGTAATGCAATAGCTGCAAATAGTGAAGATATTACTTCGTTTTATGTACAAAAATTAGCTCAAAACTCTTTTAGCATATTGTTTAACTACTCTTATTTTGATAGATGGTATTCAATAGATTTTGCAGGAATTCACTTGACAAAATTACTTATTTTTTATAAACATTTCTGACATATTCAAACCACTAGTTTATTGGATTGATTAATAGAAGTTAGTCAAGTTGATTTTTCTTTCTTCAAACCAGAGTTAAATGTGGAAATGTTTTTGAAGTCTCTAGCAACTAAACTAGATAAAAAATCGCTTTTTGACTTTATTGTTGATACTAGAAAAATGTTAGTGCCTAATCTTTCGAATAATGAATGACTAAAACAGTCTTCAAAAGCATATATTGTTGAGGCTTTTACTTCAGATAGCGAACTAAAAATATTGCAAATGCAAGCTAACCAGCCATACAGTATCGGAGTGTTTGATAGGATTAGTGATTCTAAGTTTAAATATCGTCAAATGTTATTGCCCTTGTTAACTTTATCAAAAGAAAGCATGTATATAATTTCAACCTTATCTTCACTTTCTTTTGGTTCATATGAACGATATTTTGATTTAAATGACAATGTAAACGTCCAAAATAATATTCAAAACATTCATACTATGATAAACAATGCTGCCAAGTGACAAAGTAATTATTTTGATTTCTGATATCACTTATTAAACAAACAAGATAGAACTAAATTATTTGATTATGTAAACACATTCGACGGTTATTTATTTGTTAAACAAAGTAACATTGAAAATTCTGAAGGGTGACAAGATTTAAATTCGTCTTGCCCTTCTATTGAAGAATTTTTTAGTCCTATTAACAAAGGAATTAAATATTTATATACAGCTGGTGCTTATGCAATAAGTCATGAAAACTATTTCACTTTCAGAAAAATATTAACACCCGACGGACATACTATTTTTACACACGAAACGACTCATAATTTAGATGGAAGTACGTACTTTTTAGGTTATGGACGAAGAAGCGGAATGGGAGCTGAAGCCTATGCCCAAGGTCTGCTGCGAAATCCAATGTTTGATGAGTCAATAATCGGTATCAATTTTTCGTTTGAAACTGATTTTAACAACAGACAACGATACCAAGTTTCAAATCCACTAAGTCAATTCAGCAGTGACCCAGCATTGCAAAACTATATGCATAATGTTTTTGACTTTATTTATTTGACCGAATATCTAGAAGCAAAAAGTCTTCTAAAACAACCACTTAAAACAAAGAAAATATTATTTTTCCAAGTATCAAATCAATTAGAAAAAATCAACAATGATTATTCACATGCTAATAATGTAATTGACATGAATTTATCTGATGATTTTATTAACAATTTAAAAACTGTTGATGATCTTGTCGATAACAATATCGTTTCTATTAGAAATCAAAATCGTAAAACTAGTTTCTTTTCCAGAAATGAATATAATGAAGTGAGCTTGACTAATAGTATATGAGCAGCCCTTGACAATCCAAAGGGCGCTCCTGGATCGTTTATGTTCAAAAGAATGGCTTTCGAATTACTAGCCTACAAGGGATATTACAATGGGTTTATTCCTTATGTTTCGAATCAGTTAGCAATCACTTTAAAAGATTATTACGACCAAAAAATTGTTACTGATAAGCAAGTTTTCGATGCTATTTTAAAAGATAAATTCAATAGTTGATCTGACTTTAAAAAGACCATGTATAACAATGCTTATAAAGCAGCTCAGAATTTTATTAAACCTATAACTATCAATTATGAACTTGGTAAAGAAATCACCGATCAACAAATCATAATTAATAATGTTGCTCAGCTTGAAAATTTAATTAATCAAGCAATTACTTATGACAACAAAAATCTAACACTAGCAAAACTAGGTTCAGGTGAATATGATAGACTTAAAAAACTCTTATTTAAAGCATACCTTTTTGCAACTAATGATTTTCGTACCTCGATGTTTAAAAAGTAATTTAAATGCACAAAAAAACTTAAAAAAGTAGTCAAAATAAGTAATGTTTCACCTTTTAAAGGCACATTACTTTTTTTTTTTTTTTTTGTGATAATATTTCTTAAATATTAAAAGCGAGGAGAATTATGAAGAAAACCAAAAAATATGCCATTTTGTTATCACTTCTCAGTGCTATTGCAGCAGGTAGTTCAATAGCCTATTTGTTAAGTGCTAAAAGTGTTGAAAATGAACCTGTTAAAGATTTTGAAACCTTACGTAAAACATTGCAAGACAGCAATGAGTTTTTAGCTCAAAACAATCAAAATAATGATTTTGAAACTCTAAACGATAAATATCAAACAATTAACAATGAATATTCCGGATACAAAAGTCAGGATATTATCGATACTCGTAATAACGAATTGCAAGATGAATTGCAAAAAGCCAAAGATAAACTTTTAGTAATGTAACAAAAGCAAAAAGATTTACAAAAGGCTATTGAAAACAACAAACAAAGTCTTGAAAATTTAAATTCTTGAATTGAAGATAACAAAAACAACCTAGAAGAAAATGAAGAACAAGATTTAAAAAACAAAATTAATGACAATCAGAATAAAACTCAAGAAGCTATCAATGCAAAAGATGATAAAAAAGTCAATGATTTAACTCAAGAGCTGCAACAACTTTTAGAAGACGCACAAAAGAATTTAGAAAATAAAAAGCAATCGCTTTTGACCAAAAATAAACAGTTAATGCAGAAAGCGCAAGACTTAAACAAAGAAGTAAATGATGAAGAAAGTCAAAAAGCAATTGATAACAATAAAGGAAATGACAAGGACGCAACAAAAACTTTAGAACAAAAAAATAAACAACTAGAAGACTTAATATCGAAGTTACAAGAAAGTAAAAACAAAGACGATCAGCCAGTTCTTGATTTTGAAACTTTAAAGAAAACATTGCAAGAAAGCAATGAGTTTTTAACACAAAATAATCAAAACAATGATTTCAAAGAGTTAAAAGAGATACACCAATCAATCAATAGTGAATATGAAGGTTACAAAAGCCAGGATGTTATCGATACTCGCAATAAAGAATTGCAAGATGAATTGCAAAAAGCTAAAAATAAACTTTTAGCAATGCAGCAAAAACAACAAGATTTACAAAAGGCTATTGAAGATAATAAGCAAGCACTAAATAACTTGAATTCTTGAATTAAAGATAATGAAGACAATCTAGATAAAAACGAAAAACAAGATTTAGAAAACAAAATTAATGAAAATCAAAAACAAGTACAAAATGCAATCAATTCAAAAGATGATAAAAAGATCAATGATTTAACCAAAGATTTGAAAAAGCTTTTAGAAGATATTAAAAACAAAGTCGACACTAAAAAGCAACAACTTTTAGCAAAAAATAGACAATTGGCACAACAAGCACAAGATTTAAATAAAGATAAGAATGATAAAGATGTCCAAAAAACAATTGAAAACAATAAGGGAAATTATCCAGATTCAATAAAAACTTTAGGACAAAAAAATAAACAACTAGAAGACTTAATTTCAAAATTACAAGATAATAAAAACAAAGAAGAAAGTCTGAATATTCAAAACGAGTTGGCCTTACAAAAAGCTAATGAACTTTTGGCTAAACTAAAAGCCAATAAAACTGTCAAAACTGATGATTTGATTAAAGATTTAAATGGCGAAATAGAAAAAGATAAAAATAGCTTCCCATCAGCTGACTTAAGTCAAAAACAAGGTTTGATTGATTCATTGAATCAAGCCATTACAAGAAACGAAACCACTTTTAATAAGCGTCTATATCTAAAAGCACTAAATGATGCTAAAAATCTAAATCAATTTATCCAAGATTCTCCTGATAATAATAACCCTTATAACACTCAACTTCCAGAAGTAATTAATTCGAATACTCTTAGCGATAATGCAACTGTAGCTCAATACGTTGCAAGTACAGAAAAATTAAACGCAACAACTAGCCAAATTCAAGCTGTTTTACAAAACAAATTAAACACAGTAAAAACAAGTTACACTCAAGCACTTAATAATGCTAATGAAGCTCTTAGCTTTTTAAAGAAATTGAATGCTGAAAATCCAAAAGATGAACTATCTGAAGCAATTAAAAACCTTTCACAAGCAATAGAACAAAACAATAGCGTCGATAGCAATTACAGAAAACCATATGAACAAGCAATTTTGGCTTTAAATAAAACTGTGGAAGATGCTAAGAAACGTGTCAAAGAACTTGAAACTTTATCAAAAGAAAATTATGAAAAGTGACTAGCAAAAGATAAACAATTGCAAAGTGAAAATCAAGATAAAACTAATATTTTCAACTACCTTGATAAAGTTATAAAAGCTAATAGTAATTTCAAAAACCCAACAACACAAATTTATGATGCTTCCAGTCAAAAATTACAAAATGCTTACTATAAAGCAACAAAAATGCAAGAATTTGAAAAATTTGCACAGCAAGCTGATGAATCATTAAAAAATATTAACTTAGATCCTAAACCAGATTATGTTACAAAACTAGAATCTGACATTTCTGCATTAAAAAACCAGTTTAACAAACTTTTAAATGATGATACGAAAACTAGTGATGATTTAGTTATTCCTACCCAACAAATGTCACTTCTTTCTTTAAAAGCAAAACTAGCTCTTTTGAAAGAACCTAGCCAAAAACTTCTAACAAAAGTCACCGAAGAACTAACAAAAGAATATAACGACATTCCAAAACAAAATTTGAGTCCTTTAAAACAAATTGCTCAACAAAATTTAGACTTAGTTAACAAACTTTTAGAAGCTGATAATATCACTGAAGAACAAATTAAATCAGTTCAAAATACTATCGATTCTTCAAACACAATGTTGCAAAAAGTATCAATTCAAAACCAAGGTTTAAATTGAATTAAAAAGATTGATGATTTTCTTGCTAATGAAAATTATGACGAAGGCACAAAACAAGAATTGAATAGTGTTCTAAATGAAAATAAACCTGTAATTTTGGATTTAAATAACCAAACTAGTGCTCTTTCACAAGCATCAAGTAACTTAGAAAATGCTTTAAAAACTGCAGAGAAAAAACAATACAAAATTGACTTACAAAATCTTAAAAACAAGTACAGTCTGTTGAGTCAAACAAATACTGAAAAGTTACAAAATTCAAACTCAGAGGTTCTTGAACATGTCAACCTAACTGACATCAATCAACAAATCAACACCAAAACAACAACTATAGATACCTTGATGGAAACTGACGAAGTAAAGAGAACTGAATACAATGACTTATTGCAAAAATATAATGACTTGCTAGCTTCTTCAAAATTAGAGTATTTAAGACAAGAAATAAGAAAAAATAAGGAACATAAGAAAAACTAGGGGTAAGGGTAAGACAGTCGCATTTGCGGCTGTTTTTTTGTTGAAGGGAATTTTAGTATGGCGGATAAAAGTTTTCACGACGACCCTAGAGTTATTACCAAAATAAATTTTACTCCTTGAAAAAATTTAGATAAGGGAGTGGTGCACGATACTAAGTTTTACAAATTAGGGGGTTGAGCGGATTATGTTGGACGCAAAAGCGCAATTATAAGCGAACCCGAAGATATTGACTTGATAGAACAATGAAAAGCAAGTGAGTTGGACTTACAAGCATTTATGAGAACTCAGACGCAAGAAATGAGTAAGCGAAATACCAAGGATTTTAATAGACTTTTTGAACCTGGTAAATTTTCAAAGGAAGAAGTCAAGGAAGAAATGCGAAAAATTGATAACGAACAAATTGTTTATGAAATGTTTGTCAACTTAGGACAGTTAGGAATTGACACTAAATTTATTACCACGGACAAATGAAAGAAAGTTTTGGAACCTAGTTTAAAAGGGTTGTTAAAAGGGAGTAGTATTGATTGACAAAATATAACAGGTTATTGAGTGCTACACGGTAATACTAGTTGACCCCACGCACATATTGCTTTTTGAGAAAAAGAAAAAGTTTATGAAAATGGTAAGTCTTGACGGAAGCGGGGTTTCATTGATAAAGCAAGTAATAATAAGTTTAAAAGAGTTTTATATCAAAGAATAGCACAAAGTCAAGAATATGAAAACATTAATGCTAGCAAAAATGAAATATGAAAGCAAAGGAATAATTTAAGGGAAGAGTTGAAAAACATTGTTAATACTCTTAACAGTGACGAAAAAAATAAAGTGTTAGGAGATATAGCAATTATAAGAAATGAACTTAAAGGGATTAGAAATGTTTCTTATGCTAAACAAAATGAAACCGTTAAAAAAGCAGTATGAGAAATTTTTGAAGCAGTTAAGGAAGATAATCCATATTTTGAAAAAATTTATTATGAATATACAACTAAACTTGATATCTTAAACAACTTAAAATCTAACAATACTTTTACAAATCGGCAGGTTATGGAAGCAATTAATAAAGAAAAAGATAATTTTGAAAAATTCGTTGGGAACATTATTATCAAAAGCGCAATTAGTGGAGATAGTGGTAGGTTTTTAGACAATATTAAAAGTTACAAAAAAGAAGATTGAAAAGACATTGAAGAAGACAAGAAAAAGCAAAAGCGTAAAAAGATTATTGATAAATTGTTTAATGAAATTATTTTCGATATTAATAGAAGAGAAAAAAGCAAAATCAATAAAGCAACTTGAAAAGCGCGCCGCGGATATTAGAAAGGTTAAGTTATTAAAAAGTTTTTTCTACACTTAATTGGTATTGCGTTGTTGTTTATTGTTTTTGGATTGTTATTTTATGCGCTTTATGTATTGTTATACAAAAATAATATATCTTCTTATATTAACAAAAAAGAAAATTATTGAAATTCATTTTGTGTTGCGATTTTTGATAAAGACTTCTTAAAGTCTTTTAGTCCTATGTTTTTAATTTCATTATTATTAAGTCTTTTTACTTTTTATTGATTTCAAAGTGCTAGATTCCGTAATTTCTTGCGTCAATTAGTTGGTGGTAAAACGGAACAACTTGAAAATAAAAAGAAAATGAGTTGACTATTTAATGAATTCGAAAATTGAAGACTTAAAAAACAAGTTAAAAAATGATTCAAAAGCAATAATGCTAAGTCTACTTGAACTAATAATTTCGCTTTTGGATATTCTAAAAAGTTTAAAGGATATTTTACTGATACGTCGGACAATCACGCATTAGTTATTGGAACTAGTGGTAGTGGAAAAACGGAAAAAGTTGTTATACCAAATATTGTTTATCAAGCAAGTTTAAGTCACGATAAAAGACCGAATTTAATAATAAACGATAGTAAAGGGGATATTTTAAGACGTACTGGGAGTTTTTTAGAAAAACAAGGGTACAAAATTAAAACATTGAACTTAAAAAATCCTTTTCTATCTAACCGTTGAACCCCATTAGCAAAGATATGAAGAATATTTTGAAACTCGGACAATACCTTAAAAGAAAATCTTGATTATGATAAGGCACTAAGTGAAATTCAAGAGATTATTGTCAACTTAGATTGGGGTAGTAAAGCGGACGAGTTTTGGGGATTAAAAGCAAAAAACTTAACTAACTCAATTCTTAAATTCTTTTTGTTTTTAAGTACTATCAACCCTGACTTTAAATTCGATTTTTATAACTTTACTACCTTTAGAAATATGTTAGATAGTGAAGTGTTTACAAAAAGTGAATGAATATCAATTGTTGAGAAAAATAAAAATAATAACAAGTACTGAAATCAATTAGCAAATGATATTAAAAGTGACGCTTCTTTACCGGACGTAACTTTAGGGGGTATCTTAGGAAATGCTACTGCAGTTTTAAATAATTTCTTGAAAATGGAAATTGAAGAGTTAATGGCAGAAGACGATATCAAAATTAATGAATTGTTAGAAAGCGATAAACCTTTTGCTATTTACATAACTTACAACGACTCAAAAGATAATTTACTATTTTTTGTCCCTTTATTCATTAAAGAAATTTATCAGACTGCGACAGAAAAAGCGGATAAATCACCTAAAGGTAAATTGAAAAGACAACTAAATTTTGTCTTAGAAGAATACTTTAGTATACCCCCAATAGATAAACTTGGAAATTGACTTTCAATTTCACGGTCAAGAAACATTTTCTTTATGATTGTAGTCCAAGATTTCGAACAACTTGGAGCAAAAAATAAGGAACAAGGACAAATTATAAAGTCACAATGTAAAACGTTGATATTCCTGGAGACGAATAATGTTAATACGCTTCAAGAAATTGAAAAGATTGCTGGAAAAGTGGAAGTTGTTAAAGAAAGTGACAATAATCAAACGTATACAAAAGAAAAAGAGTTTTTGAGTGTTAACGACTTGAAATTCAAATCTTCAGATATGGTAATTGTTTTTAGTGGAACCAATAAACCTTTAGCACTTAAACCGGAACCTGCTTGAAAATACTTAAAAATTGAAGATTTTGTACTCAGAGAAAGACAAAGAAGCAATTCTAATAATAATGAAGTATGAGACATAAAAACAATGAAAAAATTGGATTTTAACAATATACAAAAAGAAGAAAAAGAGTCAATTAGTAGAAAAACTAAACGGAGAATTACAAGTAGAGAAAGAGAAGTACTTGCTAAGTTAACAAATAATCACAAAACAAGAAATATTGGTTTTGAAGCAAGCGAAGACTTAGATTTTGATTTCGAAGATTATAAAGCAATGCTTTTAGAAGAAAAAAGAAACCCGGAATATAACGAAGAAATTGACTTAGCAAATATTCATATTGAAGAAAAAGATATAAGTGGAATAGAAGAAGAAAAGAATGATAAAGAAAGGTAAGAAATGTTTGAATTTACATTAATTGGAAGAGTAATTGACAATCCTACTGTTTCAAATTTACAAGACAATAGAAAAATGGCAGTTTTCAATGTTGCAGTTGAAGATAAGTATATTGTTGGTAATCACAAAATATATGGTTTTAGCAATGTGTGTACGTTTATCACTAATCAAATAAGACAAGGAGACTTAGTGGTGGTAAAGGGTAATGTAAAACAGACTTTTATTAATTACCCTAACGCACAGTATATGAAGATATCGTTTGTAGCAACAAATATTAGAAAATTGGACTTAACTTTAGAAAATAATGAAAACTTGACAAATGAAAATGAAAATTATTGAAAACAAGATTATGGATATAGAAGAAACAATTTCGAGTATGGAAACGAGTCACAAAGGGAGCAAGAATATGATATTTCAACTAACACTCATATAGATAATGGATATTCAACAGGGGAAAACTTTAAAGGAAAAGAACCGGTTTTGAATTGAGACGAATTAGGATTTCTAGATTAAATGGAGTAAATGTGTGAACTGTTTTATAGCAATTAAATTGAGTAATTATGGAAAGTTTTTTCTTAAGGATTTTTATAAGGTTTTAGAAGACACATTTAATGCTATTCCGATTAAAAGCAATAGTGAAGATAATAATGAAAATTTACAAAATTATCAACTTAGTAATATTAAAAAAATTGCTTTTATAAGTTTTAAGTTGGATAAAAACTTGACATTAAATGAAATTGACACGATTGGTAATTTACTCACTAAAGAATACGACTACTTAATTAATCATAAATATAAATATCTATTAGATTATATTGAAGATTTTGAAGTTAGATTATCACAAATGAAATATACAGTTGAAAGGGAAAATATTGAATAAAAAAGATAATATTGTGCTTTTTGAAGTTTTTGGTGGAATTGGATCGCAATATATTGCTTTAAAACAAGCACAAAAAGAACGTAGTAAAAATGAAAGTGAAATAGAAGAAAGTGTCTATCGAGCAGGAACGATTGAATGAAATCCATATGCTTTAGTTTTTGCTGATTTTGTAGCGGAACAACTTGAAAATGATAGATTGATTAATAAAATTAAAAACGATAAATTAAGCAAGGAAGAAATTGATTTTTTAAAAGATAAACAGTTTTCAACAAACTCAAAATCGATTAATTCTCAAGCGGTAAATAAATTTAATAATTGAATGCTTAATAGATTGATAGAAACTTTGGTGAATAATCAAGCATTTTTAGATATATACGAAACAAAAGGTAGTCAAGTTGAAAATAATATTAAAAAAGTAGTAGAAGATATTAAAGTTAAGGACAAAAAATATGAAAACACATTTAATTCAATACTAACTTACTCATTCCCGTGTCAAAGTTTAAGTAATGCTAACTTTAAAGAAAATAAAGGAATAATGAGTACGGACTCGCAATCTAGTGTTGTGTGGGAAGTTATGCGAATATTGAATGAAATGAATGATAAACCGGACTTTTTGTTACTTGAAAACGTGAGTCAGTTAAAAACTAAATATGGAAGTGAATACCGAATATTAAAAAATAGTTTAAGTCACTTAAAATATAAGACTTTTGATATTGTGTCAAATTCACAAGAACACGGAGCATTACAATCACGAAAAAGACTTTTTGCTATTAGTGTGTTTAATGAAAATGGGTTGTGGGATAACATAGAAGAAGAACAAATAAACGAATTATTTCAAGATATTGTTAATAGGAATAAAAGCAATAAACAAGACATTAAACAGGTTATTGATTTTGGTAACAATAAATTTAAGTATGAGAATAGTCAAGCAATAATGAAAGACACAAAAACGCGTCGAAAAATGGTAGAACAAGGAGTTGTTTTAGACAAAGATAGTACTAAAACCCGGACTGTTACTACAAAACAAGATAGATTTCCTAATACTGCAAGCGTTAAAGTGGAACAAAATAATCCTGACTACTTAGATTATAGACTTTTGACTCCACGTGAATGTTTTAAATTAATGGGTTGAGATACTTATAAGGATTTTGATAAAGTCTTTAATTATTTTGTTTCAGTACCTGACAATAAGCAAAAATTAGCATTTAATTACCCGAATAGCATTCTTTATCAACTAGCAGGTAATGCAATAGAACTTAGAACACTTAAAAATGTTATGAGTCTTATTTTAGAACTTAAAGATTATAAAGAAAGAAAGTTAGAAGAACGTGAAGAAAATAAGATTGTATGAAGCGTTTAGTGGTATAGGGTCACAATATAAGGCGCTTAAGAATATATCTAGCGAATTAGATATTGAAGCAGTTTCAGTAGGACAAATTGAATGATACATAGACGCTATAGTTTCGTATCAAGTAATTAATTATGGTATTTTGGAACCTGAATTTAATATTGATTCCAACGAACAAATAAGATTACTTTCTAAGTTTAATTTTTCTAATGATAGTAAAGCAAAAGTATCTAAGGACTATTTCAAGAAATTGTCAGTAAACAAATTAAATGCAATCTTTAGTTATTTATATTCTTTTATTAATAATGATTATTTTGAAAAAAGATATGGGGCGAAAAGAGAAGAAGATTTTCTTAGTTATACCGACATTTTAAGTGTTAAGCATTTACCTGAAAAAGTTGATATATTTACATATTCATTCCCGTGTCAAGATATAAGTTTACAAGGTAAGCAATTGGGGTTTAACGGAAATACAAGAAGTAGTCTTTTGTATGAAGTTAAAAGAATTCTAGAACATAACAAAAATAACTTACCTAAAGTCCTGGTCTTAGAAAATGTTAAGGCGTTAGTGAAAATTTATTAATAAATTTAATGAGTGAATTGATTATTTAAATACTTTAGGATATAAGACATATTGAAAAGTTTTAAATGCTACTGATTATGGTAGCGCGCAAAATAGAGAAAGAGTCTTTGCGGTAAGTATTTTAGAAAATGAACTCAAAAAAGATTTTGTCTTCCCTGAAAAAATAAAACATAATAAAACGTTAAATAGTGTTATTCATAATTTAGAAAACGACAAATGATTGAATGTAATGAATGAGTATAAAATAAGTGATTTTAAAAAGACTAAGCAAAATATTGTGAAAGCAAAAATATTAAATTATTCAACATTCAACTCAGAAGCACAAATATATCAAGCAACAAATTATGGCGCAACATTAACTGCTTCAGGTGCGAACAGTAGGTTAAAACTTTACTTACCTGAAGAAAATAAAGTGAAAATCATTAATGCTTTGGAAGCATATTTATACACTGATTTTGATTATCAAGATTGACAAAAAGTGAACTCTACACAACTAATAAGTAGTCAAAAAATGATTTTTTGTTGTGGTAATAGCATATGTGTAAAGGTGCTAGAAGCGTTATTTAAAGAAATCATTAAGCACTTAAATTAAAAAATGTTAGCGCTTTCACTTCCGCATATTACTAATAGATTTTAATAACAAAATAAATTACATATTGTCCTTTTCATTTTCTTCTTTGTTATCTATGAGTATATATTCAAAATTATTATTCAAAAGTTATTTCCTTTTCTAATGATTGTATTGAGTAATATGCGGAAGTGAAAGTGCTAATAAAATATTTCAAATCTATGGAGTTGGTATGGAAATAAAAAATGAAATGAAAAATATAAAAACAGCAAGCCCCGGAAAAAATAGATTGATTTTTGGAAGAGTATCCGAAGTTTATAGACAAGGAAAGCGAGAAAAGAATAAAAAAAGAGTTTTGTAAAAGTTTTGATAATAAGGAGTTGAATTGCTTTTAAAAAATAAGGTAAGGTATTTAGATTGACATACTCCACCATAGAGTAGAAGATTGTTTTAATAAAAGTGTAGATTGAAAGGAGACGAATGAATTTCAAAAAAAGAATTGATAAGGAAATTGAAGAAATTGAAAAAATGAATATTAGCACAGGTTGAAAAGAAGAAGATATTTATAAGTTAAAAACTTTTAGAGATTTTATTGAAGAAAATCCTGACTTGGAGAATGAAGAAAATTATGAAACGTTAAGGGATTTCTTTATTTATAACCCACTTGATAGTCAAAATCCTGCTTGTGAGTTCATAGAAGAAGAAAATCAATATGATAATCGTAATGGGGTTATTGATTATCCTAGGTTAGAACAATATCTTGAATTGTTAATAGAAAAGCAATATATGGAAAAAGATTTTGATTGAGAACGCATACAAGAGTATACGAGTACTTTAGCCGAAGCACACGGGAATGAAGAGACATATTACAAAGCGGATTTTATGTACGAAGATTTTGAAATAATGGATTGAAAAGAATTACAAGATTGAAAGGTTGAATTTTTTGAAGATTATAAGGAAGAGTTAATTGAAGAATTAGGATTGGACGTTGAAGAAAAAAATAAAGAACAAGTAATGAGTGTATAGGAGCAAAATGGAATTTATTGAAAAAATTGATGAAGAAATGGAAGCAAATAGAGAGTGGATTAAGGAGTTAGAAGAAAAAAACGAAAAGTTGAATTGATTACAAGATTTTATTAAAGAAAATCCTGATTTGGCGAATGAAGAAAATTATGAAACGTTAAAGAATTATTTTATTTACGACCCTTTTAGTGCAAAAAATCCTGCGAGCGCTTATTTTTATGGACTTTCAGACAATGAAAAGTTACCTTTAACAACTTATAACAAATTAGAAGCAAAAATGAAAAATGAATGTAAAAAACAGTTGGAAAATGAAAATTTTGATATAGAAGTTATTAATAAATATATTAGTAGTTTGAAGCGGACGAAATATCCGGAAAGAAACCCATACTATTATTTAATAAGTGACAATGAATATCAATTGTTGGGAACTAAAAACATACTCAAATTCAAGTGAGATTACTTTTATAAACATTCAGAAGAAATGATTGAAAGATTGGGTTTAGTTGTTAATGAAGAAGTAGAAGATAGAAGTAATACTTTAACAATGAATATGTAAGGAATAGAATGGATTTTAGAAAAAGAATTAACGAAGAAATTGAAGAAATTTTGCATTGATATGGTAGAGAACAAAAACAAAAAGAAATTTATAGCTTAGAAGTTTTTGGAGAGTTTCTAGAAAGTAATAAGGAATTGGCGAATGAAAATAATTATGAAACATTAAGGGATTTCTTTATTTACGACCCACTTGATAGTCAAAATCCTGCTAGTAAGTTTTTAGAAGAAAATCAATGTAAATGGGGGGAATGAGTTATCGATTATCCTAGGTTGGAAAAACGTTGTAAACGGTTTATAAGAAGAGAACAACCATATTGACCGCACATACATAAATACACTGAACTTTTATCTAAAGGATATTCTAAACCGTGAAAATATTTCTATGAAAATCCTGATTGTGGACTTTTATGAGAATTGAGTGATAAAGGATTACAAGACTGAAAAAAATATATTTTAGAAAGGCGCAAAAAAAAGTTAATTGAAGGATTAGGGTTAAAAGTCGATAAAGAAGATAAAAATAAAAATAATACTCAACTAATGAGTGTATAAAAAATAATTAAAAAAAGAAAAAAAGAATGGAGAAATTATGAAAGAAAAACAATATTTTAAATACATTGATAATGAAGAAAAGATTAAATACTACAACACTTTTGTAGTACCTAGAATTTATGGAGCAACTAAGGATTATCGTTTTGACGACGATAACTTAACGAAAGAAGAAAAAGACGAAAAATTGAAAGAATACACACAAAAACAGTACTTTGTGAATTCAGATTTAATGGATATGTTTATTAATCAGTTTCAAGATTTTTCAGTTTTGAGAAATGAAACATTATTAGGAATTTTAGAAAAATATTTAAGGGAAGAAAACAAGACATTGTTAGGATTAGTACAATTCACAAATAAAGAGTTGGATAAGCAAAAATATGATAGAGAACAAGAAAAAGTGTTAGATTTTGTGTATACATTTAAGTCACCAACATATAAAACTTATACAAAAGGAGAAAGTTTTAATGAAAGATTTAAAGACGCAGTAATTGACTTTTTAGACCGTATCAAAACACAAGAAATTTTACAAAATAGAACAAGTAATGAAGAACAAATTATTAAATTGAATTATGAAACATTAAAAGTTATGAACGAAGCGCAAAAAGAACAAAATAGAGAAAAATGAAGTAATAGAAACACAAGAGAGATTGAAAAACGTGAAGAACGAAAAAAATTATGAGAAAAGAAAAAGGATAAAGAAAGAAGCGATAGATTAGATAATTTAGAAGAAGAAAAAGAAGAAAAAGTAGAACGACTTGCTTTAAGTTTTAATCCTTTTGATTAAGGAACTTTAAAATAAGTTAATTTTGAAAAGAAAAATAGAAAAAAAGAAGAAAAGTAATAAATTAAAATGAAGTATTAAAGGGGCAAAAACCTGAATATTTCATTTAAGTCCAATAGTGTTGCTATTAAGTCCAATTAGTTTAATTAGTTGTATTAGTTTACCACAAGATATCGAAACTAGAAAATGAGAATATGAAAAACAAAAGTATGTTGTACTGGATAATGAAGATAACTATACTAAGACACAATTGAACTTGAAAGATTTTTTGAAAGATAGCAACTTAAATAATAGTCAAATGGATACTACTATTTTCACTGATACCACAACAACAATTGAAAATCAAGAAGTACCTTTTTTAGAAGATATTTCTTTAGCAATTAAATTGTTAGATATTCGCAAAATTAAAAATCTTAATTTAAAAAAAATGAATTGCTAGAGTTAATTGAAAAACTTAGAAATTATATTGAGAATTTTTACTTACTAGGCAGGGAATTTTCAATCCATACATTGAATGAAAAATACATAGAAGAAGTTAAGAAAGAATTCAAAGAAACTGTAGCATTAAGTCCGGAACAAAACGGGGAACGCGTTAATAATAGTGATAAGTTGGTAGAAAATAAAAGCGAGTTTTATTGAGACGCAAATTATTTATTTAAAGCGGAGCAACTTGAAGAAGAGAAGAATGATTATAACTTTTTAAGTTTTCATTTTTATATTAGAAATCTTGATGTAAATCATTTTTATAACTTGGATTTTCAATGAGTAATTATGAAAAATCAATATGAGTCAGTTTTAGCACTTATTAAGCAAGTAAATTTATACTTTCACTATCTTAATTTTTTGGAAAATTACATTCAAAACAATTATTGCTTTGATAGGAGTAATGAAACTGATAAAAGGTTATTGAGCGAAGTTTATGAAGCGTGTCAGGAATACTTGAAAGGGAACTATCTTTTAGGTTACCAAGACGCTAGCAATCAAGAAACTCCTATTTATGTATTTCCTGGCAGCAAGATACTAGATTTTAGTAAAAAAAGTGATTTCGCTTCGACATACCAATGAAGCAATGAAATGTATAACAAATGATTAGCACCCTTAGCATTAGCAAGCGGAGTATGAAAAACTTTTAAATATGATTTTGACGACAAGTATGTAGATTTTTTTGAAGCATATAAGAAGGAAATAATGAAGTTAGCAACTATTGATAATGATAGAAAAAATATTGAGTCACAATATAACAATATTAGGGAAGGGATAAGTGTGAAAGAATAGTGGATAGCGCAACCAAAATTTTAATTTCAAGTCTTGTTATTTTATTTTTTTCACCTACTCCACTTATTATTGACTTAATAAGGGTAAAAATGTCTAAAAGTAAGTTTGGAGAGTACAAAATTGGTTTGTGCTTAACAATTACTTATTTAATGATTTGAATAGCGCTAGGTATTTTAATAATCGGAAATTTTTTAATTAATAAAAATTAAAGAAAGGAGAAGAAAAAGTGGAGAATATAACAAATTTTATAGATAGTACAAAAACTCAAGCATATAGCATTATTTATGCTATTGCAGGAGCGGTATTAGGTTTAACGGTACTAATAGTGATTTTATATGGAGTATGAATTGCTTTAACGTATGCAAAAAGTAGTGACGCTAATAAGAGAAAAGAACACTTGAAGAAATTAGGTTTTATTGTCTTGGGTTTCGTCATTGCTGCTTGTATTTTCGCTGTATCAGGACTTATTACTCAACTTATTATGGGGAGTTACCAAAGCGCAATTCAAAAGAGTGATAGTTAATTATGTTTACCGGATTGTTTTATTTAGCTTTTTGGGCGCTATATCAAGTATTTGTTGTTTTACCTTTAAAAATGATAGGAACTTTAATTGACTTACTTTATAAGATAATTTTCACTTTACCTAATTATGTTTTATTTGGTAATTTTAATAATTTTGGAAAGATAGAAGATATTAATCAAAATGTACCTATGCTTTTTGCTAGGTTAGCAATTATTTCGGGTAGTTTACTTGTATTGGCGTTTATGATATCGCTAATAAGGTTTGTGTTAACACACAAAAATACAACGGAAGCAGGACACAATTTTATGTTAAGTGTTAAATGGATATTCTTATATCTTTTAGCATTAATATTTATTCCAACAATTTTGTATGTTTTTAACATACTGGCAGTTAACTTATTGATTTTAATAACAGGAGAAGACACGAATACTGTTTCCAAAGCACTATTTTTGGGGTTGTATGATAAAAATTCTATGCCGGGAGTTAGTTATGAAACGTGAAAAGCGAATGCGGATAATGGAACTTATTCTATTTCGTATGGAATGTATAAGTCAATGGGTATAGGACAAGGGGGAGTGGTATTATTTTGCGGAGCATTTATTGCTTTCGGTACCTTGATACCCCTGGCGCTGTCTTCTTTAGTTTTAATATGTAAATTGTTCGAGCAATTAGTCTTATTTATAATTAGTCCTTTTGTGTTTTTATCTTCTGTTGCCGACGGGGAAAAAGAGCAAAAATGTGAATGCGTCAATACGTTTTGAAAGTGATTGTAATTATCGGTTTTATGGTAGGGATTCAATTATTTTCGGTTTTCATATCAAGAGCGTTAAATTGACTTAATAGTCAAAATTTTGTTTGAATAGCGAAATTCATAGGATTAGTAATTATTTCAATTGGGGGAGCAGTTGCGACAAAATCAGCAAATAGTATTTTTGCGGAGTATATCGGAGAAAGCGCTTCAGCTAAAGAAAGTTTAGCACAATTTAGACAAAGTACCACTGGTGCATTAGCAATTGGTGGGGGACTACTAGCAGGAACTAAAGCAATTGGTGGATTAGCAAAAGGAGCTAGTCCTATCTACAATCACATTGGAACTAAAGCATTTAAGGAGCGTAATAAGAAATTACAAGACTTAGCAAAAAGTTATAGACGTGGAGACATTGATAAGGATACTTACAAAATTGGTAAAAGAGAAATTGCTAAGGAAGTAAGAGAACAAAGCATTAAGGGAAAAAGTAACCGTTGGGACAAAGAAATTGATAGAAGAATTATGTCAAGTCTTAAAAATAAACAAGATTATATGAGTGATAGAAAATTAAATAAAGAAATACTTTCACAAGACGAATTGCTAAGCAAAATGGAAGCGTCAAAACAAACTACGGGAAGACACGAAGCGGAATATATAAAACAACTACAATATAGAGAACAACTTGAAAACGAATTAAAAGAAAGACAAAAATATCAACAATCACAAAATAGGAAATATAAAGCATATAAAATTGACGAGTTTATTAAAAATAATACTAACAATGAAAGAAATAATGTCTTGAAAGAATATAATGCAAAACTTGAAAAAAGTTTAAAAGAAACTAAGAATGTCACTGATAAATAAGGGGGATAATGAAACTAAGTGAACGAATAAATTTACATATAAATAGGACTTATACGTTGTGTATTGATGATTTAAATTACTTGGATAAGTTAATAGTCGAAAAAGAGATAGGAATTTATGAGTATTTTGAAGTTTTATTTAATCTAGCAATTAAAAAAGCAAAAGTAAGTAGAGTGAATACCGTGTGTGTTGAATGGGGATTGAATAAGGAAAATAAGATACTTGTTAAAGTTGACAATGAAACTAAAAAACTTACTTGCTATTACTGAATATCAGGTACGCATTCGGGTTGGTTTTCAATAAACGAAGAATGGGATAATAAAGTATTAAGTTTTGTTGTTAATTATCTTCCTGAACCGCACTTAAAGGGAATTCAAAATAAGTGAAATTATAGGTTTTTAAACTGAATAGCAAACAATAAAAAGAATAGTTTTTTTGTTGTTAAAACTCCATTCCTAACAATAAATGCACCTTATTTCAGTGTTAGCGAAAATGAAATTAGAAAAAAAATGGAAATTTCTAACGAGAAGAGTATTGATAACAAAGAATTTAAAAATATTGTCTTAATTGCGATTGAAAAAATGTTGATTAATTATCACGCTAATTTCTTGAAAAGACAAAGTCGTAAAGTAAAAATTCCTTTCAAAAAAATCTTGATAAATAATACAAAAGAAGAGTGAGTGTATAAGGAGAATTCTAAGTTTAGAGAAAGGGAAGAAGATAAAGTTGAAGCAACCAAGTAATTTAAGAAGAGTTGGTACATACATATTTAGAAAATTTAGTTGAAGTGACATTATTGTATTTATGATTTTCGCTATATTTTCGTTTATGTTTTGTTTTACAGTATTAGGGAATGTAGCAACTTATATAAAAGCAATAGTAACAATATGTATGCTAGCATTGCTTAGTGTCTTATTAATTAATTCACCTAAAAATGATTGTCGCTTGTATTGTTTACTTTTTAGAAAAATAATGTTTTTATTCGCTACTAAAAAATTCAAAAAGGATACCAAACAAGACACAAGATTATTGATTACATATAAAGAAATTGACAAAGACGCAATTATACAAAATGATAATGGAAGTTATACACAACTTATTAAATTTATTGGTAAAAATATATGAAAAGAACACGAAGCGGATATTCAAAGGTTTATCAACATTTTCTATCGTAGTTTAGATAATTTTGACGCCAATTTATCAATCTTTAAAATTAGGAACTCTTCTGTTTTCAATAAAAATATTGAGTATCTAGAAAAAGAAGCGGAGATTGCTATTGATAATCTTTATATTGTTAAAAATCAAGTAGTAAATTATTACCAAAATCTTGAAGACGATTTTGATATGCTTGAAGAAAATAGTTTTGGGAATAGTTATTATTTAGCAATATCAACAAGTAGTAAAAAATTGACTCAGGAACAAATAAAAGTGATTATTGACAGTTTCAATGATAGCGGTATTTATACATTTACGCTATCACAACAAGAAACGATTGAAGTGTTAGCAAGAATCAATGATATTGAGTTGGATAAGGATAAATTACAAGAATATTTAGATAAAAAAGAAGTACAAATATCGAAACCTAAAGCAACAGTTGTTAATGAAAAAATTACTGTAAAGAAATTTATTAAGGATTTTGCAAAAAACATTGGAATAGTTAAAGAAAAAAATGTTGACAGTGTTGCAAGAGAAGAAAATGGTAATAGTATCACATTAAAAGACTTATTAGCAAATGAAGAAGTGGAATTTAAAAATGGGTATGTAATTAAAGACGATATTTACTACAAATATAATCTTGTTACTGAATTAGCAAATGATTTAAGTCAAGGCTGACTAAGTGTTTTATTAGAAAGTGATAGTGACACTATTATTCACTTAAATAAAATTCAAAATCAAAAACTAGAAAAACTTATGCAGTTAGCAAGTGTTAAGGTGAAGGCAAGTTTAATTGATAATAAGAATAAGTTTTCTTCTTCAGTTCTAAGTCAAGAACTAGAGGCAATTGAATTTATGTTAGAACAATTAACGAGTCAAAAAATGTCGTTGTGGGACTTACAAATAATAACTGTTGATAAGGCATATAGTAAGGAAGAATTATTAGAAATTAATAGCAAGAATTATCGAGAAGCAAAAAGAGAACGTATTAATTTAGCACCACTAAACACCTTGCAAATTAAAGGTTATAGTTATTCGCATATTAATCGTCCACTTAATAAAAATGTTATTCAAATTACTAGTGAAAATTTTGCGAGTGGTTGATATTTTGTTAACGACGAAATTAATGATTTTAACTCATTATATTTAGGAAATAGTGTTTCAACTTATGAACCGATTATTTTTGATATGTTTTATCGCAAAGATAAAAAAAGGGTTAATCACAATATGTTTGTAGTTGGATCGTCGGGAGCAGGTAAAACTACAATGTTAGGTAAATTAGCACTTAATATGTTATTTTCTAACAAAAGGTTATATGTAATCGACCCACAAAACGAGTACACTGCTTTAGGTAAAAAACTAGGAGCGCAAATTATTCGTTTAGACGCAGGAAGTAATACAACAATTAACCCTTTAGAGTTACAAATCATTCTAAGCAATCCTGACGAGAATTTAGTGAATAATAAAATGATTGAAATTGAAACGATACTAAAAAATAATATTGCTTGATTGGAAAATTTCTTGTATATAGCATTAGACGGTATCACCGAAAATAAAAAGATTTTTATCTTTAAGACGATTAATCAACTATACAAGGATTGAAAAGTTTTAGATATTAGGACACTTGAAGAGTTTAAAAACTTTACTTGACCGACAATGAGTGACTTGATAAATAAAATGCGTGAAGCATTGAATTCAAAAGAAAATCTCGACAAGCAAGTGCTTATTAAGGAAGTAATATCAAGTTTTGAATATCGTTTTGAAGATTATGGTAAATATGAAACTATGTTTAATGGTAAAACTAACATAAACTTGGAATCCGATTTTGTTATTTTTGACACGTCGCAGTTATCGAATAGTGTAGACGAAAGCAAAAACTTGGGATTGTTTATTTTGCTAAGTTTCTTACAAAACAAAATTTATACTAATTTCTATCAAGATAAAAATAAAGATACATTGATTGTAATTGACGAGTTACATAAATATATTGCTAATTCAACAAACACAACAACTCTTGAATTCATTTATAACTTGGTTAAAACTGTACGTAAATTTAATTGTGGAGTGTTATTGTGTACGCAAAATCCAGCCGACTTTTTCGCAAATCCTGCTACAACTGAAAAATCATTAGCAATTATGAATAACTGTCAATATAGATTGTTTTTAATGCTAAGACAAGACGACATTAAAAGTGTTTCAAAAATGTTTGAAAGTAATGGGGGATTGACGGAAGCGGAACAAAGATTTTTAGCAAACGCACAAGTAGGACAAGGTATCTTTAGTTTAAATTCTTCACATAAATTACCATTAATCTTACATTACAATGAATTCGAAAGGGAAAACTTATTTAGAAAAGGTAATTTTACATAATTAGAAAGGGGTAGTTATAGCAAAGCAAAAACAAAAGAAAGATAAAGTTGAAAGCCCTAGTGACGAAAGACTTACAATTCGTTTCTATAGTGACAATCAAAAGAAAATTATTAGACACTTTAAAGAAGAACAAAAATCAAAAAGTGTAAATTTAAATAATTATTTATCTTCATTGATACTTTCACACATTGAAGAAAAAGATAACAAGAAGTTTTTTTCGAGCATTAAAAACGATATTTACCATATGCATTTACGTGCTAATTTTGTGTCTTTTCAATACTTGCAATTTAATATTTTGAAAGAAATGAAGAAGCAAGAGACTGAGTTGTTGTTATTATCACAAAAAATTGACTTGTTACTAAACATTTTATTGAAGAATAATCCGGAACAATCAGCACTTGCTAATAGTGTTAGTGAAGCAAATAGTATGTTATCGGAACAACCTATTTTTAGTGAAATTAGACAAAAAATTAAGTCTAAAGTTGAAGAATGAGAAAAACAAGAAGAAGTGTCAATTAAAAAGGACAAAAAAAGACTTGAGAAATTCGAAAACTTTAACATTAGTAATGCTTCAAGTTTTACTTTAGAAGATAAGGTTGACAATATGAAATACGAACAATGAAGTGACGAAGATTAATAAGTATTTTAGGTGTAATTTCAACACCAGGAATATCAATGCTAAGTTTATTGAATGTTAGTGCTACCCAATTAGAAGCACAACCGATAAAAAATGTAGAATGATATGGTTTTGATAAGACTAAATATAGTAAAAATAATACGGTTGAAGTCTTAAAACAACAAATTCAAGAATTAAGTTATGCCGATTTAGAAGATACTCATTGTTATGGGAGTTTCGGGTTATATATTGGTGACGAAGAAGTGTGTTATTCGACTTTAAGATATGAAAGGGAACACTCAATTTTAGTGTCGAAAAGAATTTTATTAGAAAATCTTACTAAAACGTTAAATCGTTTAGAACAACAATATAATGCGTTTTATTATGCATTAAAAGAAGAATTGAGTGAAGAGAAGATTAGTGTTGAAACTTGAAATATCTTTAATTTAGACGAAGTTTCAATCCAAAATAAAAAATCGAATATTGAACTTATCGACGAAAAGATACTTGGAATACAAGACAGGATTTTAGATAAGTTGAAAAAGCAAAAGATTTTTGATAAAGACGAAATTTTAAACCTTAAATTTGAAGTTAGTGAAAATAGAAAACAAATTAATTTATATTATGAAAATGTTACATATGGACTAAAACAATATGTTGTAAAAAACTTAAAAATTGAACTTGTACCGATTGATAAAGAAGGACGAGAAGTTGAAGATAGAATTAAGATTGTTTATAGTAAGTGGTTAGATTTTAATAATGGATTACCAGAACTTAGAGAAGAAGTACCACAACGCTTAGAAGTTGAAAGAAAAGAAGAAAATAAGTTTTATGGGGGTAAGTGATTAGTACACTATCCAAGTAAGTTATATTTTAAAGGTTTGAATAGTGAGACAGAAAACTTATACATTAACGATAAACCGATAGAAGTTTTAAATGCGGATTTTGAAGAACAATTGATTGACTTAAGAAACATTAACGATTATTATTCTAAGCAAAATAGTGAAGAAAATAATGGCGAAAATGTGGATAATCCGGAAGATAGTAAAGAAAAGAAAAATCAAAATGAGTATAATATCAAGATTTTAGTTTATAGCGATTATGATAAACAAAATGTGATTTATGAATATGAAAAAGACTTAGTAGTCGATAGTTATGCTAGTTATGAAGATTTTAAGTATTATGCTTGAAATCCGAGTGCTAATCCACAACAAAAATTGTTATTAGAAAAGTATAAGGTTAATGAAAAAGGGGAAACATTACTAGATAGTGACAATAACCCTATTCTTAATGAATTTTATGATAGTGAAATCGACGAACAAACTGGTACTAAAAAACAATTGGTGTGGTTAGATTTTAATAATCCTAACTATCACGAAGCAATTAGAGAATGATACATTGAGTTGGTAAATAATCAAAGGATTAAAGATAAAAAGAGTTTATTAGATAGTAAGAACAATGAATTAGAAAAAATTGATAAGGATATACAAGATTACGAAGAAGCACTAGGAGAAGTGTCAGGATTAAATAGTAGTTACGACGAAGAACATTGACAAGCACTGAATGATATTGAAAGATATTATAGTGAAATAGAAAATTTAAAAAATAGAAGAAAAGAAGTATTGGCAAACATTGATAAAGAAATAGAAAATAGTGAATATGATTTCAAGCAAGATTATTATTACGCTACAAACGCACCTTTAGAAACGATTTTACCATTCCATAGAAACGTTATAGATAACGATATGTGAAAAGGGGTAGTAGCAGAAGCGGTTGTTATTCCTAAAGGAACATTAATGTTGCTTGATAAAAATGTTGATAAGTTTAAAGTCTTTAAGTTAGCAATAAATGAAGATAAGTTGACTTTTGAAAAATGGGATAATGGTAAATATATTCGTAGTCTTCCTAGTATAGTTTCACAAGATAGTTACTTTTCGTTTAGCGGACTTTATTTATTCGCTTCAAGTAGTGAAAATTCAATTGACAATCTAAAACTTGTTTACGTTACTGAAAGTAATCAACCATATAAGAAATTCACTGAAATTGTTAAACGCAATTGAGCGCAAGATTTTTGACAAACAGAGCAAGGAATGTATTTTAATAGGTATTTATTAAGTTTAGGTTATGAAGCAAACGAAATAAGTGAATTTAATTATGAAATGATATTACAACTTTATATTAAGTTTCTATACACTGATTACTTAATTAAAAACAAGGAAATAGTTAAAGTTGATTTTGACTTAAGTAACGCTAAAAATTATACGATTAGTGATTTCAATAAAAAGTATTTAAGTGGTAATTTTGGAAACTTTAAAGAAGATTTCTTGATTAAAAATGCTTTAACCAAATATGTAAATGTTACTAGTGCTAAGTTGATTGCTTCTAATGCTATTAAGATTGATTATGAATTGAAAACTAGTCGAAATGATATTAGTTTAAGTGAGTATTCACAAGTTTTAAATGTTGAATTTAAGAAAGATAAAAATAGTGAAAAAACGGATAAATACTTAAAAACTATTATTAAGTTAAAAGTTAATGAAGAATATTTAACTAAGTTAGCGCAAAAGGCGGTAAATTCAGAAGAATTGGATAATTTATTAGCAAAAGATAATAAGGAAAATTGAGTCAGGTTAGACAAAGGAGAATACTTTAAATACATTAGAATAGGTTATGTTTTTGATAAAGAAGCAAATAAACTGACAATTATTATTAGTGTATTAAAAGAATTTTCAAAAAATTATGAAGTAAGTAGAAACTTTTGAGAACGCACGTTAATGTTAAGAAATGAATTAACAATTAAAAGTGAGAATGAAAAAGAAAAAAATCAAAAGATTAATGTCTTTAAAAATGTTGGAGATATTGAAATAAATATTAATGGTATTACTGATACTAAAGTAATTAAGGAGTACTTGGTTAGTGAGTTAAATAAGCGAATATTGGACTTAAAATATGGAATTGATTATGAAATTAATGATTTAGATAAAGTCGTTGAAAAATTGAAAATTGTTGAAATTTTGAGAGTCTTCAATGAAAAACCAAAATATTATGTAAGTTTAGAGTTGGTTGCTAAAAAAGAAAATACATATGGAATTAAGTACATTAAAGTTTCTAATGCTTCAACAAGTATTGTGAACGAAGAAATTGACTTAGCAAATATTCATATTGACGACTTAGAAATTAATGAAAAGAGTATTCCTAAAACTTTACAAGCAATTAATAACCATATTAATACTTTTTTACAAAAGGAAAATTTAGAGTTGGGTAAACAAGTGTTTATTGACAATTGAAAACAATTTATTAATAATGTGATTTTACTTAAAGAATTTCAAATCAAAATTGTTGGTTTAAATAGCAATGTTAAAAATTCAACAACATTCAAAGTTAAAAACTCATTTAATGTCAGTCCTTATACAACTAAACTTAAGATTGACTTGTCAGCATTTAAGAACATTAGACTAGAATTCAGTATAACTAATAAGTCAAAATTAAGACAAGCAATAATTGACGAAGTGGTATATGAGTTGAGAAAGCATAGTTTAGAACTTAATAAGCATTACAAAATTGATTATTTAAAACTAAATGATATAGTACAACAAGTTTTCTTGACAACAAAAGGTATTTTGAGAATTGAGTCTATTAAGGACATATCGACTAATTATATTAATATCGAAATTGTGAATAATGTTTCACTTGAAGAGTTAAAAGAAATGCTTGAAAACCAAAATAAACACAATAATGAAAATGATAACAAAACTGGGAATCAAAATCAGGACAATAAAAATCCGAATGAAGATATTGAGTTAAACAATGGTGAAGAAAGTAAGCAAATCGAACAAGATATTAAACAAGAAAATAAGATTTTTGACTTAAGCAAAGTATGAATTCAAAAGTTAGTTTTTGAATACTCGCAAGCAAGTTTATTGCGGCAATCAATACTTGATAATCTAAAAACTCAACTTAAGGATAAATATAACTTAGAGTTTAAAAAACATTATCAAATTAAAACTAACGAGTTAAACGAGTTAGTGAAAAGTTTATTGAAGGGTATTGGTAGTTTTGAAGCAAAATTAAAAATTTATCCAGTTGAAAACGAAACTAAAAATGAAGCAAAAATTATTATTGCTAACAATGTGAAAACTAAACCTATTAATGATATTGAAGAAAATTTAGGAATTGAAATTACAAATACAAATTTATTTAACTTAGCAAGTGTTGAATTAAAAGACTTACATTTACATACTAATTCTAAAAAAGAGATTGTAGAAGCGATTTTATATCACATTGAAAGCACAATGGATACTTATAAATTAGTAAACAATAAAGATTATAAATTGTATGTAAGTTGACAATTAATAGCAACGTTTCTAACGAGTAAAAAAGACAGTGAAAATAAATACATAATAACGATAAATAATGTTTTCAATCGCAGTAAGGGATTGACTAAGTTAGTAGTTTATAACACTACTACTAACAATTTAATTAATGATATTGACGATAACAACATTAAACAAGATAACAGTGTTTTAAAAAAGGTAAAGCAGGAACAATCACATAAAAAGAGATTGTTATGAATAATACCTTTAGTTGTTTTGGGAAGTATCACATTTATTGGACTAGGTTTTTGAATATATAAAAGACATTCTAAACACGGAATGAAACCTAGTTAGAAAGGAACGAATGAATAAGGAAAATGAATCAACTAAAGAAGAATTAGTGTTAGAAAAAGTTTATTTTAACTTTAAAAACAAACAATATTTAATTGACTTAGTGAAAGTGAAAAGTGAAGACAAAAATAAAATTGGGGTTTTGTGTCAAGTCAACGGCGACACAATTAGTGAACTAAATTATTTTAGTTTTCGCAATAAATTGAATTACGAATTTATAAAACGATTGATTTTGAAACATAAATAAGGAGTTATATGGAAGAAAAAAAGAATAAAAAATCAAAGAAATTTTGAGTTGGATTAGCACTAGGAGCAACCGCTATTGGATTAATTACTATTCCTACAATTGTTGGAGTTTCAGCAAGTAAAGGTAAAAAGATTGAAATTCAAAAGTCAGAAATTACAAGGTTGAGAGAAAAATATACTAAAACAAATGAAGACTTAGAACAAACTAATAAAACATTAGAAAAACTTAATAGTGAATATGATATTTTAGTACGGGATAATAACGAAACCAACAAATTATTAGGAGATTATGTACGAAGATTGGAAGAGTTGAAAAAATCTTCACAAAATTCAAATTATGATAATCGAGAAAGTGCTTCAAAAATTGAAGCATTAGAAAAAGAGATTAAAAGGTTGATAACTTTAAGTAAGCAACAAGAAAGTGAATTAGACACTAAACAACAAAATATTAAAAATTTAACGGAACAAAAATTACAATTGGAAAGACAAATTTCAAGTGTTGTTTCTCAAGCAAAAGCAAAAGAAGAAAGCAATACAAAAGAGATTAATCGCTTGAAATCAAGTATTAAGGAAGCACAAACTAAAATTGACGTTTTAAATGGTAATGTGTCTTCATTAAATAATCAATTGATTATTGCTAATAATGAAGTTGCTAAATACAAAAAGCAAGTCGAATCAACTAAAAGTGAAGTAAATAAAAATAATGAAGATACTAAAAACTTACAACTTTCATTAGAAAGTGCGAAACAGCAACTTGTACCTATTATTAAAAAGGTTATTTTGAATGGTAAAAATACTATTGACACATTAGCAATTTATGATAATATCATCCAAAACGCGAGTGAGAAGACTAGTCCAGGACTAGACAATAAGAGTCCAAAACAATATTTAAGTGAAAAAATGTCAACTACACAATTAGATAGTTTAAAAGCACAGCTAACACAATATCAACAACTAAATGATAATCAGTTGGTAAATGAGTTTTTTAATCAAGCAAATGTTAATAATGAAAAACTTACTAAGTTATTAAAATTGTTAGCCGATATCGAATCAAAAGTACGTCAAGTATTTAATACTAATAAGCAAGTAATTATTGATTACGATAACAAAATCAGTGAAATTAACGCACAAAATGAAGACAAGATTGAAAAAGTAGAAGATAAACTTTTAACATTAACAGGAACAAAAAATATTGACGAACTAACTACTATTAGTCCACAAAACGCAAAAGATAATTCATTATTAAAATCATTGTGAAATGATATTGAACTAAAGAATAAAGAACTGAAACAAAAACAAGCGTTAATCGAACAAAATAATCAAAAAATTAGTGAACTAGAAGCAAAAATTAAGCAGCAAGAAGCAAGTAGTCTAGCATTGGAAAACAATTTAGCACAAGCAAGAATTAATCTTGGTACAAAAGATACTAAAATTCAACAATTACAAAATCAAATTGTGACTTTACAACAACAAAAAGATAGTTTTGAAAAACAAAATCAAACTTTAAGTACACAAAAACAAGAATTAGAAACTCAAAAGCAACAATTGAGTAAAAAGGTTGAAACTAAGAATACACAAATTCAAACTTTAGAGACTCAAAAGACACAATTGCAGGAACAAATTAGTACCTTAGAAGCAAAGATTAGCAGTTTAACTAGTGAGTTAGACACACTGAAAAAATCACAAGTTTCCTTGAGTAGTCAAGTGTCTAACTTACAAGAACAAATTAAACAAAAAGACACACGTATTAGTCAATTAGAAAGTGAATTAGCACAAGAAAAACAAAAATCAAAAGAAGAAGATAAGCAACGAATTAGTCAACTTGAAAGAGAAAAACAAAAATTACAATCAGCAAGAGATAATTTACAAAGTCAATTGACTACGACAACAAGAACTCTTTTACAAGTGCAAGGAGATAAAACTAGAAAAGAAAGTGAAATTAGACAAAATGAAAGAACGATTAGTGACTTAAGAAGTCAAGTGTCTTCGAAAGATAACGATATTAAACAAAAACAAACTACTATTAATAGTTTAAATAGTCAAATTACTTCAAAAGATAGTCAAATTTCAACTTTAAGTCGCGAAATTCAAAGTTTAAAACAACAAAAAGCAAGTTTAGAAGCGACTATTCAAGCAAAAGATAGTGAGATTAGACAAAAAGACCAAACTATCGAAAAACAACAAGATAAAATTGCAGTACTAGAAGGTAAAACAACAAAAGAAGAAGCATTACGTCAAGAAAATAGTGAACTTAAAAAGCAAGTCGAAACTTTAAATGCGACAATTTCGGAAAATACTAAGGAAATTAATAGACTAAAAGGCGAAAATAGAGAACTAAACTTGTATATTCTTGACTATCAAGATTGACAAAAGTTTAGTGAAGCAAAGAAATTCATTGAAAAGTTTAATAACATTTTAGTGTTTTCGAAACAATATCTAGAATTTTTACAAGGTGACGAAGTGATTAATTGAGAACGTCCTAACATTCGGCAAGGAGAATATCACTCTTGAAACACACCAAATACGGAGTTTTTCAAACAAGTTGAGAAAGGACAAAGGGATTTTGATAGTTTATTCAGTGACATTGACTTAACAAACAAAGCAAAGGTTGCTATTGTACGTTCGCTTAAACCTGACAACTATATGTTAAATTGAAACCTTTTAAAAGAAGATTTTGAAAAACTTAAAAAATTGCAAACACTGAAAAAAGTTAAAGAATTAACTTCAAGACAAAGAACTAATAGTGAAAAACAAGAAATGAAACAACTTGTGTGAACTATTGATAATGTGTATAAACAAGTAAACTTAGTTGACTTGACTACTGAAGTGAGTGTACCTTTTAGCACTCCTTGATATAGAAATTGAGAAGAAATGTATTATGCTGTTGCGGAAGCACAAGACGATTATCAAGAGCAAGCCGGTTTAAATAACACTGCAAGTGGGAAAAAGAATTATATTGAAGGAGAACTAACAAAACTTGGGGTTGAAGACGAAAATTGAGTTCTTAGCGTTTCTAGAAGTTTAGAGGCACTGTTACAAGAAAACATTATGAAATTACAAGGATACAAGAGTGGAGAACCGGGATTTTATGAAGATATGAATAGTGGTTACAACTTAGAGTTGAGTAATATTAGAAAACTGAGAAGAGTTGAAGATATATTTACAAGATTTATTGCATTAGCAAACTTAATGGAAAGAGTTAAAGGCGAACTTGCGCGTTATGAAAGAAATTAATTAATAAAATAAGTAGACTTTTTTGAAGTCTACTTTTCTTTTACTAAAATGGAAGATTATCATTAGTGTGTTTAATTTCAATAGGAGTTTTGTCGTAGTAAAGGCTATATTCATTCATATAACTTGCTTTAGTTACTAGATAGTGTGACTTATTGTATATAAATCAATCTATTGTTTTTTGCAAGTCAAAATTGTTTTTCCAGTCACCTATATCGTCATTAAAAGTTGCGTCAATTACCATTTCAGTACCGTCTAAAACTAGTCCTGCATTGACGTGTTGAAAATCTTCATTATTAGAAATTTTATAGTACTTTCCATAAAACATTAAATTCTTGTATCCTAGCATATCTAAAGCAATGTAAACGAATTCGCTGTATCCTTGACAATTAAAATAAGCATAATTAGTAGTATCAATAGGGGTATCAAAAATAGTAATGTAGTCGATTAATTTCTTGTTATAACCATACTCATAAATTACTTTAATGCTTAAAAATCTAGTCAAAACTAATGCTACCTGGTCTAAATTAAAGTCTTTAGAAATTAGTTGTGAAACAAAGTGTTTTACGATTGAAATTTGTTTTTCAAATAGTTGTCTCACTTCTTGTTTTTGTGCTTCATTTAGGTCTTTTCAATTAACTCAAATATTTAACTGTTTTTCAGTTGCTTTTTTAAGCATATATTGGTAAACATCATCGTACTGAAAATTATATGATTTTGACAAATCCTTTCTAACAAAAGGAGTAATGTGAGTGTAACTATCTAAATTAACTGCTTTATCTTGTGAAAATACCATTCAGGTATCATTACCATAATCACGCATTGAAGTAAATAAAACGGTTAATTTATTTTCTAATTCACTGTCACTTCAAGACGCAATTTTTTCGATTTCCTGACTTAATTTATCTTTTCAAACAGTATAAAATTCTTTTAATTCAGGATTTAAAAACTTAGCATAATAAGTATTGTAAGTTTCAATAAAATCACTACCATTTAGTAACGCTTGTCACTTACTTACTAAGTTATCAAACTCAATGCTTAAACGATTAATACGGTTAACTAAAACACTAGGATTAGTGTCAATAAAAGTTTTGTATTCTTCGATTACTGTATTAATTTTGGTATCAAATCTTTGACTTAATAATTCAAAAATACGCTTAAAAACAACACTATTACCACTATATAAAGTGTTTAATTTAGTATAAAAATCATTAATTGCTTTTTGAATTGTTTCATAAGTATCTTTTAGATTGCTAATTCTAATTTTGATTACATTATTATCATTTTGATATTTTGATTTTTGATTTAAAAGTAACGAAATGTTATCGTTGTATTCTTTTGAAAACTTACCGTTAATTAGGTTTTGAACTACTAAATCATTTTTCTTATTAATATTGTTTTTCGTTTCAAATTCTTTAATAAAAGTAGCAATATTTTCAGTTGAAAAAAGGTTATCAATGTCACTTTTTAGTTGTTTAAAAGTTTCTAAAGAGTTGTAATTTTGATTTTTGATTTCAAGAATTTTAATGTTAAAAAACAGCCTTAAGTTTTCGAATGGAGATTTTTTAACTTGACTTTCAAGATTATCTAAAAGGTTTTGATTTTCATTCGATTGCTTAATTTTAATGTAGTTTGAGTCAAAAACTTGCTGACTAAAATCAGCAATTCTTTGTTTATCGTGGGCGTTATTAGCACAAGAAACTAATGCAGTTGGAAGTAGCACTAGTGGACTAATTGATAGCGATAATGCACTTCATAAAACTCTTTTTTTCATTATTTATCCTTTTTACAACTAAAAGTGCTTCTAGGTAAAATTTTTGGGTTATTTTTACTTAGAAACCGAAACCACCATTTTTCATCAATTGAGCCATATTCATTTGACCTCTTCCCGAAGCCATCTCTTTCATTTGCTTTGCCATGCGCTCATAATCAGTTATTAACATATTGTATTCACGCGCGCTACGACCAGAACCACTCAAGATTCTTGCTTTGCGGTTTGCATCTTTTAATAATTTAGGATTTTTACGTTCTTTTTTGGTCATTGAGTCCATTAAAATCTTGTAAATGTCGAATTTTTCTTCTGCTCTTGAAATTTGATCTTCGTCAATTTTATTTCCTAAACCAGGAATCATTTTCAAGATTTTAGTCATTTTTCCTAATTTCTTGATTTGTGCCATTGTTTCCATTAAATCTTCTAAACTAAATTGACCGCTAAAAAATCTTTGTCCTAATTTGCGAGCTTTTGATTCATCAATATTTTCTTCTGCCTGTTCGATAAGTCCAACAATGTCACCCATTCCCAAAATTCTTTTTGCCATTCTTTGGGGATCAAAGGCTTCTAAAGCGGAAATTTTTTCTCCTGTTCCGATGAAAATGATTGGAACGTTTAAAAGATGAGTGATTGAAAGAGCAGCTCCACCACGAGTATCAGAATCTAGTTTAGTAATAATTGTTCCGTTTAATTGCAACTCATCATTAAAAATTTTGGCAACATTAATAACATCCTGCCCACTCATTGCATCAACTACTAAGAAAATGTAGTCTGGGTGAATATTCTTTTTGATATTTTTTAACTCTTGCATTAAGTTTTCATCAATTGCTAAACGTCCCGCTGTATCGACAATTACTAAATCGTTGCTGTTTTGTTTGGCTTGTTGTAATCCGTTGTTAACAATCGCTAATGCGTCATCAACTTTTTCAGTATAAAAATCAACATCAATTTGTTTTGCAAGAGATTGTAATTGATCTCTAGCAGCCGGACGATAAATATCCGCTCCTATTAATAATGGCTTAGAAGCGATTTTTTTCTTTCTTAAAAATGCTGCTAATTTGGCAGTCGATGTTGTCTTCCCACTACCTTGTAGCCCAATCATCATAATCTTGGTAGGTTGTGATTTTATCTTGATTTCTGTTGCTTTTGAACCTAGAATTCGAACTAATTCTTCTCGGAAGATTTTAACTACGGTTTGTTGTGTGTCTAAATTACCTAATTTTCCATTTTCAAGAATTTTTGTTTTCACTTCTTTTGTAAAAGTTTTAACAACTTCTAAGTTAACGTCAGCTTCAAGTAATGAAAGTTTTACTTCACGGATTATTTCTAAAACATCAGCTTCCTCAATGCGAGTTTTTTTATTCATTTTTTCAATTGATTTTTGTATTCTATTACCAATAAATTCAAACATAATATTTAATTATAACCTAAAACCTTTTTTAAGCACTTGCAGTGACTTTTAACAGCCATAAAGACTCAAATTGATAAACAAAATTACTCATTTTTTCTTTGCAAGCACTTACATTTTGAAGGTTTTTAATGGTACAATAAATAAGCAATATACACATTATTACGAAGGAGAAAAATGAAATTCAAAAACGATAAATTTTCAACCAAAGAATACTTTGACAAATTAGACGCTTGATTTAGAGCGGCTACTTACATTTCTGCTGGTCAAATGTATTTAAGAAACAATCCATTATTACGTAAACCTTTAACAAGTGATGATGTTAAGATTTATCCAATTGGGCACTGAGGAACTATCCCAGGACAAAATTACATTTACGCCCACTTAAATCGTGTGATTAATAAATACGATTTAAACATGTTCTACATCGAAGGACCAGGACATGGTGGACAAGTTATGGTTTCAAACTCATACTTAGATGGAAGTTATTCAGAACTATTTCCAGAAATTACTCAAGATGAAAAAGGGATGCAAAAATTATTCAAAATTTTCTCATTCCCAGGCGGAATTGCTTCTCATGCCGCTCCTGAAACTCCCGGTTCAATTCACGAAGGTGGAGAATTAGGTTACGCTTTAAGCCATGCAATGGGAGCAATCTTAGATAATCCAAATGTGATTGCTGCAACAGTCATTGGAGATGGAGAAGCTGAAACTGGACCTTTAATGGCTGGATGATTCTCAAATTCATTCATTAACCCAGTAAAAGATGGAGCAATTTTACCAATTTTGTACTTAAATGGTGGAAAAATTTCAAACCCAACAATTCTAGAACGTAAAAGTGATAAAGAACTAGAAATGTTTTTTAAAGGATTAGGTTGAGATCCTATCTTCGTTAAAATTGATAATACTTCAAGCCAACACGCTTTAATGGCTTCAAAAATGGATAAAGCAATTGAAAAAATTCTTGCAATTCAACAAAAAGCACGTGCTAAAAGTGCACAAGTCGCAACTCGCCAAAATTGACCAGTTCTTATTGCTCGGATTCCAAAAGGAATTACTGGACCTGAACAATGAGATAATCTTCAAATCGAAGGAAGCTTCAGAGCACACCAAGTTCCTATTCCGGTAGCAGCTGACAAAATGTCACATGCAGATAAGTTGGAAGCTTGATTGAGAAGTTATAACCCAGACCAATTATTCGACGAAAACGGAACATTCAAAGATGAATACCGTCAAATTTCTCCAAAAGGTGACAAGAGAATGTCAACAAACCCTATCACCAATGGAGGAATCAAACCAGTCAAATTAGATTTACCTAACTGAAAAGAATTTGCTTTAAATTTCAAACAACCAGGTGAAATGAAAGCACAAGATATGGTTGAATTAGGTGGTTATTTAGCAAAAATGATTACAAACAACCCTGAAAACTTCCGTATTTTTGGACCTGATGAAACAAAATCAAACCGTTTAAGCAAAGTTTTCGAAGTTACTAAACGTCAATGATTAGAAAGTATTAATCCAAAACTAGATGAATGATTAGCGCCTTCAGGAAGAGTTATTGATTCACAACTTTCAGAACACCAAGCTGAAGGATTTTTAGAAGGTTATGTATTAACCGGAAGACACGGAGTTTTTGCTAGTTATGAAGCATTCCTAAGAGTAGTTGACTCAATGATTACTCAACACATGAAATGAATCAAAAAGGCTGATGAAGTGCACTGAAGAAATGATTATCCTTCATTAAACATCATGGCTGTTTCAACTGCTTTCCAACAAGACCACAACGGTTATACTCACCAAGATCCTGGAATTTTGGGGCACTTAGCAGACAAACAAGCAAAATACATTCGTGAATACTTACCTGCTGATACAAATACATTATTAGCAGTTATGGATAAAGCATTTTCAGACCGTAATGTAATTAACCTAATTGTCGCTTCAAAACAAGTTCGTGACCAATTCTTTAGTGTTGAAGAAGCTCAAGAATTAGTTGACAAGGGACTAAAAGTTATTGATTGAGCTTCAACTGCTACTGACAAAGATGTTGATTTAGTAATGGTTTCATCTGGAACGGAACCTACAATCGAAGCACTAGCAGCAGTTAACTTGTTACACAATCAATACAAAGATTTAAAAATTCGTTTTGTTAATGTTGTTGACTTATTAAAACTGCGAAGTCCAGAAATCGATGAACGTGGACTAACAGACGAAGAATTTGACAAAATCTTCACTAAAGATAAACCTATTGTTTTTGCTTTCCACGGATATGAAGCTTTAATTAGAGATATTTTCTTTAAACGTCACAATCACAATCTTCACATTCATGGTTATCGTGAAAATGGAGACATTACCACAACATTTGATATTCGGGTAATGAGTAAAATGGATCGTTTCGACATCGCAGCTACCGCAGCTAAAGCAGTATATGATCAAAAAGCAAATGATTTTGTAAACGAAATGGCGCAAAAAATTGCTTACCATAACCAATATATTCGTGAAACAGGAACAGACATTGACGAAGTTAAAAACTGAAAATGACAACCTATTAAATAATTACAAAAGTCCGATTGATTCGGGCTTTTTGTATAATTTTAAATATGAAAAAACTAGCCAAAATATTTGCACTAACATCACTTTTAACTTTGACTAGCCTGACTGTTGTTGCTAGTCCAGTTGTTGTTCAAAATATGAGTCAAAATCACAATCAAAAGACTCAAAAAATTAATGCCGAGCCGATAATTACTAACTTAGAAAACCAAACAACACTCGTTCCTACTAAAGAAGAAACTAAAACTGTTTCTAAAAGCACAGCTCCTTGAAATGCTTTAATTATTGCTGGACTTAGTATTTCAGTAGTAGGAATCATTGCTGTTATTGTTTATTTAATCTTTAAGAAGAAGTAAAAAAGCACACAATATGAGTATTTTTTCGCTTTTTTGTGTGTTAAGTTATAATTTTTAATAAGGAGATATATGGATCGAAGAAACAAGCAAAGAAAATTTCTATTCGCGATCGATTTGGATGGTACTTTGTTAGCAAGTAGTGCTGAACAAACTATTCACCCAAAAACAGTTGAACAAATTAAAAGAGCAGTTGATGAAGGACACGTTGTTTCAATCATCACTGGACGTCCTTGAAGAAGTACAAAACCAATTTATGATCGCTTAGGACTTAATGCTATTGTTGGAAACTATAATGGAGCACACATTCATAATCCTAATGACCCATTTTTTATCCCAACTATTTCTTATTTAGATTTAAATGAAGTTTTATACATTTTAGGTGATAAAAAGGTTGAAGCAGAAATTTCTAACTACGCTATTGAAGGACCTGACTGAGTACAATTAATGCACCGCGACGAAGCTCTAGAAAGAGTTTTCAACTTCAATACAGCAACAAAATTTAAAGAAAAAATTGAACTTACTAAATTACCTTTAAAACCAACAGGAATTGTTTTTGATGTTAAACCAACTACTGATGTTGTTGAACTATTAAGTTATCTAAAGAAAAGATATGGAGACTTAGGAGAATTTTCTTCTTGATCTAAAGGAGAAGGTTTAACTCCAGTTGTTGATATTACTTCAATCGGAGTAACAAAAGCCAAAGTAATTAGTTTATTAATGCGTTACTACGATATTGATATTGATGATACTATTGCTTTTGGAGATTCATTCAATGATGCAAGTATGTTTGAAACATGTAACATTGGAGTAGCCCCTGCTAATGCCGAACAATTCATAAAATCATTAGCAAGTGAAAAAATGAAACAAACTAATAAAGAAGGAGCTGTTGGTATTTTTATTGAAAAGTTCCTAAACAATCCTGAAAAATACATCAAAAAAGCCAAAGCCTTCCATAAAGAATTAGATAAAGAAAAATTACAATTAGTAAGTGCTTCACACTTTTACGAAGATGAAAAATAATTTAGATTTGATCGGTTGCGATGAAACCGGAGTTGGAGATTATTTTAGCCCCATTATTTTTGTAGCAGCTTATGTGCCAGACCAAGCAAAAGAAGAAATTATTAATTTAGGTGTTAAAGATTCTAAAAAATTATCAGATAAAAAAATAGTCAAGATTGCTAGTCAAATTCTTGACAAGGTTTTTTATACAAAAACAACTTTAACCCAAAAAGGCAACAATAGTCTTGCTCGATTTTTAAATGTTAATGAAGTTAAATTACTTTATCACTACAAAAATATTGTTGCTTTACAAGAAAAAATCTCTAAGCCGGCCATTATTGACCAATTTTCTACTCTCCGCAGCATTGCTGGCTATGAAGCAAGATTAGCTAAAACTAATTTAAATTTTCAAAAACCGCATTACGAAGTTTTATTTGAAACTAAAGCTGAAGATAATTATTTAAGTGTTGCAGTTGCTTCAATTTTGGCACGTTATTTCTTTTTAAAAGCAATGCAAGAACAAAATGAAAAATATAAAGTAATTTTTCCATTTGGAGCAAGCAACAAAATCATTGAGTTTGGTAAAGAATTTATCAAAATCTATGGCAAAGAAGAGCTTAATGTTGTTGCAAAAACTAATTTCAAAACTACCGATGCCATTCTAGGTTAACAAAAAAGCCAGTTTCACTCAGAGACTGGCTTTAGTCTTAATTGGATAACTATTTTTGGTTTAACAGTTCAATGTTTTTATCCATAATTTCTAGCATTTCAAAAAAGCTTTCAGCTTGCAATGATGCCTTACCCACTAAAAAACCACTTATGTAAGGGATTTCTAGCAAGTGTTTAATGTTTTCTGGTTTAGCACTACCACCATACATAAAACTTACGTTTGGTAGTTTTTTACCTAGTACATCATAAACCTTAATAAGATGTTCGTTTGAAGCAACTTTTCCTGTTCCTATAGCTCAGATTGGTTCATATGAAACAATAACATTTTTAAGGTCACTAACTCCTTCTAATGCCTCATCTAGTTGTTTGATTAGTGAGTCTAAGGTTTGGTTGTTTTCATACTCTTCTAAGGTTTCGCCAATACACAAAATAACATGTAATCCAACAGTCAATGCATTTTTAATACGGCGGTTAATTTTGTGCCCGTTGTCTTCGAAAAATAGCCGTCTTTCCGAGTGCCCAATAATTACAAAGTCCAAATCAAGATCTTTTAATTGTGCAGCTGATATATCACCAGTGTAAGCTCCCTTATCAAACATAGAAATATTTTGTGCTCCTACCTTGATATCTGAACGACTCACTCCTGGCAATGTCTTAACTGCTAAATTACACAACGATGGAGCTACTCCAAAGAATACACCATTACTTTTTTTACGCTTTGAAAAGTATTCATCTAGCTTTACCATGAACTGAATTTCTTCAGTGAATGTTAAGTTCATTTTATGGTTACCAATTAAAAAATATTTATCCATTTTTTCCTTCTTTCACACTTAATAAAAAAATTATAACTTTTTTAAGAAATTTTTGAGTTCCAAGGCCATTTAATATTTATAATAAAAGTATGATTTTAGAAGTAGTAGCAGGATTAATTAAGAATTCGGAAAACAAATTTTTGATGCTTAAAAGACCAGAACACAAACACAATCCACACCTATTTGAGTTGCCTGGTGGAAAATTTGATTTTGGACTAGATAAAGAAGAACAACTAAAACGCATTATCAAAGAAGAATTAGATGTTGATGTTGTAAATTACAAGTTTTTAAGAAAAATTTCACACGTTCACGAATTAGGGAAGCTAGAAGTTAACTTCTATGAAATTGAAGTGAAGGGTGACATCAAGTTATTACAACACAAAGAAGCTAAATGGGTAATCAAAGAAGAAGCATTGCAAATTCCGATGACTAAAGCAGCACACGAATTTGTTTCAAAACTATAAAAGGAAGAAGGAAGAAGAAAAAACTGGCGTTTGCCAGTTTTTGCTTAACTTTTAGAGACTAAGGGTAATCTAATATCTGTATATTAAACGCCTTTATAAATTTCTTGCAATGCTTTAATAATATTATCTTGTCTGTCTTTGATGTTTTGAACAACTTTTTTAATAGTTTTTTGATCTAATGAATCGATTCCCAAAATTGTTGCATTTGGAAATTTCATTTCTTTTAATAAGAAATTAAGAGCTTTATCTTGAGGATATGTGTTTATCTTTTCTTTAAAATCTTTGTTTGACATTTTTGAGTTTAAATTCTTTGGTATTAAACAAGTATTTCCAATTGAGTAAAGATATTTTTTATCATCTTCGTTTTTAAAAAGTTTAGATCCTTCTCTTGGTTTTTGTGGGTGACAGTGCTCTAAACTTAATTCATTATCCTTGTTTTTGTCTTTGTTTATTGCATGGATAATTTTGTTGTATATTGTATCTACTTCATCAATAGGTGTAGTACTCAAATTATCATTTTTTGGGTAAATATATTCCAAGATTAATTTAAGTCAAATTCTAGTATAAACTTCATTTAAATTATGTTTGTTTTCTTCTTTGTTTCATTCATTTAGTCCATCTTCGACTAATTTATTGAAATCTTGGTCGAATGAAGTTACCTCTTTAATGTTGGAAATTTCATTTATTAAATGTATCTTTAACTCTTCTTGAGTATCAATTTCGTATTTCGAATTTTTATCATTTCAGTCTAGAATTTTGATTGCAATTCTATCGAAATTTGATCTTAGAGACCTATCATGAAAATTACCTTTAGTTTTTCATCAAATGATAACCTTTTCCAATGTTTTCAGTCACAATCTTAATTCATGAATTTTATAATCATTCAAGCATTCATCATCAAAAACACCAAATTTATCCAGAATAATATAAATTAAATTGATAGCAACATCTGGTAAATTTTCAGCCTTTTTCACTATAAAAATACCTTTTATTTTTGAAACCATAAGGGTATAAATAAACTTAAGTTGGTTTCTTTTTTCTTTGTCTATGATTTTTGGGTTATCTAAATCTCCGTGCTTAATATATGACATTCTCCAAAGCTCAGTTATTAGATTTTCTTTTAAATTCTCTACAATTTTTTGTTTATTATTATTCTCAACATCATTAACAGCCTCATGATCAATGATTTCTTCTATAGTTTTACCTATGTTATAGATGCTAATTTTTTCACTTTGAGTTTTTTTGAAATTTTTTAGCATGATAATTTGGAATATATTTTCTAAAATATCCTTATTATTAGCATTTAATTTCATTTGTTTTTTGAAATCTCGAAATTGCCTTTCCGCTTCACCTTTATCTTTGTAATGAGACACGTGCAGCGAGTAAAGTTTTGAGAAAAATATATCGTACGTTTGTAAAGGTTTCGATAGAGTGTTGATGCTTTCAAAAAATTTGAAGGTATCTTCTTTCTTTTTATTTACTTTCGCAACAATTATAATATTATTAAGTAAACAATCAATGAATTTTGCCAATATTTTAGCACGTTTATTGACTTTATATGAGTTCAATTCTGATTCAATAAATTCTTTTGTTTTTAAAAATTCTTTTATTGCTTCTTTATTTTTGTATTTTTGAGGATACATGAAGAATTCATTTAAGTTTTTATAACACTTGATTTGTTGAAGATCTACAAATTTATTTAAAACATATAAAGTTTTTGATCCATTGATAGTTTTGGGTTCAAATAATTCAACTAAATTGTCATAACCATTTATTTCTAAGTCTTTTGCTTCGCTTGAATATAGCATTCTGATGGCTCAATAACAAATAACTAATAACGTCATTGTTCTTTGTTGACCATCAATAAGTCAATATGTGGAGCTTTCATTGTCTTTTAACAACGAAATAAAACCTAAATCTAACGTTTCTTGTTCATTTTCAGAATTAGCTAATGAAAACACATCTTTAACTAATCTCTGAATCAGCTCGTTATTTCAAGCATAACCTCGTTGAAACAAAGGGATTAAAACTGAAAAATCCCCATATTTGTTAAGAAATAACATTTTAAAATATTCTTGAATAGTCATTCTTTCAGCTTCAAAATTAGGTTCAATACTACTTTCTCTCTTGCTATCTTTAAAGTTTAAATATTTAGCATTTTTGTAAAGATGTTCAAAACTAGTATTAATGTCTACCTTGATTGAATCATTATTACCATCAATTCCATGGTATTTGTAAAGCCATGTTTTGAATTTATTTTCTAGATAGTTTTCGGAAGAAGAAATTTTGTTATTTTTTCTAGAAATTTCATTTTTATAGTTATCGATGAACATATAATAACCAAGTGACTTGTTTATATTTTTTATGTCTGTGTCTAAAGTTCTAGCTAGTTCGTTTTTCTTTTTGTTATCTGATTTGTTGTAAACAATAGTAAATAATATTGAATAAAAGAAATCAACTTTATTATTGTTTCATTTCCGCGATTCTGAACTTAAAAAATCCTGGTTTTGATTAATTAAATTTTGCATATTATTCATTGTCTTATCATAAACATGCTTTTTTAATTTTTCTGTTAACTTAGAAATATTTGAGTCTTTGTCATGCAAGTTTACAGCATCTATTACATCTTGACTAAGAGAAAATTCGACACAATACTCTTCATCATTTGTTTGGTTTTTTATAACTATTAATTCAGTAAATAGTAAAATTCTAAGAAATTGTGTGATGGTACTCTTAGGATGAATAGTTCTATCCCGAAAAACGAAACAATCTTTCAACTCTTTGAAGTAGAGCTCACATTGATTATTATCTTTCTTTTTCTCTTCGTAAACGATAGTGAATTCTGAAGGTTTTTCGAGAAGATATTTACGTATTTCGGAGCTCTTCATTCAAGATTCAAAAAAAGTATCGAGATATCGACTTACATTTGTGCCAATTTTTCAATATTTAATATTATTTTTTTCTGTCATTCTCTTTCTCCAATTCATAAATTAATTCAAAAACAGGGGTAATAGCTTTAACATCAATCGAATTACCAGCTTGGCGGTACAAGGCAGTTCAGTTAGTAATTTGTGAGTCAATGAATGGTTTTAGCTTGTTATATTGTTTGTTTGTAAAACCCATAATTCTAAATGCTTCTCGCGGGGTGATGAGACGTCAGTTTAAAAAACCTTTCTCATTTTTGTTAATTGGAATAATACCAACATTAGGAAATCTATCTTGTCTTGTAGTTACCGTTGGAATAGCTTTTTCATAGTCTTCTTTAGATATTTGTCTTCCTTCTTTTATGTATTTTTGTCTTGAAGGTGTATCTTTAAGTGCCGCTTGCATTTTTTCGTCTAAATATTTATTTGAGTTAAAGCTAAAGATTTCATTGAAATATCTTTCTTTTGTTTTAGTTCTTGATTGAGTATATTCTTTGCCTAATTTCTTGATAAATGTGTCAAAAGCTGTATCGTTTTTCAACCACTTAGGAACACTGTTCTTTTGAATGCTCAAAGCAAAAACTCTTTGTCGTTTTTGCAATGAACCGTGTTCACGAGCATCAATAATTGTTGTAAAAGTTTTATATCCCATTTTTTGCAAATATGCTTTTCACTCATCATATTCGTGACCGAATTTTTTAACCAATTGAGTGACATTTTCTAATAATAAGTATTTAGGTTTGTGTTCCATTTCACTTAAAATTCTTCCGACTTGTCAAATTAAGTGTGAAGTTGAACTTTCATTAATAATCCCTTTTTCGCGCCCCATGTTAGCAACACTAAGACCTTGGCATGGAAACGAGTATGTAAATAGATCAATTTTCAATTCATCTAAATTCTTACCTTGAACTTGTGTGATGTCAGGAAAATTGTTACTTAGTTTGTTAGCAACAAATATGGCTTCAGCAAAAGCCTTGTTATTAAAATTAAAGTTTCTCATCGGTTTTTTACTGTCTAGTGAAAAAGTTTGCCCATTTATAAAATCTTTAATTTGTTGCTCAGTTATGTTGTACTTTTGAATATAGTCACTAATGTTTTGCGGACTCAAGTTGTGATAAAAAGCAGCATAACTTATGTTACTTCTCACGTCTCAATCACTTGTCGCTACTATCTTGAAAAAATCTTTAGCATTGTTTTTCTTGTTAACATTTTTTGCTGCTAAATGTTGTGCCCCTACACCTGCAAATGCTTCGAAAACTCTGATTTTAGTCAAAGCTAAAAAACCTATAGAAAACTATAGGCAAAAAGTATTGATTAAATTATTGCAGATGAAAAAGTTTAGAACATTTATACTAAAAATGTTTCTAAATTGAGCTCAGAGAGAGAGAGAGAGAGAGAGACGCTTCGCGTCAAATAACGTTACTTAATGTATCATTTGTTTTCATATTTATCTTGTACTTAGACATAATTTTAATTATACTGTAATACTTTTTCAGTACAGCACAGCCTTTTTAGTAAAAGACGATTATAGCTGTTATATTAATGTTTCTTCTCGAAAATACAAAAAAAGATGTTTTGATACAAATGTTTTGTATCTTTTGAGTCTTTTTGATACAGCTTGTTTGTATTAGTTTTTCAATAATTATTCAAAAAGCATTTAGTTAGTCGAATAACGTAGTGAAAAAAACAAAACAAGTTCACTTAAGAACTCATAAATAAATTAAAAAGCAGTCTATTGACTACTTCTTAATCCTTTCTAAAAATTATTAACTAACTAATTTAGTTTTTTGTGCTTGTGCTTCTAATTTGTTTAATTTAATAACTCTTACCATTTTGTAAACTGCAAAACTTGTTAAAAAGATGCCAGAAATAATGAAAAGAGAACAAAAAGCATAAAGGGTGTTTTGAACCGATCTGTGATATGTCATGATGTAAAAATCGTTTATAGCTTCATACTTATTGGTAACTATTAATGGATTAGAACCACCTCAAACAAGCTTTTGTGCGAAATTGAAACTACCATTTCATGCACCATTCTTAACCGTTATTGCATCATTACCCAAATGTAAAAAGATAGAAGTAAAAAGAATTACAAAGACACCAATGATTGTCAAACTTATTCAAAAAAACAATTTAAATTTAAAGGTTTTTAATACTTTCATATAAGTAAATTATAAAACCCCCAAGGAGAATAACATGAAAAAACCGTTAACAAAAGAAAACTGACTAACAGAAAGTTACGAAAATTTTATCTCAGTTAACTGACCTACTTTACCTTTCGTCAAAGCATTTTTTGACTACATCCTAGAGCCCAATCAACAAAATTTGCAAAACAAAAGTTTTTTAGCAACTGACAACTTAACAACTCATAGCTTAGATTTTTCAATCACCAAGTTAGCTCTTTTTATAACCATGTTTATCTCATAAACTCGAAAAATTTAGGGGAATTTTACTTTTTTATTTCGAGTATGTGCTAAAAAGTAAACAAAAAAGAACAAAACAATATGCTTTGCTCTTCTTGTTATATTGAAAATATTATTAGTATTGTCCTTTTTCGATTTGATTCATACCTGAGAACCCATTTATTGAAACTTTTCCTGAATTATTCATTGAGATGGCTCACCCACCGTCTTTTATGGTTTTAAGAACGTATTCTTTTTTAGTTATATGTGGACGACCATCACCATAAGCATCAAAGTTGATATAAAGACTTGTTGCTTTTGGATCTCCTGCTTTAAATCCAGAAGTCATCAAAATGTGGAATATAGAATCCGGACTGTAATTATTTTCGTCAGCATATTTGTAAACGTATTTAAAATCAGATCAGCTTCATATTTTATCAGATATGTAATATTGATTTAATTCATCTCTTATTCATCTGTATTTTAAAGCGGTATCTTTGTTTCCTTTAAAGTAAGCTCCTAAAAACTTATTTAGTGAAAAAGATGAAGCATAGTCTTCTTGTAATGCTCAGAATATTGCAATGTCTGATGTAAACATTCCAATAACTCCTTTTTCTCTATCATCAACATAAGTTTCACGATAATACATATTAAATACTGCGTAATTTACCAATGTAAATATTCTATAAACAGCTTTGTATTCTTCATATTGACGACGTTTTTTGAAATCTTTATAATTATCAGGAACTTTTGCATTAGTCCAGGCAACTGCCAATAATTCATATGTTTTAGAAAGGAAACTTACGATATCTCCCGGACTTGGTACTCAGTAGTCTTTATTTTCACCTTCAGGAACATTTGCTGTGCCAGATTTGGCAGTTAGTTTTCCGATTACTTCAAAAAATGAGCTTCCAGTAATTTTATCGATATCTTTCTTACTTGTTCTTTTTGAAGGATCTGGATCCATATTTAAGTTTCTTAAACAATTATATAGTGGAGAATCTTCAAAATTTGATTTTCCGATAAATAAGTTAATAAGTTTAACCATCATTGTTGGACCTATTGGTCAGTTATCAGTTCTTCCCATCAAACTATTAAGAATAGTAATATCATCAATTGGTATTCTAGAAATTACTTTATTCATAGCACTGGTAATGAATTCTGTTGGTTTAAAGATATTGAAATTTAGGGCTTCTTTTTGTAATCATCAGAATGAACGATTTAGAATTTTATTTTCAAATCAGTTAGTATTAATGATTTGAGGCAACACTCTTTGGATAAATGTACTGAATGTAGTAATGTCATCATCGGTAGTATTATCAAGTTTCATAACTTTAAATACCGCTTTACTAAAAATTCTTCGGTTTTCTTCTTTGCCAATGAAAGTTAGAAGAGTGTCTTTAATGAAGTTTTTAACTGGCGTTTGTTCGTGTTTAATTAATAGGCTTAAAACCTTTTGTAGACTTTGTTCATCACCTGATGTATATTCTTTTCAAGTTTTTAGATCACTTGTGAAGAAATCGCTTAATAATTGGCGAACAAATCTACTGATACTATCATATGTTGAAATGTCTTTAACAAGTTTGTTAACTTCTTTTTCTTGCTCTTCATCAGTAATTCCTAACAAGTAAGCAATATTAATGTTGGAAATAGCATTGCGTGCTAGACGAATAAATGCATCAGAAATAATTTGTGCTTTGAGTCTAGGAATTGTTTCATTATTTGGGTTAGGAATTGAGTTGTTAAATACTCGTAGCAAGTTAAGAACAATACCTTCAAGTTTTTCACGTTTCTTTTGTTCTAATTCTGGATCTTGTTCAGTTGAAGGAACGTCTTGAGTATCACTTGTTGCTCCTTCGCTTGCTTTTGCTTCCTGTTCTGTTATCTTTTTAACAATTTGCATAATGAAATCTAAGAAGTTGGCAACTTTATCTGTTTGAGTACTTACAGCTTCATCTTGTTGTTTGCTATCAGCAAAATCAATTGATTCATCAGGAATCATAGTATTAATTACATATTCAGGTAATTCACTAGTGATAATTGCATTTCAATCAATATTAGTGATGATTTTTACTAATAGTTTGTCAAAAATCTTACTGTCTAGTACCATTCCATCAAGAATATCTAAATCTTTCAGTTGTTCCATTGCATCAGAAATCAATCTTTTAGCAAAGTTTTGTTTTGCTAGTTTTGATAATAATGCTTCAATGTAGTATCTGAATTGAATTACATTTTCGTTGCCAACTGTTAAACCTATTTTGTATTTATTATTGATGTAATTAAATAAGTCTAGTGAGAATTCTTGTGTATTTGATTCTTTTGAAAATGCTGCATCTAAACCTTTGATCAATATATTTTTTAGATCTTCAATGTTTAGGGAGATGAATTGTTTTACAAAATTGTTTAAATCTTCAGCATTTTGATACTCGTCTAATTTATTTGATAAGTATTTTTGTACTATTCCCTGCAACAATGCATCAACTTCCTCATTGTTAACAGCAGTTGACAGAATGTGTTGCACTGTTGGATCTGAAATGAAATCGGAATTGATTTTTACTAAGTTTTTATCTGTTTCAATGCCTAATTCATATCTAATGAATTGCGATACAAAGTCAGAAGATCAACGAGAAATTTGTTCATTTGTTGAACCATTCAAACTTTTTAGAACAACCAAAATGGCATTCATAATTTTGTTCGATTTTTGTTTTGCTTGTTCTTCAGATTGACTATCCGATTCTAAACTTGACTCAGGATTTGATGTTTCTGAAGAGTCTGTGCCATTGCTATCTGTGATTTGTTTAATTGCTTCCAGACTCTTAGATCTAATTAATTTGTAAACAGTAATCAAGTCATTTGCTGAATGTTCTGAATTTATCATAGAGTTAATTAGTAATTTTGTGTTCTTTTCAGTGACATATTCACTTAGATCAAGATCTTCAAATGCTTCTTTAACTGCACTAACAATTCCTTCTTTATTAAATTGTGAATCCTTAATAAAGTCAACATCTTGCAGTTTGTCTAGTATTTTCGTTAAGGCTGTTGTGTAAACATCTGTGCCTTTGATAAAGGTGAATAAACTTTCCAAAACATTTCTAGTTGCTTGTTTTTGGTCATCAGTTAATTGCTCTACGCCAACATATTTAGCAAGTACTTCAATAAGAATTTCTTTTAATGAAGACTTGATATTTTCATCTGAAAGAACTGAATTGATAAAGTTTTCAATTCCTACCACTACATCACCTTTAGCAAGTTTAATGAATGTTTTAATTACTTCGTTGGCATTTTGAGCTGGCGTTAAATCATAACTTTTATCTAAGAATTTAAAAATCAATGATGTTAAAAGACTGGTATTCATTGACTCAAGATCTGTTGGTTTTTGATTTTCTAAAATTGCCAATAACAAGTTTTTAATGTTAGTTTCTTGCGATGAATAATCTTTTAATGTATCTTTTAAGTCTAAATTACTAATCTCAAATTTAGCAATGTTATACATTACATTAGCAACTGCACTTTTTAGTTTTACATTATCTTGTTCAATAACTCCATTTAAGGTTTTAATGATGTTTGTTGCAAGTGATGCTAGATCAATTTTTTGACTATTTTCAGTATCTAGTTCAGTGTCTTGATTTTCTGAATCAGTATTTTTATCAGTATTTGAGTGTTCTTGAGTGTTGTTTGATGAAGATTGTTTGTTATCAATAGTTCTTGCTCATTTATAAACATTTAAGATGTCGTCTTGCGCTTGATCGATATCGTTTTCAGTGTCAAAAATAGCATTAATTACTGCTTTTAGACTTGGCTGATCTAACAATTCACTAATTGCTTGACTTGAGCTAAAAATATTGTTTATTGCCCTAATGAATTCATCTTTAACTTTTCAATTTAAGGCAAAAATATCATTTTCACTCAAGACTGTTGAAATCTTATTAAATATTACGTTGTATGTAGGAACACTAGCAACTGTTTTTAGAATTCTTTGTGCTAATCTTTCAAAACTTTCTCTTTGGTCTTCAACAAAATCGTGTTTTGTTACTTTTTGTGCAACATCTGCTAACGATTTAGCGACTAAATTGTTTACTACATCATCTTGCAATAGAGATGCTACTTTCTCTTTTAGATATGTAATCACTCTTTGTGCATTTGCTCTTATTACAGCATTAGCAAATTCTTCAATACTTTGTTTTTCTTCATATTTGTGAGTTGAAGCAAAATCTTTAATTAAATCTTTTACTAGGCTAATCAAATCATCTTGATTTAAAACTTTTTGACGTAATTGCTCGATCAAGTCTTTCTGATTTTGACTTAGATTTGCATATTCTGGTAAATCTTTTAATTGTTTGTTAACAAATTCGTTAGCAATTTTGTTAATTAATTTTGCTATTTTTGAAATTATGATTGCATTGTTTTCATATTCTTCAGGAAGTGATCCATGAAGTGCCTTAGCAATAACTAAACTTCAATTTAAGCTCGGAACTGATAAGTGGAATTTATTATCAACAGTTTCCTGACTTTCAGTGTTAGCTTCCTGTGAAGAGTTTTCATTTTTGTATTTAATTACCTTAAATGCATAGTCATAAACTTGCACTAAGTCATCTAATTCTTGCTCATTAGCAGTTAATCCAAGTACTTTTTCAAGTAATTTTTGAATATTTTGCGCGCTAAGGATGGTTTTTAGATACTCTTCATTTATTACATCGTTAACAAACTCTTGAACCAGGTTAGTGTTTCAAGCGGAATTTGTAATAATGCTATCTTTTGTTGCTAGGAATGATTTAGCTTTATTTAAAACTAAGTCATAGATTTGTTGTTCACTAACAAAATCGATTAGTCTATTTGCTAGGTTAGTTAATGCTTGTAAATCTTGTTCATTTGCTTGTTTATCAAAAGAAGTATTAATTGCTTCAGTAATAACTTGTGATAGTTTTTGTTTGATGTCTTCGCTTGCTAAACTTTGTGCTATGACTGAAGATAGTGAATCAATGATAGCTTCTTTATTTAAGTTATATGCCTTGTTAACTATTGCATCGAAATCTTCTAATTGTTCATAGTTTTCAGAAGCAATTAAGTTAGCAACAGCATTCGCAAGAGTTTGGTTTAGTTTTGGATTTTCAATTGCTACATCTTTTAGTGAAGCAATTAGTGATTTTTGTGCTTGGCTAAGAGTGTTGTTGTTTTCATTATCTAAGAATTCAACTAAGTGTTTATTAACTATTTTTAGCGCTAAAAGCACAACTTTTTGACTAATTTGTTGACTATTATCTGAAACTGAATTTGAAAGAAGTTTTACGACTTTAACAACATAATCTTTTCAGGTTAATTGTTCTTGTGTTTGACCTTGACTGGCTTGTGAATTTTCATCAACTGGTTGACTGATTTCAGCATCTGTAGATTTTGATTCTTGTTGTTTTGAAGTTAATAACTCTTTTAAGTTTGGATAAACAATTTCGTAAAGTTTAAATAATTGTTCAACATCATGATTTTGTGCATCAGCTGAGTCAAAAATTGTGTTTGCAACAACATTGATATCTTGTTTTGCAGTATTTTTAACCACGAAATCAAAAGTTAAGAATTCTTTTTTCAATTCTTCAACAAGAGTGTTGTTCAACTCTAGTGAAGCTGTTAACAAGTCGTTAGCTTCAGTGATTGAAGCAAATTTTTCAAATGCTTTTTGGAACAAGGTAGTTGTTGAAACTTTAGCTAGTAAACGGCTTAGAAGTGGAGTTGCATTAAGCTCAAAATCACTAATTTTTTCAGTTTCAATTTTTAATTCTTTTTCAACTAGTTTTAAGACAACTTGAATTATCGACTCTTTAACATCGTTGTCACTTAAAAGACTAGTAATTTCGCTTTTTAGTGAAGTCGTTACAGTTTGTACGTTAGCCTTAACTAATGAATTAACGAAGTCTGCTACTGAAGTTTTAGTCTTGTACTTGTCGCTAGCAAGATAATCTTTTAGAACTGATTTTAGTCCATTATCGACATTTTCAGAAACTAATAGTTTTGTTTCTAGAACATTAAATAGATTTTGTTGTTCGGTTGTCAAGTTTTTAAATGTTGCAGTTTCTTTAAACTCGTTATCTAAATAATCTTGACTAATTAATTTAGCTAAATCTAAAAGTTTATTGATGATTACTTCTTGATTTGCATAATCATTTGGCATTGAGTTATGGAAAGCTTGTAAGACTAGTAAGCCTCAATCTATTTGTGGCAACTCTATTTTGAATTGATTGCTATCTGTTTCGTTAGTATTTTCTGGTTGTGAATCAGTATTTGCTTCTTGCGGATTATTCGCTTTATCTTTAACAACTTTAAGAGCGTAACGGTAGACTTGAACTAAATCATTTAGCTCATCTTTTCCTTGTCCTGTTCCCAAGATTTTTTCAGCTAGTGCTTGAATATTTTTATCAGTTAGTAGACTATTAATGAAATCTTTATCAACTAAAGCGTTAACAACATCTTGAACAACTTGTTTGTTCCACATTCCATCACTAATGATTGTTTCATTTGCATTTAGAACTTGAGTGGCTTTTTCAATAATTGGATTTAACACAAAATTTTGGTTTGCAAAATCAAGTAGTTTTTGCACCACATTAATCATTGCTTGTTTATCTTGCTCTGAAGCTAAGTTATTTAGATTTGTATTGATTAAATCGACAATTATTTTGGCTAAATTAGTCTTTAAATTTTCATTTTGTATTAAATCAGAAACTAAGTTTTCTAGTATTGGAGCTAATTGTTCTTTATTTAAGGCAAAAGCTTTATTAACTATGGAATCAAAAGTAGTTAAATCATCATAGTCATTTTGACTAATTAATTGTTGAATTGCACTGGTTAAAAATTCATTGAATTTAGTATTTGCAAAACCGTTTTCAATAACTTGTTTGATTAAGTCTTTTTGTTCTTGAGTTAGATTCTGACTCTTATCTACTAAATCATTTAATTTCTCGCTTGCAATATTTAGTCCCAATAAAACAACTTTTTTGCTAATGATATCAGCATTTTCATCCACTGAATTATTTAGCATTTTAACAGTTTTAACGACTCAGTCTTTTCAGTCTAAAGTCTGTTTATCTTGACTATCTTCAGAACTTTGTGAACCTTCGTTTTGTTGCGATTTATTGATTAATTTAACAATTTCTGGATATAGAATTTTGTAAAGTTTTGCTAGTTGTTTAACATCATTATCTTCTTTGTCATTAACGTCAAAAATGATGTTTGCTAAAACTTTGACATCACCTTTAGAAGCATTGTCAAATACAAAATTGATTGAGCCAAAAAGTTTTTTGAATGCTTCAACAAATTCTTGATTAATTGCAAGTTCTGGAGTTAGTAAATCTTTTGCATCGAAAATTTCCTTTGATTTTTCGAATACTTTAGCATACAAGTCACTAGAACTTAGTTTAGCGATTAGACGCGAAACTAAGGGTGCAGCATTTTGTTCAAACGTTGCTTTATCTTCTTCTTTAATTTCTAATTTCTCTTCAATTAAGTGAAGAAACACATCATTTAAAGGCTGTGCAATTTCATTATCACCTAGTAATGAAGAAATTTCATTCTTTACATAATCTAGAACTACTTGACTATTGTTTTTAACAAAATCATTTACAAAATCAGCAACAGTCTCTTCATTTTGATATTTATCTGTTGATAAATAGTCAGATAAAACAGTTTTTAGAGTGTTTTGAAGATTTGAAGAATTTAAAACTTTTGCTTTAACTTTTTGCAATAAGTCTTTTTGTTCTTGAGTTAATGATGTGTAAAAATCTAATTTTGTTAAATCATTGTCTAGATAATCAGCAGCAACTTTAGTTAATAAAGTTACTAGTTTGTTAACTAAAACATCTTTTTTGTCAAAACTATCAGGTAACGAGTTACTAAATGCTTTGATTATTACTTTTGCCCAATTGATTTCAGGGATTGAAATAGTGTTTTTGCCTGTTGTTTGTTGTGAATCTGCTTGAGTATTTTGATCACTAGTTTGTGAAGATTTGTTTTGGTCTTTTACAACTTTTAATACGTAATGATAAATATTGACTAAATCATCTAATTCAGTGTTATTTTCTTCAGTTCCCAATACTTTTTGTAATAAAGATTGTACATTTTCAGTATTAAAGACTGAAGTTAAAAATTCTTCATTCAATAATCCATTGACAACGGATTGGAAAATATCTGTATTCAATTTGCCATCAACCATTAAATTATTTTGGTTTTCAAGAACTGTTTGAACTCGTTTGCTAATAGTATCAATTATGTCTTGTGAAGACACAAATTCAAGAAGTTTTTGCACTAAATTCTGCAAAGCGTTTTTTTCTTGTTCGCTTGTTAAATTGTTAAGTTTTTCATTAATTGTAGAAGCAATGATTTTAGCTAGTTTTGCTTTATTATCTGGTTGTGAAATGAAGTCTTTTGCAACTGAACTAATTGCCGAAATGAAATCATTTTTGTTTAGTTCAAATGCTTTATTAACTAAAGCATCAAAAGTTTCAATTCCTTGATAGTCAGGACTAGAAATTACATTGTAAATTGTTTTTTCTAGAAGCGAAATAATTTGTTTATTTTCTAAAGCTTGTTTTTCAAAATCATTGATTAATTGTTTTATGTCTTCTGAAAGATCTAGCTTATTGATTTGATTTTGAATTTCACCATCAGCTAGTTTTAGACCTAATTTGACTAGTTTGTGGGCTATTATTTCACCATTGTGATTTACCGAATTATTTGCTAATTTAGCTATTTTTACAACTAGTGATTTTCAGTCTAAAGAAGTTACATTTGTGTCTCTTTGAACATTTTCTTGTTTATCTTCACTAGAAGCTTCTTTATTTTTAGTGTTTAGAGAATCAATAACAATTACCAATAATTGATAAATTGATTCAACATCTTGATCTTCAGTATCAGTCGAAACAAATAAAGCATTTAGAATCTTATCAACGTCTGGTTTCGATGTTGAATCAAATACAAAATCAACATTTAATAATTGTTGTTTGATAAGTTTTACTAATTCTTGATTAATCTCAGTTAGGCTAGTTAATAAATCGTTTTTAGTTAAAATTTCACTTATTTTTGCGAATGCATTGTTGTAAAGTTCAGTTGAAGGAATAACAGAAAGTAATCTTTTAGCAACTTGTTCAAAGTATTGTTTTCAAGTCGCTTGTTGTTCATCATTTAGTTTTAATTCTTTGATTATTAATTCGTTTACTAAATCTATTCAAGCTTGTTGATTTTGTTCTGTAGTTAAACTTTGTGATAATGATTTTTTGACTAAATTAATGACCTTGTCAACATTGTCTTTTACTAATTGATTAACAAAATCTTTTGTTGATGTTACATTTTCGTAACGATTTGAAGCAATAACACTTGTAACAAATGAGCTTACTAGTTCGTTAAAATCTGGATCACTAACGAAATTAATGCTTAATTGCTTAATTAATGTAATTTGATCTTCAGTTAAAGCATCTTTAATTTGTTTGATGTCAAATAAGTTATTTTCAACAAAATCTTTAATAGCAAAAGTTATAAACGAAGTCAAATTAGTTTTAATTTGTTCGTTTTCGAAGTTTACAGAATTAATAATTTTCTTGATAATTCCAATGTATGGATCTGTGTTTTGACTGCTTTGTTGTTGTTTTTCATCACTTGCTTCTTGATTTTGTGATTGTTCGTTAGTTTTTTCGCTTAACACTAAATCCAGAACCGGTTTTTTGATTGCCAGTCAAATTCTAGTTAAACGAGCTACATTTTCGTTAGTGAAAAGAGCATTAACTAGCAAGTTAATGTCGTGTTTATTTAATAATGTTTCAACTGTTAAGCCTTCGAATAAATTAGCTCAGGTAATTGAATTTAAATCATTAATATCTTTTTGATCTAGTTTATTGAAATTATCAAGTACTTGATTTTTTAAACTTTGGTAAACATCTAATGTATTAGCCTTAGAAATAACTTGCGAAAGAATTTCTTTGATATCGGTAGTTACTTCTTTGTTTAATGAGTCGATTTTTAACTCTTTTTTCATCAAATCAGTGATTTTGTCAATAACAAAATCTCTAATTATTGAAACATTGTTAATTTTTTGAACTAGTGAATCGATGTATGATGAAAGTTCTTCTCTGTTCTTGTTAACAAAGATAGTAATTAAATTAGCAAAGTTGTTAGCTTTGTTGACTTCTGAATTGTTAGCAGTTAAAGTTTGACTTAAAGCATCCTTTAGAATAGTCTTAGTTTGACTATCTTGTGCTAGTAAGTTTCAAATTTCCTGACTTTTTTGTTCGTCAATAGTTAGTAGAGAAGCGATTTTTTGAACAAAAAAGTCTTTAATTGAGTCATTATTTGAAAGTTTATCAACTAAACTATCCAAGTGATTTCTAGTGTCTTGACTATATTGCGAAGCAGTTAATTTTTTGTTAAATGCTTTAATTACTTTAAATATTGTTTCGCCATTGATTTGAATGTTAACTTCAACATTATCTGTGATTCCACTATTAACTTCAGCATTAGTTTCAGAATTCTTGTTTTCTTTCGGCACTAAAAGTTTGGCCACAGTATCGAAGTTATTGTCTAATACACGAACAATGGTGTTAATTTCTTTATCAGTTAGAAGATCAAGCAATTTATCAATGTTATCAATCAAAATAGTGTTAATTACACTTTTTACATTCAATAAATTACTTAAATTTGTATTTTGAAGTGAAACAACTAAATCATCACTTAGATTAATTGAGTTCAATAATTTGTCAAAAATACTTTTAGCTGTTGAACGAACGAAATCTTTTTGAGTAAGTTCAGCAAAAACTTTTTCAAGTAGTTTTTTGATAGTGTCAAAATCACTTTGTGTAGCTTGAATGTGTTGTTTTAAGTAATTTACAATGAAATCAGCTACTGATGAAGCAATGCTTTGAGTATTTTCAGAATCATTTAGTAAAGTACTTAAAACATTGTTTAATAGTTTATCAATTGCTTCAGTGATTTTGACTGTTGCATAGTCTTTGTATCAATTGTGTGGACTAGCTTGTGCTCTTTTGATTGATTCTTCATTGAATAAAGAAGCAAAAATTTGTTCAAGTGCTTCTTTGACTAATGTGTCAAATTTTTCTTCGACTACATAACCTAAACGGTTCATGATGTTTTGCAATTGTTGTCTTAAACTATCTTCTAGTTGTAATGAACTTAGATCGATATTTTTGATCAAACTAATTAATTTGTCTTTAAGTTTTAAATTATCGAATACAACATTGTAGAATTTAGGGCTTTGCACGATTGGTTGCAATGCTAATAGTCATTTGTCTAATTTAACATTAACAAAATCGTTGTTGTTATTATCTTTTGCAAAAATTACACCAAAAAACTTGTTAATTAGTTCGATTGTATTAACTTTGAAAATACTATTAATGTTTTTAGCGAGTTCTTCAAAAAAGTCAGCTGGAGTTTTGTTTTGAATTTCAGTTTGTGTTACTTTTTGAATTAATTCTTTAAATAAAACAGTATTTGGTAAATTTTGAAGAACAGCTGCAATATTTTGTTGCAACAAGGTTTTTTGTTGTCCTGATAATTCAATGTCAAAATAAACTTCTAAAGCGTTATAGAAAAGATCTAAACCTTTTTGTTTTGATTGTGAGTCCTGGTTAATTACTTCTGCTAGAGCTGAAAGTACTTTTTCAGGTTTCAATAAATCGATATTTTTTACTAAGTTAGCCAGAATTTCTTCAAATGTAGCACCTTTGAATTTAGCGACATTATCAATAAAATTATTGAAAATTTCTACTAATGCATCACTAAATTTAGAACTGCTAAAAATATCGTTTAATAACGCTGAAACTCATTCATTTATTGCTTCTCTTAGTCCACCTTGATTTAGATAACGTAAATTAAGTCCGTTAACTAGGTTGTTTTTATCTAAGAAGGCATAAACTTTATTAACTAAATTCCCTTGTGCATAGGCACTTAAAAATTGTGGAATTAAGTCAGATCTTAAAACGTTTGATTCAACTAATAATTTGAAAATATCTTTTAGGATTTGTTTTAGATTTTCATTAGTTACTAGCTGTTCATTATTAATCAAGATTACTGCTAATTTTTTGATTTCTTCGACACTAATTTGACTTTGTCCTAAGTCAGTGAATGAAATATCAGTAATCAAGTTACTGTTAACGAATGATTCAAGAATATCTTTTAGACCTGCTGCATATTTTTCATCATTACCTATTTGGTTAATAAAATCTAAAATAACTTCAGCATTTTCATTACCTTTATATGGTTTTAAAATTGCACCATAAATGCTTTGAAGCATAAAGTTTTTGAAGTTAAAGTTGTTGTTTTCAATGCTTTTTATAAAGTTAGAAATGATTAAATCTAGCATTCCATCTAAATATAGTTTGCTTGGAATAACTTTTAAACTTTGAACTGCAAAGTGGGCAATATTGGCCTTTTGTTCATCACTATATTTTGTTGCAAAAGTATTTTCTAATTGATTAATTACAACGTTTGAAACATACTTTTCAAATGAACTATTGTTAGCTAAAAAGTCGATAAGTGTAGCAATAACTTTACGAATCTCTGCGCCGTGGTGCTCGTAAACTTTGCTTAATAAGTCGGTCATTGAGTATGAAGAAGCAAAATAAAAATCATAATTATCAATAAAATCATCTAAAACTGCTGAAGCCGCAGAAGAAATAGAATTATTGATTTTTTCATCATTTAAAATTGCATTAACAACATCTTTGTGATCTTTATCGATTAGTTCTAAGACAATTTTGCTTGTTAATAAATCTTTAACGATTGCATTTTGTAATGATTTGAAGTAATTTTTATCTTCCTCATTTTTAACTACATCAGACTTGTAAATCGATTTTAAGGTTGCAAAAATTAGTGGCAAATTGAAAATGTTTTTTTCAAAAACGTTTTGAATTTCATTAACTGAAATGTTTTCAATTTGTTTTTCACTGATTAATTTGTCTAAATCAGCTTGTAAATTAGCAAAAAGCTTATCGATATATTTTGATTCAACAAATGCATCAATTAATTTTGGCATAAATGAAGATTGCTTGTTGTCGGCAATCAACTTAGCAAAAAATGCTTTAATATTTGGCATTTGATCATAGTCAACACCAATATTTTTAAACATTCGTTTTAGTAAAGATTCAAAATTTTCTTTTTCAAATAATAAGGCCGAATCGCTAGTTCAGAATTTAATTAATTTTCCATAATCAACAACTGGATTTTTTAATAAGAAATTGTAAATTGCTTTGTTATAAACAGTTTGTTCAAAGTCGTATCTAACATCGATAGAATCGGTGTTTTGCACTCCTGAAGCACTCAATTTCAACACAATTCTTTTTAGTTCTATATTGCTTTTGGCAAATTTTAGACTTTGTTTAAAACTGTTTGCATCACTATCTAGATAATTTTTATCAGCTACTATTTGACCGTTTTCTTCATCTTGAGTTAGTGACATTTTCAAGAAGATATCTTGTGCCATTTTTTTGTATCCAGCAATATCTGGGTGAATGTCAAAAATATTACTTGATAACAAGTTAGCGTTTTTTAGTCAGTAAATTTTGTCAAAAGTATTGATGTATTGAACATTAGTATTAGCTGCTGTTTGTTTAATTGCACCATTTAAGATATCTAATGCTTTTTCAGTCAAATCAGTAGTTAAAAGACTGAATTTTTTATCAATAAGTGGTGAAAGTCTTAAAAAAGGCATTGGATAAGAAATTAAATTAATTCTTAAATCCGGATTGATTGCTTTAAGTTTGGTAATTAATTTTGTGTAATTTTCAATGATGTTTTGGCTTGCTTGTTGAGCTTGTGAAATAAAATCATCATAATATTTTTTGATTAATTCAGAATTATTTGTTTCATCAAAACTTAACGTTGAAAGAATACTGAATAAGTCAACTTGGTTAATGAAATCATTTGCCCCAAGTGAAATAGTCATCAAATTAGCATTCTTAATTTGTTGCTGTAAAATACCAAACTCATTGTTAGCTTGTTCAAAATTATTGAATAAATATTGCAATCTTTTTTGTCCTTGGATAGTGATTGGATTATTGCTGTCACTATCAATATTTAAGTCAAATTTCAAGTTCGAAGTAGCTTTTTGCTTTTCATTTTCGCTTGCAGATTGTGGGTCTAAAAGATATAGTCAATCCGTGATTGTTGTTCCTGACAAACCGAAATTATAAAAGCTTTCAAGGCGATTAGGATTGGTTTCACGAATTGCATTGGCAATAAAAGAAGAATAAGACATTCCTTGTACTTCGTTGTTTTCACTATCGTAATATCCACCTTGATCAAATCCTAGTTTAACATTAAAACCAGCTGCAATAGAGTCTCCTAAAGCAGCGTATTTGATATTTCCACTAATAGCATAACTATTTTCCACTACTGGTGGTTTAGGTTCTTCTTTTGAGTTTTTCTTTGTCAATAAAATCGATGTAGGAATTGTTGCTCCTAATAGTGCTAAAAGCCCTAATGAAGCAGCAACAGCAATTTTTCTTTTCTTTTGCATACTAATCTCCTATTCCAAGTTATCCAATTGAAATATCCTCATAAATGTATTGAATTCTTGAACTATAGTGTTTTTGTCTTCCTCATATTAGAATTGTTGAACTAATTCCAATCCGTCCAATAAACATCAATAGAATCAGTGTTATTTTTGAATAAATATTAAGGTTGGCTGATAGTCCAGTTGATATTCCGGAGCTACCGAAAGCTGATAAAGTTTCAAAAAATACTAAAACGAAATTAAATTTCTTTTGTGAACCGTCATAATCTTTTCATGATTCATTTGTTAGTCCGTTTGCTGAAGTTGTGACTACTAACATACCAATAAATACTAAAACTAACCCGATTACAAAAACATTAATTGCTTTGATAAGGGTTTCTTTTCCGATCTGACGTCGGAAAGTAACAATATTTTTTTTTTCCCGAATAACACTAAAAATACTCAAAAATAGTATTGCAATAGTGATATTACTTATCCCTCCGGCTGTTGATGAAGGAGCAAACCCAATAAACATTAAAATTCCGTGTAAAACTAAGGTTGGTTGGGTCAAAACATAAAAATCAATAGTTGAAAATCCAGCGCTCCGAGTTGCCATTGTATTGAAGAAAATAGCTAGGCTTTTGTTAGCTGTTGAACCATATTGTTCTTGTTTTCAGAATGCCATGCGACTGGATGCCGTTGTTTCTAAAGCAAAAGTCAAGGCAATAGCAACTACTGAAATGATTAATCATGTTGTGATATTCAGTTTTGTAAATAAAGTGATACGGTAACGCTTTTTGGTGGCTAGTGATTCTAATTTACGATAGATGTCATAAATAGTAGGAAAACCAACTCCCCCAATAATGAATAAAATTAGTAAAATGATTTGAATTCCGTATCCTGTGTAATAAACTTGTAAAGATTTACCACCTAAAATGTCTAATCCAGCATTATTAACTGCACTGATTGAGTGAAAAACAGCATACCGTAGCGACATTTCGATATTACCCTTAGGGTCGAACTTACCACTTACTATTGGATCAAAACTACTTACTCGATCAAATTTATGATGTGCTTTTCAGTCTTGTACTCAAGCTTTATCATCATAAAAACCATCATTTGAAAAGTAAAAATATAAAAATAAAACAATCGAACTAATGATAATTGTGATAAATAAGGTGGTCACACTAACTTTAACTAGTCTTTTTGTATCACCGATGACGGCCGTTCCTCTTTCAAATTGAGTTAGAGAGACATCATAGTTAGTACTTTTTCATCCAAAGTGTCTTATTACCAAGTTGAAGAAATAAAGCTTCAAGGTAAAAAAACCAAAACCTCCAATTAATATGCCAATTGCAATTATCGCTTGACCTAGGGCATTGAAATGTTCACTAATATTAACAGAACTTAGCCCGGTATCGCTAAATGCACTAGCGGCTAAAAATAAAGCATCACTATAAGAAAAATCTTTTTTTCCCATAGGTTGTCCGTTACTATCAAGATTTCAAGTAATTTTCGAATACAAGAGAAAACTGATAATAAAGGTTATTAATAGGTAAATGAGAAAAATATGTTTGATACTTCCCATTCGCTTAAAGTAGTTAAAGAAATTAAATATCTTTTTGACTACTTTACCTTTGCTGGCTATTTTTTTCATATTGAAAATTTTACTACAAATATCCGAAACTTAGTCTTTTAGTTTATTTACATAGTAAATAAAAAAATATTTTTTAGGTCTTTTCAAGGCAAAAAAAGGCTAATTTTTAGCTTCGAAACGTATTTTTTAACAAATTATCAGGATTGATAAGCATCAATTATTTATTAATAAATAATTTGAAAGAGGATTTGTGTTTTTTGCCAATTAGGAACAAAAAAATTTTAAGTAAGTATACCAAAAATAAGGATTAAAGGCTTTAAAAAATCTGTTTTTGGACTTTTAAGAAACTAAAATTGTGCTAAATTGCTTAACACAAATTAAAATATTTATAATAGTTAACGTAAAAATTGCAATATTTTGCAAAAAACAGAGGTAAAAATGAAAAAAAATAAGTCAAAAATTGTTGAAATTTGCATCATCGGAATGGGTCGTTATGGACAAAGTGTTGTCCAAAATTTAATTAAAACTTATGATAATAAATTACACCTAACCTTAATTGACGAAAGTGAAAAGAATTTAATTCCTTTCCGGGATGAAGTAAATAAAGTTTTTGTGGCAGATGCGGCCGATCCTAAAGCGCTAATGGCAATGGCAATTAACGACATTGAAACCGTTGTTGTTGCAACTGGAGATAACATTGAAATTGTGGCAGCGTTACAAGAAATTGGAATTAAAAACATCATTGCCAGAGCAAATTCAGTACGTCACTCACGGGTATTAAAGCAAATCGGAGTAAATGTCATTATTAGTCCTGAAGAAGAAGCAGGAATTAAAACTGCTTTAATTGTTGCCAACCAATCGCTAATTTCATACTCGCAAGACTTAGAAGACGCTGGGGATGGCTTTGTGTTTGGTTCAGCCTACATTAAGAACCCAAAACTAGCTAAAAAAACCATTCGTGAACTAGATGTTCGTAGCAAAAATGCATCAATTGTGTTAATAAAACGTGGACTTTCAAGCTTTTTACCTGAAGGGGACTTCGTCATCGAAGAAGGAGATTTAGTTACTGTAATTGCAAAATTGGAAGACATTATCAATATCATTGACTGATTTTCAGAAGTGAAGAGCTAAGAGTGAACCGACTGCTTGTCGGTTTTTCTTTAATATTTTGGTAAAATATTACATAATACGTCAAATTGTAAAAAATGATTGATTTTAAAACGAGGAGCAATATGAAAGATTACAAAGATACGTTGTTAATGCCTGAGACTGATTTCCCAATGAAAGCAGACTTGGCTAACAAAGAAAAAAGTTACCGTTTACAATGAGAACAAGATAAGTTGTATCGTCAAATTTTAGCTAAAAATAAGAGCTTGCCAAGTTTCGTGTTACATGATGGACCACCTTATGCAAATGGCCACATTCACACCGGACACGCAATGAATAAAGTGCTTAAAGACATCATTGTTCGTCAAAAAAATATGGCCGGATTTTATTCTCCTTTTGTTGCTGGTTGAGATACTCACGGTTTACCAATTGAACACAAAATGCTTTCTGAAACTAAGAAAAATAAAAATGATTTCAGTGTTGTAGAACTAAGAAAAGCTTGTGCCGAATATGCACTAAGCCAAATTGAATTACAAAAAGAAGAATTCAAACAATTATCACTGCTTACAGATTTTGAAACCATTTATAAAACCTTAGATAAAAAAATGGAAGCGGATCAATTGCGTTTATTACAAAAAATGATTAATCGCGGATTAATTTACAAAGATTTAAAGCCAGTTTACTGATCGCCTTCGAGTCAAAGTGCTTTAGCTGAAGCAGAAGTTGAATATGCTGACCATATCTCTCCATCAATGTATGTTGCTTTCAAAATTGTTGAAGGAAATGAAGTCTTAGCCAAAGACGATAACGTTGTAATTTGAACAACTACTCCTTGAACTCTAATTGCCAATAGTGGGGTAGCAGTAAGTAAAGAATTCGATTATGTTAAGGTTAGTGCTAATAATCAAAATTACATTGTTGCAAAAGAGTTGCTTGAGTCTTTAGTCGAAATTTTTAAGTGAGAAAATTATCAAGTTTTAGACACATTTAAAGGACAAAAACTTTTAGATGCTAAGTACCTTTCGCCAGTGAATGACTTAGTTTGTCCAATTGTTGAAGGTCACCACGTAACATTGGACGGTGGGACAGGTTTAGTGCATATGGCTCCACTTTTTGGTGAAGATGACTTTTTAATTGGGAAAAAGAACAATTTAGCAATGATTATGCATGTTGAAGACGATGGTTCGTTAAATAATAAAGCAGGTCAATTTGCTAACTTATTCTATGATGATGCTAATCCAAAAGTGGGAGCACTTCTAACAGAAAAAGGTTTACTACTTGCGTTCAAGAAAATTAAACACTCATACCCACACGATTGAAGAACACACTTGCCAATAATGTACCGTGCAACACCACAATGATTCGTATCTTTAAAACCAATCAAAAAAGAAATAATGGATGCTATTCAAAATGTCCAAACTTTCAATGATTGAAGCAAAAAAAGATTGTCACTAATGCTAGAAGCAAGAGAAAGTTGAACTATTTCAAGACAAAGATCTTGAGGAGTCCCAATTACTGTTTTCTATGACAAAAATAAAGAACCAGTATTCAACGATGAAATTATGGATCACATTATTGCGTTGGTTGAAAAACATGGAACAGATATTTGATATGAACTAAGTGCGGATGAATTATTACCAGAAAAATTCCGTAATTTAGGCTACACCAAAGAAAATGACATTATGGACGTTTGATTTGACTCAGGTTCAACTTCAATTGGTCTGGATGTAGAAGGGATTAAGGCACCTTTTGATTTATATCTTGAAGGTAGCGACCAATATCGTGGATGATTTAACTCTAGTCTAATCAACTCAATTGCTTGAAGAGATACAGCACCTTATAAACAATTAGTATCACATGGTTTCTTACTAGATGGTAAGGGTGAGAAAATGTCAAAATCAAAGGGAAATATCATCAAACCTTTGGACATCGTTTCAAAATACGGAGCAGACATTTTAAGACTTTGAGTTGCAAATAGTGAATACACTTCTGATATTTCAATTAATGACAAAATTCTTGACCAAAATGTTGAAATTTACCGTAAATTAAGAAATACATTTAAGTTTATGTTGGGAGCAATTAGTGATTATGAGTTCCACGAAACTAAACTTGAATCAATCCATGTTTTAATCGATGAAAGAAGAAAAAACCTTGAGGCTAAAATTGTTGAAAATTACGAAAATTATCGCTTCATTAACGTAATCAAGGATATCAACAATTTCGTTATTGATCTAAGTTCTTACTATATTTCAATTTCGAAAGATAGTTTATATGCAGATGCTAAAAATAATGCAAATCGTTTACAAATTCAATACAACTTCTACAAAATCATTGAAACATTAATTACTGCCTTGGCGCCAATATTGCCAACTACAACCGAAGAAATTTATAAATATTTCAAACACCAAAATAAAAAATCTTCAGTTCACTTGCTTGACTTTTTCAAAGCTAAATCACTTGATTTTACAATCGAAAATCAATGAAAAGAATTCTTTGAACTAAAGGATGAAGTTTACAGACTAATTGAAAATGCTATTAAAAACCAAGAATTCAAGAGAGTGAATGAAGCTTACGTAACAATTAAAACTGACAGTGAATTTATCAAGTCTTTAGATTTAGTTTCTCTATTGATGGTAGCTAAAGTAGATTTTGCTAACGAAACAAAAGTACAACCATTAAAAGATAGTATCAAGTGTCAGAGATGTTGAAACCATTTTGAATCTAGTGAAATCAAAGATGATTTATGTTCAAGATGTGAGGAGGTCATCAATGCTTAATAATGCTAAAAAATGACTAAAAAAGGCAGCTCATGATATTGCTGCTCACTACAAAAAAATCACTTTTTACACATTTCTTGTAAACACAACTATCTTTTTTGCTGTTTTTGGATTAATGCTGGTTATTGACTTAGCAACTAAATATTCAATCTATAATAAAAACGATGCCACCTTGGCAGTTGACTATGGAAGATTATGAGGCCTAAGACATGTTCTTAATCCTGGAACAACCTTCTTTGGTTCTTCACTTTCATATGGATTTTTACATTTTTTGAGTATCGTAATAGTTTTATTAAGTTATGGTATTACGGTATCAATAACAAACAAAAGAAATTTAGCGATTATTATTGGACTAGCAAGTATTAGTGCTGGTGCAGTAGGAAATATGGCTGACAGAATTAACTACGATGGAGTAAGAGATATCTTTATCGTTCCTTGAGCTAGTCACGGAGTATTCAACTGAGCAGACTTAAGCTTAGTGTGTGGAGCAATTTTCACATCATTATACGTTGTTATTTCAAACATTGTTTTTTGAGTTTTAGACTCTAAAAAGCACCAAAATCAAAACCAATCAGCACACACTAGTGCACAACATCAACAATTAAAATAATCATAAGGAGACAATATGTTAAATGTTAATGAATTTAAACCAGGAATCACATTTGAATTAGATGGTGATATTTATGTTGTTTTAGAATCACAACACTCAAAACAAGGGCGTGGACAAGCAACAGTTAAAGCAAAAGTTAAAAATCTACGTAGCGGTTCAACTACAATCAAATCATTCACCGGTGGAGATAAAGTTAAGCCTGCTAGAATTGAAAAATCTTCAATGGACTATCTATACAGCGATGGAGAAAACATTATTTTGATGGATCAAGAAACTTTCGAGCAAATTGAAATTCCAGTTGCTAAAGTTGAGTGAGAAATGAATTTCTTGAAACCTTCACTAAAAGTTTTAGTACGTAAATATGAAACAGAAGTCTTAGACATTGAATTGCCAGCTAACGTTGAATTGCAAGTTATCTCAGCACCTGAAGCTGTTAAAGGAAACACAGCAAATAACCCACAAAAGAAAGTTATTGTTGAAACTAACTTCGAAGTTGAAACTCCAATGTTCATTAAAGAAGGAGAAACAATTTTAGTATCAACTGAATCAGGTAAATATGTTGGAAGAGCAAACAAATAAAATGAAAGAATGAATTAATGTTAATTCAGGCATGAATGTAACTTATTCAGTTCACATCGATGTACTAAAAAAAGCCATTTGTGAGCAAAAACATGCAAATATTAACATTCTAGATGATTTTCAAATTAGTATTGATAACAACAAAAATAATGTTTCTTACAAAATTAAATACAAAGTAAAGAAAAATGCTGATTTTGTTTTCGAAACTAAGAATCTAATCTTTTTTGTTGAACAAAAAACATTCAGCTTAATCAATGTTAAACCTATTAATGTTAATTTAGAATATTGCGGAACATATTAATTAAACACAAACCCCAGCCAGATGTTAGGCTAGGGTTTTTTTAATTTTCTGTGCAAAAAATAAAGCTATGTTATGTACTGTTATAATTAATTTTTCTTTTTCTGTTTCATCTAAATTCTTATCATATCACTGCAAAAATTCAAAGTCATATGATCAATCGTTAACATCATTTAAATTAAAATGTTCTAACAACAAGTAAGCTATCATTTCTAAGTTTAAATTGTAACTGGCAATCGATTTATTAGAATTGTTTAGATCAAATACAAGCTTTAACACATTGTAAAATTGCTGTTTAAATTTTTGATTGTCACTAAAATCGAATTCCGCGTAGCAATTTAGCTCTTTAGCAATTTGGATAATAATCTTTTTGAAAGTATCAAAATTGACGTTTTTAGTTTTATTTTCAAAAGGTTTGTTTAATTGATTTTCATCAAAAACAGGTACAAGCGTATACATTTTCTTTTTTAACAGAAATAGTTCGCCATTTTGATACTTCTTGATCTGATCTGAATTAGCCCTTTTAAATTCAACTAAACTTACATCATTATTTTCTTTATCAATCAAAAATGAAACATTCTTAAGCATTACTATGTAGGAAACTTTTTGTCCTTTTTTAACATAGTAGCCACGTTTTTTTCAACCTTCAAAATCATCATGAACTAAACCTTTGCTTTGATATTTTTCAAGCAGTCAAATATTAATTAAATCGTAAGGTAATAAGTGTGAAAGATATTTTAAAGATGCTATCAAGTTTTGTTTTGAGCTAAAAAAATGATTATTTTTCTTTTTAGCATAATCAATAGCGTCACTAACTTCTTTGCTAACTTGGTAATTTGCAAAATTAGATGTTGTAATGGACTGGAAATACATAATTTTCCTTGGCAGCTTCGTTAGTTCACTTATATGTTACATCTTTTGTTTTAATTTCTCCGCTTTGTGATGTTGCCATTTTACCTATACCAATCAGTGAAGATATTAAATTTATTCCAAGCGGTATCAGTGTAGTAAGAACTGTTATCAAGCTTCCAACTTGAATTTTTGCTGCATTTGTGTCACTTATTTCTTTGAAATTATTCATTAATGGTATGGTCCTTTTGGTCTTCCTCTAACTTTTGGTGGATTTTGCATTGTACTTAGTCTAAGACTACTTAAAAATGAAAAATCATTTGAAATATGTCTATTAATGCCATCGATTAATTGATTAGCAGTGGTAATGCCATATCCTTTTGATAAACTTGATTTATTTGCTTTAATATTTTGTGCTAGTGTTTTTATTTTGTCATCCATAGCGTTTACTTCATAGTAAGAAGTGTTGTAATATTTTCTCAATGCATCACTAAAATCGCCATCCAATTTTATGAAAATACTTTCATTGCCGTCAAATTGATTCAATGTGTATATTTCGTATGCTCTAGCATTAATTCCACTAAATGAGTTAGAACTTAAATTGTTGTGGAAGCCAATATATCTATTGATATCGTTTAAATATAATTTTCATGTTTGAAATTTAGCATCTATTATTGCCTTAGCTCACTTGCTTTGGGCACGAAGCAATAAACTTTCTACTGACTGAATTTTAGTTTTTAATTCAGCAATACTTGTGGCAAGTTGTTCTTTTTCCTTAATTAATGATTGAACTTGTTTTGTTAATTCTGTTTCTTTGTTGGTTAAAAGTTGAATTTTTTGATTTTGTGTCTCTATAAGTGCTTTCTTGTTTTCTATTTCACTTAAAGCGAGTTTTAAGTCATCATTTGATTTGTTAAATTTAGCAGTCATTTCTGAAAGTTGTTTTTTGTATTTTACTAAATCACCATTTTCAACTCTTAACTTACTTATGTCGTCTTTTAAATTTCGGATTATTAATTCATTTTGACTTATTGTACGTTCTTTGGATTTTACATCTTGTTTTAAGCCAATAATTTCAGATCTTGCAACAGATAAGTCCCGGCTTATTTTGTTTAAGTTACCTTGTGATGTAGTAAGCAAGTTTTGGTTATTAGTTATAGTTTGTTGAAGAAATCCGATTTTTTGATTAAGTTTTGCTGCTTCGTCTCTTAATTCCAAGATAGTCTGACGATGTTTAAAATAAACATCAACAACGTTTCAATTCAAAAGATTGTAAGATTTTAATCATGACTCAAAATTCAACATCATAGTCTCGGATTTCGTTATCATTTTTTCCTTTTGAATGAATTTATTTTCATTTATCATGGCTTGCACGTCACTTTTGAATGTTTTTAAAAATGCTATAAATGTTTCAGTATTACCATAAAAGTCTTTAAGTTTTTCAAAACTTGAGCCTTTGAAAATTTCTTTAGCAGATGCGAACGTGGTTTCAACATTTATTAGCATTTTCTCAATTATTGCCTTAATTACTAAAACATATGCTTTTGCGTTTTCTGTGTATTTTGAATTGTCTGCTTTAAGTTGAGTAATTAAAATATTGAGCTTCGTTGTTTCTGATTCATGCAACTCATTTATCTTCTTAATTGCTTCTTCATTTTCTTTTTGTAAAGCTATCAAATTATTGTTTAAACCAAAATTAGCGTTGTTTAATTCGTCTATTTTCGTATTCAAAGCTCCTAACATACTTTTATACTTATCTTCAGTTTGTTTTTTGTCTTCAATAGCTGAAGCTATTTTTTCGGTCAAAATGCTTTTTTCATTATTTAAAGATTCCACTTGTTTGTTCAGTGATGAAATGTTCTTTTTATTGCGTTCATTTTCGTTTGTAATAACATCAATACGCGACTCATAGATTTGTCTTTCTCTATCACGTTGTTCATTTAAGGTATTGTTTCTTGCTTGTAATTCATTTTTTTCAGCCGCATATTTAGCATTCAAACCATTTAAAACATTTTGTAATCTAAGTATTTCTTCATCTGAAACTTGTTTATTAGTTATAAGCTTAGCATTGTACTCAGCAAGATTTTGATTGTATTTTTCAGTAAGTAGAACATAATCTTTTTTGTATTGTTCCAATTGATTTACTAATTGACTTATCTGTTTATCGGACATTAATTTAGCTTCTGTTGCAGATTTAGTTAAGTCATTTTTAACGTTTTCTATTTCTTGTTGATATTTTTGAACTTCACTTTTGCTTTTTGACAAAGCAACTAATAAGTTTTGCTTTTGTGTTTTTAAATCTTCTAGCGATGAATTTTGTGTTGAAATTTTGCTGTTCGATTCAAGCAACGTTTTGTTTATTTGTAAATTTTCTAATTCTAATTTCTTTACTAATTGTGTCAAAGATTGTAATTTTTCACTAAGAGCAATTTTTTGATTTTCGTCAGAAGAAGCATTTTGCTTGAATGATTCTATTTGTTCTAAAAGTGCATTGTTATGATTTTGTTTTTCAATTAAAAGCTTATTTAAGTCATTTAATTCAGTTCTTAAATCCGTTATTTTTTCATTGCTTTTGCGCAACGTTGACTTTTTTTGTACTTGTGTAATAGCACTAATTGTAAATGTTGTTACACTTGCACATGCCATTAAGCCTAAGGCGATAAATGCAAATATTTTTTTGCGATCTTTGGGATTTGTTCTTGTGTTTTTGTAAATATTTGCAGCACTCTGCATTTTCCTCCTTTCACTTATTAAAGTAAAAAATGAAACCAATTTTAAAAATAAAAAACACTCCAAGTAATTTCGGAGTGTCACGTTGAAGTATTATTGAATTTGGGTTTTGAATTTAATTAATCCAGCATTATATAAAATTGATTTTTTAGTAGGATCGTCAGTAACGTGTGTGCTTTTAGGATTGTCAGGATCTAATCACACTAATTTTCCACTCATATCGTTTTTGAAAACTTTGAATGAATTATATTTTCCAGCAGCATCTTGTGTTGTTAAAACATGATCTGCATTTTCCCTTATGTCGATATATGTATCTTTTTTAGCATCATCATAGTTTCAAGATTTTGATGTTCCTAATCCCATTTGTTGCATAACATCACCTCTAGAGAAAAGAATTGCTGCATTGACTGGTGATATTGTGTGTATGGTTTTTTCACTAGTTTGTCCTGGGTAAGTAACTTTATGCTCAGTAAACATTGGTGCGTAAAATTTGCCTGTCGATCATACTGTAAAATTCTTATAGAATGTTTGATTTTCCATTCAACTATTTCAAATGTAGATTTTTTTATCTTCTTCATTGTATTCAAAATTGAATTTGTAGTAATAAACTGTAACCGTTGGTGAATTATATTCCTTAACGTATGAGTAAGCGCTAGTTTCATCACTAGGAACGAATGCTTTGCCTAGTCCAACTAGATCATTGAATTCTGAGTCAGCTTCTGTATTTCTATAAGGAGCCGATATAAACTCTCCTGGAATCGCTTGAATTACAGTTAATTCTCTTTTATTGATATTCATTTGCATAATTTGGAATTGATGCTCTAAATCTAGATATGTAGCACTGTGCCCATTATTTTGATAATTAATAAATCTAGGATTTGTGAACTTGATGTCAAACTTACTTTGATTATTGTCATAAGACGCGTCTTGTCAAATAGCATTATTTTCTTTATCAACGAAAACTTTTGTTAGTGCCTGGCTGTTAGTTGAATTTTTAATTGCTCATGCAATGTCTTCAGAAATCTTTTGCTCATATTGATCTTTGGTTAAGTTTTTGTCTCAACTTGAAGTTGCCACATCAAAGAAAGGTGTTTTTGCATCATAACCAAATTTATTATTGCTTTCAGTAAAAGGCTTGTCTTCATCAGTACCAGCATAACCACCTGCAGCCACGAAGCTGACAGAAGCATCACCAAATTTGTTTTGTGCTGGAAACTCAGAAGCCTCTTCGGAAGTTCAAAATCTTGTGCTGTCGTTTTTTATCAATGATTCCATCGATCTTTGATCATATCAATTTCACGTTCTTATACTTAACACTGGATCTACTTTTATATAGTCCGGTAAGTAGCTTGGGGTATATTCATATTTAAGTCTAAATGATATATTTCGAGAATTTGATGCGTTAGGTATTTTGTATCAAGAACCATCATCTTGTTTTACAATTTTAACTCTTACATTTTTTAAATTAAAATCAGATGGATCACTTGACTTGTCTTTTTTAGTAAATGCAAATAAATTAAATAGTGAAAGGATTTCATCATTTTCGGTGATGTCAATTTCTGTATCACCTGGTTTTGAATATTTCATCAGTGCTTGATAGAATTGTTCTCTTGTAGCAGTATTTGAAGCACTTATGGCTAAATATCTTCGACCATAGGTGTAGTCGTATTTCATTAATTTTGACATTAATGAAGCAAAGTAACTATTAAGTCGTCCATCGCTTGGATCTTGCTCATTAACTGTTCTCATCATTGTAGATAGCTGCGCTAATTTTGAAATGTCAGTTATAAATCACAATTGTTTTGAGTTATAGAATTCATTAGTTCCAGGAATTTTAGAACTTACTCAGAAGAGATTTACCAAATCACGTCATGTTCTTGTTACATGTATTAAGTCCAAATAATTGCTATATATGCTATTAATGGAAGATTTGATACTTTCTATGTTAGCGTCATTACTATTAATGTCTTTTGTTGCGTAAATATCAGCCATTGCTTCTTTTAGTAAAGAATAATTTCTAATTTCTTCATATTTCGCACTATATTCTTTTAACAGAGTTTCTCAAAAATCATAAAAATCATTCAATGTTGAATTTGTGTTTAGCATAAGTTTTGCTAGGGTTGTGGCACTTGCATAACCACTTAGAAGTTTATCTTGCTTTAGCAAATTTGCATATTCTTGCATTGCAGGATGAATTTTTTCAACTCAAATTCTTCGTGATTCATTGAAGCCTAAAAATTTGTAAACGTCTAAATTTGGATTTTCAATATTAATCATCTTGTAAGGTTCAATTGCATAAAGCATTTCATAAGAAGCATACTCACCTAAGAAAGTAGTTTCAAATCTAAAGAATAAGCCTTGTTCAAGAGGGCTATCCGCAGTATTATCAAATAACATACTGAAAAATTCTTTTGCTTTAGACACTAAGGCATTAATTTTAGATTGAACTGCACTAATTTTTTGTTCCACAGTATCGACAAAATCACTTTCAAAAGATTTTGTTGCATCAACTGAAGCATACCCAAATACATTGAATAAACTTGCATCGCTGATGTTTTGTAAATCAGTGAGTGTGCTTACTATTTCATCGTATGCATCTTGCACACCTTCATAGTCTCTTGTTTTCGAACTACTGAACGCATCTTTGTATGCTTGAAGAAGTTTAATTTTTTCAAACATTCTGCTTTGTTCGTAATTGAAAACATCATTCATGAATTCAGTTAATTTTCTAATTCCATAGTCAAGAATTTCAGTAGTTATGAAAGAATGGTCATGGATATTTGTTGATTTAGCTTTATTAAGTCTATCTAAAACTTCATATGTAAATCCGTCAGGAATGGTTACATTTCATGTTGTTGAATCATTATTTTTAGCTTTTACATAGTCGTAAAGAGCTTGACAAGTTTCTTTTAATTTGTCAGCATCATGCGAAATATTAATTGCTACTTCATTGCTTTTATCTAAAACATCACTTTTAGCCTGTTTTACTGCTTCTAGCGATAAATCACTACTGTGGAAAGTTGCACTGGCTTGTGCAACTGTTTGTTTTAGTGCTTCAATGCTTTGTTTTGTTTGCTTGCTACGAATGTATTCTTGATTTTGTCTTGTTGGTTCAAAATCAAGGAAATTTTGCGCATCAATTAAAGCCTCATCTAATTCAAATAAGGCATTTTTTAAATCAACTACAGCATTATTTTTTGCTTCGTAATCACTTTGTGCATGTTCAAAATCTTCTTCACTAGCATCGAGAGAAATATTTTTAGCTTCTAGTCATTGCGATGTTAATTTTTCCACTAATTTTGTGTTCAAGTTTTTATCTGATAATTGTTCATTACCATTAACCTTTTTGATACTTTTTACATAACTTGGTAAAAATGAGTTAGCAACTTTTTGGTATCAAGCCAATTTTTTAGTATACTCTTGTGCTTTTGCTACATCATTAGTGTTGTATAGATTTTTAGCACTAGCAATTAAGTTTGTAAATTCATCATAGAATGGTTTGATGTTTTCATTGTCATTATTAAATGCATATTTAGTTGATGAACCATCATTTTCAATTGATTTAATTACTGTTGCTAGTTGTTTTAAGGTGTCGAAAGAATCTTTAATTACTTGTAGTTGTTGATTAATAGCTTCAGAATTACTTTGACTGAATAATACACTATCATCTGTTGAAGATACATTCAGTGCCATCAATGTTTTCACACGTTTGGCAATCGTTTGACTGAATTCAGGAAGTGAATTTGCTAAGTCATTTGACTCAGCTTTTTCTAAAATTTCTTTGGCTAAATTGTAATTTGCAAGCCTGTGATCGTGAAGTTGTTTGATTTCATTTTCTTTTTGAGATGCTGCTATGTTTTTAGCCGAAATTTTAGCATTATCTTGGTCGTCTTGATATCTTTGTTCTGGTTGTGGACTGTTAGTTCACAATGTATCGATTAATGCTTCAATATCGATGTTGTAAACTTCATTTTTATCAGTTTGTTCACCTTTTCATTGATTAATTTGTTGTGATATGGCTTTTAATGTGTTTAGCAAGGTTATTGTTGCGCTAACTCTTGCTTTTAGTTGAGGTAAAATGGCTGAGTTTTGGCTTCCGTCTTCGTTTAATGAATCTGCTTGAATGTTATCCAAAAATTGATTGATTCTTGCTTTTTGATATTTGTCTTCTAGACCTTTATATGTATAGAATTCAATACCTTCTTGAGTTTTATCACCATTTAGGATAAGTTTTGCTTGTTTAATTAAGTCTTGAAGTTCAGTCGAATCTTTCAATTCTTTTACTGCTTTAGTAAGCTCATCTTTTAGTTTTGATAGAGTAGTTGTGTCCAAATTCTGTGGCACATAATTTTCTTGAGCTTTCTTAATTAAATCTTTAACTTTATCTTTTAGACGATTAATGTGTGAATTGTCAGTATCAGTTGTTGCATTCAGTGCGTCTTGGGCATTTTTTACTTCTTTAGCAAGTTCAACTACGTTATCTTTATTTGCTTTTAAGTCATTGATAAAATCTTTAATTTTTTGAATTTCTTCATCAGATGTTGCACCATTGTTTTTGTTAACTAACTCATCTAATTGTTGGTTAATTTTAGTTTGTGCTTCACTATCAACATCGCTTGCGTTTTCAGCTAAAGTATTTTGAAGTACTTGTTTTAAACCATTTTCTTGATTATCTATTGCATCTTTGTTTTCATCTTTGTTACTTTGTTGATCTTTTAGCGAATCATAAACTTGTTGCAGTTGTGAATTTTTTGCTTCTGTATCATCATAGTCTTTTTCAATGCTTGGTTGTGAATTTTGCAATGCTTTTGATAATGTTTGAATTGCATTTTGAAGATTTTGTTTTTGTTGACTATCTTCAGTAGCTAATCAGTCTTTTAGTTGTTTTGCGACTTTTTTCTGAGTATTAATTAAATCTAAATACTTATCAATTTGGCCATTAATTTTATCAAAATCTTCTTGATTTAAATCGTCTTGGCTTAGTCTATTTTTTAAGTCTTCAGCAAATGATTGAATGCCTTTTTTGACACTGTTAATTGCATCTAAAGCTGGATTTTCGACATTAGTTGTGTCGAACTCATCTAGATTTGTTAACTTAGCTAATTTATTTAATTTGTTGTTTAGCTTATCTTTAGCAAACGCCTTTTGCATTTTATCTTTAAAACTATTTAGCGAATCTAAAGTAATCTGTGGATCAGTTTTTTGTTGTTCATAATCAGCTTTAGTTGTTTCATACAATGGGAATGAATCATTTTCATTACCGCTTACTTGTTTCAATGCTTCAATTGCTTTATCTGTCTTATTAACAACGTTTGCGTCAATATCATTGATTAGATTTTGCAACTGTGTATCAATTGCTTCTTTTTTAGCTTTTAGTTCAGTAATTTTTGCATCTAATTCAGCTTTTTTGTTGGCTAGTTGTTCACTAGTTAAATCATTAGATTCCAAGTATGAACTATATTCTGCTTCTAATTGTTTGATTTCGTTTGACAAATCATGATAAATTGCTTTTTGTTGGTCATTTTGGTTGCCTAAAATAGCCTTCAAATCATCGATTGAAGATAGTAATTCAACTTTAGCTTTTGCTTCTGCTAATTTTTTATCAATTTCTGCTTTTTTATTTTGTGAATTTTCGATAGTATCATCATAAGCAAACATATTATCTGCTACTTGTTCACTTAATTTGTCAATAATTTCTTGATATTTTGTTTCTTTATTATGTTGCAAAATTCAGTTTTGTGCTTCAACTAGTGAATCATTTAGAGATTTTATTGCTTCAAATTTTTGCAGTGCATCTTTTAATTTTTCATCTGAATTGCTATTCATTAAACTTTCAAATCAGCCATCAGTGATTTTTGGTTTTTCACTTTTATACTTAATTGCAACACCCACAACATAGTCTGAAGGTTTTGTGTATTTGATTTGAGCATTAACTTTGGCAATTTTATCTTTTAAAAGACTGTTTTTTGTGTCCTGTAGACGTTCTTTTAGTGAGTCTAGCAAGTTTTGAAGATTTTCAAGATTGATGTTTTCGTCGGTATTGACGTTATTAATTAAGTCATTGATTTTTTGTTTTAGTTTATCATTTTCTTCTTTTGCTTTATTTACATATTGTCCGGCATCTGAATCGTTAGATACTTCATTTTCAGCATCATTTAATGATTGAGTCCCTTTTTCTAAATTACGAATCAAAGGTAAGGCTTGCTCTAAATTATCAATGTTTTTATTAATTGCATCAACATCATCTTGTGAAAGTGATTGATTTTGAATTTTGCTGCTTAAATCATTTAATTTTTGACTTAATTTTTGATAACTTGTCAACTTTTTATCTTCTTCATCTGGATAAAGGTTGTCTAATTCTTTTTTAGCGTCTTCAGCTTTTGAAGATAAGTTAGAATCGATTTTTGTACTTTGTAATTGATTGAAGGCTTGACTTAATTTGTCGCTTACATCTTTGATTGCTGAAGAATCAACATTGTCATCTTTAAATAAATTATGTGAACTATTTTGAAGACTTCTAATAGCAATAATTTGTTTTTCAAGTTTTTCGTTTCCAATTGTATCTTTGAAAATTTCTTGAATGTAGTCATTGATTTTTTCATTGATTGCATCTAAATTATTTAGAGCATCAATATTTTTTGCATATGAAGCTATTTTTTCATTTAAAGCATCCAAATTTTTAGCTGTTGTTTCAGTTGGTTCACCATTTCAGGCATCATTAGTTAAACTATCTAATTGAGATTGATAATCATTTAGAAGTTGTAATTGCTCTTGGATGTCTTGTGAGCTTTTTCAAATTAAATCATTTTTACGATTATAAGTAATGTAAGCATTATCTGTAGTATTAGATAGATATTGTTTAATTTGACTGGCTTTTTTAATTAAAGGTAAACGTGCTAATTCTTTTAAACGACGAATGATTGCGTTTTTGTATGCTTGTGAGCTATTTGTTGTGTCAGAAGTAATGTTTTGTTGTGAGTACTCTTGATCAATGAAATCTTGAATTCTTTTCACAATGTCAGCTGAGTTTGCATCATTGTAAACTGAAGCTAAAAATTTGGCTAGTGTATCGTCCAAAGTCTTTAACATTCCTAGCAATGCTTGACGACATTTTTCTTCTAGGGCAGTACTTAATTTTTTAGCATCAGTAGGTTTTAGTTTATCGCTATTGAAGATTGAATCTAATTGTAGATACATTTCTTGCAATTGAGCGCTGAAAAGTTGTTTATTTTCTTTTGCTAAACCTAGATCAGCATAAGCATTCAAGGCGTTTAGTAGTTGTTCGATGTTATTTTTAGTTTCCTTTGCATAAACTTGTGCACTAACATCAGCTAAAACATTGTTAGCAATTTCATTAATTTGTTTGTCTAAACTTTCAGTTGTTAGATTGCTATTAATCAAATTATTTAAAGCATTTTTGTACTCATGATTTTTATCTAAACTGATTAGGTTTTGTTTTTGACTTTCATCTAAATTTTTAAGAATAGTTGAAATTTTCTTATCTAATAAGTTTAATTGTGAAAGCTGAGCACTATATTTAGCTTTCTCTTCGATAACTTTATCATATTCGGTACTTGCAACGAAGTCTTCATAAGCACTCGAATTTTGCATTTGTTCTACTTGTTTAGTTAAATGCTTAATTTGTTTTTTCTGGATCTCAAGAAATGAGGTTCAGTTATATTTAATTTCTTCAATGTTTTTAGTATTGTCAAAAACTTTTGAAACAGTGTTTTGTAAGTCAATTTTCAATTGCTCAAAATCATCTTTTGAGGTAGATGAATTTAATCGAACATTAAATGAAGAAATTAAATGCTGCAATTGTGAAGCAATTTCCTTATTTGCATCGTTATTTTTCAAATAAGAATTTAATTGATCTAAATAACCATTAATTTCATAAACTAATTGGTCAATAGATTGTTTATCTTTCTTGTAAACATTAACAATTTCTTTAGCATCATTTTTTAAAATATTGATTTCATTGTAGCTAAATGATTTTTGTACCAACTTGGCTTCAATATTATCTATTAAAGAATTGGCTTGGTTTTTAAGCGCTTGACTTGGTAAAGAGTTGATATCACTTTTTAGTGATGCTAAATAGTCACTCTCATTAGATTCAAGTACATCATTTAGTAATTTTTCTTGCTTTTCTACTGAAATAGTGAATAAATCTTTAAAGGCCGCTAATTTTTCTTGTCTTTGTTGTACCGAAAGCGAGTTTCAGTTTGAGACAAAATTATCGATATCAGTTGAGAATTGCGGATTGTTGGCAAAATAATATGAATAAATACTTTGTTCCTGTATTCTGTTTCTTTGAGTATATAGAAAACTTTGTAGTTCAACAGTCTGATCTTGAGTTAGATTGCTATTAGTATTTTGTTGTAAATCATCGATTACACTAGAAAAGAATGAATTTTGAAAATCATTGATGGCAGTAACTTTTTCTTTGAAATTTTTATTATCATCATTTCAATAATTTTGAGCACTAGTAAGTTTTTGATTTAACTCTTCTTTTACTTCTGGACTGAAATTTCATACATCTTTGTATGTTTGAAATTGATCTTTTGACTGGTCAAAAGTTTTATAAAAGTGATTTTTATTTTTGTCAAAATCTTGCTTTTGTAAAGCTAGTGCAATTGTTGAAGATGAAACCGCAATACCTAGAATTCCACTTAGTGATAATAATATTTTGCTTGATTTTGTCATGTTTTACCTTTCTTAAATTAGTGTAATTTCAATTTGATTTCTAGTTTGTCGATGTTTGTCTTATAAGGAAAACCTTTAGATATGGTTTCACCCTTTGGAGTAAATGCAGTTTCGTAAACCCCTCCCCCAAAATCTGGATTGTCATGTGAAGGGTGTCACAAAGAAGTAAAGCTCTTTGGAGTAAAATCACCAAATCTTTTTATGTAAGTCTCATCATTATTCACAATTGAATCTTTAAGTAAAAGTTTGGTGTTAAAAGCATCGAGATCATTCAACAAATCTTCGGCCTTTGCCATATTTAAATACTCAGTTAATTTGTCTACTTTGATTTGGGTTTTATAAGTTTGTGTTGTCCCATCATTTAGATGTACTGTTTTTTCTGTTGCTTTATCATCTAGAGTTCCAAAGTTATAAGTTTTGAACATTCAATTAGCAGAAGTATTAGGTTTTTTTACATAATTATTGCTGTCATTTATATATCCAGTAAGAAGATTAGTTTCTCCCTCGTCACTATTTTTATAAAGTCTATTTCCTAAATCTAAATCAAGAATTAAAACTGCTCTATCTTTAAATTCACCTTCTTCATAATTTTTGACCTTTACCATAGGAAAGGCTATACGAAGTTTAATCATATAATCAACATATTCTGAATATTTTTTAATATTTATATCTTTAACAGTTCAATAAATATATTGATTTCCATCACTAGACACAGATGGTTTGTATGAGTCGCCATCGGATAGTGGTTCAGCCTTACTTTTTCGTAGTGTTAAAAGAAAATCGTCTTTTAACTTCAATTTTACTTTTAAATTGTCGTTTTGTGCATCTTCTCTGCTATTTGTACTTGATTCAGGATTGTTTATATTTCCATAATTTTTTACTTCTGAAGAAAATATGTCTATATTACGCTTTGCCATGTCTAGGAGTGAATATTTAGCAAATGCGCCAACATAATTATTTATAACATTTTGTGCATTTCAACCTGCTTTATTTCAGTCGAAAATTTTGCTTTTTTCTTTTGTTTTAGAACCTAAGCTTTGTTGTGTTATAAAAACTTCGTCCAAAGTATTTACTGAAATGGTTACACCGTCATAGTATTTTGCAATGTAATCTACGCCTGGATAAGATGAACTACCTTCAGGTTTTTTGTAAATGAACCTTAAATTAAATTTAATTTTCTTAGTTAAACCATCGGTTTGGTTGAATATTTTAATGTATTGAGAATCAGTTTTAGCTTCATAGAATTGAACATCAACATTATTTAGGTTAAATTTCTGATTTTCACTAGACTTTAGAATATTGAACTTATTGAACAAGTCTAAAAATTCAGTTTTATCCTTAATAGAAGCATAGTCATATTCTGGGTTAGGTTCATTAGGATCTTCAACATTTGAAGTATTTACTTGATTTCATTTCTCAACGATATCTTCAGCACAAATTCCTTCTTTTACAACGATATCGTTGTAATTTGCTTCATTTGGTTTTTGTCAGTCAGGAACGACATCTAAATAGCTAAAAATTTCATTTAGATTATCCTTGTAACCAATTCAATCTTTTAATTGCTTAATTGAATTGTATGAACTCTCAATGTTTTTTAACACCATGTCGAAAGGAGTAACGTCTTTTTGTCAGTTGGCTAAAATATCAGTTTTTAACTTTTCAACTGCATCTTTTTCTTTATATGAATTTTTAATGAAATTACTGAAATCTGGATTTCGACTAGAAATATTGTTGCTATTTTCGTATATGTTGTAAGGGCTAATATTATTAACAACTTGTGAAAATAGCAAACCAAAATTAGAATAAGTTTCAGTGTAGTCTTTGTAAATTTTTACAAGTGAATTAGCGTTATCATTTGCACCATAAACTAGGTTGTTGAATTGTTTTTGGTTTTTATAAATTTGACCAATTAGTGTTTGTAGCTTTTCTTTTACGTTGTTCATTTTTTGAACTTGGTCGCCAGTTTGTGGATACTGAGCTTGTACTGAAGTATCTGTATAATCGTTATTAGCTAGAGATGAAACAAGCGAGCTAAGTGTTTCAACAACACTTATTGTGGCCGCATCTAGACTTTCGTCTTTAAAACTATTTAGACTTGATTCAATATCACTATATTTATTAATGCTTTTTAAGATAGTTGTAAAGTAATTTGCATACGCATCATTATTTTGTTTAGCGGCAAAATCACTTTTGAAATCACTATATTCTCTTGCTAATTTATTTAATGGACTAATGAATTTAGTATTCAGTGTTTGTAATTGTGTATCAAGTGATTTGATTTGTGCCATGTATGAATCAACTGCAGTAGTGAACACATTTTCGTAAAGGTCGCTTCCTTGTTTAACGGTTTCATCACTTAATTCTTGTGTTAGGTCAAAATTGAACTCACTTAAGAATGTGTTTAGTGAGTTTAAATCATCTTCACTTACTTGCATAATTTTTAGCAATTGTGCTTTAGTTAAATCTTCTCAATCTTGTGGTTTTGATGTTCCCTCAACGCTATTTATTAAATCAGCAAAGTCTTTTAATCATTTATGTTCTCAATAAATTCTAGCTTTTAGACCTTGATACAATTTCAAGACATTTTGTTGGTATTTTTGTTGTAATGAGTTGTATTTTTCAGAAATTTCATTGAACGTATCCTTATCATTGATACCCTTAACTGAAGACAAGTATGTAAAATCTGGATCGCTTGAGTTTTCTAGTGTTGGTCTAATATTATTTTGAAGCATTAAAACGCTCAATTTTACAAAGTTGTTTGCTAAGGTTTTAGCTTGGTCCAGTTTGGTTTGTTTTAGTTTGTGCAACAATCCTGTTTGCATATTTCTTAGTTCTTCGAATGAGGCATTTTTTCTTTTACTCATTTCGACAATTGCTTGATCGTCAGTAGTAATGCTTGGATCTGATTGCTTGATTTGTTCTAGTGTTTCAGTTGTGTGTTGAATTGCTCTTTGAATAGCTTGATTCAATTCTTCAAAAACAGCTTTCATTGTGTCATCTTGAGCATAAGTATCTTTTAGTGCATATCAAGATTGAGCAATTTGGATGTTGGCTTGCAATTTGTATGTGTCTCAGAATGCTTGATTGAATGTATAAGCATTAGAAGCATCTTTATTTACATACAATTCTGATCATGATCCATTTGTTGGAACTTCAATTTTGTAAGTATTAGGAACAAATTGAAGATATTTTAACTCTAGTTGTCTTCTAGGAATGACAATATCATAATTTTGATCGTTGACAATTAGTCGTGATTTAAGTTTTTGTAACGCTAGATCAACTATTTCGTTTAATGGTGCTTTTTGTTCGTCTGATAACTTGATTTGTGGTCATGCAGTGAAATAATAGTTTTTTGAATAATATAGAGCCGGTATGTAAGCAGCTGAGATTGTTAACATTTCTTTACTTCACTCAATCAGTGTATCTTTTGAAATGTCATCATTTAATAAATTGTCAGTAATTTTATTTACTAAACCTACAACAGGAGGATTTACATCTTGGGCTGAGCCAAATAGTTTTTCAGTGTATTGTTTAATAACTTCTGAGTCAGTGAAAGCATCAGGATAAAGACTTTTTAAGTAATCATTTTGTTCTTTTACAGCTTTCACATTAGTCATAATTGCTTCATAGAAGTAGAGATTAGCATATTTATCAAAAGCATTTGCTCTAATCTCTTCAAGTTTATTGTTTAAATTATTAAAACTTGAATCACTAGGAGCTTTAGTTAGCGAATCTAAATTAGCATTTGATAATTCAGTTAAAAGGTTTTCATAGTAAGCCTTAATGTATTGTTTTGAAGCAGTTTCATTTAGGTCAACTCAATAAATTTCGTCATAACGTTCTTCAATTAAATCTAATAAGTTAGTTTGGTTTCTGTTAATAATGTCATCAGCAATGTGTTGTCTTAAAGTTGCAATATTCAAAAGTTTTGTAAAATCGTTTTCTAAAACTTTTTGAAGACTCAAAATGTAATGAACAGGTTTAACAACATCGCCTATAGCAGGTTTTTTTCAGACAGCATCAACTGGAACACTTCTTAAAATTGCATCAGCCATGTTTTTGGCATCTACTACATCTTTTACGGTTCTGCATAGTCTTGATGCTGCTACTTCTTGCTGCTTAGTAATCAATTCTTCCTGTTTGTTTAATAAATTAATTATGTCGTTGAATTTTTCAATGTAACCAATTATGTTTTCGCGACTCAATACTTCACTTGTTGCTCCTGAATACAATCTATTAACATAATCTTCAAAAGCCTCTTGCTCACCGTTTGCTGAGCCAAAATTACCAGTTCCCTCTGGATATTTAATACTATTAATTTTTTGTAAAGAAAAAAGGTAAAGTTCACGCAATCTTGTTGTTAAATCAACTAGTAATTTTAAATTTTCAATTTTTTCTTTTGAATCATAGACATCTTTGTCATTTAAATCTTTCGAACCATATAAGTCTTTTAACTGCTCATTTGCTTTATTTAGTTCGGTTAAGGCTTTTTCAATCAATTGAGTTTTTTCGTGATTCTCATCTTCGACTTCAGACATTTTTTGTTGATAAAAATCGTTTGTATCTTTAACTAATTTAGCAATTTGCTTGCTATTATCAATTGAATCAATCAAATCATTTAACTTAGTGTTAACTTCAGCAGCTTGCTCATTATTTGTAATATTATTTGCATCAGTTTGCAACCCATTGAAAAGGTCGTCCATTTTTTGTTTGAAACCAGGATCTAAATTTTCAAACGAACCTTGGTCAAAATCATTTTTAGCATCTGTTACTTTGTTTGTTATATCTTCTTTGTTTTCTGGTGATGTTTTGGTTTGAATTACCGCATTATCAAGATCTTGTTTTTTGTTTAATATTTCTTGTGGACTTTCATCTGTAGTTGTAGATGGTAGTGATTGTTTAATTTTATCTTCAAGATCAACAGCTTTTTGGTTATCAGTATCATTATTTTGATTTTTAAGATTTTGAATACGATCAAAAGCCTCTTTTTGTGATTTCACTAAAGAGTTTATTGCATCTAATTTATCTTTTAACTTGCTTAGTTCTTCTTTATCCGAACTGCTTAAAGCATTAGCTTTGTTGACAATATTTTGCACATATTCTTCTAGCTTTTGAGCAACTTCGGAAGCAAGTGGATTATTAGTGTATGGATGTTTCCTTAAAGAATTTATATTATTTAATGTCTCGTCTTTTTTAGCATTAAATATATCTTTTTGGTAAGCGGCATCCATTTTTTGTAAATATACTTTTAGATTTTCACTATTAGCTTCGGGAGAGTTTTTATCGGCATTGTATTGATTGATAACAGACTCAAGAGTTGGAACTTGGATTCCACGTAGTGAAGAATCTTTTAATAAGTAATTGATTTTTTTAGAAATTTCAGAATTTACTTCTTCTAGTTTGTTGTAGAAATCATTTTTATCTTTTGTTGCTTCGTCATACAATGTTTCGGCATCCAATTTTGCTTTCTTTAGATCCAAAATTGAAGCATCTTTGTTTAAAACCTTAGTTTCTAGATCATTTATCTTTTGTTCTAATTCTGAAGCTTTAGTAGCAAAATTTGGTGAGTTCTTTTCTTTATCTGTGTATACATTTTTAGCTTTATTGATAGCCTTTTCTGTTTCAATATAATCTTCATTTTTTGAAAGCGCATTGTTTAGATTATCAATTTTTTGTTTTATTTGGTCATCATCATCTTTATCGCTTGGTAAAGAGTCTAAAATTGCGTCTTTTAGATGTTGTCAAGCATATGGATTTTCATCCTTGTTGATATCATCTAATGAATTTAAAGCATTAGACAATTTTTGTACAAGTGGCAGAACTTTTTTGATTTTATCTGTTAATTGTTGTAATTGTTCCAAATTAGGATCAGCAGAAGAAAGTAAATTTTCTTTTTCATTTAAAAGTGATTTAATTACTTCATTTACTTCTTTATAAGGTGATTCCTGAGAATTTTGCTCATCTTCTTCATATAGTGCATCACTTAGATCTCTTCCGCTTTTATCAAGAAGAGCTAGTGATAATTGTTTGTTAAGTTCATTATTGCTTTCATCAAGTTGTTGTTGTACTTCTTGGTATTGTTTTTGTTCACTAACCTCTTTTTGATTAAAAGCTTCTGGTTTGTTGTACTGATCTAAAAGTGCTTTTGCTTTTTGGTATGCTTGATCAAAATCTTTATGGCTATCAGTGTTATCTAAGTCAACTTTCTTGATTGATGCTTGTTCGTAACTTTGTTGTAATTTTGCTAGTGAAATTTCTAAACTTGCACCACTTGGAGCATTTTGACTTAATTTTTCGATTTGTGCTTTTACATTGTTTCTTTGTTCTTCGTTTTCAGCATTTGAATAATCTTGAGATAGTTTGTCAAGTTTATTTAAAAATGATTGTTCGACTGCGTGAGTTTGTGAAATTTCATGCGCATTTTTAAAAGCATCAACAATTGCTTTTAAATTAGAATCAAAAATTTCATTTGCTTTGGTTTGGTTTTGTTTTGTTTTGTTTCAGTGTTTTTGATTGCATCATCTAATGCTTTTTGAATTGAATCTATGGTTTTATCAGTGTTTTGTGGATTACTGAATTATTCGTCAGCTTGTTTGATGATTTGTTTGATATTTTTAATATCCTGACTAAATTTAGGATCGGGATTTTGATTGTATTTGTCAACTAAATCATTTGCTTGTTTTAACAAATCATCAAGTGTTTTGTATTTATCAAGATTGGTAGTTACTGATTCTATTTGTTTTTCAATAGCTTTTAGTTGTTCTTCTTTTTGCTCTAAAGTTAAATCGTTATTTTTTGAAATTAAATCTGCTTTTGCTTTTAAAGCATCTAATAAGTTAAGTAATTTTTCTTTGCCACCATTTGAATTGTCACCAAATTTATCATTAACTATCTTTTTGGCATCTTCAACTTGTTTTTGTACTTTCGCACTACTAATAGCAGCTTCTTGGTTTAATAAAGTTTCTTGCGCTCAATTAATATCATTTTGCATTTCTTGACGAGTAGCACCATCGTAAAGACTTGTAACTAAATAAATATCATTTAACTCTCATTTATTAACAAAAGTCTGAACATTTTGTTTTATTGAAACGTCAGGAATATCGTTTTGAATAGCTTTTAAATTTAGCACCAAGTTTTTGATTTCATCTTTGTTAATAGCGCGCAATGATTCAATTGCACTTGCTAAAAATTTGGTATTCGCTTCAATAGTTTGTGGAACAGACAAGTGGTTTGTAATTGAATTATCTAATGAAGTAAGTTTTTGCTTATCTTCAACATTTAAGCCAGTGAATTCTTCGTTTTTGATTGATGTTTTTACTTGATCTTGTAATTTTTTGATTTCATTTACTAGTTGTTGATTATAAGCAATAGTGCTGATTAAATTATTGTACACATTTGAAAGGCTAGTAATAAAATCACCAATATTATCAACATTGGTTTTTAGTAATTGGTCATTTACAAGTTTTTCAAAATCTTCTAAAGTGATTAAATTAGTATCTTTAGCGTTTTCTAAGACTTCATGAAGTTTTTGTGTGTAACGTCAAGCAAGATTGAATAAAACTTTTTTGTCTTGCAATTGGTTATAAAGTTGCACACTTGGATTTTGTATGTCTACATTGACAATGTTGTCATTTACTCAATTTGTTAAGATTCCATAGTTTTGAGCGTTGTTAGCAAAATATTGTTGTAGAGTTTTAATGGCTTGTTTTAAATCATTTTGTGACAAGAAATTAGCACTGATTTTTGAAAAACTTGTGTCAATAAAGTCATTAATATCTTCTTTAACTGTTAAGTTGTTAGCAGGAATTTTGGCATATGAATCAAATATTGCTTGCTTGAAGCTTGAAGCTTGTTTAATGTACGAGTCTTTTGTTGCTTCGTCTAATTGTGCACTTTGAATTTCTTTAACTAATGCATCAAATTTAGTATTGATTGAGTCAATGTTTTCTTTTGATAAAGTGTTTAAAGCATCCTGAGTACTGCTTGCTGCATTTCTTAGAACTTGGTTGAAAATGTTGTTTAAAGTTTGTGCAAAGTCACGGCTAGTATTTGGGTTAGCCATTTCATTTTTAATTGTGTCTAGAGCTTGGAAAACATTATTTTTGTCAGTTGAGTTTTTGAAGAAATTATCGTTGTAAATATCTTTTTCAATTAGTTCATAAAATTGTTGTTCTAATTGCTCTGAAAATTCGTTACTTTTTTTGCAGCAATGCATCATAATTGGCATAGAAATTGTCAAAATCAAAATCATTAGCGTCATTATTTTTTACATTGTCATAAAGTGATGTAACTTTTGCCTTTAATTCATTATCTTTAACTAGTGATGCTAATTCGTCTAATGATGCTTGAATTTGTTCTTTTGTAGCTTCTTTATTAGCAACAACAGATTCAAATTTTGCTTTTTTTACTGACTGAGATAATTCATTTTTAAGACGATACATTTGCGCAACATCAGAATCTTTCTGTTTTACAAATTCTGATGCTCTTTGTACTAAGTCACTAATTTTTTGCTTGTTGTCATCACTTAGATTTTTGTTTTCAGCCAACTCGACTTGAGTTTTCTTAATTTCATCTTCCATTGCTTGGTAAATGTTGTTATTCTTTGCATAATTAACTTCTTCAACAGAACTTTGTTTTACCAAAAGAAGTGCAGTAGTAAGACCAACAGCAGCTGCAGTTCCAGTACCCAAGGCTATCATTGAATTTAATAATTTGTTTTTCATACTTGTTCTCCTTAGTTTTGATGATTAGTTATTTTTAAAAAATCCAAAAATTCCATTTACTCTTTGTGCTTTAGTTAAAAGCAAACCATTTGCATCAGTGTTGTTGAAACGAATAAAGTCTGCTAGATAAGCGATTTCAACACACAAAATCAAAAGCAGAAGCAAAGTCAAAATGATTGCTATCGCTAGTCAAATTTTTTGCCCCTTAGTCATTGGCTTTTTTTCTTTATTTTTGCTTTCTGAGTTGCTTTTAGCAACTTCCTGGCTTGTTCTTTGTTCCATAAAAAATCACTTCCTTAATTTGTTGTTTTGTAAAAACAAGATTTCTAAAAATCTTACTACAAATTTAAATAAATTTGTCGGCTTTGCAAAAAAAAAAAAAATGCGAGCAATATTGCTCGTAATGCGGAAAAATACTGTTTTTTTGAGTTTTTTGACCGGTTTTTTTGACTGAAAAAATTCAGTCTTTTTTTGGTTTAATTTTCTGGTTTTTCAAACACTTTTGCGTCTTTAAATTTGAATTTTAAACGAGTTAAAAAATTCAATTTTCTTGCTTCAAAAAGACTGGATTTTTGTCACTTTGCTTTTGGCATTTTGATTTTTGAAATTGAAGAATTTGCAAAGGCTAAATCGTTTACAAAAAGTACATTTTCAGCACTAATTTTATTTATTTTATTGTCGAAATAAAAGGCTTTTTGTGCAATAAGACGAATGTTAGAACCTAAGATTAACTCACTTACTTCTTGTTTTGATTCAACTAAAATATTGTCGTAAATTAATAAGCTTTTAGTGTCTAATTTGTTGTCATTAAAGAATTTTGCACCAGTAAAAGCATTTTTAGCAACATAACTGATGTTAGGAAATTTAGCTTGTGCTAGGCTTGAGTTTTCGAAAGCATACTCACCTACAAAATCAACATTTTCAAGATTAATGGTTGATAATGTTTTTGTTTCAAATAAAGAATATGGAGCGATGTGTTTTAAGTTAGGAGCATTGATTTCTTGTAATTTGTAACAATATGCAAGGGCACAAAAATCAATGTATTCAAGAGCAGGGGCATCAAGTTTTTCAAGTGTAGTGTAAGAAAGCCCTGAAGCATGAATTTTCTTAATACTTGGCATCTCAACATCTTTCAAACTGACACAACCTTCAAAGACAGCAACACCAATTTCTTGTAAATTTTTCATTTTAACTTCTTGTAAATTAATACATTGATAAAAAGCTCTTGTACCAATAGTTTTAACATTATTCATCTCGACGCTAACTAAGTATTTATTAGTTACAAAAACTGATTGAACCACTTCATCAATATCATTTAAAACTAAACGGAATTTAAAAGGAATTTTTTGACGATAAGCAATTAATTTGTTATTTTCAACAATTAAAATAAAACCGTCTTTTTCATTATTTATGTATGATTTATCAATTGTCATAATTAGTTCATTTTTTTCATTCATACATACCTCCTTAGAATTACTAAAATTATAAAGTCAAAAACATTTTTTGTGTTGTTTTACTTATGATGTTAAAAATGATAATTAGTTGTCAATTTCGAACGCCGGGTATCGTTGTTTTTGTATATCGTTTCGTTATAATACTTTAGACATGAAAAAGGAAATTACACTATTTGAGGCTTTCGCTGGAATAGGAAGCCAATATAGAGCGCTTGAGCGTCTCTCTCTCTCTCTTTCTTTCTTTCTCTCTCTGAAAGGCAATCTAAATATAGAGTAATCAATTTAGGAACAATCGATTGATACATTGATGCTATTATTTCATATCAACTAATTCATTATGGAAAACTAAAAAAAGAAACAAAATATAGCCACGAGCAAATGGCTAATCTTTTAGCACAATATACTTTTAGTGCCGATAGCAAAAAGCAAGTTGGTAATAATTATTTTATGAAAATGAATGAACAAAAGTTGGCATCAATTTTTCCTTACTTATATTCGTATGTTAACAATGATTACTTTCATCAAAAATATGGTTTCAAAAAAGACAAACGAGCAAGTAGTAACACTGATATTTCGAAATTTCAAACCTTACCGGAAGGAATTGACATTTTCACTTATTCATTTCCTTGTCAGGACTTGAGCCAGCAAGGTAAACAACGAGGTTTAACTAAGGAAACTCGTAGTGGTCTGTTATACCAGGTCGAACGAATTTTAAAACAAAATAAGGATCGTTTACCAAAAGTGTTAGTACTTGAAAATGTTAAAGCGCTAGCTTCACAAAAATTTATTCACCAATTTGAAGATTGACTGAACACACTCAAGAAATTAGGTTATAAAAGTTATTGAAAAGTAATTAATGCCGCTGATATGGGTAGTGCTCAAAATCGTGAAAGAGTTTTTGCTATTTCAATCCTGAAAGATAAATTATCAGAAGAATTTGAATTTCCTCAAAAAGTTGAAAATGGTAAAAGTTTAAAAGATATCATTCGCGCAGTCAAGAGCAATGATAAACGCCTTAATTTAGCACAAAAATATGAAATGACTGATTTTGTAACAACAGCCAACAATATAACTAAGGCAAGACTACTAAATTACACTGAATTTAACTCAGAATCATACGTTTATAAGCCAATTAATAAAGGACCTACATTGACTGCTTCTGGTGCTAATGCTAGATTAAAATTCTATTTTGAAAGATCTAAAATTCTTAAGGTAATTAACTCTCAGGAAGCTTACGAGTATATGGGATTCGAAAAGCGTGACTGACAAATAGTAAAAAGCAGTGATTTAGTTTCTGAAACAAAAATGATTTACACATGTGGAAATTCAATTTGTGTTGAAGTTTTAGAACAACTTTTTAGCCAAATACTAAAATGTTTAAAATAGACAAAAACACTAGAATCTTTAAAATCCCTTTGTGTTCTAAGTCATACATTAATAAAAGAAGTAGAGGCGAAAAAGTTCTGTTCGATTTATATATTGTTTTTGACACTAAGTTTCTTTATATCAAGACATGATATGCTAACTTTCTAGAAGCTCAAATTGACTTGTATACAACTCCTTCTCACTTCAAAACTAATCCTAAGAATTTCAGACACAGAAAACAACTATTAGAAGAAAGACTTGGCTTCAAAATTCAAGAAAGACCTGACAGAAAAGCCAAGCTCATCAAGACTCTTGATGACAAGCAGTTAAAATCGCTTGAATACTATGTTAACAACAATTATTTTGAAGGTGGTTGCACTTTGAAGGGTCTAATTTACCTGTTTAAAGGAAATAATCCTGGGGGTTCTGTTACAAATCCATCTTCTTCTGAAATTGTAAGTCTCCCAAGTAAAAAAGATAACTTCACAATAATCAATCCAGCATTAGCTTTTGACTCAATTTTTCTGGATACCGATGACTTTAAGTACCAAAATTTAAATGAATTTTTAACAATTAATACTAGAGAAAATAATGTTGAATCTTTCAATGATTTTTTAGAATACATTAAATCCGATTGTGAATTTTTGTACAACTTGATAAAACTATTGAATAAGTATGATAAATCACTAAAAAACCAAAAAGACATAGAAATTAAAATGTTACGTGAAAAGACTTTAAAAAAGAGTGAAAAGTACTATTGATTCATTCAATACATTAAAGATGAAGCAAAAAAACAAAGAGCACAATATAGAGACAAAACATCAGAGTGACTTGTATTTGAAAATTTTGCTGTAGAAGCTATTGAAAAAGCACACATCTATAATGTTAGTTGAATCAAAAGAGATGCTATTGAATACGCACATCAAAACACTAGCTGAAAAAGGAGTAAGTTAGAAAAAGAAATTAATAACATTTTATCTGATATATCAAACAAATATAACTTTCTTAATCTAGATGCTACTGTTCATAAAATGTTTGACGGATATAAATTTACATTCGATGCTGAAAATGGCAATCAAGTAATACTAGATGACACTATAGCTAAAAATGAACGTATAGCAACATACTTAGAGCCTTACAAGCAAATAGAACATAGCAAACTTAATAATGAGCTTAAGAAATTCATATCAAAAAGAAATGACTACCTATCAAAAAATGGATTAATTTCACAAGAGAAGATAATTTAGCAGTCTTTTTTGGTTGTTTTTGTGTCTTTTTGTAAATTTAGTCGCGCTTGCGACTTTTTATTTGCCCTCTAAATAAAAAAGCAAAGCACAGTGGCTTTGCTTGATTTGCAATCAAAAACACTCACGATTATTTTGTGTTTTTAAGTTCTTTAAGTCTTGCTGCTTTACCTTTAAGTTCTCTCATGTAGTATAGTTTTGCTCTTCTAACTTTGTTTTTACGTAGCACTTCAACGTGGCTAATTAGAGGTGAGTTGTAGTTGAATACACGTTCAACACCAATTCCGTATGAGTTTTTACGAACTGTAAATGTTTTAGCTGTTCCTGTTCCGCTTAAAGCAATAACTAGACCTTCAAAAGCTTGAATTCTTTCTTTGTCTCCCTCTTTAATACGAACGTGAACACGAACATTGTATCCTTCTCTAATTTCTGGTAAGTCGCTTCTTAATTGTTTTTGTTCAACAATTTCTAATAATTTTGCTCTACTCATTTTTTAACCTTTCAATTATATCTGGACGATTTTTTAATGTTTTTTCATATTTTGCTTTTTGTCTTCAAGCTTCAATTTTTTTATGGTCACCACTTAACAGTACTTCTGGTACTTCAAAACCTTTGTAAACTCTTGGTCTTGTGTATTGTGGATAATCTAGCAAGCCATCACCTTCGAAACTTTCTTCTAAATGTGATGATTTTCTAATAACTCCCGGTGCAAGTCTAGCAATAGCATCCGCCACAATCATAGCCGGAATTTCGCCACCAGTTAATACATAATCACCAATACTTAATTCTTCGTCGACAAAATTTAGAATTCTTTCATCAAAACCTTCATAATGTCCGGCAATTAGTGTTATTTCATTTTCTTTAGCAAATTCACGAGCTTTTTGTTGATTGAAAACTTTTCCTTGTGGTGAAAGAAGAATCTTTTTACCACCAACTGTTTGCAACGCTAAATCTAATGGTTCCACTTGCAACAACATCCCTTGGCCACCGCCATAAACTTCATCGTCTACTTTTTGGTGTTTATCTTTTGAAAATTGTCTTCAGTCAATAATATTGATTTCCAAGTGACCCAATTTGATTGCTCTTGCAATAATTGATTCTTGAACGAAATTTTCGAAAAATTTCGGAAACAAAGTCAAAATATTAATTTTCATACTGATTATTTACGGTTTTTTGTGTATTCAGCGTAGAAATTGTCGTGTTTTAGAAGTTTTCTAACAGTGTCAGTTGGTTGAGCACCTTGGTTTAATCATTTAGTTAGAGATTCTTTGTTTAATACTACTTCTTTTGAGTGAGGGTTGTAAAAACCTACTTCTTCGATGAAACGTCCATCACGTGGTGAACGAGCATCGGCAGCAACAATTTTATAAATAGCTTGGAATTTTTTTCCATTACGTTTTAGTCTTAATTTAACCATAGCATTTTCCTTTCATAATAATGTGATGTGTTTTTAATAAAACAAATTATAGCATATTTTGTTAAGGTGTCAAGCAATTTTACTTAACACCTTTCGAAGATAAAAAAACTGACTAGAGTCTGATTATTCGACCCTAGTCAGGAACAAAATTATCTAACCATAAAAGGTATTAAAATGATTTGTAAAATAATAGTTAACAAGATAAGAAATATGAATATAAAAGATGAACTTTTTCAACTAATGGGATCTTTAGAACTAATTTCTTTTGGTTGCTGGTTTTTCTGATTTCGTAAGGCATCATAATAATCATCATTAAAGCTATTATTATGTTTTCTTTGTTGTGATTTGCGAAATGTATCATCGTCTTTGTAATATTTCATACCATTAAAGGTTTGTCGGAAAAAACGAATAATTCCTCTTCCAAATCCTCTTCTAACAATCAAGGCAAGAATATTTAATGAAAAAACCATAATATTAGCTACCGTTAATGCATCACAAATCTTTAGTGTTGTTAAAGCGATTTTGTTTTGTTCAGCCTGAGCACGGTAACGAAAAAATAATATTAAAAAGAAAGTCAAAAAAACTATTATATTGACAACTAAAAAGATGATTGTTCCAGTGTTGAAACCTCTTTTTACATAACTTGAAAATCGTTGCTTAAAAGTTAATCTTTCTTTATTTGTCATTGTTCTTTTCTTCGTTGCTTAAAATTAATTCTTCAAAATAACTATCATCATCACTATTTAGTTTTAAAGTTTTAACATCACTAATTTCTTTAGTTCACTCATGAACTTGTTGATTAGTTCCGTAAACGAAGTGATTTTGACCAATTTGTCAAGTTTTCGGAACATTAGGGAATTTTTGTTGTTCTAAGTAATTTAGTTCAAAACTAACATTTTCAAATTTTTCATTTGCATTGGAAATTTTTGGAATCGCTTTGAATAAATTGATTGTGTAAGGGTGCACTGGGTGAGCATAAATTTGTTCAGTGTCACCTGATTCAACAATTTTACCAAGGTGCATAATTTGCACTTTATCAGCAATGTATTCAATCATTGACAAGTCGTGAGCGATAAATATTAGTCCAATGTTTTTTTCTTTACATAAATCTTTTAACAAGTTAACAACTTGAGCCTGAATTGAAATATCAAGTGAAGCAATTGGTTCATCAGCAATAATTACTTTTGGTTGAGTAATCAATGCCCGCGCAATAACGATTCTTTGTCTTTGCCCACCACTAAATTCATGTGGATAACGATATGCAAATTGTTTTAATAAACCAACATCTTCTAAAGCTTTGTAAATTATTGTTTTATAGAAAAGATTCTTTAATCTAATTCAAGCAAAAGGAGCAAAAATGTAATTTGAATAGATAAAACGCAATTTTGGATATTTGTCTTTGAAAATGATGTCTACTAAATTATGGTTTATTCCTAGTAGTAAGTCAATGTTGTGAATATCTTTAACCAAGTAGCGATACTCAATAGCAAATGATTTTTGAGTTTCTAATTTAGCGTTAACAACTGTATTGAAAGAAATAATTTCATATTTTTGTTGTTTTTTAGCTACTTTTTCGCTAGCAACTTCTTGATTTTTTAGATATTGAATGAAATTTTTGTGCACTGATTTAAATCTTTTAACTAATTCTTTAATTTGTTTTCTTAAAGCATAGTAAGTTTCATTAATTTCAACAATTTTGGCCTCAGTTGCTGCAATTAATTCTTTTCTTTCACTAACATGTTGAATATAACGTTTTTGATAGCTATCTTCAGCCAGTGAAAGTCTTTGTTTTGCTTTATTTAAATCTTGTTTAGCTTGTGCTTTATCAACAGTTTTAGGTGCCAAATTTTCAATGTAGAAAGCAATTTGGCTTTCGATATCTTTAAATCTTTTATCAAAGTTAGCTTTATTGGTTTTTGACTGTTTTAGATACTCATCGATATTGAAATTAAACTCAGAATCAATAGTTTCTTGTAACAATTGTTTTGCTTGTTTTGAGTATTCAACATTCAGTTTAATTCTATAAAAACCAACCATGTATTCACGCAAGTGTTTAATTAAAGCTTTGATTTGTTCAAACTCTAAATATTTCAGTTCAGGATACACTTCTTTTAGAAATTCATTTGCTTTTGAATTAATTAATTCTCTTTGTAGGTTATAAATATAAAAATCTAAATTTGTCGAAAGCAAACGTGAGTTCTTTAGCATGTTTTTTTCATTTTTGAACTCATAAATATAATTTGTAAAAGCATTTTTAGAAACTTTTAAAAACTCACTGTGTTCTTTTTTGAGTGCTTTATACTGAGATCTAACATTTTTATACTCATGGTAAAGTTTAACTTGTTCGTTTGTGTAACGAAGACCTAGTTTAGCATTGTTGTAATTTTTTAAAGCATTGCGTAATTCAATTTCATCTAAGTCGATATTGTCTTCACGGTAGTCTTTTTGTTTCTGGTAATAAAAGTCAATCAATTTGTTTGTATTTGAGTACATGGTGTTGATAACTTCAGTCTCCATGCTTTGCTTTTCTTCTAAAAATGCAAAGTATTGATTGAAATTATCTTCATTTGAAAGTTGGCTATCAAAAGTTAAATTATTGAATTTATTTTCTCACTCAACAACAAAATCTTTAGCAATATTATTGAATGAACTTAAATTAATGATTTCATATTCTTGTGCTAATGATTTAAAAGTGTAACGGAAATTTTTCTTAACGTGTCTTCAGTCACTGAATAGATCCTTCATTTTCTCACGCATAATCCCATTTACTACAAGTGGTTCTTTTAGTGTTGAGAAAATGTTTTTTTGTCCATTTAGAGAAGCATGTGGATCCTGGAAAATCATTTGTACATTACGACGTAGAAATTTTTCAGTATCACGGCTAATTTTGCGACCACTAACTATTCTTCCATCTAAACGAACGAACCCGTTGTAATCATCATACAGACGCATTAATGAACGTCCAACAGTTGTTTTACCTGAACCAGACTCTCCAATTAAACCAACAATTTCTGACTCATGGACATTGAAAGATACTGAATCTACTGCTTTGTTAACGTTTGAACCATGAATAAAATATTTCTTTAGATTGTCTATTTCTAAAACAACTTTTTGCTTATCTTTGTTCATCTTCAAAAACCTTTCTAAATGATTCTAAACGTTTTACTAAATCAGGATTAAGCTCAACTTTTGGTGCATCTGGGTGCAATAATCAAGTCGCAGCTGAGTGAGTAGGACTGACTTCGATTAAAGGTGGTTCTTTAATAAAATCAATCTCTAAAGCATAGTCATTACGTGGTGCAAATGGATCACCTAACGATAAATTAGCCATATCAGGTGGAGTACCTTTAATTGAGTAAAGACGTTGTTCTTTATTTTCTGGTACTGCGCTAATTAATGCTCAAGTATATGGGTGACGTGGGTCAGTGAAAATTTCTTTTTTAGTTCCTCGTTCAACTACTCTTCCAGCATACATTACGTAAATGTAATCACAGAATTTAGCAACTACTGAAATGTTGTGACTAATTAAAATAATTGATATTCCAAACTCACGATTAATGTCATTAAATAATGCCAATACTGAAGCCTGAACAGTAGGATCTAGAGCAGTTGTTGGCTCATCAGCAATAATAATTTTTGGTTTTAAAGCAACCACCATTGTGATAACAATTCTTTGTTTCATCCCCCCACTTAATGTGTGTGGATACATGTAGAAAATTTCTTCTGCATTTCTTAGACCAAATTTTTTTAACAAGCCAATTAAATAATCTTTTTTGGCAGCATAAGAAGCCTTTTTTCACTCACTATTGTGATTTAAGGCATCAAGTAATTGTTTCCCGATTTTACGAGTTGGATTTAACGAAGTAAGTGGGTCTTGAGGTATATAACCAATTTTTGAACCACGCACTTTTTGCCAACTTTTATCTTTTTTTAGACTCAATAAATCAACATCTTCAACCATTGCCTTGTCAGCTTTAAAAATAGTTTTACCATTAACATTAATTAAACTTTTGGATGTAACACTTTTTCCTGAACCTGATTCACCAACTAATCCAACAATTTGTCCTTCATAAATTTTTAAATCAACACCGCGAATGATGTTTAAGATTTTTTTCTTACCAGTGCGAAAACTGACTGATAAATTTTCAACGTCTAAAACGACTTTTTTACTTTTTGACATAAAAACCTCTATTTTTTATTCGCACTAATTATACGCGGATCGAGTGAATCGTGTACTCCGATAGCAATGAAATGCAATGAAAGTGATAGAGTTAGAAGGATTAATGAAGGCAATAATAAGATTCAGAAGTTATTTGAAATTTGTGGTGTTGCATCAATTAATAATTGTCCTAAGTTAACATTGTTGTTGTCTTTGTAGAAACCTAAGAAGGCAAGTGAAGCAAGAGACAAGATGATTGACGGAATTCTTTTAACAAATGAGTTAGCAATTTTTCCTAAGATTGCTGGTAGTGCATGAATGAATACTTGTCTTGTGGTCGAAGCACCAATACTTTTTGCAGCTGTAATGTATTCTTCATCTTTAACAGTAATAATAAACATTCTTGTTGAAGAAACTGGTCATGCTCAACCGGTAATGATTAGTGACAAGATTAAAGCTCAGTTGTTAACTCCTAAAATTGATACGAATAGTAGCATTCAAATTAATGAAGGTGGTGAAAGAATAATTTCAATTACCCGCATTGTTATGGTATCAATTCTTGTTCCTGCTTTGAAACCTAAATAAGCTCCAATTGATACTCCAATAATGGTTTGCACGATAGCGGTTAAAATAGCAATTTTGATTGATTCAGCAGTTGCATATCAAGAAGCTGTTCAAACATCTCTTCCGTAAACATCAGTTCCTAAAATCGAATTAACTTTTGGTGCTGAGTTTATTCAAGAAGCGAAAACATCTTGAGCTGGGAAATTGCTGTTATTTTCACTTAAATAAGCAAATAATTTTGCGTAAACAACATAAGATTGATACATTTGATAGCTATTGTAAGTAAAGGCAACTTGAACTGATTCTCCAATTTGTGAAAATGATGAAGAATTTAACAAGATTTGGAAATAATCTTTTACATATTCTGGAGTGTCATCCTTGCTTACTAAGTCTTTAATTCTTAAGTAAGTAGCAAAAACTTGATCACTGACTGCTTCTGCTCCTGAACCTGGAGTTAAAGTAACATTACGAGTTGTTATCGGACTGTTGTTAGGTGGTAAAAATTTAATAAATTCTAAGTTATCACCGGTGACTGGTTTATTTGCTTGATATTGCGATGTTGCTGGAATGATAAAAGCACACAACAATAAAGCAACAAAAATAAAGAATGAAAACGCTACATAAGGGTTCTTGAAGAAACGTTTGAAGATTTCAATAACGATTTTTTTGGGCTTACCAGCAATATTTGAAATGATTTTACGTTTATTAGGGTCAACAAAATGAATTTTTTCGTTTAATTCATTACTCAGTTTGTATTTTTTATTAAACTCTGCCGCTTTCACTTTGTCCTCCTTCGCTAATTTCTAATTGCATTGATTTGAAGATTCTTCTTCTTTCATTTCAAGATTTTACGTAACCTAAATAGTTGTATTTTGAAGCTGATGCGTATTTAATTCTTGGATCTAGAACTACATAACTGACATCAACAATAATTTCAGTAAAGACTGATAAGAATGTAAAGAATACAATGTTAAACATCACAATATTGATTTCACCTTTAGGGAATGAGTTAATAATAACTTGTGATGTTCCTGGCACGCTTCAGTACGTTTCAATAACAATCGAACCAGTTAATAAACCAATATATGATGGAAAAATGATTGAAAACAACGGAATGGAAATATTTCTTAAAACGTGTTTTCAGAAAATTTGTCAATTACTCAAACCTTTAGTTTTAGCGATTAAAACATGGTTTGAAGTTAAAACAGTAATAATTTGATTTCGAGTATATGAAGTATAAGTTGCTAGTGAACCTAGAATAACAATGATGATTGGGGTTAAATATGACAAAACCTGTCTAGACTGAGAAAAGCCGTCCTTTTCTAAGAATACCCGTGAAGGTAAACCTAATTTAACGGCTAAATTGATTGCTAGTGGGGCGATGATGAATGAAGGCAATGCAATAAAGATAAGTACAAAAGTATTGATGATACTGTCGGTTAGTGTACCTCTTTTGTATCCTGATAAAGTTCCTAACCCTATTCCGATAATTGCACTAATGAAAAAGGCTGGTAATGAAATACGGATCGAGTAAACTAAAGGAACAAAGAATAGTTTTGGAATTGTACTATTTTCCATTCCTAACTTGGTTGCTATATCAGGGTTATAAATTGCACCTCAATCACCTTTAAAAATCCCCCCTAAATATTTGAAAAATCGAACAATAATAGGTAAGTTTCAACCATATTTAATTTCTTGTGCTTTAACATAGTCAGCTACTGGACTAATGTTTTTGGATTGAGCGTAAGTTAAAAATGGGTTTTCTTGTGAAAAAGCTGCCATTAAAACATACGAAACTAAAGAAATTAGAAATAAGGTTAAGAGTGCAAAACCTATTCTTTCTAAAATATAACGAGTCATTTTCTATTTATTTAGTTTGTAATCTGCAATGTATACGTAGTCTGTCCCAACTCTTGGAATGTCATATTGAATTGATGCTAAGTATGGAATAAAGGCTGAACGTGCTGTTACCATATTTCCATCAAGTGAAGGTCCAGTGAATACTGACACTTCATTTGCAAGTGCTAGTAATTTTTCATTTGTACTTGTACTGTTAATATTTTGTCAGAATTGGTATGAGAAAGTTCAAATATTGTCACCGAATTTTGAGTAATAATCTCTTCCTTCTTTTAGCGCAGTGTTTCATCATTTATCTGCATCTAAAAGATTGCTGAATTTAGATTTATTGTCATCATAGAATTTTTTCAATTCTTTTGATAGTTCAACTAAGTGAGGGAATGCTTTTTGCAAGCTAGCTTGTAATTCAGGTTTAGTTGCAATTTCATATAGTGTTGGTAACAATGAACCCATTCATGAGTAAGCGTCAAATCCTGAACCTATTGTTTGGTAGTCGTATCCTCATCCTACAATGTCAAGGCCTGCTGCTACAAGTTTTGGATATTGCACTTCAGTTCAGTTTCCGATTGTAGCATTGAATTTAACATCTAAACGAGAATCTAGTGAGTTCAAAGTTTTTTGCACATTTTCGTACAATTTAGTGTCTTTAGCCGAAATATTTGAATATGGATAAATTAATTCTCAACTTACTTTTACATCATTTGATAGATTATTTTCTGCATAGAATTTGTCCAACAATGCTTTTACTGCCACTTTTACTTTGTCATAAGCAGCTGATTTGTATTGATCTAAGTCATCTGAAACTTTTAGAATTGCATTTTCATTGTCTTTTGGAGTGATTGAAGAATTGTTGTCATTTAAACCTAATTTGCTTCCGTCTTTATCAACTGCATACAATGCGTTAATTTCATTATATTTATCATGTGGAGTGACTTCATCTTTAGCAGCTCATTCAGCTTGGTTTGTTCCACCAAAAGGTGTATCTTGCGCAAAACGAACTAATCATTCACGAGCATTAGGGCTTACAGTAAATGCTATTTTTCTTCAGTTTAAAGCAGCATTAGTTAATGTTCTGAATTCTAAACCACTTCCAGCGATAAATGATGTTACATCTTTTACATTTCCATTAGCAATATCTTCTAATGAAGCACCGTACATTAATTTTGCATATGCATCATTGTAAGGGTATTTAGCTTGTCATCCTGGCACTTGATCAGTGTATTTTTTGTCTGATTTTAAATCTTTTACTAAAGAAGATAGATTAGTTGGGAATGCAGAAAGAAGATCACGAGCTACTCATGTTTTTAAGTTTCTTGATTGGTTATATCTGTAACCTCAAATGTCTTTAGTAAATTCACTTTGTTGTGCCGATGTTAAAGAGGAATAAGAAATTGCTGATGTACTTCCTTCTTTGTATTGGTTGTATTGTTGGACTTTGAATGCTTCAGGGTTTTGACTTAAGTTGTAATTTTCAACGATTGTATCAATTGTTAATCCTGAATTTACTCAATTTTGATTTCAGTATGAATGGTTTTTTCTTAGTTCAGTTGAGTTAATTGTTTTTGTTGGTAAGTAACGTCCTGAGTATAAAGTAGCTTTTGGAGTAATTCCATATCAGTAAATTCCTGCTTCTTTTGCAAGACTATTGTATTGAGAATCTTTTAGTGCACTTTCTAATTGAGTTTTTTCATCACTCTCAAGATTTCCTCAATATGGAGAACTTGCATCAATATTATTGGTATTTTGTTTAATTCAGTCACTAGGTGCCGCTGATCATTCAAATGATTTAGCAACTTGTTCAAATAAACCATAGAAATTAGGCTCTGTTGCTCCATCAACAAGACTAAAAGTATAAGCATCTAAATTATTGTACTGAGCTTCAGATGTTTGTGTTTTGGTTATAGCTTTTGATTTATCCAATAGTGCTGATAAGTCGATTCCGAAGGCTTGGTAGATGTAAGCATTTGGATATTTTGATTTTTCACCATAAATGTCTGGAGAACCCATTCTTGTTGAGATTTCATTGATGATTTTGTCTAAACTTTCAGTTCCACCATTTTCTAGTCTGAACCCTTTTGAATTAGCAACAGTACGAACAAAACTTACATAGTAGTCTTCGGCTTTTGTTTTAGTTCCTGAATCTTTACCATCACCATCTACTCAAGCATATTCACGAACAACGAATTGCATACTTTTTGCGTCTTTTAAGACATCTTTGAAGTGTTGTGAGTTAATTGAACGATCATTACTTGAAGTTGCTTGGTTATCCATGTATCTAAAATGAATACCATCTGCTAACATTACTGGTTTTTGTTTATCAATTGAATCTACTTCATCATTGTCGAAAACAACTACTGAACCATCGTTTTTAGTAACTAAAATGGCCTTTGCACCATCAAGTGTATATCTTCAGTATGAAGGACGAGTAATCAAAATTTGAGTAGTTGGTTTACCATCGTCAATCACTAATTTTGTTTCATACGTTGCTTGATTTAAACCTTGCATACGAACCAATAATGTTGATGTTTCTGAAAGACTTGCAGCATTTCCTAATGAACCATATCCTCTTGAACCTTCATATATGAAGGCACGGTTTGGAGCATCAGTGTTATAACTTGTTGATCATTTTTTAAGACTTGCAACTGTTTGTTTACCTTGTCAGTATTTTAGAGCATCACTTTTTGATTTTGAAATCTTAGCATTGTAATAACTTTGTAAATCTGGTGAATAAGATTTATATAAAGAATCATTTACATCGATATTTGGTTCAACACTGTTTTGTGAATTTTGACTTCCATCTTGGCTTCCACCTTCGGTTTTACCACCACCAGTACCACCACCACTATTTGTATCATCACATGAAGCAGCGATAAATGGCACAGCACTGGCACCTAATCCTAAAACTGTCAATGATGAGAGAAGAAGCGATTTACGTCACTTAAGTTTTTTCATTTTTTTCTCCTTAATTGTTTTTAGATAATTTTGTTATTTCTTGCTGCTTTTAAAAAATAAAAGCTAGCACTTAACCGACAAAGTTAATTGCTAGCTTTTAGAATTAAAATTATTAAAAATAGTTTCAATTTTGGGATAAACCACAAGAATAACAATTAATTTTGACTTTATTTATGTGAAAAAAACGGACTTCTTAGCCTTTTGTCGAATTAAAGTTTTGGCAAAAAGCTAGATTGCTTTCAAATTTAGTTTTTGGTTATTAATAATAATTCACTTAATAATAAAATCAAAATTTGAAAAGAAAATAATACATGTGTTAATAAACATGTATGTCATATAAAATGTACACTTGCGTAATGAGTTAAATGTAGTCATTTTACTTTTCCTTTCGCAAATAATTATAGACATATTTTTATTTTTTGTTTTCAAATTATTTTTTAAATTTTCTTTGGCATGAAATTAAGAATTTTAAAAAATACGAAAAAGATGCAAAATAATCAGTCTTTTCGAGTATTTTTAGTAAAAATGGTGGGTTTTGAACCCACCATTATTTTTATTTAAGTTTGAATTTAATAATTTTTTCGGCTATTACTTTATTTTTAATTAACCGATAGGCTTCCGCTACGTTGTTAGCTTTTTGGCGCTCAGTTATGTTCTGATCTAAAGCGTAAACTACCATTCAATGGAACTTGTTTTTTGTTTTTGACTTTTTGTTTTTAAAAACATTTCACTTATTTTGACGATTAACGAAATACTTTTTAATTTCTTCTGGCATAATCGACTGCTGACTAAATGAATTATTAATGTAGTGACGAGCGCTCCGTTCTTCATCTTTAGTCAAGTCGTTTTCTTTAATAATTGTTCAATCTCCACTTTGTGGTTTGATACCTAAACATGCAAACTCACAACTTACTAATCCTCATTGTTGTGCTGTCGAAGAATTGAAAATAAAAATTGCATATTCTTTAACATTTTTAATGTTTTTAATTTTTATTAAGGGAGTTGAAACCTTCAAGTCTGGTTTTGACACACTGTCGATATCAAAATAATATTTTTTGGGCAAGTGAAGAATGTTTTTATCATCTTGCTCCAAAGCAGGAATAGTAACTTTTAGGCCGTCGACTTCTTTGTTTTCGTTTAAGACATAAAACATTCCATGAGTTTGACTTTCATTGGCATATAAGTTACCTTCTGAATCAGTTAATGCTTGTTGCGAAGCAAAAGTTAGTACCCCTTCATCAATAACGTGGTTTGCAATTATTTCTTCCATATCGTTTCAAAATAATGGTTTTGATGTATCAACAAATTTGCTTACATCTTCAAAATCTAAAGCATAAACACGCACTTCATAAGTATGATCTTGGTCAGGAGGACAAGGCCCGTAATAACGTGAAGCATTATCATCTAAATATTGACTTGGTAACAAAATTTCATTAACATTTTTTGATAGTGAATTTTCAAATTGCACTATTTCATTTGCTTTCGAAATACTTGAATTACGACATATATGGTCATTGTGAATATTGAATGCTATTCAGTGAATAAATGACATTCCCACAACCCCATTAGCTTCATGATCAATTAAACTAATAGCATAAGATTTTGCACCTTTTACTTCTTCTCAACCAATGTGTGGTGAGTGTGGTGAACCTAAACCGTTTTTTAGTTCAATGACATTATAAACATTCATTGTTTTTGAATATACACGCATTATTTTCCTTTCTTAGTTTCTTGACTATGTGCTTTTTTAGCTTTGGTTAAGATTAAGTGGATAGAACTTGATGAATAAAAGATTTTTCCAAAAATTCTTGAATATAAATAAGCTTTGGCAAAGAATTTACGTTTAATCATCTTGCGACGTTTTTGTTTTTCGGCACTGAATAAATAATCATAAATTGAAATTGTTTGTGCTTCTTGCAACAACATTGTTAACAATTTGTTCAGTTTCGGCTTGTTGTCAGAAACAAAATATAGCAAGTTTGAAATTGCTCTTTCAATTTTTGCGTTTTCTTTTTCGCTTAGTTCAAAATTAATTTTGTAAATTGAAAATAAATTTAATTTAATGAACTGAATTGATTTGGCAAAGTTTTCTTTTGAACTGATTTCTTTTAGAATCTTGTCAAAATAGAAAATGATTTTGTAGTGGTTTTGTTTTAATCAGACGTATCATAACTCGTCAAAAGATCTTAATTCTGAGTATTTTTTGATATTTAACATAAAGTTATTGAATAAGAAATCAATAAATTCTTTAAAACTTTCTAGTTGCGCCAAATAATCACGACTGTAACTATATCTTTCATCCAATTTATGATTGATGAGTGTTTCCAGAAGCGGAGTAGCCAAAATTTCAGTCATAAAATCATAAACAATATTTCATAACTCTTCTTTTGAATCATTAATAAATTTTGCTTTTAGTAAATTTTGAGCAACTGGGTAAACTAAATTTTGTCTCTTAATAACATTATTTTTTGACTCAATAATATCAGTTCAAGCAATTTGATTTTTCTTTGTTAAATTTGTTTGAACTGTGTAAATAAAATTATCGACATGGTTGTTTTCAAGTAAGGTAAGAAAAATTTCCTGACTTCATTTCTTACCTTCTAAGAAATTTAAAAGATTTTGTTTAGTTTTATATTCTTGTGGTGCGGAAGCAAACTTTTTCTCGATATATCTTGTTAATGTACTTCCGAATCCCATTTGCAAATGTTTTTCTAATGCTCTAGTTGCTTCAGAAATGCGATAGTTGGGTAACATTAAGTTTTTGATTTCTTGTTCATAGTAATCGTCTAAAAATAATTTATCTCCACGATTCATACCTAAAACTGCCAATATTAAACCTAAACTATTGGCTTTAAGGTTGAAAATTTTGCGATAACTATTGAAATCTTTTTTGTAGATATTGAATTTTGGTAAAAAATTCAAAATATTATCAGAATCATCCCCATAGACTTTTGAAACATAATTGTCATCTAATCCAAGTTTTAAAAGAATACTTTGTGCCATATGTTTGTACCCTTTTTCAGTTGGATGAATGTCTAAAATGTTTTCATATAAGAAATTTTTGTTAGTGATTCAAAAATCGCGATCAAAACTGTCGACATACATATTGTTAGTTCTATTGGCAGCTTCTTTGATTGCGGCATTTAAATATCCCAACATAATATCACTCATTTTTTCAGAACTGATATCAGTGGTTGAAAATGTGTCATCTAAAGCATTTTTAAAGTGAATTAAAGGTAAAGGATAACCAACTAAAACTATGTTTGTTTCGCTATTTAAAGCTCTAATTTTAGTAATTACTTGCTCTAAATCACTAACAATTTTTTCACTTGTTATATGTAAATGTTCTACAACTTGCGAAAAAGCAAAGGCGCGACGTGAAAGATTTTTAACAGCATAAAAATTACGTAATAAATTTCAAGGAATTTTAGCTAAAAAATCGTTTGCTCCTAAGGTTACAACAACAACATTAGCATTTTGAATTTTTGCCTTAATTATGTCAAAATCACCATTACCGAAATTAAAGTTTTTAAAGTAAGGGTTTAATTCATGTTGAAAAGGGTTTTGATCATTATCATTAATTGAACGAATAAAATCCATTTCATTTTGCAATGAAACTGAAACTTCACGCTTAAAATCTAGCAACTCACTATATTGAGCTGCTGTTATTGCGCTAAAACCAAAATTATCATAAGAACTTAAAAAGTGGGGTCTAATTTCTTCTATCATCCGCACTAAATAGGCAGGATAACTTAAACCTATAACTTTTCTTTGTTCTTTGTCCAAATAACCACAAGACTGAAAACCAAATTTTGAGTTAAAACCAGCTGAAATTGAATCACCTAAAAAAACAATTCTCAAGTCAGAATCGATAACTTTTGCGTGTATTGGTAGTCTATTGTTATCTTTAAATTCAACAAAATCACGAAAATCCATACTTTCTCCTAGTCGTAAATAATGTTTTTTAGATTTCTAAAATAATTAATTAAGAAATTATAAGTTTCAGTAAATAAAACTTGTTTGTTTTTATCTAAAAAGTTTTTCTGTCTAGCAAGTTGAATAATGTTGTTATAAATTATTTCATCTTCTTGCGATGCTTCTAAATCTAAAGCTTCTAAGGCTTGAGGTTTATATTGTGAAACTAACCTGTATGCTTCATAACAAAAATCTTTTAAGTCTAATGCTTCTTTTTTTATTGAACCGATGACAGCTAATTTGACAGCTTGCATTTGATCATCAAATTTAGGTCACAGCAAACCAGGAGTATCTAAAACAATGAATTCGTTATTACAATTTACTCACTGCTCTGACCGCGTTATTCCTGCTTCATTACCAACTTTAGCTACTTTAGATTTAGCTAAAATATTGATTAGCGTACTTTTGCCACTATTTGGAACTCCTAATACTCCAATTTTTAATGGTGGAACTTTAAAACCTTTTTTAGTATTTTGTTGTTTTTGAGTATAAATTTTTTTAATTACTTTTGTTAGTGCATTGTAAGACTTATTATTGTCTTTTAAATTTAAAAAAACTATTTCATCGTTGGGATTGTTAAATGATTTAACAACTTGATTAAAACGATTTTTATCTACAAGATCAATTTTGGTAAAAGCAAAAATCCGCTTTTTGTGTGGTGAGATTTTATCAAATTCGGCATTGTAAGAACTAATTGGACAACGGGCATCCAAAACAATAATAAAAACATCAAACAACTTTTCTTTTTGTTTGATTTGGTCGAATGCCTTTTTCATGTGTCCTGGAAATCAATTAATCATTTTTTAACCTTGCCTTCAATTTTTCAATTTCATCAATGTATTCAACAATATCTTCAATCAAAAGATCAATGAATTCATCAACTTCATCAGCATTGTAACCGTTAATTGCTGGACTAAATTTCATTTTCACAATTTGGTCGACAGTAAGTTTTGGCATTTTACTCCTTGATAAAATCTTTTCCTTTTTGCACTTCGTATTTTGATAAGTTCATAAAATCTAATTGTCTTAAAACCTCATATAAAACAACAATTACACTATTTGCTAAATTTATCGAACGACTTTCTGGTGTCATTGGAATACGCAAGCAATTATCTAAATTAGTTTGCAAAATTTTCTTTGGTATCCCGGTAGATTCAGTACCAAACATAATTCACACTTCATCATTTTGTTTAAATTCAGTTTTAAAATCTATGTCAGCATATGTAGTGTATCCATAACGAGTTACATAGTAAACATTTTTTGAGCCATATTTGGCTAAAAAATCTTGGTATGAGTTGTGAATTTCGTGCTCGATATCACTTAAAAATCTTCCTGCTGCCGCTCTTTTCATTCAATGTGGGTGTAAATCGAAAGCAATTGGTTTAATAATGTGCAATTTAGCACCAGCACTAAAACAAGTTCGAATGATATTAGCGGTATTAGGACTAATTTCAGGTTGGTATAAAACTATATTAATCATATGAAAAATTATAACCATTCCGCTTTTTTTATGAAATAAAAAACCTTTAAGTTGTCTTGGGTCTAATTTCGTATTTAATAATCGAAAATAAAAGGACAAGAATTAAATTTCTGCCCTTTGAATTAGGTAGTATTCTTTTGCTTTAATTTGAAAGACTCTTTTCATATTCAGCAACGATGTCATCTTTGATTACAAAATATTTATTGAATAAATAATTAATTCCTTCACGGATTTCTTCAAATCATTGTTGTCTCTTTGCTTTCGAATCACCACGTGATGAAATTCTTTGAGCAGTTAAATCATTTAAAGAACCTTCCAAATTAACTTTAGCTTCTTTGAAAAAATCGACCATTTTTTCATCGATCTTATCTTGTTTTAATTTTTTATTAGTTATCAAATTATTTTTTTCTTGCTCATAGTTAGAAATAGCAAAATTCTTGAATTGCGAAACAATATCGTCTTCGTCGGCTTCTTTAGAAATACAAATATCAATGAATTTTTCAAAAATATCAGCTAAACGTCTTGTGTCTATTGCAGAATTAACCGCATTCATAATTTTTTCTCTATATTCTGATGAAATATAATTATTTGCTTGTTTGTACTTGTTAATTAAGTTAAGAACATAAAGCACAGTGATTTGATCTTGACGAATGATTTCAATATTTCAAACAATATCTTCCGGAATTTCAATTGGTGTATGATCTTTGCTAGTATTTTTGGCACGATCATGCAATTCTAAATATCAAGATTTGTATTTAAGGTTTTCGTCACTTGTTACAATGGCATGTTTTTCTTCATTAAATTCATCAAATCTCTGAATTATATTTTTCAATTTGATAAAAGAGTTATATTGGCGTAAAAAATCATTTCTAAATGGTTCAAAGGATAATAACTTATCAAAAACATATGGATCATTGGGATTAAATTTTTGCTTTAAGTTATTTTGAATTTCACTAAAACCTGGTTGATATTCGCCTTTATCATTGTAATAACCGTTGTTGTATTCTTCGAAAGTACGCATCAACACAATAGTTGATGCTGTATCTTCATCACTAAACAGTCTAATTGATTCATCAACTTGTTGTTTTAGGTCACGATAACAAACAATATTACCTGAATCTTTTACATTGTTATAAATTCTGTTTGTTCGACTAAATGCTTGCAATAGGCTGTGGTGTTTTAAATTCTTATCGACTCACAATGTATTCAATGTTGGTGCATCAAAACCAGTTAAAAACATATTAACAACTAGCAAAATGTCAATTTCTTTGTTTTTAGTTCTTAATGAAATGTCTTTGTAGTAACTTGCAAAACCTTCATCGTCAATACTGTAATTTGTACCAAAATGATTATTGTAATTGTTGATAATTTTGGTTAAGAATTTCTTATCAGAATCCGAAAGCGAATTAACTGCTTCAAAGTCATTTCCGTCAATATCTTCATATTCTTCTGAATCGGTAGCACTTTTACTGTAGATAGCAGCAATTTTGATGTTGCTTTGTCTTTTTTCAATTTGTTTAATTAATTCGTCATAATAAAGTTTTAGTTGTGCAATACTTGAAACAGCAAAAATTGAGTTAAATCCATTTTGTTGTACCGAAACACTCATTTGTTTAGCACCATCATTTCTTGTTGTCAATTGTTTAATATTTGTTAGTTTTGCTGCATTATAACTTTCATTTTGCAGTGTTTTTTTATCAAAATTATCTAATATATGACTAACAACTGCTGAAATATAACCAGATTGCATATAAATGTCTTCTTCACTGATACTTAAGGGTAAATTGTGCTCAATTTTGGCATATTCAACATTGAATTTCAAAACATTTTCATCTCTGATTGCGTCAATAATTGTGTATGAATGTATCTTTTCACCAAAAAGTGCTTCAGTCGTTAAATTATTTGAAGCAGATGCTGAATTTTCATCCAAAATTGGTGTTCCAGTAAAACCAAACATGATAGCATTTTTAAATTTCTTCTTAATTTGGGCATGCATCTTACCAAATTGCGAACGATGACACTCGTTGAAGATGAAAACAACATTTTCATTAAAAATACTTAAATTAGAGTGATTTTTGTTGACAAAACGAGAAAGTTTTTGAATAGTTGTAACAATTACTCTATCAGTTTCTTTGGTGCTGGTGATTTTACCAGCCAAAATATTGGTGTTTCTTGTACTTGCTACAGAGCCTTTCTGGAATTTATTAAATTCATTTATTGTTTGATAATCAAGGTCTTTTCTATCAACAACAAAAATAATCTTTTTAAGTTCACTAATTTGTGTTGCTAGCTGAGCAGTCTTGAATGATGTCAATGTTTTACCAGAACCGGTTGTGTGTCAAACATAACCACCTTTTTTGTTTCCTTTAAATTTATCTGGATAATTAACTACTAGTCTTAATTTGTTGATAATTCCTTCAGCCGCAGCTATTTGGTATGGACGCAACACTAATAACTTTTTATCTTCAGTATAGACACAATATTTTGTTAAAACTTCTAACAAAACAGACTTTCTTAAAAAGGTTCTGGCAAAATCCTCAATACCTTCTAGTAATTTGTTGTTGACATTGGCTCAGTAATTTGTAAATTTGAAACTATTTGAGCTTCGAGTTTCTTTTTTGGTTGCTTGTTTTCGCTGTTCAATAGCATATTTTCGAGTAGTATTTGAGTAATATTTGGTTAAAGTTCCATTAGAAATTATGAATATTTGTACATAATTGAACAATCCTTCGCTTTCATCAAAAGACTCAGCCTGGTAGCGTTCAATTTGATTGAAAGCATTTTCAATATTAACACCAGCTTTTTTCAGTTCAATATGAACTAAAGGTAAACCATTGACTAAAATAGTAACATCATAACGATTTTTTCTTCCTGGAATTTTAGAATCCGCTCTAAATTGATTGATTACTTGTAAAGAGTTCGAGTGAATGTCTTTTTTATTAATGATTTTTATGTTTTCAGACTCATCATTGTCTCTTTTGAGAGTATATAAGTAATCATTTTGAATTCTTTGTGTTTTATCTTCAATGCTTTCGTTTGGTTTACACAAATAATCTCTTTTTAGGATGTTTCATTCTTGATCTGAAAATTTTGTGTTGTTTAACTTTTCAATCTGATTTCTTAGGTTAGCTAGCAATTGTTCTTCATTTTTAATTTCGCTAGCATATTCATAACCTTGATTTTCAAGCATTTCAATCAAGAAATTTTCTAGAGTAGATTCTTCTGAAAAAGATCTATTTTTGTTATTTATTGTTGGCTCATATTCACCAACAATAGTATTTTTGTTTGTCTCGAAAATATGTTGCGAATTATTCATATTACCCTTCTAGTTTTTGTTTTTTTACTCAATTTTTTTAAATAATAAATCTCGATAGTATTCGTATTGTTGTTCAACTTTTTCAATTAGTAGTGGAATTCCTTCAGTTATCCCATTAGTAAGACTTTCGAATCTTATTAGTTTTGAAGCAATTTCATCTTGAATATTTTTGTTTGGCAAGTGAACCATAAAATTTTGTAAATCACTAAAATTTAAGTTTTTTATCCCCACACCATTTGCAAGTCGTTTTAGTTTTGTTTCATTTTGTTTCAAATAAAAATATAAATATTCAATGTTTACCCAATTTTGAGTATTTTCTACTGATATTGCGTAATTATGGCCGCCAGACCAATACTTTTCATTCATCATCCTTAAATAACCAACACTTCCACCTTCACATATAGAAATAACGTTTTCAGCATTAAAATTATGTCAATATCCGGATGGGTTTTTACCACCATTCATCACAGGATAACAATATGTGTCAGTTCTAATTGGACTTAAAAGCACTTTATTTATTTGTTTCCCTTTTTTGATGGTTGAAACATCTTTGAGTAAATATATTTTTTTAGCATTTAAGAATGATATTGAGCTAACAAAGTTCTCTATGAATCTAATTAGATCCTCTCTCTCTCTCTCTCTCTCAAGTTATCTACATTGATATTGCCTGTTTCAATGTATTCAAACAATTTATCTCTGTAGAATTCATATTGTTTATTGCGAGCCTCAAGCTCGGCAGGAAGTCCAATATTAAGATCTTTGCATATTGTGTAGAAGTTGTCCAATGAACGAACAATTTCGTTTTGTTTGTCAATGTGTGGCAGTGTTATTACCATTTTGGAAACATCGCTTATATAGACGTGTGGTGTACCAACACCCTTCTTAAACGAATAAATAATGTCTTGCTTTGACTTTAATCAATAAAATAAATACTTCAAATTCAAAACATCATTATTTTTGTTTTTAAGAGTGAATGCGTCCGATACAAATATTGGTTCATTTCATCAAGAAACATAACCTGCTGAACCTGAAGCAGCAACCGCAATTGTTTCACCATCAAAATTGGATTTATCGGTATATCCCGAAACCTCTTTGCCACCACTAACAATTGGAATATTTCCCGTCTTTAAAGACGATAAACGAACAATGTTACCTTTTTTAAAGTCACAGATTTCATCAAGATTGTATTGATTTACAACACTAAAAACACCATTATCATTAGATAATAGTAAATCTCTATAGTAATCATATTGTTTTAATCTCTTATTCAGCTCCGCTGTCAGCTCCGCTGTCAGCTCCGCTGTAGATGATTGAAAAGTATCCAAAATCTCGACAATCTTTTTTTGTACCTCCACAACAGGTATGGCTATTTCAATTTTTATTAAACTTTGAAAGTTCATGTACTTAATAGAAGATTTGATTACATTAGTCCTTACTTTTACATTTTCATTATTTTTTAAATAGTAATAAAGAAATTTAGTTAATATCAAATTTTCATCTTTGCTTTTCAGTATGTAACATAGTTTTCCTGCATAAAAATTTTCGTTTAAATATTTCACGTGCCCTGCGTTTTCACCATGCGAAGTAATTGAAATTCATTCTCCCGAGTTGTTGAATTTGTCGATTTTTCCAAAGTAATCAATTGACGAATTTACAACATTATATTTTCCATTTTTATTTAGATCTTTCTTTGCAATATTGCCTTTATTCCCAAAAACACAAATATTCTCGAGCAACTCTTTTTTTAATGTACAAGATGACATTAGTTTATTTATCTCTTTTTCAAACATTAGTTATTAAACCCTTCGATTTCTTCGATGATTTTGCTGATTTCTTCTCTCAACTTTTCTTGTTTAGCGACAATTTCAGCTATTTCTTTGTTCAAAACTTGTATATCGATTGGCTCTTTAGTATCTTTTGGTTCAACATAATTAGAAACTGAAAGATTGTACTTTTTATCTATAACTTGAGATTGCGGAACAATATTTGAAAAGTGTTTTGTAACTTCTTTATTTAAGTAAGTATTTAAAATTTTGTCAATATTTTCTTGACTTAACTTGTTATTATTTTTAACCTTTACAAATTCATTTGATGCATCAATAAACTGGATGTTGGTATCTTTTTTGGCTTTATTCAATACTAGGATTGACGTAGCAATAGATGTTCCAAAAAATAAGTTTTGTGGCAATTGAATAATTGCATCAACCAAGTTTTTTTCTATTAAATATTTTCTGATTTTTTGTTCTTCTCTAGCACGATGCAAAACTCCAACCGATAAAACTATTGCTGCTATTCCATCAGAAGATAAATAATGAATTGCATGCATTACAAAAGCTAAGTCTGCATACATTCTCGGAGCAAGTGCTCCAGCAGGGGCATAGCGTTCATCCTGGATAAGTGTTATATCTTTATTTCCGTCTCATTTAAGTGAGTAAGGAGGGTTAGACACGATAACATCAAAAGGGCCTTCATCTTTTAATACTGAGCCTTTAAGTGTGTCCCCTAATGCAATGTGGAATTGATTGAATGGAACTTTGTGTAAAAACATATTGATTCTACATAAGTTATATGTTGTTGGATTAACTTCTTGACCGTAGAAGCCATTAACCTTGTCAATACCTAGCAATTTAATTGCTTGTAATAAAAGTGAACCAGAACCACAACACATGTCATATATTTTGTTGATTTTCGTTTTGTTCTTGATTGCTAGTTTTACTAGAAGTTGACCAACTTCTTGTGGCGTATAGTATTCACCACCACTTTTTCCTGCATCTGATGCATACATTCCCATTAAAAATTCATATGCATCCCCAAATGCATCGATGGTATTTTCTGAAAATTCTCCGAGTCTCATGTCTCCAATACCATCTAACAACTTGATGATCTTGTTATTTCTTTCTGCGACTGTTGTACCAAGTTTAATGTTGTTAACATCAAAATCATCAAAAAGACCTTTGAAATCTTCTTCGCTACTTGTTCCTTTAGATGAATCTTCAATACTTTTGAAAATGTTTGCAATTAAGGTATTTAAATTTTCATTTTGTCTTTCGTTTTTACGAACGTTTGCAAAAAGATGCGAAGGTTTTATGTAAAAGCCAATTTCTTCAATAGATGCTTCTTTGAATTCTTCATCTGCAAGTTTATCATCATAGTTAGCATAATCAAAATTTGGATCGCTGTCTTGTTCATTTTCATTCCATCAGCTTGTGATATGCTCTGAAATGTAACGATAAAACATTGTTCCTAATACGAAGTTTTTAAATTCTCATCCATCTACTTGACCACGCAAGTCATTGGCAATTTTTCAGATCGCTTTATGTAATTCAGCTCTTTCTATTTCTTTCTTGTTATCCATAGTGTACTCCTAGTTTTGTAGGCTAATTTTTTGTAAAAAATTAGTCACAAAAAAGTTAACACTTTTTTTTTTTTTTTTGGAAAAGGTCTATTTTTTTGACTTTTTTCAAAAAAAATTAACCTATAGGTTAAAAAAACTACATTTTAAGTGTTTTTGTGTTCGGCAAAATAGCAACGTCTTGTTGCTATGCGATCCTCTTTTTTTGAAAAAAATGACAAAAAAGCAACCAACTGGTTGCTTAAAATCAGTAATTTATTAGTTTAGAAATTCATTTATTAGATCTTGTTCAGAAATGATTTTAGTGCCTAATTGCTGAGCTTTTTCATACTTAGAACCCGGATTCTCACCAACGACTAAATATGATGTTGATTTTGTTACAGTATTTGTTACTTTAGCACCCCTACTAATTAGCATTTTTTCAGTTTCTTTCCTACTTTGACTTAAAGTTCCAGTAATAACAAAAACTAAATTTGCTAATTCTAAAGACTTAATATTTTTTTGATGTTCTAAATCTAGTCCGCAGGCAAGTAAATTGTTAACCATTGCAACATTTTTTTCATTAGCAACAAAATTCTTTAACGAATCAACCGTTTTTTGCCCGATTTCATCAAAATTAATCAGCTTATCAAAATCAAAAGTCAAAAAGTTACTGAATTTTTGCACTTCCGAAGCAATAAAGTAAGCATTTTTTTCACCAATGTGTTTAATAGAAATACCATGTAACAGTCTTGCTAAAGAATTTTGGCAACTCTTTTCGATACTTGCTAGAATTTGGTCAACACTCTTTTTCCCATATCCTTCAATTTGAATCAATTCATCGTAATGATCTTTTAAAGAGTAAAAATCATAGTAATCAGTAACAAGATTTTTATTAAATAACATTTCTACTGTTTTTTCACCTAAAAAGTCAATATTCATTGCTCCTTTTGAAGCAAAATGAATCAATTTTCTTAGTCTAACCTCAGGACACATATCATTAGTACAAAATTGATCAATTAAGGTTTCGCTATCATCTAGCAGTGAACCACACTTAGGACAATATTTTTGTTTTTTGTAACTGGTCGAACCTTTTTGCTTCACTGTTCCAATGACTTTAGGAATAATTTCGCCAGCTTTTTTAATATAAACTAAATCACCAATGTCAATTTTTAACTTATTAATGTAATCATAATTATGTAAAGTTGCAGCACTGATAGTCGATCCTGATAAAAAGACTGGTTCAAGTTTAGCATTATAGGTAATAAAACCAGTTCTTCCTACTGTAGTAAAAATATCTAAAATAACAGTTGTAGCAACATCAGGTTCATACTTAAAAGCAATCGCTCAGCGAGGGAATTTTTGAGTTTGACCCAATAAGTCATACACATTAAACTCATTTACCTTTATAACTACACCATCAGTTTCATAGTCTAAAGTCTTTTTGACTTCTTTAAATTCATTAATCCAAGTCAAAATTTCTTCCAGATTGTAAACTTTTTTACCTTCTTTTGTGACTGGAAAGTTGTGTGTGTGTAAAAAATCACGAACTTCATCAATGGTATAAAGATTATGCTTGGTTGCGTCGTTTATAGCATAACAATATACTGATAATTTTCTTTGTTTCGTAATTTGACTATCTAATTGACGCAGTGTTCCACTTGCCCCATTTCTGGGGTTAACAAGAAGCTTCTTGTTTTCTTGTGCTAATTGTTTATTGATTTGTTCGAATTGTGAAAGTTTTAAATAAACTTCACCACGAACTTCTAATGGCTGTAAGTAATCAATTTGTAAAGGAATTTCTTCGTTTACCAATAAATTGTGAGTAACATCTTCACCAACTGTTCCATCTCCACGAGTTACTGCTCGAATTAATTTTCCATTTTCATAATGTAAAGAAATCGAGAGACCATCAATTTTAGGTTCAATGAAAAAAGTTGATTGCGAATTAGCCTTTTCAACATTTTCAATTCAACGCTTTAGTTCATCTTTTTCATACGCTTTTTGCAATGAAAGCATAGGTTTTGCATGCTGAAATTTAGCAAAAGCATTTGATACTGAAGCCCCAATGCGATTTGTGGGACTGTTTTTTAGTTCCTGTTCAGTTAATAAATAAGCGAACTGAGTTTCCAGTTCTTTAAGTTTAACTAAAGCAACATCATACTCAGCATCGCTTACTAATGGATCATCATTATCAAAATAGGCGTTGTTTCAAATTTGAATTTGTTGTTGTAATTCTAATATTTCCAGGCGAATATCTTTTTCTTTTTTTGTCATCATTATACCTTAACAAAAGTTTGTAATCATCAATGTGGTAATGATTGCGACTGTACTTGGAAGAAAATAACCATAGTTGAAATACCCATTAAAATTACAACTGCTAAAAAGTCAATTCAAACTGGTTTAATCAAACGATAGTGTGTTCTTTTTTGGTAAGGATTATAACCTCTAACTGTCATCGCATCACTCAAGTCGTTTGCTTTGGCAAAAGAAGAAACGAATAAAGGAATAATTAAGGTTAACATTGACTTAATTTTCTCTTTTGTTCTTCCGTTTTTAAAGTCAACTCCCCGTGAAGATTGAGCTTTCATGATTCTGCCCGCTTCATCTAATAAAGTAGGAATAAAACGTAAAGCGATGTTAATTATCATTGTAATAATTTCACTTGGAAATTTTAATAACTTCAAAGGATAAAGTAAGTCATTAATTGCTTTTGTAAGTAGAACTGGTTTAGTTGTAAAAGTTAGGATTGTAGTTGAAAGAATGATTCCATAAATTCTTGCTGTGATACTTGCTGCTCGCATTAGTGAGAAACGAGTAATTTGGAAAGCACTATTAGGTCCGCCTGGTGCTCAATATGTGTCATTTACCAAAATCAAACCATTGTAATTTACATAAGCATCAACATTACTCTCACCACTCAAAGGAACATAATTTATACCTGCCCCTTTAATGGTAAAAAAGTTGATTAGCGCTAAGACTAGACCGATATAAATTGGTAAACGAATCTTTTTAATTAATGAGCGTACTGAATGAGTAGCCAGTAAATAAGCACAAGCAATGAAAACTAACAAAATCCCAAGAGTAACAAAATGATCGACTAAGAAGAATAAAATGATGAATAAAATGTTTGCAATAAATTTCAATCTCGGATCCATTTTGTGGATAGGAGTATTAAGATTGACATATTTTCCTATAATGGCATTCATTTATTCTCCTTTCAATTGTCTTTGTCTTTGTTTTCAGTTGTTAATTGCTTGAGCTAATTCATTAACATTAGTTACTTTTCCAACTCTTACTCCTCTTTGTTCTAATTTACGAACAAAAGTTAGCAATTGTGTTGAACGCAAATTGTTTTCAACTAAACATTGTTCATCATTTAGAATGCTGTAGGTGTCACCATCACGAATAATTTCACCATTCTTAAACAAAATGGTTCTTTTAGTTCAACGTAAAGCATTATCTAAATCATGAGTAACAATAATGATTGTTTTGTTTTCTTTAACATGTAAGTCATAGAAAAGTTGCAACATTTGTTCAACCCCAGCTGGATCTAGTCCAGCAGTTGGTTCATCAAGAATTAAGAATTTCGGTTCCATTGCCAAAATTCCAGCAAGGGCAACACGACGTTTTTGTCCACCACTTAAATTAAAAGGTGAACGAGTCAAATAACTTTCAGGCAGTCCAACAATTTTGATGTATTTTTTCGCTAATTCTTTTGCTTTATTAACATCCATACCCATTGAAACAGGGCCAAAAATAATATCTTTTTCAATAGTTTTTTCGAATAATTGATATTCAGCAAATTGGAATACTACTCCAACTTGTTTTCTCAGTGCTTTAATGTTTTTAATTTTGCGTTTAGTATTAACAATTTCAATATCCATTGTTACCAGTTCAACATCTTCTGGTTCAGGACTTGTTTTTGTTTTTCTAAATTTAGCAAACAAATTCTTTTTTGATTTTTTAAGACTTGTAACATCTTTAAAAGTAATTTTTCCACTATCTGGAATTAGTAATGCATTAAGGTGTTCGATAAAAGTAGTTTTTCCACTTCCTGTATGTCCGATGATAGAAATAATTTCACCTTCAGAAATATCTACGCTAATATCTTTTAAAACTTGAATGCGAGTAGGTAATTTTTTATCAAATTCTTTTGAAATATTGTCAACTTTTATTTGCATATTGCTTCAATTAACTCCTGTTCGTTATAAGTTGGTTCTACGCCATCAACTAACTCACTAAGCTTGTAGATAAAAGGTGAGTCAATTTTTGCAATTTCCACAATTTCTTTGTTATTTAAGATATCTTTTGGACTTCCTGAAGCAATTAGTTTTCCACCGCTAAAAACTAACAATTCATCACACAATATTGCTTCATCCATATCATGAGTAACAGAAATTAAAGTTTTATTAGTTTCACGATGCAAATTATGAATAATTTCCAAAATTTCATGTTTTCCTTTAGGATCAAGCATTGAAGTTACTTCGTCAAAAATAATAACATCAGGATCAAGAGCAAGAGTTGAAGCAATGGCAACTCTTTGTTTTTGTCCACCACTTAAATTTTGTGGCTCACGATCTAAACTATCCTGCATTGAAACCAAAGTTGTGTATTTTTCAATCTTTTCTTTCATTTGTTCACGCGGAACTAGTTTGTTTTCTAAACCAAAAGCAATATCATCTTCAACTGTCGCTCCAATAAATTGGTTGTCTGGGTTTTGAAAAACAATTCCGATTTTTGAACGAATCTTTTGCAAGTTTTCTTTTGAGTACAAAATATCGTCAATGTAAATTTGACCTTCAGTAGCTTTATAAATTGCACTTATTAGTTTCGAAAGAGTACTCTTTCCACTTCCATTGTGTCCTAAAATACCCACATAGTGGCCAGTTTTAATTTCTAAATTTACTCCTTGTAAAGCGAAAGAATCACTTTCAGGATATTTATAATACAAGTCTTTAATTTTTATCATGACTAATATTATACAAGTTATACTCTTTTTAAGAGTATACAAGCAATAAAAAAGTTGCTAGACTTGCTAGCAACAACTTAGTTAGTTTTGATTCTAGTGAATAAGATTTCGCTAACTAAGCATTTTTTGTTGTCAAACTTGCTAAAATCATATATTTTTTCAAAACTTAACTCGTTCTGAGCTAAAAATTTGTTGATTTTCTGACTTTTATTGTTTAAAACAACACTTAACATAACATTAACTGCATACACTCCATTTAAAAGTACACACAACACATCATTTAAACGTTCTAAATTGTCTTTTAGTTTTCAAGGTGTAGTCTTGTCAATATATAAATTCAATTCTTTTGAAAGTGCAATTGCAGCTTTTAGTGCTTTATCAGACTCAAAATTATCAAAATGTTCTTGGTATTCAACAAAACTTGATGCAATTTGTTCATACATTTCTAAATCAATAGACTCTAATGATTGCTTTTTGTAAACAATTCCATTGTCAAAAGACTGATTTAGCATTGCTACTGTACGGTTTAATAAGTTACCAAAGTTGTTAGCAAGATCAGCATTTAGTGTATTAATGAAGTTGTTTAGTTCAAACACTCCATCGTTATTGATATTAATTTGCGACATGAAGAAATATTTTGTTTCTTCGACACCATAGTTTTCAATTAAAAAGTAAGGATCTACAGTGTTACCTTTAGATTTTGACATTTTTCCTTCAGGAGTAACAATTCAACCATGAGTCAAGATGCAAGTTGGCAATCTTAAATCTAAACTTTTCAAAAAGATAGGTCAATAAATGCAGTGAAAACGAGTAATTTCTTTACCTACAACATGGACAATTTCATTACCGTTTTGTCAGTATTTAACATAGTTTGTCTCATCATCTGTTAAATATCCAAGTGCAGTTAAATAGTTAAATAAAGCATCTAATCACACATAGATAACGTGTTTAAACTGTGAAGGAGTAACAACACTTATTCCTCAATCAAAAGTAATTCTTGTTACGCTCAAGTCTTCTAAACCTTTTTGAATGAAATTATTTAAAAGTTCATTTTTAACCTTATTTGAAGTCATAAAGTTAGGATTTTCTTGGTAAAAAGCCTCGATTCAAGTACTGAATTTTGACATTTCAAAAAAGTAAGTTTCTTCTTCGATTTCAACTAATTCATGTTTTGAAGATGGGTGATAGAATTTACCATCAATTTCAAGTGCTTGTGAAGGTGTAAGGTATTCTTCATCACTTATTGAATATAACCCTTTATATTTTCCTAAACGTATTAAACCTTTTTCTAGCATTTTTGCAAAAATCTTACGAATTGCGTTTTGGTGATTTGGGGCAGTAGTTCTTGAGAAAAAATCGTATTCGATTTGACTATCTTTTCATAACTTTTTGAATTGTTCAGCTTGTAAATCAACAAAGGCTTGAGGCTCAATACCTTGAGCTTGAGCACTTTTTTGAATTTTTTGACCGTGTTCATCGATACCAGTTACAAAAAATGTGTCATATCCTTGCATTTTTTTGTAATTTGCCAAGGTTTTAGCAATCGTTGTTGTGTAAAAATGACCGATATGTAAATTTCCATTAGGATAATAAATAGGTGTTGTAATGTAAAATGTCTTGTTTTTCATTGCTTTCTCCATATTCTTTTAATTATAGATTAAAACGCTAGTTTATAAACTAGCCAGGATATAAAAAAATAGGCTTTTTGTGCCTATTTTAAAAAGGTTTTTACATCCAATTTTGATTTATTCTTTGAATGAAAATTTTTGTAATTTACTATTGCGTATCAAACATTATTAGCAACAATTAAACTTAACAAAACTGGTAAAATTACAATCTGATATGATAATCAAAAACCATTAGTAAAAAACATTATTGGTTTCAAGATTACGGCTAAGAATAACATCAAGAATGTAGTTGGATAGTAAATAAGATCGATGATTTTTAACTTATCTGTTACATCTCAAACTGTTGGACGACGATTTTCGCGCACTTTTTTAACAAAGTATCAAATCAAAATTGCCAATACTAAGATCATTACGACAAAAGCAAAGGTACTAAAAATTTGTGTTGCTAAAAGTCATTTATCTAGTTTGTCAAAAAGTATGGCTTGTAATACTAAGTTAACAAGTTTGATAACAAAAAAGCTAATTAAAAATACTAAGAATAAATTAGCGATAAGTGATTCCGTTTTTCTTCAAACGGTAGATTTTTTCACTTTTAGTGTTTCAAAGGCTAGAAATGAACCTAACACCGAGTACGCAAAAATTGCGATTATTGGTGCAAAAATTCCCAAAACAGCCATTGGTTCGAATATTAATATAAAAAACAAGCTGATGTTGATAGCTAAGATACTAATTCAATTAACTTTAAATATCTTACTTAGATCAATTTTTGTAGTGTGCATTTATCTATTTATTTTTAGCAGCACGTGCAGCTCTTCTTTGGTCACGAGCACGTTCTTTAGCTAGTTTTTTAGCTCTTTTTTCAGCTCTAACTTTGTTTCTTTGTCTGATTTCAATACGCATTTTCCCTCCTAATGTTGTTAATTTATTTAAAAATTATACTAATTTTTTTTGTTGTTTTTTTCGAGATTGTTGGCTTTTTCAATTAAGGCATCAACATTAAATCAATCTATTATTCCGACATTATCCTGATTTGATTTTTGGTGTTTTGGCTCGTTTTCTTCTTTTTGTTCACTTGCTATTTCTTCACTTGATAAAGGCTCATCAAAAATGAATGTTTCCATAACATCTACATCTAAATTATCATTTTCAGATTCATCAAGAATTTTAGTTTTGGAATTTTTATCTGGACTAATAAATACATTTTTAATAAATCTACCAACGTTTAAATCATTAATTTTGACAGCACCAAAACTTTCTTTTGGCTGTGAAGCGGGAATATCTTCAACTAATCATCTTTGCAATTTATTTTCTTGCGATGTGTACCAGAACTCAATTCCTGATTCATAAGTAGCAATATCTTGAATTACAATTGGTTTGTTTTTTAGGATGTAGTAGAAAACTTTTGGTACATTGACTCTTTTAACATCAACAATATTTTTAGCCAATGCTTTTTTGAATTGTCCTTGTGAAGTTGATAACAATAACTTGTCATTTTCGTTCATTACTAGCACTTTGGCAACATAATTATCGTTTAGTTTAGTCATTTGCACTCCACTTGCTTTAAGACTATATAGAGGTATTTGACTATTTTCAAAATATTGGTATAGTCCGTCGGAAAGCAAGACAAAAATATTGCTTTGTGGACTCACAATTTGAGCTGCAACTAATTCATCACTTTCATCTTTTAGTTTGATAGCAAGGAATTTACGATTAGTTTGTTGACTCAATTCTTCAAGGTTAATTTGCTTTGCTACTCCATATTTTGAAACTAGTAAAACATTATTATTTTGACGGGCATTTTTGAGATTATAAATAGCAACAATTTTTTCACTGCCTTCTAAACGAGCATAGTCACTTGCATGGGTACCCAGTTCTTTTCAACCGTTTTCTTTTAGGTCGAAACCATTGATAACAAAATAATTACCTTGTGATGTGAAAAATAATAATTGTGATAGTGAGTTAATTTCTTGTCCAAAAATAACAAAATCGTTTTCTTTTAAATTGTAAGTATCAAAAGAGTTAGCATTAAAAATTTTGCTGCTTAAACGTTTTATATAACCATCATTTGATACAAAAACATAGAAATCTTCATTTTTTGCCAGTGCTTTTGTGTTTATTTCTGTTTCAATCTTGACATGCGAAATTTCACTTCTTCGTGGTAAAGCATATGTTTTCTTAATGTCGTGTAAAAGATCAATTAAGAATTTTTTGAATTCTTGCTCATTAGTTAGAAGTAAGTCTAGGCGATTAATTTGTTCTTGAAGTTCCTGGCGTTCTTTTTGATACTCTAATTGATCCATTCTAGACAATTTATATAAACGCAATTCGGCAATAGCTGTTGCTTGTAATTCAGTAAATTTAAACTCACGCATCAAGGCTTCAATTACACCTTTTTTGCTGTTGTCTGACTCACGAATCAGCTTGATTACTGCATCACTTATTTCACTAACTCTAATCAATCCTTCAACAATTTCTAGACGGCGCGAAATTTTTTCAAAATCATATTTTAAAGCGTCTGTTTTACAGCTAAATAAGTGTTTTAAGAAGATATCAAGAAGTTGTCTAATACCTAAAAGTTTTGGCGCATTATCGCAAATTGCCACCATGTTGTAATTGAAATATTTTTTAAGATCAGTCTTTTCAAACAAATAGTTAAGAATTGCTTGTGCATTTGATTCGGTTTCTAACTCAATATAGATACTGATTCCATTTCTTGAAGACTGGTCACGAACTTCTTTGATTCCATTGATAGTTTTATTAAAAATAAGATTATCAATTTGCTTAATTAATTCAACCTTAACTACTCCATAAGGAATTTCTAGAATTTCAATTGCTTCAACATTATTATTTTTGTCATAAACTAAACGATGTTTAGCATAAATTTCAACTCTTCCTTTTCCGGTTTCAAATGCTTCTTTGAAGCCATCAATATCACTAATAATTCCACCAGTTGGAAAATCAGGACCTTGAATGATTTGTAACAATTTTTCATTTGAAATGTGTGGATTTTGAATGATTTTGACACAAGCATCAAGTAATTCATTTAAATTGTGAGGCGGTATTTCGGTTGCATACCCTTCAGCAATTCCTTTAGCTCCGTTGGCTAGTAAATTAGGAAAATAAGTCGGCAAAACAGTTGGTTCATATTCAGTGTCATCAAAGTTAGGTGCAAAAGAAACAATTTTTTTATCGATTTCGCCCATTAAAGGATTGGCGATTTTTTCCAGTCTTGTTTCAGTATAACGCATAGCAGCGGCTGGATCATCATCAATCGAACCTTTATTACCATGCATTTCAATTAATGGTAAAGCCATTTTTCACTCTTGTGACATCCTGATTAGTGCTTCATAAATTGAACTATCTCCGTGTGGATGAAAACGACCAATAACATCTCCTACTACTCTGGCTGATTTTTTGAAAGGTTTGTCATTTGTTAGTGACATTTCTCACATTGAATAAAGAATTCTTCTTTGAACTGGTTTTAATCCGTCTCTTGCATCGGGCAATGCTCTTTGTTGAATAACATATTTTGAATAACGATTAAAACCATTAGACATGATGATGTCTAAGCTTTCATTGATGATTTTTTCAATAATTTCATCACGATTTTTAGCCATAAAACTCCTTAATCGATTTTATAGTCATCTTCTAGAGAAAAGTCAATGTTATTTTCAATTCAGCGTTTTCTTGCTTCAGCATTTTTACCCATAAAAGTTGAAACTCTTTTTTCAGCTAAAACTACATCTTCTAAACTTACTTGAATTAAAGTTCTTGTTTTTGGATTCATAGTAGTTTCCCATAACTGATCGGCATTCATTTCCCCTAACCCTTTATAGCGTTGCACTGTATAAGAAGAAAATTCAGCTAGTATTTGACGCAATTCTTCATCACTTCAGGCATAAGTTACTGGATCGTATGTTTTAGATTTTCCACTAATTTTGTATAAAGGCGGCAAAGCGATGTAGACATGACCATTTTCAATTAATGGTTTCATGTGTCTAAAGAAGAATGTGAGTAAAAGAATTTGGATATGTGCTCCATCAGTGTCGGCGTCAGTCATAATGATTATTTTGTTATATTGAAGATTTTTAAGATTAAAATCTTCTCCAATTCCAGCTCCTAAAATGTTAATTATTGTGGCTAGTTCTTCATTTTTTAGAATGTCAAGTAATTTTTCTTTTTCTGAGTTAACAACTTTACCTTTTAGTGGCAAAATAGCTTGAATTTTAGCATCACGACCTTGTTTAGCACTCCCACCAGCCGAATCTCCTTCGACTAAGAACAGTTCTTTTTCAGTCGAATTTTTTGATTGGGCAGGAGTTAATTTTCCGCTGATAATCTTTTTGTTTTGTAATTTATCTTTTACTTTTCTTACTTCATTACGAGCGTTACGGGCAGCAGTTCTGGCGTCGAATGCTTTCTTGATTTTGTTAAGAATTTTTTCTGATTCTTGCTTATTTTCGTTTAGGAAAATTTTTAAATTAGAACTTAATGCTTCATCTACTGCTTCACGTCCTTCTGGAGTTCCTAATTTATCTTTAGTTTGTCCCACGAATTCCAAAATAGCTTCAGGAACTTTTAGACTAATAATTGCCGTTAAACCTTCACGAACATCACTTCCATCATAACTAGTTTTACCTTTAGCAAAACCTTTTTCTTGTGCATATTCGTTAATTGTTTTAGTTAATGCAGTTTTGAAAGCAGTTTCGTGGGTTCCTCCATCTTTAGTTTTAATGTTATTAACAAATGAAACAATAGTTTCCGAGTAGCTATCAGTATATTGGATAGCAATTTCAACGTCAATTCCTTTAAATTGTGATTTAAAAAAGATGATGTCAGTTATTAAGTCTTTGTTTTCATTAACAAAGCGAACATATTCTTTTAAACCATCCTCATATTTAAAAGTTTCACTGGTTTCAGTATTTTCATCAATGAACGTAATTTGTAATTTTGAAATCAAAAAACACGATTCACGAATTTTTTCAATGATTGTTTGGGGATTAAACTTAACTTTTTTGAAAATTGTAGGATCAGGTCAAAAATGAACAAGGGTTCCTTGTTTTGTGGTTGGGCCAATGATTTTTGTTCTTTGAACTATTTCGTCTTGTTTAAATTCAGTTTGATAAATATTTTTGTTTTTATAAATGGTTGCAACCAAGCGTGAACTAAGGGCATTAACTACAGTTGAACCTACTCCGTGTAGTCCTCCACTGGTTTTATAGACTGAGTCGTCAAATTTTCCTCCGGCATGAAGTTCTGTGAAAACCAACTCAACTCCAGTCTTTTTGAACTCTTCACGATAATCAACAGGAATTCCTCTTCCATTATCTTCAACACTGATTGATTGATCTTTATGAAGAGTAACGGTAATTTCGGTCGCAAAACCCGCTAAAGCCTCGTCAATTGAGTTATCAATAATTTCTCAAACTAAGTGATGTAGTCCATTGATATCTGTAGAACCAATATACATTCCTGGTCTTTTTCTGACTGGTTCTAAACCTCTAAGTACTTTTAAGTCTTTTGATTCGTAATTTGTATTCATTGTTAAATAATTATACATTATTCAACTTTTAAAGGTTTTTAGTCAATATAAAAATGAGATTTTGCTGAATTTTTAAAATCCAAAAAAATGCTTATTTTGAGTACTTTTTCAGTCTTAGACAAGTTTAAAATGTTTTGCTTTTTAGTGCTTTGATGTTTGGGGACAGAAAAGATAAAAAAAACAGCCCAAAAATTGGGCTATTTAATTATTCTTCATCGATTTCATAGCTATCTTCATCAGTACTTGAATCATCGAAATATTCATAAATATTTTCAATTTCTCTTTCTTGGTGAATTTGAGTTAATTCTTCTTCTAAATCTTTATTTACTGTTTGTAAATCTAAATTCATTTCGTCATCGTTTTTGAAATAGCTAGCAAATGAACGAATGTTGTATTTTGAGTTTTCTTCTACTAGTAAGAAGTTTGTTCCAGCAGGAATTTTCTTACCAACAATGATGTTTTCTTTTAGTCCTTCTAATGGATCTACTTGGTTAGAAATTGCTGCATGAACTAAAATCTTTGTAGTTTCTTGGTATGAAGCAGCTGCTAAGAATGAATCACTTAGTAAAGGAGTTTGTTTTGCTCCTTTAATGATGATATTTCCATATGGAGGACGTTTGTTTTGTGATAATAATTTTCCACTTTCACTTTGGTAGTCAAAAATGTCAACAATTGCTCCAGCAAAGAATTTAGAATCTCCTGGATCAGTAATTACAACTTTAGACATCATTTGACGAACAATGATTTCGATATATTTATCACTAATTGCAATTCCTTGTGAACGGTAAATTCTTTGAATTTCTTTTAGCAAGTAATTCTGTACGGCATGAGCATCGGCAATTTGTAGTAAGTCTTTAAGAATAATTGGACCTTCTGAGATTTTTTGCCCGATACGAACATTGTCACCAACTTCAACACGTAGTTTTTTCTTAGTTTCAACGTGTTGAGTAAGAATTTGTGATTCTTTGTTACTGTTAGTGTATTCAATTTTAACTAGATAGTGTCCTTCTTTTCCTTCTTGAGTTTCAATTCCAACTACTTGTCCTTCAACAGGAGAAATAACAGCTGGAGTTCCTCAAGGTTGTTCATAAGCATCGATTAATTCAGTTAGACGGGTAAATCCACCAGTAATATCTTCAACCCCAGCAACCCCTCCAGAGTGGAAGGTACGCATAGTTAGCTGAGTTCCTGGTTCCCCGATACTTTGAGCAGCAATAATTCCAACTGCTTCTCCGATGTTTACAAGACGGTTTGTTGCTAAGTCTTTTCCAAAACAGTGTTTACATACCCCATTACGTGTATTACATCCAAAAATTGAACGAATTTCAATTTCTTTAATTTCAGCTTTACGTAATTTAGCTACATCAGCTGGAGTAATAAGTTGGTTTTTAGCAATTAATAATTTGTTGTTATTATCATAAACATCTTGGTTAGAGAAACGACCTTCAATACGGTCTAACATTGACACGATTGTTTGCTTTGTTTTTGTGTCAGTAATGTCTCTAATTAAGAATCCGTAATCTGATCCGCAGTCTTCTTCTTTAACAACAATGTTTTGTGCAACGTCAACTAAACGACGGGTTAGATATCCAGATTTTGAGGTGTTAAGAGCAGTATCGGTTAGTCCTTTACGAGCCCCGTGAGTTGATGAATAGAATTCGTATGCTGTTAGTCCTTCAAGGAATGAAGATTTAACAGGAACTTCAACAGTTGAACGAACTACCCGGTCGTTTTTAGCATCGGCTTTTAGGGTTTTGGTATTGTTTGCCATTAGTCCCCGCATACCTGCTAATTGAACGTAGTTATTAATTGTTCCCCGAGCCCCTGAGTCAATCATCATAATAACTGGGTTGTAAGTATTTTGTTTAATAACTTCACTTAGTTGACCTTGAATTTTATCCTTAACTTCTGTTCATTTACGGATAGTTAAGTTATAACGGTCATCATCAGTTAATTCTCCAGAGTTATAGAATTCTTTTAGTTCGTTGATATATTTATCTCCTTCATCAATGAAATCCGATTTTTTGTCAGTTCCGATGATGTCACTAATAGCAATACTAATACCACTCTTTGTTGAGTACTCAAATCCTAGAGCTTTAATTTTGTCTAGAATTGAAGCTACTTTGTTTGTGTAATCAAATCAAACACCATCTAAAATGCGAGCTTTTTCAGCACTTGATAAATAGCTGTAGTAGTTACCGTTTGCGTCTGTTTTTGCTTTATTAAAGCAGTGTTCAAAGTGTTTTTCTGTTAGTTGTGCTAATTCATTAGCGTGTAAAGCATTAATGTTTTTACCATTGTAATCTAGCAATTGAATGTATTCTGATAAGGTTTGTTTGTAATTTTCAGGAGTTAATTTATCAATCACTGTTGCAATATCTTTAATTGAAACAACTGAAACATAACGATCGAATACTAAACGAACAATTTTGGCAATGTTTTTCTTGGTAAATGCTTTTTGAATTCCTAACTCATATTTAATGTAACTTTCAATATCTTGACCACTTCTTAGAACAAAACGTCTTGAGTTTTGTTTGATTTCTTCATTTGTTGTTCCAAAATCAGCGTGGTGAATGAATGGGAATGAGCGTGGGAATACTGAGTTAAAGATGAATTTTCCAACTGAAGAAATGATGTATTTGTCTTCAGGATTATAAATTGATTCAGATTTATCCTTAATTGCCTCGATTGGCATAGCAACACGAGCATGTAAGTCTACTCTTTTAGCTTCATAAGCACGCATCATGTGTTCAAAGTCACGGAAAATTCTTCCTTCTCCTTTAGATCCTGGCTTTTCTAAAGTTAAGTAGTAAAGACCTAAAATCATATCTTGTGAAGGGTTGATGATAGGTTCTCCATCTTTAGGACCTAGAATGTTTTTATTAGCAAGCATTAGTTCACGAGCTTCTAGTAATGCTTCATCACTAACTGGAACATGGACAGCCATTTGGTCCCCGTCGAAGTCAGCATTGAAGGCAGTACATACTAGTGGGTGTAATCTAATAGCTTTCCCCCGAACTAAAACTGGCTCAAATGCTTGAATACTTAGACGGTGAAGGGTTGGTGCCCGGTTAAGAAGCACTAATCTTCCTTTAATTACTTCAGCAACATGTGGTCAGATTACTGGGTTTTGATCTTCAATCATTTTTTTGGCTTGTTTAATGGTTGAAGCGATTTCTTTTCCAATTAAAACGTTAATAATTCATGGTTCAAATAGTTTCGCAGCCATTTCACGTGGGATACCACATTGGTGCATTTTTAGATTCGGACCAACAACAATAACACTACGACCCGAGTAGTCAACACGTTTTCCCAACAAGTTTTGTCTAAAACGTCCTTTTTTACCAGTTAGCGCATCACTAATTGACTTAAATGGACGGTTATCTTTTGAAAGGACTGGGCTCGGGCTACGACGAGCATTGTCAATTAAAGCATCAACTGCTTCTTGAATCATCCGTAATTCGTTTTGGATAATCAAGTTAGGTGCTTCTTTTTCAATTCATTGTTTTAAACGGTTATTTCTGATGATAATACGACGATATAGTTCGTTAACGTCACTAGTTGAGTGACGTCCTCCATCTAATTGAATCAATGGACGCAAGTCAACAGGGATAACTGGTAGATTGTAAATCAACATTGAGGTTGGTGATTGACCACTTTCAATGAATGAATTAATTACTTGTAAACGTTTGTAAAGTTTTTCACGATTAGTTTTTTGAGTTGAAGAAATTACTCCATTTGTGTATTCTTCGTGATTGATTTCTCTAATTGCTGCTTCAACTTCACTTTGTTCTTGTTCTAGATTAATGTTTTTTAGTAAATACTCAATAGCTTTTGAACCGGTAGCGATTTTAGCATTTGAGTACTCTTGAATAATGTCATTGAATTCATAGAAGTCAATCCCATAGTCTTGACCGATTTTTGATTCCCCTTTTTCAATCAAGTTTTCGATTGCTTCTTCAATATCTAAACGTTCTTCACTACCTTCTTCAAAACGATATGCTAATTCTTGTAAAGCATCACGGTAGATAGGTCCAGCGTTATTAACTTCAATGATTTTGTTTTTTGGTAGGCTTTTCAGTCCGTCTGATTCTAAAACAATGTGTGATTTGTAGTAAATTAAGTTTTCATAATCCGCACGACGAACATATTCACTAGTATTTTCAACTCTTAAACCTAACAATTTTGCCAAAATTGAGTGGTCAACTTTGTAGTATCAAAAGTGAACAACAGGAGCGGATAGTTCAATGTGACCCATGTGGTTACGACGAGCCATTTTTTGCAAGATGACTGGTTTTTCTAGTTTACACAAGTCAGTTTTTGAACAGTTTTGTCCTTCATTAATTTTTTTGTATTTGTGACCACAGATTGGACAACGGAAGTCAATCATTGGTCCGAAAATTAATTCATCAAATAATCCGTGGCGTTCTGGTTTGTAACTTTTATAGTTAATAGTTTCAGGTTTTGTTACTTCACCATTACTTCAGTTTCGAACATCTTCACTAGTTGCAAGTGCAAGTGAAATATGTGAAATTGAGTCATGATTACCTTTGTAATTTTTTGCCATAATTAGTATTCTCCTTGCGCTTCTAGTGGTAATTGTTCACCAACATGTTTATTTTTTTCTTGCTCACTAACTTCTAATTTAATTCCTAATCCTCTTAGTTCATAACTTAGAACGCTGAATGATTCTGGAGTACCTGGTTGTGGTAGTTTTGAACCTGTAGCAAGAGCATTGTAAAGTTGGTTACGTCCAATAATGTTATCTGATTTGTATGTCAATAATTCTTGCAATACGTTTGTTGCTCCATACGATTCGATAGCTCAAGTTTCCATTTCTCCGAAACGTTGTCCCCCATTTTGACTCTTTCCTCCAAGAGGTTGTTGAGTAATTAATGAGTAAGGACCAACACTACGAGCATGCATCTTGTCATCAACCATGTGGTATAGCTTCAAGTAGTACATGATTCCAACTGAAATAGGGTTATCAAATGGTTCTCCGGTTTGTCCGCTGTAGACAGTCATCTTTCCACTTGGATCAATTCCTGCTTCTTGCTGGATTTTCTTGATTTCTTGGTAACTAATTCCATCAAAAATTGGTGAAACAAATTTAGTATTCAATTTTCTTGCAGCCAGTCCTAAGTGCAATTCAAGAACTTGTCCAATGTTCATCCGTGAAGGAACCCCTTGTGGGTTAAGAAGAATATCAAGTGGTGTTCCGTCTTCTAGATATGGCATATCTTCTTCTGGTAAAACGATTGAAACAACCCCTTTATTTCCGTGCCGTCCGGCCATTTTGTCCCCGACTTTGATTTTACGTTTTTGTGCAATTGAGACCTTAACGATTTTTTCGATTCCATCTTCTAGCGAATCACCATTTTCGCGACTTAGAACATCAACAGCAACAACTGTTCCTGCGTGTCCGTGTTTAACTTTTAGTGATGTATCTTTGTGAGTTGATGTTTTTTGCCCAAAGATAGCAGCCATTAGTTTTTCTTCAGGACTTGGGTTTTCTTCAGCTTTTGGTGAAACACGTCCTACAAGAATGTCTCCAGCACTAACTTCTGATCCAACTCTAACAATTCCTTCTTCAGTCAAGAAACGTTTTGAACGGTTAGAAACGTTAGGGATTTCACTGGTTAGAATGTCGTCTCCAGCTTTTGAACGACGGAATTGAATGGTTTGTTCTTCAATATGAATTGATGTATAAACGTCATCTTTAACTAATCTTTCGTTAAGAATAACAGCATCTTCATAGTTGTATCCAAATCAGGTACTGAATCCAACAAGTACGTTTTTACCTAGAGCTAATTCTCCGTTTTCCATACTTGGTCCATCAGTTAGCAAATCACCTTTAGCAATTTCTTGTCCAACTTTAACGATTGGTCTTTGGTGAATAACTGTTCCTTGGTTTGAACGCTCAAAAGTGCGTAATCAGTATTTGATTGCTTGTTTTTGTCCGTTTGGTTTGATGTCAATTCTTGAAGCATCAACGAAAGTTACAACTCCATCGTGGTTTGAACGAATGTTAGCAGCTGAGTATTTGGCAATATCTGCTTCAACTCCAGTTGCAACTAATGGCGCTTCAGGTTTAATCAATGGAACTGCTTGACGTTGCATGTTTGATCCCATCAGTGCCCGGTTAGCATCGTCATTTTCCAAGAATGGAATAGCTGAAGCAGCGATTGATGTCATTTGACGTGAACTAACTCCTAGGTAGTTAACATCTTTAGCATCAACTTCAATATAGTCATTGTTTTTACGAACAACAACTTTAGGATCTAAAATTTTTCCATTTTCATCGATGTTAATTGATGATTGGGCAAATGAGTAATTTACTTCTTCAATTGCTGATAAGTAACGAACATCGTTAAAATCAACAACTCCGTTATTTACTTTAAAGTATGGAGTTTGAATGAATCCATGTTTATCAATGTTGGCATATGAAGCCATATTTAAGATAAGTCCGATGTTTGGTCCTTCAGGTGTTTCAATCGGACAAATACGTCCATAGTGAGTTGAGTGAACGTCACGAACATCGAATTGTGCTGTATCACGGTTAAGTCCTCTAGGTCCCAAACTGGTTACCCGACGTTTATTCGAAATTTCTCCTAGTGGGTTAACTTGATCCATGAATTGTGAAAGTTTTGATGAGTTGAAGAATGTCTTCATTTGGTTGTAAATAGGCTTGTTGTTTGTTACATTTTTAGCAGTAATTTTTTCAATGTCTTTTCCAGAAATCTTTTCACGTGAAACTTTTTCAAGTCTTAGTAATCCAATTCTGAATTGGTTTTGTAATAATTCTCCAATTGTAACAATTCTCTTATTTACAAGCGAGTCATTATCATCACTAGTTCCTACTCCTTCTAATAAATTAAAGTAGTATGAAACAGCAGCAATAATGTCAGGAATGATTAAGTGTTTATCTTCTGAACTTTGATCATTTCCGATAACTAAAACAGGTTCACTATTTAATTCCATTGCTTTTTCAGTAGGTCAAATACGAACCATTGAAACATTTAGTTTGTTTGCTAATGATTTTGTTGGGGTACTTAATTGATTTGCATAGATTGTTTCACTAATATCTGGTAATCTTGTCAAATCAATGTTTCCATTTTTAAAATCATCATTAATTTTGGTTGCTAGATCAGGAGTAATGAATGTTCCTTTTTTATAAACTACACTTACTACTCCGTCTTCATCAGTTTTGATTAAATCTTGAGCTAAATATGAGTTTACGATACGATCGATAACACTTAGTTTACGGTTAATAGTAAAACGTCCAGTGATTGCTAGATCATAACGTTTTTCGTTGAATAGTACATTTGGTAATAGATTTCTAACACTATCATCAGTCATTCTATCCCCACGACGGATGATACGGTAAATTTGTTCCTGTGAAAGCCTTATAGCTTCTTCACGGTCATCTTCTTTTACCTTGTCTTTTCTTAAAGTTTCAGCTAAAACATCATTTGTACCAAACAAATTAGTAATTGATGCTTCAGTTAATCCTAATGCTTTTAAAAATGTAGTTAAGTAAATTCCTTTGTTTTTGTCAATCTTAATTTTTACTGAGTCAACACTAACTCCAGTAACTTTGTGGCTAATTTCTAATCATGAACCAACGTGTGGGAAGATTTCAAGTTTGTTGAACAGGTCGTTAGCTTGTTTGTTCCGAACTCCTACTCCGAAATATGCTCCGGTTGAACGAATTAATTGGCTAACAATAACTTTTTCACTTCCGTTGATAATGAATGTTCCACCATCAGTCATAATTGGAATTTCTCCAAAAACAACTTCATAGTCTTCAGTCTCACCAGTTGTTGTGTTAGTTTGACGAAGAGTTGCTTTTAATTTTCCAACGTATGAAGAACCTTTTTGCTTAGCGGTTTTTATTGATTCGAATTCTGATTTACTTGGTTTTTCAAAAACACGTGAGTTTTTCTTATATTCAATTCTTACTTTGTTAGGAACTTCGATAGGGTAAACTGAGTTTAGTTCTTCTTCAATTCCTTGGTCAATGAATTGTTCAAAAGAATCACGTTGCATTTTTAAAAAGTCTGGGGTTTTAAAAACTTTAGGAGATTTTGAATAATCACGCCGAGTGGTAATCGGCCCGAATTTTCTTTCAATAAATTTTTGGTGGTTTTGTTCCATATTTAACTCCTCAGAAATAATGCTTGGCTTAAGCCAAATTTTTTGTTTAAAAAATGTTTTTTGTATACAAAATTTATTCAGTTTTGAGTGGTTTTGGTGTTTTTAGGCGAAAAATAAAAGTGCCTTAATAAAACAACAAAAATGGCATAGAGCCATTTAATGTTTATAGAAAATTATTAATCGATTGAAACTTCTGCACCAGCAGCAACAAGTTTAGCTTTGATTTCTTCAGCTTCATCTTTTTTAACGTTTTCTTTAACAACTGCAGGAGCTGATTCAACTAATTTTTTAGCTTCCATTAGTCCTAATCCCGTTGCTTCTTTAACAGCTTTAATAACGTTAACTTTTTGGTCTCCAGCTGATTTTAGAGTAACATTGAATTCTGTTTTTTCTGCTGCACCATCTGCTGGAGCGGCTGCTGCTACTGCAACTGCTGAAGGGTCAATTCCGAATTCTTCTTTTAGTCCTTCAACTAGTTCCATAACTTCTTTAATGTTCATTTCTTTTAATGCAGAGATAAATTCTTCTTTTGTTAATTTTGCCATAGTTTTTACCTATCCTATCCTTGTAATTTGTTTTCTTTTACTAACATATCTAGACCAATTGAAAGATTTCTCAATGGTGCAAGTAGTGAGTTTCCAAGTAACATAAGTGCTTCTTCGTAGCTTGGTAGAGAAGCAACTACTTGAACTTCTTGGGCATCAATTACCCGGTTTTCATAAATTCCAGCCACAACTTCTAGTTGAGGGAATTCTTTAGCAAACTTAGCGATAACTTTAGCTGCTGACATATCATCGTTATTTGAAAATGCATAAATGTTAGCACCTGTTAAGTAGTCGTTAAGAGCTTCGTGACCTAAAGCAGGAGTAGCTTGTTTTACTAAACGGTTTTTGTAAACTTTTAAAGTTACACCTAGAGCTTTAGCTTCTTTTCTCAATGTTTGTAATTGTTCAACGTTTAATCCTTGGTAACGTGCAACAACTAGAGCATGAGAATTTTTTAAAGCATTAGTAATTTCGTCAACTACCAAAACTTTAGCATTTCTTAAGTCGCTCATTTTGTCTCCTTTTAAGATTTGGATACAATACATCAAAACTTCTATACTCGATAACAAATTAAGCTTTCGCAGTTATTGTCTTCATATATTGCTTTTCAATTTTATCACATTTTAATTAATAATTAACATAAGTTTTTAGCTTATTTTTCAGCATTAAATTTCTCAATGTCATCGTCTTTTTTAACTAGGATTAAACTTTCGAAAGCATCTAGTTGCTCTGGTATTGTGGTGTAGGTTTTATCTGAGTAGCTAGAAGCAAAAATTTGTCATTTTTTACCTACCTTGTAGTGACGAGGTTTTTTGCTTAAATTAACAACAAATATCATTTTTTGATTTTGGTGTTTACGGATAACTTTTAAAATTTTGCGATTTAGTGAGATTCTAAAATGAGTTGAACCATACTTCATTAAATCACCTCAATCATCATCATTAACAAGACTTAGTAAGAAGCGATAGAAATTAAGCGGTGAATTTTTATTGTTTGCTTCTGAAGTAAAGTTAATTTCCTTAAAGTTTTCTGGTTTTGTAAAACTAATTTCTCTTTGTTGTGAAAATCCAGCATTAAGTTGATTAGATCAGCTCATTACCCCATTAGTACTAATTGGGTGTTGATAGGATATTGATTTTAAAAACTTTTCGTTACTAATATTTTTTGATTCAAGATTACGTTTAATTTCATTAAAATTAGCAATTTTGTACTGTGAATTATCAGAAATCTTTGCTTTTAACATTCCAAGTTCATCACCATAATAAGTTGATGTTGAGTTAGCACTAGAGAACAACAACAAGGCCAGTGACTTAGCAGACTCAAATTTGTAAGCATTTTCATCACCCCAACGTGAATTAATTCTTCCTGTTTTATCTGATGCAAGTGAAATAATAAATTGATGCAATTTTGAGTATTTTTTGATTTCTTTAAATAATTTTGCTGGCCGGAAAGTTCGCATCAGGTAGTTTTTATAATTTTTGTCTCTTCCAATTAAAGCAAAGTAATTTAGAAACACATAATCGCAAATAGTAGCATCAGCTGAAAGAAGTTTTTTTATGAATTTATGAGATACATTGTTGGCTGATAAGACTAATTTAATCTCACCATCATAACGTTTTGTCATGATGTAAATTTCTTTCAATTTTTGAATCAATTCAGAAGAAAAAGTGTCGCTTTTTTGTACTTGTAAAACTTCAGCATTTTCAATAAAAATATACTTAAATCCTAAACGTCCATAAAATTTCAGGATTGTTTCATAATAGCTTAAGATGTTCGAGTTTAGATCAATTTTGTTTTCACGAACATGTTCGAAAGATACATAACGTTCTAAACTTGATAATTCTTTTTGTTCTTCAAGTGTTTTGTTGTTGTCATAAAATTGATTAGCACGTTTAAAGTTCGTGTAAGTTTGTTGAATTTTTTTAATGTCTATTGTGACAGCTGAAGCAATATTTTTCTCTGCTAATAATTTCACCATTCTTCGCAAGTCATAAAGAGATCCATAGCGATTATGGATTTCATTGATGTTGTCTAATTCCTGGTAGTAGTCAAGGATATTGTTGAACAAAATGACATTAAAATTCATTTTTTCAAAATATTCAATTTTTCTTTCTACTCCTTGATAATCTCCAAAACCAGAATTATTTGTGTCTAAAAATTTGTCAACTTTTAGCTCATAGAAATTTAATTTTGGGTATTTTTTATTCAAAAAATCATTATTCATTTTTACTCCATTAAAACAGTTATAAACTTGCTTAAACAAACTTCTTCAGATAAAAAACCTTCTTTTAAATCTAAATCAAGTTGGCTTACTTGTGACATTCAGCTTTGAATTTGTTCGATTTTATGAAAATTTAAAAAGTTATTGATTAATTTGAAACGAAAGGCATGTAATTTCAGAATCATTATAATTTCTGAATCTGACAGCTTATTTTGCCTTAAAACGTGGATTTTTATTGCTTGTTCTAAGATATTTACTACTCAAGTGTTAAGTAATGCAAAAGGAGTCCCCATAAGCATTTGCTCTTCAAATTTTTCGTATAGTTTTTCATTGCTTACACATTTTAGAAAGGCATCACCAAATGCAAATTCAGGATTTTCAGAAAACATTATTTCATCATTTTCCATTGTTTTAAGAGTTATTGGTTGTTCTTTGTTAACTAAGTATTTATCTAAATCTTGGCAAATTAAGAATAAATTCGAACCATAACGAGCAACGATATCGTTTATTGCATCAGGAGTAATAGAACCCTTGTTATCTTCGACATATTTCTTGATAAAAGCATTCATTTCATATGCTTTTAGTTTATTAACTTTTTTGACATTTGCTTTTTTTGTTAGATATTTGAATATTTTTGATTGACTAATTTTAGCTTCTTGTTCACTATATAAAGAAATCAAAACTTCAACTGTTGGCGATAAATTATCAAGAACCTCAATAAATTTGTCGATGTCTTTTTTTTGATTTTTTAAGTCTTTAAATAGCACTAAATTTTCAATAATTACCAATCTTTTTTCATCGAAAATATCAACTGAAGAAAGTGCATCAAAAATATCTTCCAAATCAGAAGATTCATCAAACTTACGACGGTCAAAAACATCCTTGTTTGCCTTTATAAACTTTTTAATATAAAATTCGACGAAAAATTTTTCGTCACCATAAACAAAATTCATAATTCTAATTATACCCATTAACTTTTTTGCTGAAAAGTGATATTGTAAAAAGTTGACTTTTTCTTATAGAAAGAAAGGTTATCCAGTCGAAAAAATGCACAGATTTTCACCAATATTGATTAAGTGTATTTAAGAGTTGTGAATTCTCATTTTGATTTTACTTTTTGTTGCTTTTGAAAATAAAATCAAGGTAGGCAAAATAAGTAGAAATATAGAAACGATGTTGTACCAAAACTAAGGATAGGAATAGTGGAAGGTAATGATGTTAAGAAATTCAAAATTCAATTCAAAGAATTAAAGATCAAATAATTAGTATATGGTGACCAAAAGAAAAGAAGTGAATTCAGATAAATGAATGGAATTATTGCGCTAAAGAGCAATTGATAAAATAAAGCCAAAACATTTATTCGTTTCATTATTGATGAAAATAAAACGAGACTGAGAATATAAGCAAGTAGATTAATTTTAATAAACTTCAATCGTGTGTCTTTTGTTGCGACATTCAAACACATAAAAGTTAAGCTATAACTAGCTATTGCACCAATGTTGTAAAAAAGAGTAGGCATGTAAACAAAATTAATAAAGAGCGTTAAATAAAAAGCTAAAACTTTATTTGATTTGTTTGGTTTTTTGCAATCCAAAAGATAAAGAATTACAAAGTAAACAAAGCACCTTAAACCACTGATTGAAAAATTCAGTAAACACAACAATAAAAACAAAATTACAAATGTTGAAAAGTAACAAATGTGGTTATTGATTTTTAACTTTTTAAACATTGTCATTAAACCAAATCCTACTAGTCCAAAATGAAATCCGCTAACCACAAAAATATGACTAATATTCAACTTATAAATGTGCTGAACCACAATGTCATTTTTATCTTTAATACCAAGTAATAAAAGCTTAAGAAACGTTTGGGAAACAACATCGTTTCTTTCAATGTTGTGAATTAAAAAATTGTAAATTTTATTATTATTAAAGACTGAAAAAGTACTGGTTTTAAGTACAAAATCAATTTTTAGTTGGTCTAGAAAAGATTGAGTGTTTTCATTCAAATTTTTTTCAATACAACCTTGTATAAAATAATAGTTTTGAGGCTTAATATAATTTACGTTTTGAACTAAAAAAGTTTTGTTTAAAAACTGGAAAACAAGACCTCTTCTGAATATTATTTTTGGCCTGACAATAACACTAAAGTGCTGGGCATTTTGTCACGCGAGATTAGAAATTAATAGTGCTAACAATAACAAACAAGATAATATCAAAATGGATTTTCAAAAACCTAAACTTGCTATTTTTGATGCTATTAAAAGAATAATAATTGGAAGTAAATAAAAGTTGTAATTTTGAAAAAAATAATAACCTAAAATCACAGTCAAGAGACTTACTCAACCATGCTTTACAAAATTAAATGCTCGCGCAATTTGGCAATAGTAATTTCACCAATTTGATCAAGTTTGGCAATATCTTCTCATTGATAATAAGTGTTTTCTTCGAAATAATTGAAAAGACTCTTAGCTTGTTTAGGTACAATGTTAAGGATTTTAAACTTCTCGATTGTATTAAAAAAACTCACAGGCAATTTAAAGTCCGGCTTAAAAGGGATTTCAACATTCATTTTGTCTTTTAGATGCATACTTAGATCAATTTTTGATCAATCAGCTTGCTTCATTATTCCGACTTTTTTCAAAACGGTTCTCAAAGTTGCATCTTTTTCGAAGTAGTATGTTCCAGGTAATTCTATTGCGCCACTGACAGTGATTTGAAAAAATTCGTTGTAATGCTTGTCATTGTTCCTTTTCTTAGATTTTAGAGTTGACTGGTTTTTCAAATGATTAATACTCAATAAGGAAGCAACCAAAACACTGCCTAGGGCAATGAAAATTAGAACGTTTTTAATCTTTTTAAACTTTTTCATCTACTTATTTAAGTAAATTTTGCTGCGAGTTTTTAAATCGAGTAGATATTCTTTTTTTCAAAAATTAATTTATAATTCTTAATGGCTCGTCGATTGCTGCATTTGTAAAAAATGTAGAGGAAAATCCCGGCTAGCACTTTCTGCGATGAAAGTAGTGTTTGTGCTGAATCTAATAAATTCAGGCAGCATTTGATGCTGACGACTAGTGACACAGAAACTAAGTCTGCCCGTTAGGGTAAGAGTGCAAAGGTTAAACTCCGCAAGCTAGAAACCTAAATTATGGTAAGGGAGCTTGGTTAAGGGAATTGAACCAAAACCGAGAAGAATATCAATATTCTTAGATAAATAATCGACATCAATTTACATTGATACAAAACCGGGTTTAAGAGCAGGCACCTTCGGGTGCTTTTATTTTATCTACTCACTTTAATTTTACTATATCGATTTTGTTGAGTCAAGGGATGAGAAAAATGTGGGAATCAAGCTAGCTTGGGCTAAAAAAGACTAAGATTGCTTATGTTATAATTTTAGAAGTTATTAATTCATTAATAAAAGGAACTAACATGCAGAACAATCAATTACTAATCAATTTTGCTGAAGCAACAAACACTCAGCAACGACCAACTAGCGCAATGTCATGAGTGACTTATGCAATTTTGGGTGGTATTCTAGTTATTTTGGTAGGTTACATTATTTTCAAAATTATTAAGCACTTTGTTGATAAAAAACGGGAAGTAAGAAAACGTATCAAAAGAATCGAAGTAAACAAAGAAGTTTATCGTGAATATGTTGTAACTATCAATGAAATTATTGATTACTCACTTGAAGAATTAGACAAATTCCAAGTTAGTGTTGGACAAAGAAAAATGTCTGAACTAAAAAATGGAGCTGCTAAACTTTTACAAGTTTTATATGAAAGAGAAGACTTTAAAGATTTTAAAGAAAGTGAAAAATATCAATATTTTGTAAAAGCTTTGGTTACTCTAAATAACACTTCATTGAATACTTGACACAAAAAATGTCAGGAAGAAATGAACTATTTTAAACAATTGCAGACTGAACTGATTGATGATGATGTGCTGAAAACATATCGTCAAAATGCTAAACAAAGTATTAGAGAAAAATTTTATGACGATGAAGATTTAGAACTTGAAGAGGCAAATGATGGAAAACAATAATATAAAAACAAAAATTCCTAATTTTTTAACCCTTTGTCGTTTGTTTTTAATAGTTCCTTTCATAGTTTTAATGATTGTTCTTAGATACGCTAACGCCATGCATTCAACGAAATGAATACCAATTTACTTCACCAACGTTGCTATCTTTATTTTCTGTATGATCACAGATTTTCTAGATGGTTTTTTAGCAAGAAAATGAAAAGTTGTATCAACGTTCGGAAAGATTTTTGATCCTATAGCCGATAAAGCAATAACAGTGTGTATGCTTCTATTTTTAGCATCAGCAGGGCTTACATATATTCCTTTAGTACTTGTTATTATTGTTCGTGACATTTTTGTAGACGGCGCAAGAATTTGAGCTATTAGTAAAAATAAAGAAGTATCTGCTTCAGTTTGAGGCAAAGTTAAAACTATTGTTATTTCTTTAGCATTGATTGTATTATCATTTGCAATATTTGCACCAACAGGCTTAAATATTTTATTATTCAATATTCCGTTAATAATAGGAGCAATTATTGCCCTAATTAGTGGAGTTATCTACTTAAACAAATACTTAAAATAATCAAAAAGCTCCTTGCATTAAACAAGTGAGCTTTTTATTTTATTAATTCTTTTTTGAGAGTTCCAATATATGGAAGGTTACGCATTTTTTCTTGATAGTCAAAACCAAATCCAACAACAAATTCATTGCCTATTTCAAAACCACTTTTATCGACTTTAAATTCACTTTCACGACCAATTGGTTTATCAAGTAAGCTTAAAACTTTTAAACTCTTAGGATTACGTTGTTTTAGCATAGCAACTACTTTTGAAATTGTACGTCCTGTGTCAACAATATCTTCAACAATCAAAACGTCTTTGTTTTCAATATCAAAAGCCAAGTCTAAAACTACTTTTACACTACCTGAACTCTTAGTTGAACCATGATATGAAGAAATTGTCATAAAATCGAGAATAAAATCAACACTAATAGTTTTGATTAACTGAGCAACAAAAGGTATTGCACCCTTTAAAATTGACACAATAATCAAGTCTTTGGAATCTTGATACTGACTATTTACTCAATCACTCAATTCAGTAATTCGCGTTTCAAGTTGACTTTGAGTAAAAAGAACTTTTTCAATGCGTTTATCAATCATTATTTTTTAAAATCCTTGGCGTAATTGTCAATAATTTCGATTGCTTTTTGCATGACTTGTTCTTCAGTCATATTATTTGTATCAATAACAACATGTTTTAGATTGTATTTTTTACATAATTCCAAAAATGTTGAGTAGTAATTAGCATGCAAGTGTTTGAAATAGTCATAGTTTGCTTCTCAGTTATCAACTTCACTTGCTCGACCTCTTTGAAAAATTCTTTTTTGGAATGTATCAAAGTTGATGTCTAAATAAATTGCTATATCAGGTAGTTCATCTTCAGTAATTAAGTGTTCGAATAAAGCATCATATGCTTTTAGATATCTTTCACCTTTTTGTTGCAAAATGATTTTTGCAAAAATGTAATGTTCTAGACTAAAACGGTCTAAGAAAATGTGATCTTTTTGCATATTAGGATTACTTGCTAAATAATCCTTCATCATTTGATTGAATTTTGTTGAGTGACTTTCAACTATGTAAGATTGAAAACCAATCGTTAAATCTGGTTTTTTCTCGTATAGTCATTTTAAAAATGTGTTGAATACTTCATCATTCTCGTCAAATTCGTGTAGTAATTTGGCGTTTTCATAGTGTTTTTGTAGTTTGTCCGATAGTGATGATTTTCCACTTGAAATCATTCCACTGATACCAATAATCATAATGTGTCCTCCCGTTTTTTATGTTTCTATTTTAGAGTAAAAATTGGGACTTTGAAATAAAAAAATGAATAATTTTTGACTACCACTTTTTGTCAAAATTTTGACAAAAAAATCACCGAAGTGATTTGTTTTTTTATTCGATATTAATGATTTTTACGATGTATTTTTCGGGCGCGTCAACTTCAGTTTCTTCGTTAACTTTTTTACCTAAAACTGCTTTTGCTAGTGGGCTTTGGTTTGAAATTTTCTTTGCAAAAGGATCAGCATCAAGAGAACCTACAATGGTTAAAACTTTTCTTTCACCATTTTTTTTGTTTTCGATTGTTACTGTAGAACCAATTGAAACAATGGTTTTTTTGTTTTTTGTGTCAATTAAAACGTGATTTTCTATAATGTGTTGAATTTCGTTAATTCTTGATTCAATTTGGGCTTGTTTATCACGGGCTGCATCATATTCAGCATTTTCTGAAAGGTCACCTTGTCCACGTGCTTCTTTAATTTCGTCAATAACTTGTGGACGAACTACATTACGTAAATAATCTAATTCAGCAACATATTCGTCTAAACGTTCTTTTGATAAGTAAATAATATCTTTTTCTTCCATTTTATCCTCTTTATTTTTTTAAAGTAGTTTTGCTTTTGTCATCTTTTACTATCAACAATAGTGAAACAGAACGATAACCAACTTTTTCAAAGCGGTAGTGACGTTGTTCTAAAAGTTCACAAATATGCTTAACTTGTCTCTTGGTATAAGAATTATAAATTAAAACTGTCATACCACTTTGTTTTGCATAATTTAATTTTAGCAATTGTTTTTCATAATCATCATCAAGACTACTCAACAAGAGTAATAAATCATAGTCTTTTTGCAATGAGTCCACTTTGTTTACTGTATTTTGTGAGTCAATATCAACAAAACCTTCAGATTTTGGTTTAAGCATATCAACATTCAAGCCAGGATTGTTACGTAACAATATTTGTGCTACAAAATCATCCACATTATCTTCAAGATAAACGTCTTTAAATTGATTAATAAAGGTTGTGTTAACTAAGAACGCACTCAATAGATCATTAGCTTTTCAATTTTCAGTTTTTTGTTGTAAAGCAATCAAATGTTTTTCGAAATCTGGACTGAAGGTAGCAGCTTCAGCAAATGCTTCCTCACGCATTTTGGTTTCGTATTTTTTTCTAAGTTTTATTACTGAACGATGCAAAATGAAGTAAGCAACAGCGGCAATTACAATAACAACAAAAACACTAATTAAAAGTGGAGTTTTTCAAGAAGCTCATTCTTTATTCATAAATTTCGTTTTCTTCTAAAAATTGGTTTAAAACTTCTTCCATGATGGCAAATTCATCATCTGGTAAAGCTACCAATTTTCCTTCTGAACGTTTAAACACTATTGCTTCGTTTTTTTCATCATCAGTAACAACAAATAGATATTCGTCTCCATTTTCACTATATTCAAATAAAACTATAGCATCCTGACTTTGATTATCATCACTCATGATAGTAATTTTTCTTTCTGGGTCACTTAAATAAATTTTGGCCATATTACTTTTTAAAATAGTAGGTCAGATAATCTTCTAAAATTAACTGAGCTGCTAATTTATCTTTAACTCCTTTGCGTTTTTTTCTTGAATAACCGGCATTGATTAAGATTGATTCAGCTCCGATTGTTGATGAGTGCTCGTTTACTAAAATAACTTTTTGACTGAAATTTTGTTCTAGTAATGTTTTAAATTCTTCAACCATAATACTTCGTTCTGATTTAGAATTGTCTTTTCTTAATGGATAACCCAATACAAAAACATCAATATCGTTTTTATATTGCTCTAAATACAATTGCACGCGTTTTATAACTGCTTGAAAATTATTTTCTTCAAAGCGAAAATTTTCCAAACCACTAGCAATGATGCAATCCGAATCAGTAATTGCAAAACCACAAGTTTTTGTTCCTAAATCGAAAGCTAATTTACGCATTGTTAATAATTGATAAAAACATTTCTTCTAGTTGTGTGCTATCTTTTTCGGTTTCAAAACTTCCTTGCGCTGCTATTGCATTTCCACCACCTTTACCATTATTTTTGTCAAGAATGGTTTTAAGGATTAAATTTGAAGGTTTTTGTTTAGATGCAACAGTTACAAATACTTTACCTTCATTTAGACTGTAGGCAATAATTAGTGCTTCCTGGTATTTTTCTCTTAATTCGATAGCTGTCTTTTTAACTAGGCTTGCTTCATCTGCTTGCAAGATTAGATATTGAGTTCCATTTGAAGAAACTTTAAGTTCAACACCACTCAAGTCAAGACTCGCATTTTGCTTTTGTTTGTGTAGTTCTTTGAAGTCATTTCTTAGTTTATCTTCTTCGTTTTCCAATTGTTCTAAGTAAGCATGTAATTGATCGTTTGTGTAACTAGTTGTATCAAAAAGACTCAACTCATATTGATAATTTGCATCAAGTTCAATGTTTTTTGCTTTTAATGCATTTAGTAATTCAATTTGTTCTTGAATTTTTTGTTCATAGTATTCTTTAACTAATTTAGTTGATGTTATAACTCTTAAACGATAAATTCCAGTTCCTTTTGAGTCAACAGAAATAATTTTAAAATCTTCTAAAAATCCAGTGCTTGGAGCATGTGTTCCACCACATAAATCTTTAGTAATTCCATCAAAAACAACTACACGAACATGGCTTTGGTCATGATAATCACTTTCTTCAATAGTCATGTATGCACCGAATGCTTCTGCTTCTTTGACTGACATAATCTTATATTCACGTTTAACATCACGAGCAATGTATGCTTTCATTTTAGCTTCGATACTTTGAATTTGCTCTTTAGTTGGTTTTTTATCAGCAGGGAAATCGAATGTGAAGTATTCAGGCATAATGCTTGAACCTAGTTGTTCGATCTTTTCATCATTAAATGTTTCTCTTAAAGCATGGAACATAATGTGTGTTGCTGAGTGCCCACGCATGTATCCTTGTCTTTTTTCTACATCGACAAAACAGTCGACAGGCAAGTCTTTTTGAATTTTTCCTTTAACTTTGTGAACATGGTTTCAGTGTTTATCTTTGAAAACGTCCAAAATTTCAATTTCTTCACCATCTTGAACCATTTTTCCTCAGTCATGGAATTGTCCTCCACTGGTTGCGTAGAATGGAGTTTTATCTAAAATTACATAACTTACATCTTCACTGTTATTGGTTTGCTCGATTTCCTCAAATTCATTTAGTAAGTAAAGAATTTTAGCTTTGTTATGTTGAGTTTCGCTATATCCTGTGAATTCAGATTCTAATTTTGTTATTAAATCTAATGAAGCAATAACTTTTTGCATCCCGCTTGCTACTTGTGAACGAGATTTTTCCCGGTGCATTTCCAGGTATTTATTGAATTCTCTAATATCAATTTTTAAACCTTTTTCAGCCAAAATTTCGCTAGTTAATTCAATTGGGAATCCATAAGTATCAAACATTTTGAAAGCAATTTCGGTTGAAATATTTCCTTCTTTTTCTATTTCTTTTTCAAGTAATTTTTCACCTTGATTAATAGTTTTTGAAAATAACATTTCTTCGTCGTAAATTACTTTCGAAACCGTTTCAACATCAATGTCGTAAATTAATGAATCTTTAACAGCTTGGACTAATTTGTATAAAAAGGCGCTACCTTCAATTTTTAGCTTCAATCCTGAACGATATGAGCGACGAATTAGACGACGAATAATGTAACCTCTTCCAACATTCGAAGGTTTCACTCCGTCGTTAATAGCATTAACACTTGCCCGCATATGATCTGCAATAATCTTAAATTGACTGTTAATGATTGCTTGTTGTTTTTCTTTTGTGAAGTAATTATTTATATCGTAACGGTAAGGTGTGTATTTTTCAATTTCATGAATAATTGTTTGGAATAAATCAGTATCAAAATTAGTTGGCACATCTTGAATAATGGCACATAAACGTTCGAATCCTGCTCCAGTATCAATGTTTTTATGTTTTAATTCGGTGTAATTATTTTCTCCATCATTATTAAATTGACTGAAAACGACGTTTCAAATTTCAATAAATCTATCATTTTCAATGTCATCTTTAATTAATTCCACACCACGACTGTCATATTTAGGACCTCTATCGTAATAAATCTCAGTACAAGGACCGCAAGGACCTTGACCGATATCTCAAAAGTTAGTTTCTTTTGTCCCTTTTATCATGTGGTTTGGATCCACACCCAGTTCCACTCAACGACGGTAAGTATCCATATCTTCTTCGTAAAAAGTAATGTAAATGCGTTCTTTTTCAAATTTCAGAACATCAAATACAAATTCATATGCAAAAGCTATCGCTTCATTTTTAAAATAATCACCGATACTAAAATTACCTAACATTTCAAAAAATGTGTGGTGACGAGTTGTGATTCCAACGTTTTCAATATCATTAGTACGAATAGATTTTTGCGCATTAGTTAGTCTTGGGAATGGGGGAATTTTTTTACCGCTAAAATAATCTTTTAAAGTTGCTACTCCACTATTAATTCATAAAAGTGAAGGATCATTAACTGGAATAAGGCTTTTTGATTCAACTACCATGTGGTTTTTTGAAGCGAAAAAGTCTAATCACATTTGTCTTATTTGTTTGCTTGTTAACATAATTAGTCCTCATATAAAAATGTTTTTAATTTGTCTTGATAATAAATCTTATCAATTATTGCACCACCAACAACTTTTTGACCGTCGTAAATAACAACTTGCTGTCCTGGTGTTACTGCTTCAGTGGCATCGTAAATTACTTCAATTTGATTGTTTGCTAAAACTTTAATTCGACATTTAATGTCTTCTTGACGATACCTAAATTTAGCTGTTAAATTATCACTATTTCACTCGTGAGCAATTTGATTAAAATCATTTGCAATCATTTTGTCGCTTAGTAAGTATTCTTTATTATCTTCATTGGCAACATAAATTTCTTTTTTAGCAATATTGTGTCCTACTACAAAGTAAGGCTTTTCAAAACCACCAAGGTTCAGTCCTTTTCTTTGTCCAATTGTGTAGTACATTGCCCCTTTGTGTTTACCGACAATTTTCTTTGTTTCGATATCAATAATATTTCCAGGTTGGGCAGGAATATAATTTTCTAAAAAGTCACTGAATCTTCTTTCACCAATAAAACAAATTCCGGTTGAATCTTTTTTATCAGCAGTGATTAAATCTAGATCGTGAGCAATTTGGCGAATTTCACTTTTTAGATAATCTGCCAGTGGGAATAATGACTTAGCAATTTGTGAATTAGAAAGTTGGGCTAAAAAGTAAGTTTGATCTTTGGAATTATCCTTGGCTCTAAACAATTGATCACCTACACTTTTGGCATAATGACCCATTGCAATATAGTCAGATTTTAGTGTCTGGAAAGCATATTCAGCAAAAGCATTAAATTTAATGTATTTGTTACAGAAAATGTCTGGATTAGGTGTTCTTCCTGCTTCATATTCACGAATTAAGTAAGAAAAAACATTGTCTCAATACTCTTTAACAAAATCTACTCTATGTAGTGGAATATCAAGTTTTTTAGCCACAGCAAGAGCATCCTGATAGTCTTGTTCTTGGGGACAAATATCTTGTGAAATATCATCATTTCCTAAAAAATCATTGTTCAACATACTGTCCCAATTACGCATAAAAAGACCAACAACTTCGTGGCCTTGTTTTTTTAATAAATATGCTGCAACACTAGAATCTACTCCACCACTCATTCCTACTACAATTTTTGCCATCTAATTCCTTTCTAAATAAAATATTTATTTTATTTTTTCAAAGTTAATGCTAATATTATACAACACACGACTGCCACTACTAGCACTATTAATAAAATGAATCAAAATGCTTTGTGACCTTCAATCTCGCCAATAACTCTTTCAGCGGAGCGCTCATTAGTTCTGAGTAAAAGTTTTAGTAGTTTCTTGTCTTTTTGTTCCAATTCTTGCACCACCTCTCTTTGTCAGGCACGAAATTCTTGTTTATCTTTTTCTCAATATTTTTGTGCTTTCTCATCTCAATTGGTTGCTTTTCTTCTTAGATGATGTTTCTCATGTGCAACAATTGAGAGTTGATTCAATCCATATATCTGGGTTTTCAGTAATTTTATGTAGTGGTGTTCGCTTCGATTTAATTGTTCAAAAATTGCAACACCGTGAGACTCAAGAATGAAATACTTAGTTCTTTTAATCAATCAGTCAGGATCTTTGTGTGATCTACTGTAGTATTCAAAACACTTGGTATACATGTTAGTTTTTCCTGATTCTTTCATGCTTTTTCAATTCTTTGAGGCTTTTAAAAATTCTCTTCTATGAGAAGCAAAACGTGATTTAAAATTTTCACCAGTTTGACCAACATAAAGTAAGTTTTGAATTCTTATTAAATAAATTCCTTTTAGCGAACCATGTCGATATTCATCATAGGGTTCTAGAGTAACTTGTTTTAGTCATTCATCAATAAATTTCTTTGTCATCGCTTAAATTATACTTAATTGCTAGTAAGACTGAAAAAGTACTCAAAATAAGATATAAATTGAAAAACAAGAACCTTGTTAGGTTCTTGTTAAAATGATTATCTTTTGCATTTGTAGCTTCGAAACATCACTATTCACCAAAGACATCTGATAGCTCATTTTCAAAACTGTGTTCATCTTCGATTTTGTTAAATTCATTTAGCATTGAATGCGAGTCTTTACTTAAAATAATTTCTCTTGTTTTATCTGATTCGAACTGAATATTTGAACTCTTAATTCTTTCATTAATTTCTTCTGAAATTTCATGACTTGATTGTTTTTTATTTTCGACACCGGCAGCAATAATTGTAACAATAATTGAATCATCAGTTTCTTTATCACTTTGTGATTGTGAATTGTAACCGAAAATCATATTAACATCACTTCCAATGATTTCTTTCATTGTTTCGTTTACGTTGTTAACGTCGTTTAAAGTACCTTTTTTACCGATTGAAATTTGAACTATACATTCTGTTGCACCTAGTATACTTGATTCTAAAATTGGACTTTTTAGAGCAGCTGCAACAGCTTTTTGCGCTTTATCTGTTCCAGTTGCCTGTCCGATTCCAACCACAAATTCTCCTGGGTTAGAACGAATTAGGGTGTTTAAATCTTCAAAGTCTAGGTTGATGTATGAAGGTAAAACTGTAATATCAATAATTGAGCGAATTAATTGTTTTAAAACTCTGTTTGAATATTTTCAAGATTCATCAATAGGAATATTTCCATATTCTTCTAACAATTTTTCGTTCGAAACAACAACATAACCATCAACATTTTTTCTCAGTTCTTCTAAACCTTTGTCAGCTGTTTGTCTTCTTTTGGTTCCTTCAAAACCGAAAGGAGTTGTAACAACTGCTAAAGTTAGAGCTCCTGATTCTTTAGCTAATTTTGCTATTTCAGGTGAAGCACCAGTTCCGGTTCCTCCACCCATTCCTGCAGCAATAATTACTAATTCAGCATTTTTAATTCTTTCACGAATTTCTTCTTTACTATCAATGGCAGCTTGGCGACCAACTTCGGGATTGGCACCAGCACCTCTACCACTTGCGTGCCCGATTTGCAAGCAGATAGATTGATCGGCAATATCTTTTAAAGCTTGTTTATCAGTGTTAACAGCAATATATTCAACCCCTTCAATTTTAACCACATCGATTAAACTTTTAATTGAATTATTACCTGCTCCACCAACTCCAATAACTTTAATTTTGGCAATTGCTGAAAGTTCTTTTTGATCCATAATGCTCCTTATATTTATTAATTAAATAACATGCGAATACGATTGAAAATACTAGTTTTAGTTTTAACATCTCTAATAACGTTTGTATCAATAATAAAGGTGTTAGTAATATCTTGTTCGTAATCGTTAAAGCATAAGTAATTGATTATTGCTGAATTGTTTAGTTTTAGATTTTTGTCTACAAAGCTTTGTTTGTTTAAAGAAAATGTAAAGTCTTCGGAAATTGTTTTAAAAAACTGCATCATGTTTTCTAAATTGATTAAATTGGATTTGTTAATAACCACATTAACACCAATTAAGTCATTTTCTTGACTAAAAGCTTTGATTTCTTGATAAATTGTTTCTCAAAAATTATTAATTAATGAATATAGTTGATACGTTTTTAAATTATTTCTATAAGTTAAACTTTGGTATGCATCTTTTACCATTTTTGGATAACTTACTAAAATATTTTGTGCTTCTTGAAAACTTAAGTTGTGTTTTTTAGCAATTTGTTTTACTAAATTTGCTAGACCAAAATTAATTGCTTTGTAATTGATTAAATTTTCTTTTTGAATAAGGCTTAATTCTAAATGTTCTTTTCCTAGAGTAACGCTAATTTGTTTTTGAGAACTATAAACGTTGCTTGCTAAATAAATGGCATTAACTTCGTTTTGCGACAAGAATTTTTCGACTTTTAAATTCAACTTTTTAACTAAAGCTTGCATCATTTCAAAAGCCTCGCTATCAATAAAACTTAAACGAGATTCTAGCATTAATTGGTTTACATTTTTATTGATTAACTGTTTTAAATTTTTATATTCTTGGAAGTTGTTGTCAACATTAGCAGCTACTTTTAAGTCTCTTTTTGAAATTAGATAATCATTTCCTAAATTGTTAGCAAAATGATTTTCGATTTCTTTTAGACAAAGAGCATCAAATTTTTGGCCGTGATAATTTGCTTGGTAATTTATAACTTGAGTTTTTAGACTTTCTGGCTTATCAAAAACACAAATAACATTGTTAATTGTTTTTTTAACATTAACAATTCTTTGAATTTCTTCAAATGCATTTTTAACTTGCGCTAAAGCCTGTTTGAATTCAATATCTTTTTGGAAAAGTGTATAAAAGTTATTGTTAATGCACTCTAAGGCACTAACTTCAAAGTTTTTGCTTTTCAGTTTTAAAAAAACCAAAACTTTTCTTTCCATAACTTAAATTAATTTCTCCAATACTCGTAATGTTGCTGAACGTGAGCGATAATTTTCAGTCGCTTCTTGTTCGGTGACAGTAATTTTTTTAAATTTATAACCTTCGGTAATTTGCACCGGAAGTTTGTAAGTATCGCTATTTATTTTTAACGATTTAAAGTAGTTCTTAACTATTCTGTCTTCTAAAGAATGAAAACTGATAACTGCCAATTTACCATTTTTAGTTAGTAATTCAACAGCTTGTGGCAACATTTTTTCAATTGCCTCAAATTCCTGATTAACTTCAATTCTTATTGCCTGAAAAATGGCGCGATAAGGATTTTTTTGACGCAATATTGCAGCAGGATAAGCATTTTTAATAACCTCACACAATTGCAAAGTACTATCGATTGGACGAGATTTGCAAATGGCCTTCGCAACTTTTGAAAAAAGCTTAACATCAGCGTTTTTTTGCAAAATCTTTGCCAATTGTTCTTCACTAGTTTGGTTAACAATATCTCAAGCACTTATTTCTTGCTCTTGATTCATTCGCATATCTAATTTAGCATCTTTTGAATAGCTAAAGCCGCGACTAGCATCATCAATTTGCGGACTTGAAATTCCTAAGTCTGCAATCAATCCATCTATTTTTGTAACGCCATAAGTTCGCAATTGTTCTTTTAAAGAAGCAAAATCACTATGTATCAAGGTGAATTTATTTGATACTTTTTTCAAGCGCTCGTTTGCTTCTAAAATTGCTTGTTTATCTTTATCGAAACAATATAAATGGCCAGTTGTTAATTTTTTTAAGATTTCTTCACTATGACCACCCCTTCCCAAAGTAACATCAACATAAATTCCATTTGGTTTTATGTCAAGAGCTTCAATACTTTCATAAAGAAGCACAGGAATGTGGGTTATAAGCTAACTCCACTTTCAAATAATGTTTGGGCTAGTTTGTCAAAGTTCTCATCATCATCCATTGAACCTTCGGTCGCTTCATAAACTTCCTTAGCGAAAATTTCTGAATATTGACCCATACCAATGAACACAACATCTTTTTTGATAGCGGCACGAGTAATGAAACGTAGGGGTAGACTTAAACGACCTGACTTGTCTAATGTTACTTCTTCGGTATTAGCGAATATGTAACGAGCAAAATTACGGGCATTTTTATCTAGCATATTGGTTTGATTCAATTTTTGTTGTAATAACTCAAATTGTTCTTGACTACGAACAGTGATTGAACTATCTAGTCCGTAAGTTATGAAAAAAGTGTTTCCTAACTCATTACGAAACTTAGAAGGTACAACTAAACGGTTTTTTTCGTCTAATGTTCGGTCATATTTACCATACATTCCCATTTCCTCCCACTATCACCCATATTATAATACATTTGTTTCCACCTATATCAAAAATATTTTGATTTTGGTTAAGAAAAGTAATAAAAAAAATACCTTAATAATAGGTATTTATGTAAAAATGGTTATTTTTGCTTCTTGGTAACATCTTCAAGCGTATAAGTGTGAAGATTATGCATTTCGTAATAGTGGTTTAAAAGTCCTGCTTTTTTGAATTCAAATTTTGTAATTTTACCACTATTGTTGTCTAAATCTAGACTTAGATATGTTTCGGCGCTACCAAAAAGTGGGTCAATAAATGCTCCAGGGCAGATTGTGGTAAATTTTTCATTTTGTACTAATAACGGGTATCTTCCAAAACCGTGAATAAAAATGTTGTTGTCAATTTCAAGATTTTTGCTGGCTAAATACTCTTCTACCTTAGTTGCAACTGAGAGCTCTGAGTTGTAATCAACTTCTTTTGCTCCTGATGGTTGGTAGGTTAGGTATACTCTTTTCTGAATATTGTTGGCAAAATTTAAAGTAACAGTTAAAAAGTTATCCAACTTGCTATTAATATCTTTTGGACCACGTACTGCTCAGTCAAAATGATTTTTAATTCGACTATCGGGCATTTCGCTATTTCCACAACTGATAAATTTAACTACTTGATTATCTTTTTTGGCGAATGATTTTTCGAAATGAATAAAATCTTCAATACTGATGTTGTCCTGGTTGATATTGGCAAAAATTATTAAACGCATAATAAATCCTTTACTTTAATTGTAACCAAAAATAAAAAAACCTCTGCCGAAGCAAAGGTTTTAATTAAATTAATTATTTGTCAGCTTTAGCTTTGAAGTTTGCTACTTTAGCACCTTTGTAGAAACCACATTCATTACAGATTGTATGTGATAAAACTGGTGCTAAACAGTTTGAACAGCTTGATTGTGCTTTAACATCTAAAGCGTGGTGTGCACGACGTAGGTGTTTTCTTTGTTTTGAAGTTTTACGTTTTGGAACTATAGCCATATTCTAATCTCCTTTATTGCTTCTAATTTAATTTGCTAGTAATTAAACTAAAGAAATCATTGCCATTGGAGCACCGTCTCCACGACGAGGTCCAGTTTTGATAATACGAGTATATCCACCATTACGTTCTGCGTAACGAGGTCCTAAAACTTCAAATAAGTATTGCACAGCATCACGTCCATCTTTCATTTGAACATCTCTTAAGTAAGCTGCTGCTTGACGACGACTTGCTAAAGTATTTTTCTTAGCCAAGGTAATAACTTTTTCCACCTTACGACGTAATTGTTTTGCACGTGGTAAAGTTGTTTCAACTTTTCCGTTTACTAAAACATCTGTTACTAGTGAACGTTGTCAGTGACGTGTTCATTTTGAATTACGTCTAAAAACTTGAACAGGATTTGCCATTATTCATCTCCTTTATTGGTTGATTCTTTTCACATTTGAATTTTCTTAATAATATCGTCGACTGATTTTTTACCTAGATTTTTAATGTTACCTAATTCATCTTCACTTAATTTAACTAAATCATCGATGGTGTTGTATCCAGCACGGTGTAAAGCATTAACTGAACGAATAGTTAAGTCTAATTTTTCAATTGGAAGAATTAATTTATCGTCCACTGGTTTTTCGATTTTTTCATCTTCAAAAAGATCAATTTGTTCAATGTTTTGGACATTTCCAATTACTTGCAAGTGAGCAATTAAGATTTTAGATGCTTGACTTAATGCTTCGCGAGCTTCAACTGTTCCGTCAGTTTCTACTCTCATTAGTAATTCTTCTTCCACTAAAGCACTTGAAGAGTTAAGTTCAATAGTTTGGAAGCTAATTTTTTTAACAGGACTGAAATCACTGTCAACTGCTAAATATTGTCCTGATTTGATTTTTGAATCTAGACGTTGTTCTAATGTTTGGATGTAAGCTTTGTTGTCTTCGAAATCAACAAATCCTCTTCCGGCACGTAAGAACATATCAAATTCTAGATCTCCATCTTTTTGGATGTCAGCAATGTAGCAATCTTTGTTAACAATTTCTAGACCGCTTGGAAACTCGATATCACGAGCATAAACTTCACCAATTTTGTTTGAACGGAAGCTTACTTTAACAATTTGATTTTTGTTAAATAGTTCTTCATTGTATGTGAAACGAATTTTAGTCAAATTTTGTAATAGTGTAACAACATCTTCTCTGATACCGTCGATTGTAGAAAATTCATGTTCGACTTTATTGATTTTGATTGCGAATGGAGCGCAAGAAGTAATTGATGATAGCAATGTGCGACGAAGCGCTGTACCCAGTGTATTAGCGAAACCTCTTGAAAGTGGTTTTAAGCTAAATGTTGAACTAAATTCATCAACTCTTTCACTGTTTAATTCTGAATAATTCATTTTTGCCATTTTTTCCATAATTACTTAAGCTCTACTTTCTTTTTAAAATTTTCTTAGGTGGACGGGTTCCGTTGTGTGGAACTGGTGTTACATCTTTAACTTCTTTAATGATTAAACCAGAAGTTTCGATTTGTTTACGAGCTGTTGATTTTCCAGCTCCTACCCCTTTAACTAAGATTTTTACTTCTTTAAGTCCAAATTCTTTAGCTTTTTCTAGGGCTGCAGCAGCTGCTAAACCAGCTGCATAAGGGGTTTTTTTCTTGGTTCCTTTGTAACCAATTGCTCCTGATGAAGATCACGCGAAAACATTACCTTTGTCATCACTAAATGAAACAATAGTGTTTTGGTAAGTTGAGTGAATGTGGGCGATACCGCTAGTAATAACTTTTTTTTGTTTTTTAGCCATTATTATTTACCTTTCTTACCTGCAACTGTTTTACGAGGTCCCTTTCTTGTACGAGCATTCTTTTGTGTACATTGTCCACGAACTGGTAATCCTTTACGGTGTCTGATTCCACGGTATGATTTAATTTCCATTAAACGTTTGATGTTTAAAGAAACTTCACGACGTAAATCACCTTCAGTTGTGTATTCTTTAGCAATGTCACGAATTTTTGTAAGTTGGTCTTCAGAAAGATCTTTTACCCGGATATTTTCATCGATATCAGCTTTTTGTAAAATTTCTTGTGCCAAACTTTTTCCTATTCCATAAATGTATGTTAAAGAAATAACTACACGTTTATTGTTAGGAATTTCAACGTTTAAAACTCTAGCCATAATTTACTATCCTTGTCTTTGTTTGTGTTTTGGAATAATACAAATAATACGGTTTGTACCATTTCTTTTAATAACTTTGCAATCTTTGCAAATACGTTTGATTGAAGCACGAACTTTCATCGTTTTTCCTTTCGCTATTTATGACGATAAACGATTCGTCCTTTAGTTAAATCATAAGGACTCATTTCCACGTCAACACCATCTCCTGGAATAATACGAATATTGTATAAAGCCATTTTTCCAGAAATTGTAGCTTGAATTTCTAGACCATTATCAAGCATTACAACATAGGCTTTTGATGAGTGGACTTTGGTTACTTTACCAGTCATTTTAATTGCATCTTTTGCCATTTAAATTTTGTCTCCTGTTAAAATGATTGCTTGATCATTTTCAATAAGAATTGTTTGTTCATAGTGACTTGTCTTTTTATTATTGCGACTCACTATGGTTCAATCATCTTTTAAGGTTTTAACATTTGCTGAACCTTGCAAAATCATTGGTTCAATACAAATTGCCATACCATTGCGAATTAGTGGTCCTGTTCCTTTTAGGCCGATGTTTGGCACAAAGGGATCTTCGTGTAACTCAGTACCTATACCGTGACCGCTGAATTCTTCTGGAGTAAACATTCCATTTGCTTTGATGACTCTGTAAATAGCAGCTGAAATGTCTCCAATTCGATTACCGACTTTGACTTCATTAAAACCGGCATAAAAAGCATCTTTGGCGACTTTAATTAGTTTTTTATCTTCTTCACTTGGGTTTGAACCTACATACTTAGTAAAAGCTGAATCACTGTACATGCCATTTCAAATAACACCCATATCAACTTTGACTAAGTCTCCCTCTTGTAAAACTCTGTCGCTTGGAATTCCATGAATTAATTCTTCGTTAACACTTATACAACAAGTATTAGGGAACCCATATTGGCCTAAAAAGGCAGGTTTTGCTTTACGAGCAATGATTTCTTTAAAAGCGATGCTATCAATTTCTTTTAAAGAAACACTTGGTCTTATAAAGTCATAAACTAAGTATTTAACTTCTGCCAGGATAGCACATGATTTTTTTAAATCATCAATTTGTTGCTTATTTTTAATTTTAATATTCATTTGCAGCCTTTTGTTTCAATGCATCAACCACGTCTTGATAAACTTTTTCAATTTCTTGGTCGGCATTGATACTAATTAAAATTCCTTTTGATGCGTAGAAATCAATTAGTGGTTTTGTTTGCTGTTCATAAACATTTAATCTTCTTAAAACAACATCGCTTTGGTCATCTTTTCTTTGAACTAATTTCTCACCATCATCGTCACAGTGAATGTTATCTTTTGAAGGATTGTAAGACAAGTGATAGGTACGCAAGCATTTTTGACATACTCTTCTTTCGCTTAGTCTCTTGATAACACTTTCTGAATCGATTTCTAATAAGATTGCTCAGTCAATTTTAGTAAAGTCTAAATTGTCAAGAAAATTGACCTGGTCAACGGTTCGAGGGTAACCGTCTAAAATATAGTGGCGTTTTGCAAGTGTCAATTTTTCCAACTTGTTTTTAACTAATTGATTAGTAATTTCATCACTAACATATAGGCCATTGCTGGTCAATTCAACAACTTGTAAACCTAATGGCGTTTTGGCATTAATTTCTTCACGAAACATTGCACCGGTTGATAGGTGGGCAAAATTATCTTGAAGGGATAATTTTTCCGCAATGGTTCCCTTACCTGCTCCCGGAGCACCTAAGAATATTAGGTTAACATTGTTTCAGTCTTTTATCACAATAAATCACCTTCTTCACCATTTTGTTGTGAATATAATATTTTTTTACGTTTACGAGCAAGTTCTTGAGACTTGTAACGCGCTTGAATTTGTTGGATTGTTTCAATAGTTACTGAAACTAAAATCATTAATCCAGTTCCACCGAACGCTATTGATTGTGGCATTCCTAAAATTTCTTCGATGTAACGCATAGCCCCAATTAAGATTAAATAAATGCTTGAAAAATAACTTAAATTAAGAATTTTGGCAATTAAATAATCTTCGGTTTGTTCCCCTGGTCTAACACCAGGGATGAAGGTTGAATTTTTGGCAAAATCTTCACTAATTTTGTCAATTTTAGATTGTTGTAAACCAAATAGAAGTGTGAAAGCAAAGGTTATTACAACAAATAAGAAGAAACCGATTGGTTGGGTTAGTTGTAAATTAGTATAAACTCAGTGATAAAAAGCACTCGTTGCGGGATTGAATAATCCAGCAATCATAGTTGGTAAACTTAGAAACATTAAAGCAAAAATTACTGACATAATTCCAGCTGGATTGGCTTTTAAAGGTAAATATGAAAGTTCTTTTTCATTTCTTGAAAGCCCTGCTCCAACTTGTTGAATAGGAATGTGTCTTTCTGCTAGATAGAAGATACCGACTATCATTACAACTAATAAATAGCCAAGAACATAAACACCAAAGTTTAGTAATTCTTTTAGTGTAGCACTAGATTGTTTGAATGAAGGAACTAAAAACTCGAAAGCATTTCTGAATGTTGGAATCAAATTCGAAGCGATTCCAGCAAAAATGATTAAACTTGTTCCATTTCCTACACCCTTGTTAGTAATTTCTTCACCTAAAAATAAGGCAAAGAGGCTACCAGCAATCAGAATTAAAGGTAGTAAGAAGAATGCATAAGCATTAGTATTCAAACTATCAACAATTCTGATTCCGAACCCACTTGTTGGGTTTTTTAAGGCTCTTGTTAAAACAATAGCCTGAATAATTGCAAAGCCAAACGTTACAAAACGAGTAATAATATTAATTTTTATTCTCCCTTGTGGTCCTGCTTGACTTAGACGATAGATTGGTGGAAAGAGCTTAGTTTGTAAAATCATCATAATCAAACTAGCAGTAATGAAGGGGCTAATTCCTAAAGCCATAATGCTAAAGTTTCTTAGTCCTCCACCACCAACTAGATTCAAGATTCCTAAAAAGTCTCCACCATTTAATTGATCTCGGTTAACTAAATTAATTCCTGGAACAGTAATAGTTCCCGCTGCAACAAAGATTGTTAAAAGAAAAATAGTATACAAAATCTTTTTTACAAGATCATGGTTTTTTCAAAACTCGGTGTAACTATTTTTAAATTTCACTCACTTCGCATCGAAACGCACTTGGTTTTGTTTGCGATTGTTAGTGCTTGTTTTTTTCTTTGTTAAGGCCATTATTTAACCTCGATTTTTCCTCCAGCTGCAACAATTGCTTCGCTAGCTGATTGACTTAGAGCGTGAACATCTTCAACTACTAAAGCTTTTGATAGTTCTCCTCTTCCAAGAATTTTAACTGGCATATCGTATTTTTTGATTAGACCTTTATTGAATAAAGATTCAAAACTTACAACTTCATTTGCTTGGTAATATTCTTGTAATTGATCTAAGTTAACAACTTGGTATTCCACGTGGTTAACATTTTTGAATCCACGTTTTGGAATTCTTCTGAATAATGGGTTTTGTCCCCCTTCAAATCCTAGTCTTACTGTGTTACGTTTAGTTTGACCACTTTGTCCACGTCCTGCTTGTTTTCCTTTTCCAGCAGCGTGTCCACGTCCTACACGGTGTTTTTCTTTACGAGAACCAGGAGTGTATGATAAATTGCTTAATGTTTGTTTCATAAAATCTCCTTAATTATTGTAAATCTTCTACTTTAATGTCTCTAAGCTCAGCTACTTGTTGAGCGGTTCTTAGTTGTTTTAAAGCTTTAACTACAGCGTGAGCAACGTTTTGTTTGGTTCTTGATCCTAATGATTTTGTTGAAACATCAGTATATCCGGCTAATTCCATAACACTACGAACGGTATTTGAAGCTTTGAATCCTGTTCCTTTTGAGGCAGGACGTAGTTGTACTTTTGAAGCTAAGAATTTAGCTTGAATTTCATGTGGAACTGTTCCGTTTACAACAGGAACTTCAAAGATGTTTTTGTGTGCATCTTTAACAGCTTTTTTAATAGCGTCTTGAACTTCGTTTGCTTTACCGTGTCCAAATCCCACTTTTCCTTTTTTGTTTCCAACTACTACATAGGCTGAGAAGCTAAATCTTCTCCCCCCTTTAACAACGACAGTAACTCTGGCGATGTCAATAACTTTTTCTTCGAATTCTGAATTTAATTCACGATTAGAATTTTGACGATTTGGACGTCTTCTTTCTTCTTGATTATTTTCAGTATTTCTTGGTTTACGAACTGCTTTAGTTTCATCAGCGTTGTTTGGACGTGCTTTTTTAACTACTCTAGTTTTTCTTGCTTCTGCATTTGTTTCGGTGATTTCTTTTACGTTTTTATTTTCGTTTGCCATTAGAATTTAATCCCTTCTTCTCTTAGTGAATCAGCAAAAGCAGCAACTTTTCCGTGGTAAATGTATCCTGAACGGTCATAAACAACTTGTTCAACTTTTAGTTCGTGTAATTTTTTAGCAAATAATTTTGCTACTTGTTTTACCGCATCAATATTATTAGCATGTTGTGGTAAATCTTTGGTTGAAGCAGCTGCTAGTGTGGTGTGGTTTTCGTCATTAATTAATTGTGCATAGAAATTATGTAAAGATTTGTAAACAGATACACGAGGAACTGAAGCTGTTCCACTTAAGTGTTGACGGATTTTTAAGTGTTTTACTTTACGTCTGTCATTTCTTGATTTTTGCATATTTGTCTAACCTTTCTAGCTTCGATTATTTAGAAGCTTTTTTTCCTTCTTTACGACGAATAACTTCGTCTTTGTACATAATTCCTTTTCCTGAGTAAACGCTTGGACGACGAATGTCACGTAGAACTGCTGCGAATTGACCAACAGCTTGTTTATCAATTCCTTCAATAACAATGTTTGTTGGTTTTGGTAGACTTACTTTTAAGTTAGCAGGAATGTCTACTAAAACTGGGTGTGAGTAACCGGCGATAACTTCAATTTGGTTACCTTTTTGAGTTGCTTTATATCCAACCCCTTTAATTTCGATTTCTTTTTTAAATCCTTCACTAACTCCTTTTAGCATTCCACTAATTAAAGAGTTGGTTGTTCCGTGTAATTGTTTGGTGCTTTTTTCTTCGTTTAGGCGGTGTGTAGTAATTTGGTTGTTTTCGTTTTTAATTTCAATTAAATCTGAGAATTGAAAGCTTAGTGTTCCTTTTGGTCCTTTAACTTCAATGAATGATTTTTCGATTTTAACTTCAACGTTTGCTGGGATATTTAAAACTCTTTTTCCGACACGAGACATTCTTAATTCCTATCAAATGTAGGCGATAACTTCACCACCAACATTTGCCTTTCTTGCTTCTTTATCGGTCATTAGTCCTTGTGATGTTGAAATAATTGCAGTTCCAAATCCTGAAAGAACTTTAGGTAAGTTTTTAGCTGATGCATAAACTTTTAGTCCTGGTTTTGAAACTTTTTTAAGTCCACTAATAACTGGTTGTGAACCGGTGTATCCCTTGTATTTTAGTGAAATTGAAATTGCTTTATGGTTATCTTTTTCAACTTCTTTAAAATCAGCAATGTATCCTTCGTTTTTAAAGATTTCAAGGATTTTTACTTTTTTGTTTGAGTGAGGAACAACTACTTCACGGTGTTTACGAGCATTAGCGTTTTTGATACGAACAAACATGTCCGCAATTGGATCAATAATAATAGCCATATATTATCAACTCGCTTTCTTAATTCCTGGTAATTTACCTTCGTGAGCTAATGTACGGAAGCAAATTCTACAGATTTTGTATTTTCTTAAAACTGCATGTGGACGTCCACATAATTCACAACGTGTATAGAAACGGGTTGAGAATTTTGGAGTCTTTTTAGCTTTAACTTTTAATGATTTTTTTGCCATTAATTACTCCTTATTCAGCCTTCGCAAAAGGCATTCCTAAACTTTTTAGTAAAGCGTAAGCTTCTTTGTCATTTTTAGCACTTGTAACGATTAGAACATCTAGTCCTTTTAGTTTACGGATTTTATCGAAACTAATTTCTGGGAAGATAATTTCTTCTTTAACTCCGATTGCATAGTTTCCATTACCATCGAAGCTTTTTGGATTTGTACCGTGGAAATCACGTACCCGAGGTAGTGCTACTTCAATTAGTTTTGCTAAGAATGATCACATCCTTTCTCTTCTTAAAGTAACTTTTCCTCCCATTGGCATACCAGCACGTAATTTTCAAGAAGCTAATGATTTTTTAGCTGTGGTTTGGTATGGTTTTTGTCCTGCGATTAAAGCAAGTTCATTCATAACTTCTTCAATTGCTTTTGAGTTTGAAACTTCATTTCCAGCAGTCATGTTTAAAACGATTTTTTCAATACGTGGGATTTGCATATCTGATTTGTAGTTGAATTGTTGTTTAAGTTCAGCTTTGGTTACATCATTATAGTGTTTTTGTAATTTATTCATAATGTCTCCTTAATTAGATAGCTTTTTGAGTTTTCACAACAATTCTTTCTTTTTTACCGTTTTTATCAACTTTAAATCCTACTCTTGAATATGTTGCTGGGGTTGTTGCTGTTCCTTTTTTAACTAGAATAGCAACATTTGAAATGTGGATAGGGAATTCTTTAATTTCAATTCCACCTTCATTTTTTTGTTGGCTTGGTTTGTGGTGTTTAGTTTTCTTGTTAACGTCTTTTAAAGTAACTAATTGTTTAACTGGATCGATTGCTAGAACGGTTGATACTTTACCTTTTTGAGCTCCACTGATAACTACAACTGTGTCATTTTTACGAATTTTTTGACTAGCCATTATAGTACCTCCGGTGCTAATGAAACGATTTTTAAGTATCCTTTATCACGAAGTTCACGCGCTACTGGTCCGAAAACACGAGTTCCACGTGGGTTTTTATCTTCTTTAATGATTACTACAGCATTATCATCAAAACGAATGTTTGAACCGTTTTTACGTTGAATTCCGTATTTAGTTCTTACAACAACAGCTTTAACGATTTGTCCTTCTTTAACGATTCCGTTTGGAAGAGCTTTTTTAACAGAACAGATAACAACATCACCAATGTTTGCAAATTTCTTAACACTTCCTCCTAAGTTACGAATAATTCCGACTTCTTTAGCACCTGAGTTATCAGCTACTACAACTCTTGATAATTCTTGTAACATTAGTTTTCTCCCACTAGAGCTTTTTCTTTAATTGCAACTAGACGGAAATGTTTGGTTTTTGAAAGTGGACGAGTTTCTTGAATTCTAACTACATCATTTAAATTTGCTTGGTTGTTTTCATCATGTACTGCAAAACGTTTTGATTTTTTGAAACGTTTTTGGTAAATTGGGTGTTTTACATATGTTTCTACTAAAACGATAATGGTTTTATCATTTTTGGTTGAAACAACTTTTCCAGTTAAAACTTTACGGTTGTTTGATCTTTCCATTATTTAACTTCCTTTGATTTTTTTTCATTTAATGCTGTTAGTGCTCTTGCGATATCTTTTTTAACTTCTCTGATTTTGTGGTTTTGTTCTAATTGTCCAGTTTTTGATTTGAAACGAAGAGTGAATAAGTTAGCTTTGTAGTCAGCTACTAATTTTTCTAGTTCTTCAACACTTTTAGCTTGAAAATCTTTGAATTCCATTAGTTTTCTCCTTCTGTTTCTTCACGTTTAACAATTTTTACTTTAACTGGTAGTTTGTGTCCACCTAGACGTAGTGCTTCTAGAGCAATTTCTTCTTTAACACCTTTAACTTCAAACATCATTGTGTCTTCTTTAACAACTGCTAGTCATTGATCTGGAGATCCTTTTCCTGATCCCATACGAACTCCAATAGGTTTAGAAGTTTTTGACATATGTGGGAAAATTCTAATTCAAACTTGTCCTTCACGTCCCATTTTACGGGTAATAGCGATACGGGCTGCTTCAATTTGACGAGCTGAAACTCAAGCAGAAGTTTTAGCTTGCAATCCGTATTCTCCAAAACTTACTTTGTTTCCACGAAATGCTTTGGTTTTGTCGTGACGGATACGGAACATTTTACGGTGTTTAGTTCTTTTTGGTTGTAACATCGTTAGCTCCTTTTTCTAATTTTTCTCCCAATGATACTCAAACTTTAATTCCTAGTGCTCCATATGTTGTACGAGCTGTTGCTGTTGCATAGTCAACATCTTGACGAAGGGTGTGAAGTTTCATTTCACCTTCGTTGTATCCCTCTTTACGAGCCATGTCAACTCCATTTAGACGTCCTGAAACTGCAGTTTTAACACCTTTAGCTCCAGCTTTCATAGCAGCCTTGATAGCTTGTTTTTGAGCTAGTCTAAAGCTTCCACGGTTTTCTAATTTAACAGCGATTTGTTCTGCTAGTAATTTAGCATTTAAATCTGGTTTTTTAAGTTCAACAACTTCAATGTTGACATTTAAATTTTTATTTCTTAACGCTTTTTTCAAATCAGCAGTAAGTTGTTTAATGTTGTCTCCGTTTGTCCCTAAAACAACACCTGGTTTTGCTGTGTGCAATAATACTGAAATGTGTTCTTTGTTGTCTCTTTTAATTTGTACATTTCCAATTTGGTAGTTACGAACTAATTTATTGAAGAAACGGTAAATTGCTTGGTCTTGTAATAAGTTAGCAGCATATTGTGCTTTGTCAGCATATCAAGTTGAGTTGTGGTCTTTAGTAATTCCGTATCTAAAACCATTTGGATTAACTTTTTGTCCCATAGTAAACTCTCCTTAATTAATATTCACTTACTTCAATAAAGAAGTAGCTTGTTCTCTTTAAGATTGGATATGCTCTACCTTGTGAGTGAGGTTGGTAACGTTTTAAAGTTGGACCTTCATTTACAAGTAGTTTTGAAATGTATAACTTATCAGCATTTAGACCGTGGTTGTTGGTTGCATTAGCGATAGCACTTTTTAGAAGTTTTAAAAGAATGTAAGTAGCTTTTTTATTAGTAGTTTTTAGAATAGCGATAGCTTCTTGAGTTGATTTGTTACGAATTAAGTCAGCAACTAGACGGGCTTTACGAGCAGAAATTCTTTGTGTTTTAACACTTGCGTTTGCTGATTTCATTATTTCTTCTTCCCTTTATCTGCACCATGTCCTGTGTATGTACGGGTTGGTGAGAATTCTCCTAATTTATGTCCGACCATGTCAGCTGTTACGAAAACATCGTTGAAAACTTTTCCATTGTGAACTTGGAATGTTAATCCAACAAATTCTGGGAAGATTGTTGAACGACGACTTCAAGTTTTAATTGGACGTTTTGGTGCTTTGTTTTCTAGAATAGCAACAACTTTTTTCATTAAATGGTCATCAACAAATGGACCTTTTTTTAGTGATCTAGCCATTATTTACTTGCCTTTCTTCTTCTTATAATCAACTTGTTTGAAGCTTTCTTAGTTGAACGAGTTTTAACTCCAAGAGCTTTTTTACCTCATGGTGTAAGTGGAGCTTTACGTCCGATTGGTTGACGCCCTTCTCCCCCTCCATGTGGGTGATCGTTAGGGTTCATTGCTGACCCACGTACTGTTGGACGAATTCCAAGGTGACGGTTACGTCCTGCTTTTCCGATATTTACTAATAAGTGTTCTTCATTTCCGACAACTCCAATAGTTGCACGACATTCTCCAAGAACTTTACGTACTTCACCACTTTTTAGTCTTAGAATAATATATTTACCTTCTTCATCTTTACCTAAAATTTGGGCGCTTGTTCCAGCACTACGGGCAATAATTCCCCCTTGTTTAGGCTGTAATTCGATGTTGTGAACGAATGTACCTTCAGGAATGTTTTTTAGTGCCAAGCTGTTTCCAACTTTAATGTCAGCACTGTCTCCTGAAACAACAACACTTCCAACACTTAGTCCTTTAGGGTGAAGGATGTAACGTTTTTCTCCATCACGATAAACAACTAATGAAATGTTTGCACTACGGTTTGGATCGTATTCGATTGTTTTAACAATTCCTTCGATTCCATCTTTGTTACGTTTGAAATCGATAATACGATATTTACGTTTAGTTCCACCTCCGTGGTGACGAGTTGTTATAACTCCCCGATTATTTCTACCAGCATGTTTTTTTAAAGTAACTAGTAGAGATTTTTCAGGAGCATGACCAGTTAGATTTTTCTTGTAATCTAACGATGTCATGTGTCTACGACCATTAGAGGTTGGCTTGTAATGTTTAATAGCCATCGTATTCTCCTTTAATGATTGACCTAAAAATAATGAGATTTTGTCTTTTAGGTGATTAATTCTGTTTTAAAACTTATCTTATGGTTAGCAAGATAAATTATTTAGCAGCTTTTTTAGCTAATTTTTCAGCAACTTTTGCTTCTACTGCTTTAGCGTCTTTTTTGTTTTCTGCAACTTCTGTTTGTGCTGCAGTTTCTTCTTTTTCTTCAGCTTTAGATTCTTCTGGGAAGAAATTGATGCTGTATCCATCTTGTAGATATACTAAAGCTTTTTTGTATTTGTTTGTGTATCCTGCAAAACGTCCTAGTCTTTTTGGTTTGGCAGCAACTGTTAGAATGTTAACACTTGCTACTTTAACGTCAAAAATGAATTCAACAGCTTTTCTTACTTCAACTTTGTTTGTACGACGATCTACTGCAAATGTGTAAATATTGTCTGACATTTGGTTGTAGCTTTTTTCAGTTAAAATTGGATATTTAATTACATCATTAACGTTCATTATTTAACCAACCCTTCTAATACTTTTACATCGTTTTCACTAATTACCATCACATCAGCTGCTAATAGTCTTTCAACGCTTAGTGAGCTTACTTTAACAGTAACTACGTTTTGTAAGTTTCTTGCTGATAGGAAAACATTTTCATCACTAGTTACTAATAAAACGTTTTTAACATCAGCTAGACCCGTTGCCTTTAATTGACTAACTAGTTCTTTAGTTGAAGGTTTTGCAAGTTTGTATTCGTGAACAAAAACTTGTTGTGCTTGAGCTAATTGGCTTAAAGCACTTTTAACTGCTAGAGCACGAACTTTTTTGTTTACTTTTAATGAGTAGTTTTTAGCTGTGGTAGGTCCAAATGCTCTTCCCCCACCTACTCAAATTGGTGAACGCATTGATCCTGCACGTGCACGACCAGTTCCTTTTTGTCTTCAAGGTTTTTTACCTGTCCCTGAAACTTCTCCACGATTTTTAACTTTGTGAGTTGAAAATCTTCTTGAAGCACGATCACTTAAAATAGTGTCGAAAATTGCTTGTGCGTGAACTTCTTCTAATCCGAATAATCTTTGTGGTAATTTATCTGAAGCAAATTTTAGACTTTGAGATTGTGTTTTAACAACATCAACAGCTGGTTTAGCTTCTTTTTTAGTTGTAGCTTTTTTGTTTTCTGCCATTATTAAACCTCTTGTTCTTGTTCTTTAGCTTCTTCAGCTTTTTGTTTTGCTTCTTCTAATAGTTGTTTCATTTCATCTAGTGACATTGATGATTCTAATACCACACCATATTTTTTAGCTTCTTCGAATAGTTCATTTTTAGCAATTGCAACTTTTAGATCAACTAATTCAATAGCTGGTCTTTTAGCAATATGTTTTGCATTTTGTTTAACTGTTACAAATCCTTTGTTTGGTCCTGGTACTGAACCTTTAATAATGATTAAGTTGTTTTCTTTATCAGTAGCAACAACTTCTAAGTTTTGTACAGTAGTTTTAACGTTTCCTAAGTGACCTGGCATGGTCATTCCTTTAACAACACGGTTTCCAGAAATGTCCCCGATTGATCCAGTTTGACGGATAGGTTTGCTTCCTCCCCCTCCCCCGTGAGACTTAGGTCCGATTTTTTGATTGTGACGTTTAATGGTTCCTGCAAACCCTTTTCCTTTAGAAGTTGCTTGTACGTCAACGACTTCTCCTGCTTCAAAAATAGTTACATCAACCATTTGCCCTAATTCGTAACCTGACATGTTACGAATTTCTTTTACGAAGCGCTTAGGTGTTGTGTTGGCTGCAGCGAATCTATTAACTTCAGGTTTTTTGATTCTTGATTGTTTTTTGTCTTCAACAGCTAATTGCACAGCAACATAACCGTCTTTATCAGCTGTTAGAACTTTAGTAACAACATTTGGTTTAACTTCAATCACAGTAACAGGAATTGCATTACCTTCAGCTGTGAATAATTGAGTCATCCCAACTTTTCTTCCTAAGATTCCTTTCATCTTGATCCTTTCATTTTGTTATTGAAATTGATATTTATATGTACGCACGGGCGCATATATAAAATAAAAACAAACTGTTAATTACTTAACAGATTTGATACTTAATTCAACTCCAGCTGGCAATTCTAAAGATTTGAATCTATCAGCTAGTTTTTCACTTACGTTATCAATAATGATTAAACGTTTGTGAGTTCTTGATTCGAACTGTTCACGTGATTTTTTGTTAACGTGAACTGAACGCAAGATAGTGATGATTTCTTTTCTTGTTGGCAATGGAATTGGTCCACTTACATTAGCTTTCTCGCTTTTAGCTAATTCAACAATTTTCACACTAGCTTGGTCAACTAAAGCATGTTCGAATGATTTAACTTTGATTTGTAATTTCATTTGTTCTCCTTGTTCATTAATTTTGAACTGACTCCACATAAAAACTAATCTCCGAGAAGAACAACTAAGCTCGGAGTATTACAACCTTATGTATCACAGTCGTAGTTGCTTATTAATTATAACAAAAAACGATTTTTTTACAAAACGATTTTTTAGCCTTTTCTTAAACAATAATGACAAATATTACCGAGGCTAAAATATACAAAACAAGACTAAACCAAGCAAATATTTTAATTGCTACTCAACCTTTTTTATAATTTATAAAATCATAAGTTGCACAACAAAGACTAACTAATATTACAGCAATTAATCAATACGAAATAACTAACTTATTCTTGAAGTATTGATCGTTGTTTATATATTTTCCCATCATCATAAATAAAGCAAAGATAGCTACAATCAAAAAATAAAAAAGTAGCAATTGCAAAGCCTTAGTGATGTCTTTAATATGATAGTTTTTGCTTTGTTTAGTGATTTGTTTCATATTCATATATTGTACTAAAAAGATAAATAAAAAAGCCCAAAAAGGGCTTTCCTAGATCTCTGAAAACTGAATAGAAAGACTAATCAACATATAGAATTAAACTATT
>NZ_JBSQBG010000001.1:0-376593 GCF_053851775.1 Mycoplasma sp. 1573 | reverse complement strand
CTGCTGGCACATAGTTAGCCATCGCTTTCTGATCAGGTACCGTCAGCTCAGCGGCATTTCCTCCGCTGAGTTTTCTTTCCTAATAACAGCACTTTACAACCCGAGGGCCGTCATCGTGCACGCTGTGTCGCTCCATCAGGCTTTCGCCCATTGTGGAATATTCCCTACTGCTGCCTCCCGTAGGAGTCTGGGCCGTATCTCAGTCCCAGTGTGGCCGGTCAGTTTCTCAACCCGGCTAAACATCATCGTCTTGGTAGGCCATTACCCTACCAACTAACTAATGTTCCGCGCTCTCATCTTCCAGTGAAGCAAATGCTCCTTTTATGACAATTTCATGCGAATTTGTCACGTATCCGGTATTAGCAATCGTTTCCAACTGTTATCCCAATCTGAAAGGTAGATTAAGCACGTGTTACTCACCCATTCGCCACTAAGTAGCAAGCTACTTCGTTCGACATGCATGTATTAGGCACACAGCCAGCGTTCATCCTGAGCCAGGATCAAACTCTTATAAAAAAATTGACGATTATGGTATTTATATCCAGTTTTCAAAGAACTATTTTCTTGTAGAACTCTCAAGGTCTACAAAAACAATTATAGCATAATTTGTTGTTTGTTTTAAAAAAAATAAATTATTTTTTAATTGTTTATCAACTTGTTTGAACTTGCTAAAAATTGCTTTCTAATTATACATTAAAAAAATAAAAAAAATAAAATCTCAGCGAGATTTTATTTACGAATGTTTAGTTCTTGAATTAAGTTTAGGTATTCGTTATAGTTAGTTCTTTTTAAATAAGCTAATAATGATTTACGTTGGTTAACTTTTGCCATAAATCCACGCATTGAGTGTAAATCTTTTTTGTTGTTTTGGAAATGAACTTTTAAACTTTCAATGTCAGCTGTTAATAAAGCAATTTGAACTGCTGCTGAACCTGTGTCTTTATCGTTTTTTCCGAATTTTTTAATTAATTCAAGTCTGGTGTTTTTGTCTACCATATTTTCTCCTTTACAACCCAGCAATAAATTTACTTTACAACCGAGCAATAAATTAATGTATTATTGATGCACTACATTATACTAAAAAATTTAAAGGCTTGTTTTATTTCGTCTTTGAAAACTTTGTCATCCGCCATGTGATTAATAAATCTTAATTGTTTAAGAATTTCAACAAAAGTTTCGACTTTGGGCAAATATTGTTTTTTAAGGTCTAGAAAAACGATTTCATTTTTTTCTAAACCAATTTTGACAATTGCATGATATTCAACATTTTCAATTACTACATTGGCCAAATAAGTTCCGGCATGTATTTTTTCTAAATTGTTAGGTCATTCAAAAGAATAATCATCAGTATTTAATTCAATAATAAAAGCATACTTTTCAATTAGCAAAGTATTTAGTAACTCGATTGAACCATCCTCAATGATTTGTCTAATTGTTGAAGAAGCTATTTTCATGCCATTAATTTTTTTAAGACTAGCAATCTGGCAATTAAAGTTAGCTTTTAAAGCATCAACATTACCTAAGCGATTGAAACCAAAACGAAAATCTTGGCCACAAACTATATCACTGACATTCATTGCTTTCAATTTATCAATAAATGTTTGGGCAGAAAGATTACGAAAATCTTGGTCAAAGTGAATAATAACAGCTTCGTCTATACCTATATTATATAAAGTATATAAACGCGTCTTGATTTGGAACATTTTCGCTTTTTGCTGATGTTTGTTATCAAACAAAAAGCAAACAATTTCTTTTTCAGGATTTTGAGCTTTTAAATTTTTAGCGATTTTGAATAGTTCATAATGACCTAAGTGCAAAGTTTCAAAACTTCCTAAAATAGCAATTTTTTGATTTTCAAAAGTTTTGTCAACTGGCCAATTATAAACTTTCATAATTATTTAATAAATCCTTTTTCTAGTAAGTAATTGTATGCTCCGTGGTCACTTACATCACCACAAACATCATCAGCTACTTCTTTAAGTTCTTCTTCGGCATTACCCATTGCAACACCTAGTCCAACTTCGCTTAACATTTCAACATCATTTGAAGAATCACCAAAAGCTATAACTTCATCTAGTTTAATATTTAGTTTTTCACAAAGAATTTCTAGTCCTCTAGCCTTGTTAACATCTCTTGCTGAAATGAAAACCCCATTAGTTCATTCTGCTAAAACTCACATGTCTAAATTATTTTTAGCAAAAAGATCATCATAAAATTCTTTAAGTTCACGGCTAGCATCTGAATTTACAGTAATTAAATAGTTTGTATCAGTAGAATTTTCATTATATTCACTAATGTCATAGAAATCTTTTTTGAAAGGTTCATAGAATCAGTGGTTAATGTCAAAAAGATTGTTGTAGTATCCTTTTTGTTTACCAACAAAAGTAAAAGGTAAATTACGAGCTTGAGTTGCTTCTAAAAATACTTTGTAATCTTGATAAGAAATTGATTTTTCAAATAAGTATTCATTAGTTTTTAAGTCAATAATAAATGAACCATTAGCTCCAATGAAATAATCAACATTAGGAGTCTCAATTCTGTTACCAACAGTAAAAATGTCTCTTCCGGTACATAGAACTGTAATGTATCCAGCATCTTTTAATTTTTTAAACATTTGCACAATAACTTGACTTAAGTCATTGTTTTTTTTACCATCTTCAAATGGTAGAATAGTACCATCAATATCAAAGGCTACTAATTTGAATTTTTTCATTATTCCTCCCTAATAATAGCTTCTAGTAGGGGTCAAAAAATTTTGATGACTTTTAATTGATCATCAAATATTTGCACTATTCCTAAAAAATTATTATTATGTTTTAATAAGTAATTAGCGTTTGGTAGATTGTATTTTTTTCTTACCACGCGCTCTTTGAAAAGTGTTTTTAATTCATCCTTGTTTAGGGTAACTATATTTATACCAAATAATTGCTCAATATTGTCAATTTCGCTAACTTTTCTTTGCTCATCTAAAAGTACATTTCCGACCTGAGTACGTTTTAAATCAACCATAATTGCATCAGTATTTAAAAGCAAAGCAACATCATGCACAATCGAGCGAATATAAGTACCTTTCGAAACAAAAGCTTCGAATGTAACTTCATCATTTTCTAAGTCATAGTTAAGAATTTTTAGTTCATGAATTTTAATCTTGTTTGGTTTTAGACTAACATCTATATTTTTACGCGCTAGTTCATAAGCTCGCACACCATTAATTTTTTTGGCGCTGAAAACTGGAGGTATTTGTTCTTCTGAGTTTTTAATTTGCTCGAAAGCTCGTTCTAATTGATTATGAGAAATTTCTTTTCATTCTAAAATGCTGACAATGGAGTCACTATCCCAAGATGCACTGTGGCGAAAAAGTCGCATTGTACAAATATAGCGTTTGTCTTGACTTAGGATGTAATTTAAGAGTTTTGTATCTTGATCAGTTGCAACAATCAATAGACCAGTTGCTAAAGGGTCTAAGGTTCCACAGTGACCAATTTTTTGAATGTTGTTTTGTTTAGCAAAATCTCTAATTGCTTTAAAACTTGACACACCTTTTGCTTTATTTATTTTGAAAAACATGTTAGTAAGTTTTTTTGATTGGAAATTGGCTTGAAAGTTTTAAAACTTCTTTTTTAATGATTTGATGTAAAGCAACATTATCAGGCTCACTTAGTGCTTTGTGAATTAAATTGGCAATAGTAACGAATTCATTTTCTTCAAATCCGCGTGATGTCATAGCTGCAACACCCAGTCTTATACCACTAGTAACTGTTGGTTTTTCACTATCGAAAGGAATAGCGTTTTTATTGGCAGTAATTGAAATTGAAGAAAGGATGTCAGCTGCTTGTTTTCCAGTTAAATTGTAAGAAGTTTTTGTATCAATAATAAATAGGTGGTTTTGGGTAAGACCAGAAACAACTTTGACACCTTTTGACATAAAAGCACGACAAAAAACATTGGCATTAAGAATAATTTGGTTAGCATAACTACTGAAAGCAGGACTTAGTGCTTCTCTAAAAGCAACTGCTTTGGCTGCGATTTGATGCAATAAAGGTCCACCTTGATATCCTGGGAAAACTGAGCGATTAATTTTTTTAGCCAATTCTTCGTCATTAGTTAAAATCATTGCTCCCCGTGTTCCTCGTAATGTTTTGTGAGTGGTAGTCATTACAACATCAGCATAAGGAAAAGGAGAAGGGTGAACTCCGGCAACAATTAATCCGGCAATGTGACTTACATCGGCAAGTAAATAAGCACCAACTTTTTTAGCAATTTCACCAAAACGCTTAAAGTCAATAATTTGTGAGTAAGCACTATATCCTGTAATAATCATTTTTGGTTTTACTTCTAAAGCTATTCTTTCAATTTCATCGTAGTCCAGAATTCCATCTTCATTAACTGTGTAAAAGTGTGGTTCATAAAATTTACCACTAAAAGAAATTTTGAATCCGTGAGTTAAATGTCCTCCCGATGAAAGCTGCAAACCTAAAACACGATCATTTGGTTCCAATAAGGCCATGTAAATTGCGGCATTAGCAACAGAACCTGAATATGGTTGTACATTTGCATATGCACAATTAAATAATTGACAAGCACGATCAATAGCAAGCTGTTCAATTTGATCAACGTATTCGCAACCATCATAATATCTTGCACCTGGATAACCTTCGGCATATTTATTAGTCAAGCAAGATCCTGCTGCTTTCATAACATCATCAGACACATAATTTTCAGAAGCAATAAGTTCAATATTAGTTTCTTGACGTTGCAATTCCTTATTAATTAATTCAGCAATTTCGTTATCTTTTAAATCAATTTTGCGATACATAGTTTCTCCTTTAGGGATTATGAATATAGTTTCATAATAGCTTTAAAATTATATAATATGTAACCAAAAAATGCTAGGCGACAAAAAGTCAAAAACTCAAAATAAAAGAAATTAGGTTTTTTGTTATATAATGAATTGTGTTTTCAGACTAGCTGTTGCTTTAAAAAAATAAAATTATTTGCAAAAGAAAAAATTTTATGTATAATATTAAAGCAACAAGCAAATGCGAGTGTAGTTTAATGGTAGAACTTCAGCCTTCCAAGCTGACTGTGAGGGTTCGATTCCCTTCGCTTGCACCATATGTTAAATCACCAAAAAGTGGCAAAAGGCCACTTTTTTAATTCCTTTTTGGCATTTTTGGTTTTTATGCCATACAATTCTAATGAAGAGAAAGGATGAAAATGAATAAAGTATTAGTTATTTTATCTTCAGTAAACGGACAAAAATCAATTACTAACCAAATGGCTAAGGTTTTTGTAAACAAATATCAACAACTAAATCCTCAAGATGAAGTGCAATATTTAGATTTAAATGAATTAGAAGCTGCTAAACAAAGTTTAAACAAGCAAAATTTTGTTCAATTCTTTGGTTCAGAAAGTGATGAACTAATTAATCAATTAAAAAGTGTTAATAAAGTAGTTATAACAGCTCCAATGTATAATTTCAACATTCCTGCAACATTAAAAAATTATTTAGATAGAGTTTTAGTAGCGAATAAAACATTTAGTTACAAATATTCAAAAAAAGGAGACGCTGTCGGGCTGTTAGATCATCTAAAAGTTCAAATCTTAGCAACTCAAGGTGCTCCATTGGGATGATATGAATGAGGAAACCATGTTAAATATCTTGAAGGAACGTTTAAGTTTGTTTATGCAGAACTGAATGAAAGTTTTTTAATTGACGGAACAAAAGTTGGTGAACTAGCAACCAAATCAGCGCAAGAAGTTGTTGCCATGCACCAAAACGAAATTGAAAAACTTGCTTCACAATTCTAAGACTGGGAAATTTTATTTTCTCAGTTTTTTTTTTTTTTTTTGCTGTTTTTTTACTTTAATGAGTAGATGGAACAATTACAACAAAAAACAAGAGATTGTGGTTTATTGTGTTTAAGTAAACTGTATAAATACTGGTATAAAAAGAGTTTGAATATTGAAAGCATGCAACAAGCCACAAATTATGAAGAAAAAGGAATAAATCTTTTGGAACTCAAACATAAAGCTAAGCAGTTTGGCTTAGATTTTAAGATTACGCAAGGTGAGTGAAATAGTTTTGTTAATCTAAAATTAGAGCATCCAATAATTATTGTCCTTGCAAAGCAAAATTTATTGCACACTGTTGTAGTTACAAAAAAGACAGATGATTATGTTGTTATTTTCGATCCTGCTATTGGTAAGTTAAAAATGAAGTTAGAAACATTGCAACAACAATATGCTTCAATAATCATTGATGTCACCAAAACTAGTTGTGAACAAAACTCATATCAAGAAAACAGTGTAACTTATTTCCAAACTACTTATAAATACACATTTCTAAATTCAATTATGAGTTTATTGGTATTTGGGTTGTCAATTCTTGCTTCACAAATAAGTAAATATCTTTTAAACAGTGCTCTTAAAGAAACAAGAGATTCCTACTTTTTGCATTTTTTAATCATTTTGGGTTTTTGCAGCTTACTGAAAATATCGTTTTCAACTATTAATGAATTTTGCACAAGAAAAATAGTGAATTTTTATCTTTTCCAGTATCAAAAAATATTCAATCATAAATTGCTGTATGGAAGGGTACATCAAATACAAAAATATAGCCAGCAAGATTTGATCAAAATTTATAGTTCTTTTGAGTTTTTAGCTTCGTATCGAGCATCTCTTAGCCTTCAAACTTTTGCTAATTTCGCTTTCATTGTACTATCAGGATTTTTTCTAGTCACAATCAATTTCAAAATCACACTTCTCATTGTTTGTGCAATAAGTTTTTTGTTTTTAGTTAACATTTTGGCTAATTACATGCGAAAAAAACCATGGCAAGAGCTTTTGATAAAGAACAGTGAAGTTGTTTCTGATACTCTGTTTGTTATTAATAATTTTCAACAAACTAGAATGCAAAATGTGCCTAATTTCATCTTCCAAACTAATACAAAAAATACTGAGAATCAAATAAAAGCAACAAATAAGTTTTTTTATTTAAATTCACTTTTTGCTACATTATCAGACGTTATTCTTGCTATTTGTCCTGTTTTAATAATTTATTTGTTTTGATATTCTCAAAATGACAATAAAAATGTTGGTGATTTCTTAATTTTGGTCAGTTATTACAACTTTTTAATTAATCCTGCTAAGCTGCTAGCAAACAATATTGCTCAATATTCAAACTTTATGCAAGCTAGTAAATTGTGAAATAGCTTTAACCATATAAATTTGGAAATTGATAATAAATACTTTAATCAGAAAGTTGAAATCAAAAATATTACTATCGAAAATTTAGCTTTTGGATATAGTGAATATAATCATCTATTCAAAATAGGTAACTTAGAATTAAAAGCTCAAAATCACTTAATAGGTAAAAATGGGTGTGGAAAAAGTACATTTCTTAAGCTTTTGTTAAATTTCTTTGACTATCATGGCTCCATTTTGTTTGATGGCGTTGATATTCAGAATTTAGATACATCATTTCTTAGAACAAAAATAAGTTATATCAATTCATCGCAATCACTTTTCAACAATACAATTGCTAACAATATTCATCAAAATAATCCTGTTCTTAAATCTAGATTCGAACAAAGTTTTATTGAATACAATCTTCAAGAATTTTTTGACTACTTTAAGTTATCTCTTGCGGACCAAATAGTTTTGAATGGTGAAAATTTTTCAGCAGGACAAAAACAATTCATCCAGCTTTTGAAGTTATTTGCTAATGAGAATGAAGTTGTGCTCTTAGACGAATGCTTTGAGAATATTGACTTAAACATTTTTGAAAAATTAAAACCTTTCCTACAAAAACTTTTGAGTAAAAAAATAGTCATTGAAGTTTCACACTCGCAAAAATATATTTTTGAGAAAGCAAAGGTGGTGAATTTTGATGAATTTAAAGCTTAAAAAATGAGAATTATTAATCTTGATAATAAGCCTTATTGTAATTTTTGCCATTATGTTTGTTTTAACAACTTGAAAAATGAAAGTAAAACAAGAACTCAAAATCATTAATTTCGATGAAAGACAAAATATTATTCAGTTCCAAAATTTGACAAATCATGAATTTGATTTTAATCAAACTATTAACTTGAAAATAAACAATAAACTTTGAAAAGCAAAGATTTTGTGAATAAAACCAGTCGATTTAAACCTTTTTGAAGCAAAAATATCTTTCACTGAAGATGTTAACTTTACAAAAATCGTTAAGGCTTGCATTGAAATAACGGAAGAAACAAAAAAATATTGAGAGGTTATTTTCAGCAAATAAAAAACTGGCATTGCCAGTTTCTATGATTTTGTGATCTTAAAGTATTGTAAGCTTATTGCTGTTCGCAATTTTCGATTGATGATTTGATATAGAAACACTTTGTAATCATCACTTTGCTCTGGTTGAATGTACATTGACTTAGCAACTTCGTCACTACCGAAATATCATTTTTCAATGAAAGCAAAAATTCCTTGATTAGCTGGAGTGTAGTTGATGTAGTCAAAGTTTTCTACTTCAACCGCAATGTTATCATCTGTAAATGCTTCAGCAAAATAATCAGATAAAGCATCTTCATTTTCCATGTGCAATCCAAAAATTTTGTCAATGTCTTGCTGTGAAAATTGCTCTTTATCTTCTTTTAAAATATTTAAAATTTGCATACTGGTTTCATACAATGAGCTGTCTTCGTCCTTTATTTTTTCTAATTCTTCTTTAATCTCTTCATTTATTTCAGAATTAGAAATAAGAAGATTTTTCAAAGTGTTAATGTAACTTTGTTCAAGGTCTAAAACTCTAGACTGAGATGATTGTTGGGCATCAATGTTGCCAAAAACATATTCACCAATAGTTTTTTCTAATTTGATAGATTCATCATCAGTCATCACATTTGCTTGAATTCAGCCATCCATTAGTAAGAAATTATCCTTAGGTCTTACGTATCTTACCAATCCTTCTTCTTTTAAAGAACTAAAATTGTCAGCCGAATAGTAAGCATCAATTGCATCACCGTTATACATAACAGCAACATCAGCACGTCCTTCTTTTGGCTCAATAAGATTATTTGCTAGTTCTAATCCATCACCAATTAAAAAGTTGTGCTTTGTATCTCTAAGTGAGTATCCTGATGCTGCTTTTACATATTCTTCAAAACCTTTTATCGCTTCTAGATAGTTATCCTCATTAAAAGGTTTTAATTTGTTATTAACTACTCACTGTTTTTCGCCTTTATCATTTTCATAAAAAGCACCGATCATCATATTGTCGTAGTATGCATTATTTCATGCAAAAACTCTGTAATTGAATTTTTTTAGTGTTTCCATTATCCCAGTTCAAGAAAGGTCTTTAAAAATAATTGATTCATTTTCTTCATCATATAAACCTTCGTCAATCAATTTTTGTTTTTGTTCGGCCGAAAGTTTTAGGTAAGGTCGATTTTCATAATCAATACTATAAGCAATAACCTTGTCTTGAGTGTAGTAAGGAATTATGTATTCTCAGAAATGGTCTTCTTTTCCATTTCTGTCAACATCATATGCAACCATTTTCTTCGAAACAGGATCTAAAATTCTTTTAGCTTTGTATTCGTCATTAGCTGCAATGAGGTCAAAAATCATTTGATCATATTCTTTCAAGTGTTCAATTACACTTGGACGATAGACATTTGCCAACTGTTCAATCAAAGGTTTTGAATCATTTGTGTTGAAAACATTGGCAAAATTAAATTTTTTCAAACGATTTTCAATTATTAGTTGGGCTGCTTGAAAATCGCTTCCAACTCCACCTGCTGCTTTTCCATTATTTAAAGCAACAGTAAAATCATTTATGTCGTTGAATACTTTGTAATTATATCCACGACTCTTAACTTTGTCAATGATGTCTTTTTTCAAGTAAGAACCATAGTTATAAAGACTTGGTGAATATGGGTGTTTAGCTTTAAAACCAAAAGATAAAATTGCAATAAGTAAAATAGATAGAAATACTATGAATGTTACAAAACGTTTTAAATTACGTTTTAGAAATTCCTTAATTTTGTTTACCTGATTTCTTTGCAAAATATGCTTTGGTTTTGTTTTTTAGAAGTGTTAATGCTTTTGTTGCAGTAATAATGTAAATTAAATTAGCAACTAAAACAATCATTAAACATATTGCACCCAATGCTAAACTTCATGCTTGGAATTGTCCTTCGTAAAGTTGAGTTCCTAAAGTTTCTGTATTTGAGACAATTCTGGTAACAATGAAGTCATCGAAACTTAAAACCATTGAAACTACAAATACAAATCCAATTGAACCTAGCATATAAACAAAATAAGTCTTGAATCAAGTTCTTACTTTTGAATAACCTAAATCTTGACTAGCCTCAAAAATGTTTTTTGAAAACTTGTCAGATTTTGGCAACATTATCATAATTGCATATGGAAGAATGATTACTGTATGAGCTACAATAACACGAACAAATCCCTCACTTGTAGCACTTAAGACTCCAAAGAAGGCAGTCAAAACGATTGTTAGCGTTAAAGCAGTAACAACATCACTGTTGATTAAAGGAATGTTTGCTGTTCCTTGAACTACTTGTCTAGGTTTTTTGTTTTTTTGTCTTCACAAACCATAGACAGTTAGTAGTGAAATTGCTATCACTAAAACCGAAGCACACAATCCTATTAATAAAGAATTAATGAATGCACCAGCGTGATCTGCTGAAAAAAGTGCTTTATATGCAGCAGCTGAGGTTCTGTTTCAAGTTGTAACACTGAAGACACCTTTATCACTTGGTGTATTAAATGAATAAATTGTTCCAAAAACTATTGGAATGTAGAACAAAATTAAGATTATTACAATGTATGATCTTTTGAAAAAGGTAGAAAACTTACTCATCTTTACCTCCTTTGAAACGATACTTGTTTAAAAGTAAAGGCAGTAGATAGGTTACACTATACAACAACATTAAAATCGCTAATGTTATTAAAACAAGTGTTGAAGCAACAGCCAAATCAAATGGATTTGATGCATTAGCAAAGTTTTGAATCAAGTTACCGATCAATTGATTTTGACTTCCATGTGGAAGCAATCTGTCACTCAAAATAATTGAAGTTGCAGTTATCAAGAACACTGTGCTAAAACCTGCTAGCAATGCTTTCATGCAGTATGGAACTACAACTTTTCAAATTGTTTTAGCTTTTGAATAACCTAAATCTTCACTTGCTTCCAAGATATTTTTAGGCATATCTTTTAAAACTTGATATAAAGGCATGATCACGAAAGGTAAATACAAGTAAACAACCCCTAAAATCATGAAAGCTTCATTATTCAAACTATTTTCATCAAACATCACACTAAATAATCCTCTAAGTGATAATGCTTTTGAAATAGTAAAAATAAACAAAGGTGAAAAAATTAAACTAAAACCAACATTTTTTGTTATTTTTGATTTTGCGGTTGCCAGGATGTAAGTGTATGGAAAACCTATTAATAAACAAAATAGTCCACCTACAGCCCCTACTCAAACGCTTCTTCACAAAATTTTTCAAGTACTTTTGTCTTGAATAATGTGTCAGTTGTCTAACTGACCATCGATTGGACTGAATGCTTTTATAAAAACAAAGATTAATGGTAGAACAATAAATATTGAAGCAAATAATATGTAAGGTAGAATCAGCGATAAACGAAGATTAAACCCTAATTTTTTATTGATTTTCTTAAACATTAGACTTGTTCGTTATTTCATTCTTTAGAATCTTTGTTCATTAAGTGAATTGCATCAGTGTCTCAAGTTAGATAAACTTGTGTACCGGGTTCAAATTTTCTGGTTGTTTCAACATAAACGATTTTTCCGTCTACATCAACATCGATGAAATAATAACTTCCCTTGTAAACAATTTTTGTAACAGTTCCTGATAATTTACCTTTAGATTTATCACGTGAAATAATCATGTCTTCAGGACGAATTAAGGCATCTAATTGTTGTCCTGGTTCGAACTCATCGTGAATAGTCATAAAGTTTTTGCCCATAAAGTGAACTTTTCCTTTTTGCACAAAAGAAGCATCGAAAAAGTTTGAATCACCAATGAAATTAGCTACTCATTTGTTGATTGGGTAATCGTATAGTTCATGTGGTTTAGTATATTGTTCAACTTGCCCGTCACGGATAACTGCGATTCTGTCACTTAGTTGCAGAGCTTCATCACGATCGTGAGTAACAAAAATAAATGTTAGTCCTAATTTTTGTTGAATACTACGCAACAAAATTTGCATTTTTTCTCTGATTTTTGCATCCAATGCACTTAAAGGTTCGTCTAAAAGTAAAATTTCCGGTTCAATGACTAGTGATCTAGCAAGGGCAACACGCTGTTTCATTCCTCCACTAAGTGCATTAATTGGCTTTTGGGCATTTCCTTCTAGCCCTACCAGTTTAACAATGTCAGCAACAGCATTATCCATTTCTTTTGGACTAATTTTTCTAGTTGTGTGTTTCTTTTCAAAAGCTTCAGTTTTCAAGTCTACATAGTTTTCTCAGTATGAGTAGTTGAAATCACTATCATCAATTCATGATTGAATTTTTTGACGTTTGCTTTTGCTTAGTTTTTTGTTTTCTAAGTCTTTTTCGTACTCAGCCATTTTTTTGTCAAGTTCTTGCATTTTTTGTGCAGCATATTTTTTTCATTGTTGCTGTTGACGTTCTAATCTCACTAAAAGCTCAGATTTAGCTGTTTCACTTAAAGTGATGTGTCTTTTTTCAAATGCTTCAGTTTTTTGTTGCACATAATTATCTCATTCTAAGCATTCTTGATTAACAGCATCAATTTTTGATTGAATCTTTTGACGTTGACTTTGGCTTAGCTGCGTATTTTGCAATTCTTTGTTGTAATCTTCTACTTTTTTATTTAATTTTTGTTTTTGCTGAGTAGCATGTTTTGTTCATTGTTTTTGTTGGCGAGCTAGTTTATCTAAAACCTCTGGAGTTGGAATATCTTTAGCAATACGTTTTAATTTCAATCCGTATTTAATGTTGTTTTCAACGTTTAGATGTGGAAATAGGGCATAATCCTGAAAGATGGTTGAAACATTTCTTTTGTGTGGTGATAAATCTTTAATGTCTTTTCCATCAAATTTTAATTCCCCACGAGTAGTTCATTCAAAACCACCAATTAAACGCAAGATTGTAGTTTTTCCTGATCCAGAAGGTCCTAGCAATGTTACAAATTCTCCACGATTAATTTTTAAATTAACATTGTCTAGAACTATTTTTTCGTCATATTCTTTAGTAACGTCTACTAACTCAATAATTGGATATTTCTTTTTGTCTTTTTTAATATCGTTATTAATTTCCATTATGATCCTTTACTTTGATTTAAAAATGTAAATTTGTAACCAAAATGAAACTAAATCGCGACTTATAAATTTGCCTTGATTTAATTTCAACTAAAGGAGGGCGAGATCGTACATATTTTGACTATATTCTTCAATTAGTCTCTTAAGAGTGCTAAAAGATAAGTGAAAAACTTCAATGAAGAAAATTCACTTGATTGCATTTTTTAGTTTTAGTTTAGTACTCTTTAGCATAAGTAAAATTTTACCATAAAAAACATAGTTTTTTGGGGCTCAAAAAAGACATAAAAATTCGCCCGATTTTTGGGCGAATAATCTTTCTTAAGAAACAGTTTTGTTGTAGTATTCCTGAATGATTTTGCTTCTTAGTTTATTGTCAGTAGGTTGATATATGTGGTGGTAAATTTTTGCACCTTGATTTTCAGAATTTTCTTCAACTTTATAGATATCTAACGCTTTTTCATCGTTAGTCATATCTTCATTTCTGAAGTAGTATTTCTTGATAAATTCGTATGTACTTTTAACTGTTGGAGTGTAATTTATTGCATCAAAGTTAATGATTGAATCAGTGAAATCAAATGAGTCTGAAAATACGTCATAGTGGTCTTGGAAAAATTCTTTGTTTATTTCAGAGTTTTCATCTTTAGGATTGACATACATTGCATTTTTGACTGAGTTTTTAACTTCTTCTTCACTCAAGGTATTGCTTTTTTCACTCAAAATTTGCTCCACAACTTTTTTTTCAATTTCTTCGTAGTAAAGTTTTTCTAATTCTTTTACTGAGTATTTTAAGTCAGTGAACAAAATATCAGAAACATATTCAAGGAAATTGTCAGCTTCTTTTTTTGGAGTTTTTGTTGAAATGATTCAAGCATCCAAAAGAAGCATGTTTTCACTTGGACGAATGTATCCTACACTTTGCCCGTCTTCTAACGACGCAAAGTTATCATTTGAATAATATGCATCCAAAACATCACCGTTATACATTAAACCAACATCTAATTTAGTTGAGTCGGGATCGATTAAGTCTGTAACAAGTTGTAATCCATTCGAAATTAACTTGTTATTTTTTGTTTCTTTAAGATCATGACCAGTTGCTTTTTGCACGAATTTAGCAAACATTTCAATTGAATCTTTGTAATTAGTTTCATCAAAAGGAATTAATTGGTGATTTTTATCAATTCATTGCTTATAGTTAGGATCTGAGTGTGAAAGTGAATTTTGATAGAATGAACCTAGCATCAAATTATCTAAAAATGAGTTAGTTCAACCATAATTGTGGTAACCAGCATTTCTTAATACTTGATAAATTTCATTTCAATCAGCATAGTCTTTATTTTTGATTTCAAGCATTTTTTGTTCAACGTTTTCAACGTCTTTAATGTATGGCCTTGATTGCTTATTGATGTTATAAGCAACGATTTTATCTTGGTAAAAGTAAGGGATAACATATTGATAAAATTCGTCTTTTTTGTCATCTCCGTCAACACTGTATCCTACATATTGATTGTTTTCATCAAACAGTAAGTGCGGCTTAGTCTTGACATTCTTAGGGTTTTTCTGTTCAATTTCTCTTTTGATAAAATCATCAAATTTAGCCATATGTTTAACAATGATATCATTGAAAAGTGACAAAATTTTTGCTTTATTTTCTTCTTCTTGCTGTTTGGTTTTTACATCATCTCAGTCTAATATGTTTTTGTTTAGTTTTGAATAATTAATTTTACGAATTTGATTTTGATAAATTAATTGTGCAATTTGATAATCACTACCTACTCCTGCCAATGCTTTTCCTTGGTCTAGAGCACGGGTAAATTCATTAACTTCACCAAATAAACGATATGAGTATTTTTGGTTAATTTTGTGAATCAAATCTTTTGACATGTATGATTCATAATTATAAATACTTGGTTTGTAGCGTGAGCTAATTTTAAAACTCACTCCTAAAATAGCGAAAAGTCCTATGAATATCAAAATAAAAATCATTCATAGTTTTTTGAACTTAAATCGTATCTGTTTCACTAATTAATACCCCATTTGTGTAATCTTATCTTCTTTATCAACTCAGTCTTCACTGACTTTTACTCTTGTTTCTAAGTAAATCGCATGGTCAAAAAGCACTGCTAGTTTTTTTCTTGACTGCATTGAAATATTTTTAATCATTTGTCCACCTTTACCCAAAACAATACCTTTTTGTGAGTCTTTTTTCACAAAAATAGTGGCATGGATTACATAAGGCTTGTCTTCTTTTTCCTCAAAACTATCAATTACAACAGCAATAGAGTGAGGTAGTTCTTGTTTTAAGTATTTTAGAGCAGTTTCACGAATAACTTCCTTAGCAATGAAACGCATTGAAATATCAGTAAATTCTTCTGGATCGTAAAATGGTTCTTGATCTTGTAAACGGTCTGCGAATTCATGTTTAATTAGATCTAAAAGATGTTTGTATGATGAATCAATGTTTTGGCCAACTCCAACAACAATTTCAAAACCAAGTTGTTTAAGTTGTTCAGCTTTTTGGCTTGCTATGTCGTTATCAATTAGATCTAATTTTGTGATAACTGCAACTTTATTTTTAATGTTTTTAATTTTTTCAATAATGAATTTGTCACCCTTACCAATTTCTTCATTTCCTGGTTGTAAAAATAACACTAAATCAACATCTTCGAGTGAGTCATACGAAGCTTTATTAAGTTTTTCATTGAATAAGTGAGTAGCTTTGTGGATCCCAGGAGTGTCAGTAAAAATTAATTGGTAATTTTCGTCAGTGTAAATTCCTTTAATTTGATTACGTGTTGTTTGAGCAACATTTGTAACAATTGCCAAATCATAACCAATTATTGCATTTAAAAGAGTACTTTTCCCAACATTTGGGCGCCCTACAATCGAAATAGTGCAAACTTTCATTATCTGTACACCTTGATTTTGTCCATGATTTTATCAACTAAAGCATTCATTTCCTCTTCCTCTTTTTCGGTTTGATGATCGTATCCAAACAAGTGCATTACTCCATGAGCAAAAATATAACAAAATTCTCTTTGAATTGAGTGATTATATTCATGTGCTTGTTGTCTTATTTTCTCATATGAAATAATAATTTGGCCTAAAAATTTGACATCCATAAAATTCATCTCATCATCGGCAAAGGGAAAAGACAAAATGTCAGTTGGATAGTCTTTGTTACGGTATTGTTTGTTTAATTTGTGCATTTCTTCATTATCAACAATCACTAAATCAACAAACAAGGCTTTTCTAGTTTTTTGAATTTGAGCTGCTGCATCTAGAATTTGATGATATTTTTTTAAATATTTAAATTGGTAATCAGTTTCGTTTGTTAATTCGATCTGATTGGTTTGCTCTTGTTTTAACATAAGAAAAATTATAAATATTTACAAGTAAATATTTCAAAAAAATATCAAAAATAAAAAAGAAAAACCAAGCATTTTTAGCTTGGTCTTTGGGCTTAATTTAAAGTGATTTTTGTTCCAGTTTTTTCTGCAATAATGTCTTCTAAATCTTTTAAGTCTCCGATGAATGCGGCTTTTCCGCCTTCTTCAACGAATTTAATAGCAGCTTGCACTTTTGGAAGCATACTTCCAGGTGCAAATTGATTTTCTGAGATGTATTTTTCTAACTCAGCTTTTGTTGCATGTTTTAAAGCTTTTTGATCTGGTTTGTTGTAATTTACCATTACATTATCAATAGCAGTTAAAACTACAAAGTAATCTGCTTTAGCTAGAGAAGCTAATTTTGCTAGAGCGAAGTCTTTATCAATAACTCCATCAACACCTTCAACATCACCATTTTCGTTGATGATTGTAGGAATTCCTCCTCCACCTCCAACGATTACAGTAGCACCTGCTTCAATTGCATTTTTCATTTGCTCAAATCCAACAAATCCTAATGGTAGTGGTGAAGCAACTACTTTTCTAAATCCACGTCCAGCATCTTCTTTAATTATGCTTCCTGGATTTGCTTCTTGTGCTTTTTCTAAACTGTCGTAAAAAGGTCCGATTGGTTTGGTTGGGTTAGAAAAAGCTTTGTCGTTTGCATCAACTAATGTTTGAGTAAGAATGTAAAGAGGTTCGTGCCCTTTTACACCGTGTTCTTTAAATGCGTTAGTAATAGCACTTACCATGTGGAATCCAATGTAACCTTGTGACATTGCTCCTGATTCTGGTAGTGGAATTAATGGAGATTTTGCATTTACTTCATGAGCTGAAACAAATCCGTTGAAAATCATTCCAACTTGTGGTCCATTTCCGTGCCCAATGATAACTTGGTGTCCTGCTTTAACCATTTCAGCAATTTTTTGTGCTGGAATTTTAACTAATTCTTTTTGTTCAGCAGGATTATTTCCTAGAGCATTTCCCCCTAAAGCAATAACTATTCTTGCCATCTTATTAGTATCCGATTGTAGCTAGAATAACTGCTTTAATTGTATGCATACGGTTTTCAGCTTGATCGAAAGCTTTATTGTGTTTTGATTGGAACACTTCGTCTGTTACTTCCATAGCTCCTGTAGCAACTTCTGGGTGTTCTTTTCCAAATTCAGCTTTAATTTTTGCTGAGAATTCAGTGTGATCATCATGGAATGCAGGCAAGCAGTGTAGGAAAATAGCTGTTGGTTTAGCTGCTTTCATCATTGCCATATCCACTTGGTAAGCTCCTAATTGAGCAATTCTTGGTTTGAATAGTGAGAAATCTTCTCCTAGTGATACTCAAACGTCTGTGTAAATAACGTCAGCATCTTTAGCTGCTTCGATTTTGTTGTCACTGAACGAAACTGATCCACCATTACGTGCGAATAGTTTTTGAACCTCGTCGTAAACTTCTTTGAATCCTTCACCATTTTTAACTAAGTCGTGCATTTCTTTTGGTCCGCACATAACAATGTGAGCTCCAACGAAAGCAGCACCAATCATTAATGAACGAGCAACGTTGTTTTTAATGTCTCCAGCGAAAACGACTTTTTTGTCTTTCATGTTTCCTAGGTGTTCTTCCATTGTCATGTAGTCAGCTAACATTTGTGTTGGGTGTTCAGCATCTGTTAGTCCATTTCATACTGGCACACCTGAGTGTTTAACTAGTGCATCAACATCTGATTGTTTGAATCCACGGAATTCAATTCCATCGTAGAATCTTCCTAAAACAGCAGCAGTGTCTTCGATTGATTCTTTCTTACCAAAGTTCGAACCTTGTGGTCCGATGTATGTAACACCTGCTCCTAGGTCAAAAGCAGCAACTTCAAATGCACAACGTGTACGAGTTGAGTCTTTTTGGAACATAATAGCAATGTTTTTACCAGTTAAAGGACGTGAATTTGTGTGTAGTCCTTGGTATTTTGACTTTTTAAGATCTTTTGATAGATCTAATAAGTATCTAATTTCTTCTGTTGTGAAATTTAGAGCTGTATCTAAACTTCTTCCTTTCAAATTAACAGGCATTTTGCCTCCTTTAGAAATTTAAAATGTATAAATAAATTTTTAAAAATAGCATATTTATATAAACCATATAAACATACCTTAATTTTACTAGTTTTGAATTTTTTGTCAAATATTTTTGTTGAAAATAATTGCTTGATCTGCTTAAAAATGTAAAAAACAAACAGGACACTTAAGTCCTGTTTGTCAGTATATTAATCAACTGTTTTAGTGTCAAAATCGCCGCGAATGCGCATTATTGGTTGAACGCTTATTCAAGCTTTTGGATCAATTTTTAAAATTTCCTTTTCCAATATTTGTTGTTCTAAGAATAAAGCAATAGTTTCAATTCTTTCTTTTTCCATACCAGTGAATCCGCTACGATCTTTAACAATGTTATAACCGTGTCAATAGTTAATAGCTTTAAAGTGCTCACAAATTTCATTAATTTTGGTTGTATAAATGGTAATTTTGATTTTGCGATATTTAGGATATATAAAGGTAATTAGAAGATTGTAAACTCCAATGTAAAGAATTGTCGAAATAACTCTAACAACAAAAGTTGAAAGATTTCAAGGGTGATCTTTTACTAGTCCACCAAGCTCAACTCCACCAATCATTAAAATTGAAAATCCAGCAAACATGCAAGCTACAAAAAAGCTAACTTTACCAACTGACATTTTCTTTACTTTTGAAATGTAATATATAATAACGTCGCTTCCGGCTGTTGAACCTGAATTTTTTCAAGCAATTGCTGCTGCTGTTCCACCTAGCAGTGCTCCTGCAAGGGTATAAATGATAATAGGTCAAGTTTCAACTGAAACATTGAAGTTTGGATTTAGAGCACTAAATTCTTTTCAACCTTTTAGTGAGCCGCTTGCGTGTATGATGTTGCCACTACTATCTTTTATATCTGAAACTAATTTTCATGATTTTCAGGTTCCAACAATTTTATTACCAAATTCATCAACTTGCCCATTATAGAAAGTTCCTGAATAAACATTTCATGCAATGTGGGTTTCATTATTTTGTCCAAGTGAGTGACGGGTATAGTAAATACTAAAATCATTATCTAATCATTCTTTGATTGGATAGTTTTGACCAACACCATTGAATATTAGTTCACTAATTACTTGAAAAATTAGTCAATATGTTGTCAAAATCATAAATAAACGAGAATTTTTCTTTCAAAAAATAATGATGAACGGAAGATTTAAGCACAAGTAAAGTAAAGCAAAGTAACTTCTTAAAAAATCAAGAGTATAAGTTAAAGATTGAATTAAGGCACTGAAACCAGAAGCAACTGTGGCTGCTTTTCCTAAGAAAAAGGCAATCCCAATATTAAATAATAAAGCTGAAATAAACATTCAAGCCAGTTTTTTAGGAAACTTTTTTCAAACATTCAAAAAATTGACATTGTAAGGATTTACATCAAAATAACTAGGTACTTTTTTTGCCTTTTTAGCTTTTTTGGCACTCTTCTTATTTATTTCTTGATTGTCTGCGTCTTGAATTGTTTGCTCTAACTTGCTCATAATTACCTTTCTTACTTCTTAAAAATACTTGAAAATTATACAAAAAAACATTGCCGTTAAGACAATATTTTAATCGATCGAGCTAGTATTAAATTTTCCTTTAACTTCACTTATCGGAACTACACTAATTCAAGCATATTTGTCCACTGAGTGAATTAAAGAAATGATGAAATCTTTTTCTAAATACAGCGATGTAATTTCAATTCTTCCAATGTCTTTGTGTGTTTTACCACTAGTTCCATAGTAAATATTTCATGAGTGAGCAAAATCTGTTTCACGCAATTTCATTGAAATCTTTTCAAGTCTTGTTGAATATATTTCAAATTTGATTTTTTTGTATTTTGGATAAACTTTATCAACAACAACATTGTATAGACCAATGTATAGAATTGTTGCTATGACTCTAACTATAAATCTTGTTTGTGGCTGATCTTCAACTCTTCAAGGGCGAGATTTAATCAAATTACCAATTTCTAGTCCACCTAACACAATAGTTGAAAATGTGGCAATACACAAGTTGACGATGATTCCAACTTTACCTACCGAAATCTTTTTAACTCTTGAGATATAGTAGATGATAATATTAGAACCAGCAATTGAACCCCCACCTTTTCAAGCAATTCCAGATGCTAAACCATCCAAAGCGGCCCCAATAAATGCATAAGCAAAAATAGGTCAAGTTTGTCCATCGTATACTCCATTTGCTGCTGCTCCATCATAATTAAATGCTCTTCAGTAGGTTTTTGTACCCTCTTTAAGACCATCAATGTGCGGAGAGTAAATGGTAACTTCAGCCTTAATGAAATTATCAATAACTTTGATATTACCGATAATTAACTGGATAATAACTTGGAAAATCATTCAATAAATTGTTAATACCATGAAAAGTCGAGGATTTCTTTTTCAAAAGAAAAAGATGATTGGTAAGTTTAAAAGCACATAGAAAAATCCAAAGTATCTTCCTCAGTCCATTGTATAAGTAATAATTTGTGTAAGAGCAGAAACTCCAGTAGAAACAGCTGCAGCCTTACCTAAAAATGTTCCGACAGCTAGGTTTCAGAAAAATGCCGAAAGAAACATGATAATTACTTTCATTGGGAATTTTCTTCAGACATTGATCATGTTGACATTGTATGGATTCATTATTGCTTTTCATTCAGCATCAGCAAGCTGTTTTTTTTCGCGGTTAAGAATCTTTTTGGCCCTTTTTTCTTCTTTTGTTTTTTTATTCTTAGATTGCGAACTTGAAAGGCTTTGCTCGGTTTTTTTATTTTTTAAAAAGTGTAATTTAGGCATTCATCTCCTTTCATTTATTAAGTTTTAAAAATTATTTTCTTGAGTGTCTTTGTCTTTAAATTTGTTAGCTTCACGGAAGAAAAGAATTTCTGCTTCTCCTGTTGCACCGTTCCGGTTTTTTGCCACAATGACATAAGTTAAAGATGCTTCAAAAGTTAAATTTGAAGAACTATCAACTGTAAGGGTAAAGGTTAGTGGTGATTGCTTTGATGTAGAAGCTGTATCATTAAAATCACCAAGTGAATTTGCTTTTTTATCTAAGCGATAATAATCAGGACGATATAAGAATAAGACACTATCGGCATCTTGCTCAATTGATCCTGACTCACGTAAATCAGAAAGTACTGGTTTTTTGTCTTCACGCATTTCAACTCTTCTTGATAATTGGCTTAGTGAAATGATAGGACAAGCCAATTCTTTAGCTAACTGTTTTAAAGAGCGTGATATCTTAGAAATTTCTAACTGACGATTGTCTGAACTTGTTTTCGAATCAGTAATTAATTGCAGATAATCAATAACTATTAAATCAATCTGCCTCACACGACTGAAACGACGACAAATAGCAATTAAATCATTCAACGTTAAAGCTGATTTGTCATTTAGGTAAAAATGTCAATTTTGAAATTTTTCAGTCGTTGCATCAATCTTGATTCAATCTTCTTCAGTGACGGCACCAGATTTCATATTCGATAACTTTACTCAAGAATTCATTGAAACCATTCTTTCAACAAGCTGCTGGTTAGTCATTTCTAAACTGAAGAAAAGAACAGTTTTATTTTGTTCTGCTACATTACTTGCAATATTAAGAGCAAAAGCAGTCTTACCCATTGAAGGACGCGCAGCTAAAATCACTAAGTCTCCCGGATTGAAGCCTAGTAACAAAGCGTCTAAATTGCGGTATCCAACTTTTAGACCAGTTGATTCTAAATTATTTTGACGTTGGTGCAGAATGGTTGTAGTCTCCTGGACTACTTCTGAAAGGGATTGATAATGAGCTTTATTTTCACTCAGATCAATGTTAATCAAGCTTAGCTGTAATTCGCTTATTACTTTTGAAACTTCCATTGGACTTTGCAAGTTTTGTTGTGCCTTTTCCATCGCTAAAAGTAATTGTCTTTTTTTAGCAAATTCAGTTAATGCTGAAATATATTGCGAAATTAAATCTTTGTATCCGGCATTTTCGATTACATAATTAAAGTAATCTTCACCTTTTATGTCTTCAAATTCGTTTAGTTTTTCATAAATCTTATTTTTGATTAAGAAGGTAGTGATAACTTCAATATCGTACGCTTCATTGATAGTTGAAATTTCACACAGTGCTTTATAAATTAAAAGATTGTTTTTAGAATAAAAAATATCATCAGTGATTGAATCATTGATGTCACTTAAGACTTTGTAATCTCTAATCAAAATTCCTAGTAATGAAATCTCATTATTAAGAATGTTATTTAACTCTGATTCACTGAATGACATTTTTCTCCTTTACTACTTTGCTTCGTTGATTCTTACTTTTAAGAATGCTTTAACTTCAGGGTGAAGAGTAATGGGAACTCCGTGGATACCTAAAGTTGCAATTTTCATTGATGCTAATGAATGAGCTGGAAGTTTAATATTATGTTTTTGTTGTAATTCTTTTTCAATGTTTTTCGTTGTTATTGAACCATGAACTACATCTTTGTTAACTTTTAGCTCAAATTCTAAAGTTACGCTCTCGATTTGTGCTTTTAAAGCCTCAGCTTCTTGAATTCTTTGTTTTTCAGTTTCAGCTAAATTTTTAAGCACGTTTTTTCGGTTTTTTAGAGTTGCATCATTTAATGGTTGGGCATAACCATTTTTAATTAAGAAATTTTTAGCAAAACCATCTGCTACATCGATGATTTCATTAACTTTGTATTTTTGATAAGGTTTAATTATTATAACTTTCATTTTTCACACTCACTATTGCTTGAATTATATTATCGACAAATGTTTCCATTGGTTCATTTTCATCGCTAACGGCTGCTGCAGCTGCAAAGTGTCCTCCTCCATTGACAGCTTCAGCAATAATTTGAACATTAGTATCGATTCCTCTGGCTGACATTTTATATTGTTTCATTCCTGGGATTTTAGCAACCACAAATGCTGCTTTTCTTCCTTGAATTCTTAAAATTTCATCGGCTGCTATAGAAACAACATCGCTTTCCACATCACCTTCATAAGTTGCCAAGAAATATCCTGGTTTTACTTCTCGTAAATTACTCAAAATTTTGCTTACTATTTCATAAACATTTTCATCCATTTTAAGTGTTTCTATACTTGTTGCACTTGAAGCCCCCAGTTCTTCTAAGAAACTAGCAGCGAAGAATGTTCTTGATGATGTTGTTTTTAAAAATCTATTGGTATCCATGTAAATACCATCTAAAAGCATCTGTGCTGCTTCTTTTGTTATTGCTTTTTGTTTATGACTAAACATAATGAATTCAGTCACTATTTCTGATGCACTTGAGGCTCCGGTATCAACATATAAATTCTGTTTTAAAACATAGTCAGGACTACGACTAATTCGATGGTGGTCGAAAACAAAAATATTGTCTTGAGAAACGTTTTTAAAAGCATTTTTGTTTTCAATTCTATCTTCAGTAGCACAATCGACTACTAAAACCATGGTTGAATCACTATTAAGCTTAGTTGCTTGTTTTGGGGTGATAAAAATATTTTGATTTTTGTTTAAATAGCGGTTGATTGATCGCTGACAAGTAGGATCAAAAGTTTTATTTTGAATAAAGGCTCTTTTGTTTAAAGAGTGAGCAATTAGATAAAATGCGTATGCTGAACCTAAAGCATCCAAATCAGCAAGTTTGTGACCATAAATTAAAACGGTATCTATCTTGCTACTACGCATTTTTTCCATCACTTCAGCAGTAAAGTGGGCCATTCTTGTTCTATTGGTAGTGTGAGCAACTTCGTAACGCGACCCAAAATAAATTGGTTTGTTATTTTTTTCAATTACTGTAATCTGATCGCCACCACGCGCCTTAGACTGACTTAAAGCATCTTTAGTTTTTTCAGTTAAATCATTTAACTTTTCTAAGCCATAAGCAAAACCTACTGAAATTGGAATTCTTATATTTTTGTCACGAATATCATTACATTCGATATTAGTCAGTTGTTTAAAGTCTAAAGACATTAATTTTTTTAGTGTTTCATTAGTTGTAATAATGAAAAAATTGTTATTTACATACCGACGATAAACAAAATCATGCTTTGCGGTCAAATCATCTAAAACACTAACTACAGCATTATAAATTTTAAAAATTTCTTCTTCTGAATAAATCGATTGATATAAAGACATATTGTCAATTTCAACTTCTCCAAAAGTAATTTTTTCATTGTCGTAAATTCTAAAAACGTTCAATTCATCAGTCACATCTTTTATAACTGCCACATTCTTAGTCAAGTCTACATTCATTTCATAGTCAAAATCTTCGTAATTTATCTTACGCGAAAATTGCTCTGAATCAATGTTGTCAAAATCGACATAATTTTTTAAATTTTTACCGATTATTGACGAACCGAAACGCTGACTTATGAATTTTGACACTCATATAATTCTGGTTCTTTCGTCAAAAATTACTACTCCTACCCCTTCTTTAGCAATTTCATTTTCAATATGATAATTCAGTGTGTTTTTGATCAAACTATTACGCTGAAAAATGACAATCAAGTTGTAAATTAACAGTCCAAGACTCGCAATCATCATTGCTGAAAAAATTGAAATAAAAACTATGCTTAGTGTTTGGTTAGTGCTATAAAGACTTTTAAAAACAAAAAATAGAATAAAAGGAATAACAAAAAGCAATGTTATTCCCAATCATATTTTGATGTTTTTTCAAGTTTTAGATCTACTCTTTTTGTTCATGTCTATATCTATATTATTATAGTCCAAAAAAGCTGGCTTTTAGTTAGATAACTAAATGGCTATTTTTTCTTTGAGTAATTCTAGATTTTTTTTGTTTTTTGAACTTACAAAAATAATATCCATGTCTCTGTACAGTGTTTGAATATCTTTTTTGGTTTGGTGCAATTGTTTCTGATTCGCTTTGTCGATTTTGGTGGCTACTAACAAGATTTCAAGATTTAATTCGGTGCAATAATCAATCATTTCGCTGTCAATTGGAGTAATTCCAATTTTTGAATCTATAAGAATACAAATCTTAGTTAAATTTTTTGATTTTTCTAAGTAATTGGCAATCATTTTAGAAATATGCACTTGCTCGCTTGCTGACATTTTTGCAAACCCATAACCTGGTAAGTCGACAATAATTTTTTGATTATCAGTTTGAAAATAATTTAATAGTCTTGTGCGTCCAGGAGTGGAAGAAACTTTGGCGATTTTTTGATTTGCTAGTGCATTTAACAGCGAAGATTTACCAACATTTGAACGACCTCAAAAAGCAATTTCTTCATTGTCATGTTGATATCAAGAATCCATTTTGTCAGCACTTTTAATAAAATTTCACATAATATGACTCCTTAAAACTATTTAAATTGTAAAGAAAAAGAGCCGAAAAGGCTCTTAAAAATTATTTTTTGTTAACTTTGTTACTTCCAATGAAAGGTAGTAAAGCAACAAGTCTCGCTCTCTTGATTGCTGTAGCTAAATTTCTTTGGTGACGAGCACATGTTCCTGTAATACGTGAAGATAGAATTTTTCCGTGTTGGTTAACATATTTTTCAACCAATTCTCTGTCTTTGTAATCGATGTATTGGTGATCTGAAAGACAGAATTGACATGGACGACGACGAACAAAAGGTTTTTTAGAAACTACTCTTGCCATATAAAAATCTCCTTATTAATCTTCGTCAAAAACGTTTTGGAAATCGTCAATATCAAAATCAACGTGTTCTTCCTCGTCTTGACTAAAACTTTCATTTTTAAAAGAAGTGTTAGTTTGTTTTTTATCCATTTCGTAGGCATTTTCTAGATTAATTCCTACTCTTTGCTGGGTTTGTTGGAAGCTTGGTCTTGGATTATCGTTATTTGTTTTGTTACGACGTTTTTCAGCAATTTCTCTTGTTTCAAGGAAATCAAAGCTATCAACTAAAACTGAATAGTTTGTAATTCTTTGCCCATTGGCAATTGAAGAAGTTACTTGTAAAGAACCTTCGATGCTTATTAAGGCCCCTTTGTCTAAGAATTTGTTGATGCTTGATGCTGTTATTCCAAATGCAACACAAGAAATATAATCTGTTAGTGGTGGATTTGGTCCGTATTGACGTCTTGTAACAGCAAGTGTAAATCTAGCATACTCACGATCACCAGCTTTAGTTTTTCCACCTTGTGGATCGTCAGTTAATCTTCCAATTAATAAAATTTTATTCATAACACCCCTTATTAGTTAAAACTACTCAGCTGAAGATTCGTTAGCGTCTTTTTTGTCACGTGGTTGTCTGTTTTCCACTGGTCTTCTATCTGCTTGTTTTTTTGGTTTTTGGAACTTTTTAGCTCTGTTAACTTTTGGTTTTCTTTGTAATGCTCTTTCTGTATCTAGATTAATTACTAGGTTTCTTAGAACTTGTTTTTCTAGATTTGCACGACGTCCAAATTCTTTAATTTCTTCGCCTTGAGCATCTACTTTAACAACAAAGTATTGTGCAGTATTTTGCTTTTTGATTGGGTAAGCTAATTGGGTTTCTTCTAACTTAGTAACTTCAGCTTTGTTTTTGAAAACTGAAGATAAAAGTGATGACAATACACTTTCGTTAGCAGTTGAATCCAATAGTACCATAATTTCGTATTTTGCCATTGTTCTCCTTTTGGACTTTAAATTGGATCTAATTTTAGATCAAGGAGTTTAACTTACCTTGATTGTTATTTATAAAAAATAACTATGTTATTATACTTGAAAAAGACTTATTTTAGTGCTACTTTGCTAAGTTTTTAGCATCAGTTGCAATTACTAATTCTTCGTTTGTTCTAATTACATACACAGGAATTTCACTATCTGGTGTACTAATTAAAATGTAATCGTCAAATTTTTGGGTATTTGCTTCACTCAATTTAACGTTATATGAGTGAATTCTGTTGATAATGTTTTGTCTTGTTAGAGGGTCGTTTTCACCAATTCCGGCTGTGAAAACAATTGCATCTGGTTTGTTAGCAATTTTGTTCAAGTAAACCGCTAAATAATCAGCTACTTTTTGGGCAAATAAGTCTAGTGCAAAACGTGCATTTGGATCAACTAATTGTTTTGCTTCTAGATCACGCATATCGCTTGAGATTCCACTTACTCCTAGAAGTCCTGACTCTTTGTTAAGAATGTCAGTTGCTGCTTTTGCGTCAATTTTTAGTTCGTTTGCTAAATATGCTACGATTGATGGGTCTACATCTCCAGAACGTGTTCCCATCATAACCCCTGCTAATGGTGTGAATCCCATCGAAGTATCGTATGATTTTGAGTCACGAACAGCACATAGTGATGACCCGTTTCCTAGGTGTAAACTAACAAAGTTAACCGGTTTTTTATTTAAAATTTGTTCTAATCTTTCAGTCATGTAACGGTGACTAATTCCATGGAACCCATATTTACGGATATTGTGTTTTTTAGCAATTTCACGATTAATTGGATAAACGTGGTTAATTTCTGGAATAGTTGCGTGGAAAGCAGTGTCTGTATTCATTGTTTTCTTTGCATTTGGTAATAACTTATCAAAAGCTTTGATAGCTTGAATTGCTCCTGGGTTGTGTAATGGAGCTAATTTTGTGTATTTTTCAATAGTTTCAACTACTGAATCATCAATTATCATTGATTTCATCAATTCTGGACCAGCGTTAACAACTCTGAAACCAACAACATCGATTTCATCAATTGATTCAATAACGTGATTTTCTTGTCATTGAACTAGAGTTTCACGAACTGCATCTTCGTGATTTTTTAGTCCAATTTTCTTTTCAAATTTTTGTCCCTGGTATTTGCAAATTAAATTACCATCAATATTAATTCTTTCAGCTAATCCTGAAGCAATTAATTCTAATTTATCTTTTGTAAAAAGTGATCACTTCATTGATGAAGAACCAGCATTAATAACAAGTATTTTTTTGCTCATATAATATTCCTTAAAAATGTGTTTTATAAATACTTTTTAATTATAAGACTTTTAATTTTTTTTAACTTAGAAAGTTAATAGTTGATTTGAATTAAAATTTTCATTTTGAAACCAAACTACTTTAGTCATGTTTTTGGAAAGTAAAAAGTAACAAAAAGACAGGTAAAACCTGTCATTAATTAACTTTTTAGATAAGAGAACAAGCTAAGTGTTTGTAAAGTCAATGAGTATAAATTGGTGTACAAATCAAAACCAAAAAATAGTCCAAGATTTCACATGCTAACGTTGTCTAAGTTATTCTTAGTAGATTCAGTTGCTAGTCTTATTGCTCTAAAGTTGATACCTATTGATATTGTTGCAATAACAATAAATAAAACTGATAGGAGAGAATAAGCTTTTTGATTTCTAAAAACAGTGAACATTGTTGTTATCATAACTATAAAGCTAGCAACTAGACAAACAATTATAATAGGTCACAGTTTTTCAAATTTGATTATTCCGAAATATCCTAACAAACCAGTTACAACAAAAATTGCAAATGGTATTAAGAATGAAAGTGTTAGTGTTGATCCATCAAGATAACCACTTCATTTCAAAAAGGTGGCCATGATAGTCAAAATTATGGTTGAAGATGCTACATAAATTGCATACCCAACTGCAAGTCATACTGTTTTGATACTACCTAATTTTTTAATATTAAAGAACGATCTAATAACTATTGATACACCAATCTGAGCTGCTAAAGCAATTAAAATAACTAATCAAGGTTGAAAAGTATCTTTGCTTTCAGGCCGAACAATTAATTTTCCTAAAGCCGGAATGTATGAAAATAGTCCAGCAAATAGAAAAGTGATAAAAATTCCCAAACTAAATCAAAGCAAACTTATTGAAAGTAGTTTGTTTTGTTTCTTTTTTAACAATTTAGTTGCTTCTGATTGAGCAAAATAGTTAGTGTTATCATCAATTCTTGAACCAAAATCCATGTTTATCCCTCCTGATTATTTAAGTAAATTTTTGATAGCTTTTTCAAATAATAATACAATGTTGATTTTGACTTTAATTCGCCATTTTGCGACATTAGTAAAACTAAGTCACTTAGACCTAAATCTAAATTTTGTTTTTTCAGTTCGAAAAAGTCTAACATATCTTGAGTAAATTGGTTAACTAAATTATTATCCAAAATGAATTGATATTGCACTAAAAAATCAGTATTTTTGCTCGCAAGTCTTTGCTGGTTGTAAAAATCAAAATTAGTTAAGCGATTAACTGCATTAGTATAGTCACGATTGATTTTGGCTTCCTCGAACTTCATGTAAGCATTAATTGCACCTATTGCTTTAAGAAAATCGCAAATGCTTTCTACTTTTTTGATGTATAGAATAAATTGTTTTTTTCTTTCAATTAATCGAAAGCAAATGTCATATTTTTCCAAAAAATTCTGAATCATTTTAGCTTTTTGTTGGCTTGAAAACTTAACTTCCAAGTGGTACATGGTTTGACTTACATCACTAACACTGCCTGTCAATAGAAAAATAGCGGCAAAGTAATCGTTTTGTTTGACATAATTGGCTTTTTTAATATCTTTCGGCACTACAAAACTAATTTGATTTTTGCGTGGTTGACTATATTCAATTTGCAAAGTTTGTAAAATTTGAAAAACAAATTGTCTTATATATTCTTTATTTATTGTAAAGAAACAGTTTTCATCTTTTTGTGTTGCTAAAAAGCCGTGAATAAAATTAACGGCAACATTTTTAGTGATTTTTCTACTAATGATTTCTTGTTTAATTTCCGATGTAAATGTTTCTTTCATTTTTTACTCCACTAAAATTTTAGCCTTGCAATTGCAAAAGTAATAAAAAATGGCCGGTAGTAAGGGATTTGAACCCTTGAATGTATTGCTACATTATTTGTTTTCGAGACAAACCTCTTCAGCCACTCGAGCAACTACCGACATATATTTGTAAATTATAGTTCAATACTTAAAAAAAGATAATAAAAAAAGCGACGCCCTATTTTCCCTTGGAGGTATCGTCGGCGCTGAAGGGCTTAACTGCTGAGTTCGGAATGGGTTCAGGTGGACACCTTCGCTTTGGTCGCTATGTTTATATTCTAGCACAAAAAAATATTATTTGCAATTTTTTATTTTTTGTTTTTCGTATTCTATTTAGTTCATAATTAATGGATATGAAAAAAGATAAATTATTGCATGATGCCTATTGATTATCCTTATACCAAACTGACAAAGGTTTTGTTTATGCCCAACGTCGTAATGTTAATTCAGTAGCGGTTTTATTATTTAGAAGAAAAGGAAATAACGAATTTGAATTTTTAATTCGTTATCAACCTTTGCCTGAAATTGTTGAAAAACAAAAATGAGATGATTGCTTCCCTTGCCCAATAACTGGTGGATTTGAAAACAATGAAACTGATAGTTTGAAAGTTGCTATTCGTGAAGTTGAAGAAGAAGCGGGATTTGTTGTTAACAAAAATAATGTTTTTGAAACTTTTAAGTTTTTAGCTTCAACACAAGCAAATGAAATTGTTTTTGGTTACATTTTTGATGTTACCGGCTTACAGCAGCATGAAGCTTTAGGGGATGGAAGTATTTTCGAACAAATAAGTTACAACCGTTGAGCTAGCGAACAAGAATTACAAAACATAATTAATAGTGGAATGGTTCTTACTGCATTAGTGCACTGCTATTATTTCTTCAAACAAAAAATGAACTTAATATAATAAAAAAGGCCTCAGTCATAACAACTGAGGTTTTTTACATTTTGTTTCTGAATTTATGTATTGCCACAGTTTCATTTGCTATTAATGAAACAGTAAGAATTAATGTAATGATTGAAACTTTTATTAAAGTAGTGAAGTTATTTATTTCAACTATTAAAGCTATCAAAAACAATACTCTCATCACATGAGTACTGGATCTAGAAAATTCATTTTTAATGAAATGCTTTTTTATTAGCTATTTATAACTTGTAGCAAATTTTTTGATTCTTTCTCAGTCATGGAGTCGAAATTTCAGTACTATTAGTATTGCATGTGCTAATGTTGTTCAAGTGACAGTTGTGATTCACTCACCTTTTGTTTGTAAAGTTTAAAGCTCAAAATTTTGGCCACGCATTCAATCGTTATTGATAATACAACAAGTGTAATACTTGAATTTAGTAAGATTTAGAACTATTTTACTTGTTTGTTATCTCTCTATAATATACGAAAATACAACTAAAAATAAGTGTAGTACTGGTTTTAAATAGGCCTTTGCAACAAAGAAATAAGTGAAACCACTGCTCGAAAACAAATAATAGAAAACATTCAAAGCAGCAAATAATTCACTCTAATTTGTGTCTTTTTCTTACATCCAAAATTTTAATGGTTGCAAGGAAGTAAAAGATTTTTCCAAACAAAAGCCAGTCATAGTTCAATAAGAAATTCAAAATTTGACTCAAAATTAGCAAAATAAAAGCACCCAATTTCTAAGTGCTTGTGAAAAGTTATTATTATTTTGCTTGTTTCATTGAACGCATTACTGCCTTAATTTGTGCTTCAGATGGTTTTCTTCCCATTTGCATAAACATAGCACGAATTTGTTTTTCACTAATTGGCGGATTTTCTTCTAATTGTTTTTTAATTTTTCTTTGTGATATTCACATACCCAAAAAACCACCAATTAAAATTCCTAATGCCACCATTCCTAGTGCTAGTGCAATGATTGCTCCTGTTGACATATAAACTCCTTTTCGCTACTTCTTTCTTCTAATAATACGTGTAGCAATAAAATATATTATAAATGGTAATATTAGAACCACTAATATTGAAATTATAAATATCTTCATTAACGTAATGTTATATTTACGTTTTTCTTTTGCAATTTCATTGAAATTAAAGGCCCCTAAACCCATAAAAGATTGAATAGAAGATATTTTTATTTTTCTTAAGATTGAAAAAACAATATGGATTAAAACAACTACTGCGATAATTGCAGAGAACAGTCCAATTCATAAATTAGTGTTAGGGAATGAGTTGTGAATTCAAGTTTTGAAATCCAAGACATATACCTGCGAACCATCAGCCCTAGTTGCACCATCAAATTTGATTCATTGAGCATCCTTCAAAGCTCAGAAAATAAGAGTGAAAATACCAAAATAAAATACAAAGGCGATTGTAATTCAATTATGTGTTACTTGGTTAAACATTAGTTTGCGGTATAGTAACAAAACAAATGCCGGAACTTCTTGTGTACCTTTATTAATGGCATCACGATACTCATTGATGCTTCTTTTTAAATTCACTAAACTAATTGCATCAATTATTAATTTTCAGGTCAATAGTATTGAAGCAATTGCTAGTAAAACGTATCAAATTCAAGGTGAAGAAGGATTTGGATTTTTCTCTGTTGCCTCGATGAAAAGTGTTGGCTTAAACGCAAACAATAAGCACAAGATAAAAGCAACAAATAAAAGCAAAGATACACAGATGATATTAAAAGTTTTAACTCTGATTTGAGAATTGAAAACACGCATTATTCCATTAGGTATGACACCTTTTTTATCAATTCTCTTTGATTTTTCTTCAATTGTTGTGTTTAGTAATATTGACTGAGTGTTTTGTAATGAAGCACTATTGTTAGGTAGTGCATTTTCGGTCTTAATATTGTTGTTCGAATTTTGCCCAAAAGGTTTTAATCCCATTCTTTCTCCTATTTTTTCGATGTGTCTGTTTTCAATATTGCTAAGAATGCTTCTTGTGGTACTTCAACACTTCCGATTGCTTTCATTCTTTTCTTACCTGCTTTTTGTTTTTTCAGTAGTTTCTGACGTCTAGTAACATCTCCACCATACAATTTAGCAGTAACGTCTTTACGATATGCCTTAACAGTTTCTCTTGCAATAATTTTACCACCGATAGCAGCTTGAATTGGAACTTCGAAGTTTTGGCGTGGAATTACATCTTTAAGTTTTTCACACAACTCACGACTACGCACATATGCTGAATCACGGTGCACAATCATAGCCAAGGCATCAATTTTTTCACCGTTTAATAAAATGTCAACTTTTACTAAATCACTTTCTCTTAATCCGATGAATTCATATTCAAATGATGCATACCCTTTTGAATAAGATTTCAGTAAATCAAAAAAGTCAAAAATTATTTCATTTAGCGGCAATTCATAAATTAATCTACGGCGATTATCATCAATATATTCAAGGTCAATATATTTTCCTCTTTTGTCTTGACACAATTCCATAATTGCACCTAAGTAATCTTGTGGTAGAAAAATACTTGCTTTTATATAGGGTTCTTCAATCGTTTCAATATAGTTTCTGTCCGGCAATAATGATGGGTTAGTAATATTTAAGGTTTCACCATCAGTCTTAGTTACATAGAATTCAACGCTAGGAGCTGTCGCGATAATATCTAGACCGAATTCTCTTTCTAAACGTTCTTGCAAAATTTCCATATGAAGCATTCCTAAGAATCCAATTCTAAATCCAAAACCCAAGGCTTTTGATGTTTCAGGTTGATAGCTAATACTTGAGTCAGATAGAGAAATTTTTTCTAAGGCATCTTTTAAATCATTAAAATCACGAGTATCAACTGGGTAAAAACCAGTGTAAACTACCGGTTTCAGTTTTTTATATCCCGGCAAAGGCAATGGAGAAGGTCTTTTAGCCAGTGTTATTGTGTCTCCAACTTGAATATCTTTAGCGTCACGAATAGAAGCAGCAATTCATCCTACTTCCCCAGCTTCTAAATGTTCCTTTTTAATTTCCTTTGGAGTTCTAATTCCTAATTCAGTCACGTGGAATTTTTTGTCATTATGCATTAGTAAGATTTCATCACCGACTTTTAAAGTTCCGTTAAACAAACGAACTAGCAAGACAACTCCACGATATGGGTCAAAGTATGAATCAAAAATTAAGGCAGTAAGTTCCTTTTCAGGATCTGCTTCTTTTGGAGCGGGAATGCGACTAATAATGGCATCAATAATATTTTCAATCCCTAGTCCAGTTTTTGCTGAAACTAATATAGCATCACTAGCATCGATGCCAATAACATTCTCAATTTCTTTTTTTACCATTTCCGGATCAGCTGAAGGTAAATCAATTTTGTTAATAACAGGAATAATTTCTAAATTGTGTTCAAGTGCTAAATAAACGTTGGCAAGTGTTTGAGCTTCAATACCTTGGGTTGCATCAACTAATAACAAAACACCCTCGCAAGCTGCTAGCGAGCGAGAAACTTCATATGTAAAGTCAACGTGGCCTGGAGTGTCGATTAAGTGAAAAATGTAATCCTTGTACTTAATTTGGACTGCATTGAGTTTGATTGTAATTCCTCTTTCTCTTTCCAAGTCCATTGTGTCTAAGTGTTGTGCTTCAAGATCTCTTTTTTCAATAGTCTCAGTTATTTCAAGAATTCTGTCAGCTAAAGTACTTTTTCCATGGTCGATGTGGGCAATAATTGCAAAATTTCTTATTTTGTTATTAGTCATAGTTTATTAATTTTATCAAAGAGCGCCATTTTTTTGTGTGTTTATAAAACACATAAAAAAGAAGTAATATTTTTTAGCAAACATCTTAATATAAAAAGATACTTATTTTGAGTGCTTTTTTTCAGTCTTTTTTAATTCAAAATATGAATTAAAAAGAAGGCTTGTTTTTAGCCTTCTATCATTTATTGATTACTCAAAAATTTCTTTGATTTTGAAAGCTACTGACTCAGAAACAACTTTTTTCAATTCTTCAATCGAAGCATTGTAAATTGCTGAATAAGAACCGAAATGAGTCAAAAGCTTTTCTTCAGTTTTAAAACCTACACCAGGTATTTTTAATAAACTTACTTCTAAACTTGAAGAAATGGATTTTTTTCACTGATTTGCTTTGGCATATCTGTCAACTTCTTCCTGAATGTTGGCAAGGAAATTGTACAAATCGATATCATCTATTTTTATCGCTAACTTGTTGGCATTTATTATGTGGTCAGTTTTGTGTTTGTCGTTTTTTACTAAACCTATCAAATCGACATCTTGTCAATTGTTTTTGGCTAGCACCTTTTTAGCCTCATTAATTTGGGCAACGCCGCCATCTACAATCAATAAATTTGGTTTAGGGCCATCTTTTGTCATATCAACAAATTTTTGAACCCCTTGTTTCATATACTCAACATCTGCCTTGCGATAGTCGACCACTTCCAAATTAAACTTACGATACTCACTTTTGTAAACGTTTCCATCAATAATTCTAATCATTGCACTAATAGGATTTTGATTGCCAAAATGAGAGTTGTCAAAAACTACGATGTCTCTCGCTGATTTGATGTTGAGTAGTTTTTGTAATTTTTCAACGTTAGCAACAGTTTTAGTTTCATATTTGTTTAATTTTTGAATTTCATTGTCAGCTTTTATTTCGACATTAGTTTTGACATTTTCCATAATTTTTTCAAACTGACCTTTTTGTGGATATTGACTTTTGATTTCATGGCTTATGTCAAAATCAAAATCTTTAAGTTCAGGATTAAAAAATATTGTTTTTGGTTTTTGGTTTTTGGCATAAAAAGCATTTAAAAATGCATTGATGGTTTCTTCGAAATCAAAAACTATGTTAAGAGCACCAGTTTCGCTATTTAATAATGTTCCGAAGCGATATACTTGAATTCCTCAAACTGCATACTCATTTTTTCTTGCGAAATAGAAAATATCAACATCTTCATAATTTTGCAATTCAACCAACTGTTTATCTTGAATTTTTTTAACAGTTTCAATCAGTCTTTTGTAGCTAGCGGCTTCTTCAAAACGAAAATTATATGCACTTTCTTGCATATTAGATTCTAATTGCTTTAAAAAATTCTTCTCTTTAAAAAGTAAAATCGATTTTATTTTATTAAAAGCATTTTTTCAATATTCATAACTTTCATTTTCAATCAAAAAACCGTTTCGATACAAAACTTGACTTTCTAAATATTTTCTTAAATCACTAGAACCATATCCCGGTGGTAATGGTCCATAATAAATTGTGTTTGGTTCTTTTTTGTATTTTCAGGCGATTTGAATATTAATCTTATTAGTTAAAGATATTTTAAGATATGGATATTTTTTATCATCTAAAAGCAAGATGTTATAACGCGGTCTGAACTTGGTAATTGATAATTGTTCATATAATAGGGCTTCTTTTTCATTTTGAAAGGTAACAAATTCAAAAGAAGCAATTTCTTCAACTAATTTAGTAGTTTTATAAGAATTAAGAGCACCTAAAAAATACTGACGCATTCTTTTGTAAAGATTTTTTGCTTTACCAATGTATATTATTTCGTCATTAGAATTTTTTCAAAAATAAACCCCAGGCAAATGCGGAATGTCGTTTAGGTCGCTAATTGTCATGTTGTCTCTTTAATAAAATTAACAATGATTTTTCACAACTAGCTTTAAATTTATCATAGTCAACATTTAAACATTTGGCAGCTTTAATAATCTTTCTTTTTCGTTTAGTTTTGTCTAAATAATTCTTATATTGTTCTACTAGCTCATTTTTTTGTTTGTGAGATTCTGAGTCATTATCTGAGATTAATCACTCATTTTTTAAGAGTAATTCAACAGCTTTTTTAGAAGATTCTTTTAGATCGCTTAAAAGTACTTTTGCATTACCCCTATCCATGATGAAGAAAATTATTAATGCAAGTAAAATGAAAAAAGCAAAAATGCTGCATGAAATTACTCATTTTAAATAACTTAAATTTGGGTAATTATCATCAATGAAAGATTGTGACACCTGAGTAAAAGTTGCACCTACAGCAACGTTTGTCAAAATTGAAAGTGTTGAAACTGCTCTTGAACTACGAATATCTCTAATAAAACGATTATTGTCTCGAAGAATTTGATCTATTTTGTCATGGTTTACTGTGATTCTTGATTCTAAACTATCGATTATTGATTCTCTTTCTAAAACATCGTGAATTTCTTTCTTTATTTTTTCAATATAGAAGTCACTATAAAGTCTTTCATAAAAATGCTGTTCGCGATTGTCATTAGACACAAATCCAAATTCAAGAGTGCTTAGTGTTTTGTGAATTTTTAGAGCATCAAAACTACGTGTTTTATCAACCAATTTATTATTTGCATTTTTGTTTTTACCAAGGTTAGAGGATTTCACTTTCTTAAATGAAGATATAAGATCGTCTAAAATATTTAGCGCTTGAGTGTAGCCTCATTTTTGCACTAAAGCAATGATAAACAAAATTTTATAATCACTTTCAAATATGTTGTAGTGCGTCGAATATTTTGTCTCATCCAAAGAATAAAAATATGTAATGATTGAATGAGCCTTAGTAATTATCGCCTCTTTTGTGTTCGCTAAAACTTCTGTATTTCCTGGATCATAATTTCAAAAATTTCATGCCATCATACGAGCATCTTCATTATTGTGATCATTAATTGACTCTATATCTTTTGTTACATTTTTATTGACATACACAAATGCATAAGTAAAAGCATTTCTCACATAAGTTAATATGGTATTTAATTGATTATTATGTTCATTTTGTTTTTTTTTATTTTTTTTATCAGCAACTCATTCCTGAAACTCTTCTTTTAGGCTGTTTCTAAACAAAAAGTTTTTTGCAAAAACATTATTTATAAGAAAATTTTGAAAGTTTATGTAATCATGATTCTCTTCATCAAATAGAAATTCACGCGTTGCAGAAGGACTTAAATCATTAAGAATCGATTTTTGTGCTTCTTCGATGCTTTCGTCGATTTTATAATTTGGGAAGTCAAAAGTAGCCTTTATCACTATGAAATTTACATCAGTTATATATCGTTCTAGCCTAAATTCATAGTGATAAGTATATTCAGTTCCATTGTAGCTATTTTCACCTTTTAGCACATTAATAACTTTAGTTCTTTTAAAGAATTCCTTGTTGTCTCCATTGTCTGTAATAAACTTTCGCAGTGAATTAGTTAAATAATAAATATTATCTTGAAGATCGTGCACTTTATACTCAGATTCTTTGTCTTCTTTCAATTTTATATAGTCACAGCTATCAAAATGAATATATTTGTATACAACTAGTTTTTTTGCCTTGTCTTCTGTTTTATTATTTTCTTCATTTGTTGTCATCAAAAACTCCTATCTTGTTGCGTTTAAAGTAAAAAAGACTGCAAAAGCAGCTTTTATGTGTTATTTTTTGAAAATTTTGTTACCTAATTTAATGTAAGTATTAATTTTTTGTTCTACATTTTCAAATGCCATTTTGTAAACTTCGTCTGAATAAATGTCGACTCCGGCATCTTTTAAAATTTGTGCAGGTCAATCTCTATCTCCGGCTGAAAGAAACTTGTCAATGTATTCGTTCAGTGCTTTTTTGCCTTCTTTTTTGTACTTGTTGTAGAAAACATTTGCTACAATGTAGCCTAGAGCATATTTGTAAACATAGAAATTGTAGTAAAAGTGTGGCACAGTAACTGAATAAATATTTATATGATCGCCAGGTTTTGATTTTTTATCACTCATTGCATACTTGTTAGCAATATCAATGTAGATTGATTCTAAGTCCTTGTATGACGCAATAGGTTGTTTTTGATCCATTGCTTGATAAAGATTGTACTCATAATTAGATCATTGAGTTTGACGAATAACAGTTCCGACAAAATCATTAATGCTTTCACCTAATAAATAAAACTTTTCCTTGTCGCTTTTAGCTTTAGAAATTAAGTAATCGTTTAGCATTAATTCATTAAAAATGGATGCTATTTCTGCTAAAAAGATTGGATATTGACTTCTTTTAATGTCCTGTGTAATGTCTGAAAAGTATGAGTGCATTGAGTGACCCATTTCGTGGCATAGTGTTCCCACTGAATCTAGTGAACCATTAAAATTCATCAAAATGTATTTTTTGTCTAGACCGTATGAAGCACCAATTGAATAAGCACCACTACGTTTGTTTGGCACATTAACAAAATCAACTCAGTTTTCTTGCATTGCTTTTGTTGCAACTTGTGCATAACGAGTAGGCATCACCGACATCAAGTCAACAAAAATTTGCTTTGCTTCTTCAACAGAATATTCATTTTTAATATCCACTAAATCTAAAGCACTATCTCAAACTTTACGTTCTTTTTTATATTTAATTTTGAAGAATTCTTTATTGGCTTTATTGAAACGCTTAAACATTGCCATATTATTAGCAACATTGTTATAGATAATTTCTAAAAGTTTTGGGTCGATATTGTCATCCGAAAGCAAAGCTTCAATTGATGAGTTGTGTTTTCTTAGTTTTGCACTAGTTGAGTATTCTTTAAAGTGTTGAATTAGCAAGTTAGCAAAACTTTCTTTGTGTTTATAGAAACCTGCTAAGTAGTTTTGATAAGCTGTTTTACGGGTTTGCTCATCTTTTGACTTCGCTAGTTTAATTCTAGTTCCACGAGTAATTTTTTGTTTGTAACCTTTTGAAGAAATAGCATAACCGAAATCAACTTCACTTGATTCTAAGATGCTAAAAACAGCATGCACTGAAGGGTGACCACTATTTGCCTCTGTTAAGTAATTTTCAACTTCATCACTTAACTTGTGATCTAGTGCACTTAAGGCTTCTTCAAAGTCTTTTTTAACTGCTGCAAAATCTTTATCATTTACTCATTTTTCAATTTTTGCTCTGTGTTGTTTTACTCTGTTTAATTCAGAACCTAATCTTGCTGCACAATCATCATCTTTATTTGAAAAATCAGCAATCAATTTATTAATTTCAGGATCAACAACGTTGATGTTTCTTTTATTTGATAAATAGTTTCCGATTTTAAAATCTACTTCAAGCTTTTTGTCATAAATTTTTAAATAATCTAAATAAGCTTGTTTAGAGCTGTATTTGGAGTCTTTAAGTTCAATAATTTTTTCGTATAAATCAAAATACTCTTTTTGTAATTTTTCTAGTGTTGTCCCTTTAAGAATATCTTCTAAATCTCACTTGTAATCTTTAGGAACTTCATTGTATGAATTGTATTTTTTCATTATTCTCCTTTGTTAATTTTGATTAGTGATTCAACTGGAACTTTTAGTCTATTTCTTGCATCAAATCCATCTAATTCCATCAAAACAACTACTCTTAAAACTTCCACTTTTTCTCTTTCTAGAAGTTTAATGATTGCTTCTAATGTTCCTCCAGTTGCCAAAACGTCATCTATAATTACTGCTTTTTGTCCTGGTTTAGTGATTCCATCTTGAATTTCTAAAACATTGCGCCCATACTCAAGACCATAGTCACAAGACAACACAGGGCCAGGCAATTTACCTTTTTTACGCACCATAATAAACGGTTTTTTTGTTTTAGCAGCTACTGGTGTCCCAAACAAAAAACCACGTGCATCAGGTCCAACGATAATATCGGCATCATTGGTAAATTTAGCTATTTCATCAATTGTGTAATGTAAAGCTTCTCCATTAGCTAACAAGTATGAAATATCTTTAAAAACAATTCCTTTTTCAGGAAAATCGTACACTGTACGAATCAAATCTTTTAGTTCTTTCTTATCCATAACACTAAAATTATACCTTTTGGCTTACTTTACTTGACAAAGCAATAAAAAATACTGCTAAGCAGTATTCTAAAAATCTCCTTTTATTCTTGAATCATCATTTTGATTATTAACATTATCAAATGAATCCAAATCAGTTTTGCTTATTGAATTATTATGCAAAACAGCAATAACTCTGTTAGCTCTTGCTCAAAAAATTCAAATCAATATTAAATTTGCAAAACCAGGTAAAAAGACTGACAAAATGAGTCAAATTTTGTGTTTTTGTAGACTCTTATGTTTTGCTACAAGCACTTCAGTAGCTGATATTTTGATTTTGGTGTTGTATTCATTTTCATATTTTCAATACATCAAATAACCTAATCCTAAAACCAGTAAATTTAGCAAAATCCCGCAAATAATCATTGCATTTCTAGCAACAATAAATGTTTTGTCTCATGTACCCATGTAAATACCAACATAAATAAACATACTAAAGAATCACGAGAAAAAATACAAAAATGCTGCTGTTTGTAGATAACTAATCAATTTGTTGGGACTAAAATAATTCATTATTTGCTCCTTATTGAAGTTTAAAGTGAATATACTTCTTTTTTTCACAAATATTGTAATTCGAAAACAAAGTTGTTTCTAGTATTTTTTTTACTTAATTTGGTATTGTTTTTAGTCGTTTTTTAGTTTTAAAAAAGCAGCAGCCAAACCCGGCTGCTTTTAAACGAAAAAATGAGAATTATTTGATTTTAAAAACTGTTATATAAATTAAATTTGAAAAAAAGAATAAAAAAAATGGCGATCGCGGCGGGACTCGAACCCACGACCACATGCTTAGAAGGCACGTACTCTATCCAGCTGAGCTACGCGACCACTTTTTTTTCGTAGTCAAGTGCTTTTGGCTACATTTGTAATTTTACTATTTTTAACTGAAAAAGTACAAAAAATATTTTGTTTTTTGTTTGCCATTTTTAAACCTTATATAATAGAGTAATGCCATATTGATGAATTAACATTTTTATTTTTATTGCAGGATATTTTATTGGTTCAATAAATCTGTCAATTATCATGTCTAAAAAACTTAAAAAAGAAGATATCAGATCACAAGGTTCAAACAATGCGGGTTCAACAAATGCTTTAAGAGTCTACGGCAAGAAATTTGCTTTAGTTGTCTTTTGCTTTGATGTTTTAAAAGCGATGTTACCTTGTTTTTTCGTTGTTATTTTGCAAAGATGAGTAATCAGAGACTTAAGCATCAGTATTTCATTGATACCGTTGATTGCTGGTCTAGGTGCCTTGGTTGGACATGTGTGACCTATTTACTTTAAATTTAAAGGTGGTAAAGGAGCTGCTTGTTTCTTAGGAATGGTTATTGCAACCAACATCATCTTACTATTCATTGGTATTGTTTTATTTTTAAGTGTTGTATTAATAACAAAATATGTTTCACTTGGTTCAATAGTTGTTCCATTCATACTAGTTTTATTAGCATTTATTCCTTGAATTGCTTCTGGACCTCTTGGTGTTTGCTCAATTAATAAAGATTGGTTTTATATTCCAGGTATTGTCTTACTTGTTGCTGACTTGATAGTTATTTTTATGCATCGCACCAATATTAAAAGATTGGTAAATAAAACAGAAAATAAGTTAAGACTTAAAAAATAGTTTTAAAGCTTAGTCAAAAAGACTAAGCTTTTTATATAGCAAAAGCAAGAATAAAAAACAAGATAAGCACTTGGCTTATCCTGTGTTCAATATATGCTAATTAACGTGCAGTTTCAAAAGTTTGAATTCTTAGATTGTTGAAGCTGATTAATTTTTCTAATTTTTCTTTTAGAACTGGATCAGAAGTTTTAGCAAGTCTTTTTTCGTATTTTTTAGCTCTCTTGTAAACTACTGCTTTTTCAATAGGAACAAGTCCGAACATAATTAATACAAATGAAGGAAGAAGAATTGCTGTTACGATGTTTCCGATTCATTCATAGTGTAAATTCTCTAATAATTTTCATTGAGCTTTAACAAAAGCAGCATCAGTCATGTCTTTTGTTTTTTCTACTGTTGTAATTAGTCCTACTTTAGGGTCAAAGTAGTTTTCGATTTGTTTTTCAGTTAAAGCAATTGATACATATGGATTAATTGCATAAGTAACTAATGCTAAAGCAACTAATACAATACCAACTCAACCTGCTCAAACTGTGTGTTTTCCTTTTTCAACTTTAATAAAGTTCAATTTACGGTTTCTGATTGTTCCAAAAATAGCAACAATAATGAACGCGAACGAGATAACAGCCATTCAGTTAGCCATTAAGTCAGAGAAGTTCATATTTGAATTGAAGTTTCTTGAACCATATAAACCGTCATATCCACCTGGGAAGTAAGCAAGTGATCCAACAACATTAAAGATTAGAGTAACAGGAATTGTTAGAATGATTGCATAGATAGTTCCGACGATTGGAGTTTTTGCTTTTTGCATTTTTGCATGAACTTTAAGTGGAACTCACAACTCACCTTCGTTTATTAAGTCTTCAATGAAACGAGTACATCACATTGTGAATCCGTTAATGATTCCTAAGATTCCGATTGCAATAGCAAAGTTAATTAATCCAAATAATCAACTTGCTTTAATTGATTTTAGTTGATCCGAGAATCCATAGAATCCTCCACTAGCAGCACCAATTGTCATTGTAACAGCAAGAATCAAGTAAATAATAGTTACAGTTACTAGTCCAATAACTAGAGCAAGTGGTGTTTTCTTAGGTTCAGCCATTTCTGATTGAACTCCGGCTGTTACATAAAATCCATCATATGCAAAGAAGATAGCAGCCATACTTGTGAAGATACCAAAGATTGGTGATAGTTTTGCTAGGCTTGTTGATTGTGGATTTCATCATTTAATTTGTGTCATTTGTTGACCGACAGTGACTGTGCTTCCATCACTGACTTGTTCAGATAGTTTTTGACCAGCAAATACTAATCCAATAATGGTTACTACGATAAGTGGGAAGAATTTAATAGCAGTAACAACTAAGTTTTGAATGTTTCCTGCTTTTGAACTTAATCCTGATGTAAATAAGAATCAGAATGAAATTCCTAAAGCAAAAAGCATCATAATAATTCAGTCATTATTTCCGAATGCTTTATTGATTAGTAAACCACCATCTGTGACAAATCCTCCAGCAGCGTCTTGCATTTGAATAATTACATATAGTGGCATAAAGTAGTAAGTGAAAGGTAAGTAAATAAAAGTCATGAAGTTTTTACATGCTTTATAGATGTAAAGACTGTTGAACGCTTTATTTCACCCAATCATACCAAGGTTATCATTACGACCTGAAGCAACTTCAACAAGTGCTATTGCCATGGCAATAACCGCAAATGCTGCTAGTCCCCAAGCTAAGATAGATCAGAAAATGTTTCCAGCAGATTCTGCAAGTACTTTATCTGCCCGTAGGAAAATTCCTGCTCCGACTGATGAACCGATAACAATTAAAATTGCTGAAAAGAAACTAATTTTCTTTTTCTTGTCAGCAGTCACAACTAATTGTTCGTCAGACATTGTTTATCCTTTCGTATGTTGTGTAATAAGTTTTTCTTATTACTGTTTTGTTGTTTGTTTATAAAAATTAAGAAAAAGAATGAATTTAAATGGGTTTAAGTTGTTTTTTTATAAACGCTAATAATTTTATGAATGTTCACAAATATAAATTTATTAATTTTTATTTAAGGTCTTTTCTTGATAAAGGCATTGACATGCAACGAGCATTTCCCATTCCAAGTGATAATTGGTTTCCGTGGAATGGAATAACTTTAATTCCAGCAGCTTCTAAAGCTTTGTTTGTTTTTTCGTTACGTGAGTAACCAATTACAACTCCTGGAGCTAAAGCTAAGTAGTTTGTTCCGTCGAAGTGTGTTTCTCTTTCAATTTCCATTAAAGTTGCACCTTTTCCTGCAATAGGAATTAGAACTGGTTTTTCACCGATAATTGATTCTAATAAGTCTGATAGAGATGCTCCGCTTTCTTTACGTTTTGGTTCATCTTCTGTTAAATCAAATTCTCAGAATTTTAGAACATCTAACATGATTGGTGAGTATAAGAATTTGTTTCTATCTAACATTGTCAATCATGTGTCTAGGTGCATTAAGTTTGTTCATTTAGGAACATTAACCCCAACAATACGTGTGAATTTTGCTTCTGGGTTAGCTTTAATATTTTTAGCTAATAATTCAATTGTATCTAGGTCTGTTCTTTCTGAAACTCCAATAACTAGTGTTTTTTCGTTGTATACGAATACATCTCCACCTTCGATTGAAAGTTTTAGACTTGGTTCGTAATAAATAGGAGTATTAACTAGTTTTGGGTGGTTTTTGAAAACGAATAATGAGAACAGTGTTTCTCTTTGACGCACTTTGTAACGCATGAAGTGAATTGTAACTCCATTACCTACTGATGCAAATGGGTCACGTGTGAAATATAAGTTTGGCATTGGATCTACAACTAATTCGTGTTTTGATTCAATGTTTAAATCATATTTTGTGATTCCTGACATCATGTATTCAACCATTTTTCTTGGTGAAAGTTTGCTGAAGAATTCTCTAATAAGAGCTTTCTTTTCTTCACTTAGAATTGGGTTTGAATCTTCTAAGAAGTCTTCGATAAATTGTTTACGAGCTTCCGGACTAGCTAGTTCGTAGGTTTCTGTTACTAAATCTAGTAGTTCAACTACATTGATTCCATGTCCTTTTAGTGATTCAACGAATGATCTATGTTCTTTTCTTGCTTCATGGCTTTCCAAGATAGCAGAGAACAATAGTTCATCTAGTCGAGCAGGGGTAATGTAATCAATTTCTCGCCCTGGTTCATGTACTAATACAGATTCAAGTTCACCAACTTCACTGTAGACGTTGATTCCCTTGAATTTTTCATTAAAAACTGACATTTATTGCCTTCCTTAAATAGTTTTTTAATAGATCTTTAAATTAATAAATTTTGTTGTTTGCATAAATAAATTTTTTTGTGTAATTCGAAATTTTATGGTAAAATTACACTGTTTTTATTTGCAAATTTATTTTTGTGATAAAAACCACTAACTCAATTTGGTGGTATAAACAACAGCTACACGCAAAAAAATATTTATACAATAATATTATAGTTTATTAACATAAATATTCAAGACCCCACACTGTGTTTTGTATACCTTCTTGTGTATTTTAATATTCAACATTTTGTTTTTTTCTTTCTTTAAATAAACTTTTCTCATTCTTTCTTAATTAATTTTTATAATTCTTATTAATGTTTAAATTTAGAAACACAGGTGCTTTGGGGATTAAGGAGTATAACAATGCAAAATGAAACAATGCTTTCAACTTCTCTAGAAGCTTTTAAAACAATGAACAAAGAAAATCTTACTTTTGAGCAAATTTATCAATACGTTCGTGAAAAATTTATTCAATCTTGAATCGAACAATTCTCACAAAACGATAATAATTTTAGTGAAGATGAAATTGATGAATTAAAAAGAGGGCAATTGTATAAATTGTTGACTATTGATGGTAAATTTTTCCGCTTAGCAGATGGAAGATGAACCATTAACCGACCAATTGAGAATACAAATCGTTAATAATCAGGGGCTTCATTCCCTGATTTTTTTCATTTTTATATTAATGGAAGAGAAAGTGAAATAATTTCGTATATGGCGACAAAAATTAAAAAATGATTTTTACCTTTAATGCTAACTAGTTTGATGATTCCAACTGTTTTACTTTCGGCCCAAAAATGTAATAATGTTGAAACAAAACAGCCACAAGAAGAAGCAAAATTTAGTCAGCAATTTTTAAGTGAGTATTACAAAGCAAAAGTGACGGAAGTTATCGATGGTGATACTATCGTGACTGAGAATAACAATGATTTTACTAAGTGAAGATTCAGTGGAATTGACACTCCGGAAACAAGAAAACATGCACCTGACGGAAGTTGAGAACTGACTACTGGAGACCAACATTTATGGGGAACAAAAGCTAAAGAAGAATTAAAAAGACTAATAACTGAAAATAAAGACTTCGTGTGAGTGCCAAAAAATCCTAAAAAGGATAAATACTCTCGATCTTTGGGAAAAATTTATCTTAGCGAGCAACATATGCTGAACATAGACTTAGTAACAAAGGGTTTAGCAATTAAGCGTTATATTAGTTTGGAAAGAAAAAATAAATATTACACAAGTGACACAACATTTTACATGGAGCTAGAAAATGCTGAAAACCAAGCAATCTTAAATAAAATCGGTATGTGGTCGCTTGGAACTAAAGCATACGTTATCGGCCTTCTATATTAATAAAGCAAAAAAAGTTAATTTTTTGGTAGAATTATAAAGCAATACAACATTAAAAGGAGCAACATATTATGAAAAAAGATATTCACCCACAATATCAACAAATTAAAATAACTTGCTCATCATGTGGTGCAGAACACGAATTCGGAACAACTGCAAGTAAAATCTCTTTAGATGTTTGCTCAAGTTGTCACGCCTTCTATACAGGTAACCGTACAAGTGCTAAAGCTACTGGTCAAGTTGAAAAATTCAACCGTAGATTCGGTAAAAATTCAAAATAATAATAAAAAACTCTCGTGTTGAGAGTTTTTTATTATGCCTTTTTTATCAATTAGCGATTAGTTTTCCATTTGAATCTTTTTGTGATCCTAATAAAGCTAGAACAAAATCAATAAATCATCAAATTCCGCAAAGTCCTAAAGTTAATAATTTAAAAATGCCCAACATTGTTCTTCCGGCGTAAAAACGGTCAATTCCTAGTCCACCTAAAAATCAAGATAATAAAACTAATACTAATCTACTTTTATCTGAAACTGCGTTCATTTTATTCCTCGTATTTCTTTCCTCAGAAGTATTTATAGTGGCTTTCTTTACCATCCTTAGTGATGTAGACAGCGTCCCCCTGTCTTTTACCTGTTGAGTATTTGTAACGTTCAACATCACCATTTGCATAGTATGTTGTTGCATCCCCATTTAGCATGTCGTTTTTGTAATTGCATTCTTCACGATCACCATTAGCTTTGTAAAATGTTGCTTTCCCGTGTTTTAGATTGTCAACATAAATAAATTCTTCACGATCACCATTAGCATATTGTAAATAACCAGGACCTTGTGCTAAACCATCAACATATGTGTATTCAGCAATATCGCCATTTGGAACTACCATTTTGGCAGGACCATTTTTTTGTCCATTAACATATGAGTAAGTTTCGGTTGAACCACAACGAAAGTAATAAATTGCTTTCCCTGTTTTCACTCCATCCACTATTTCTACTTCTTCACGTTGTTCGTACATAAATTTCCTTATTTAAAATATATATTTTAAATTATAACAATTTTTAAAAAATTGCATAATTTGCTTATTTTTTGGCTGTCTTTTTGATTTTTTAGCTTTTTGAAAACAAAAAGCAGCTTTTGCTGCCATTAGTTACTGATCAATGAAAGAATTCATCTTATTATTGAGTACCCGTTATTTGGTGAAAGGTGATTATCTAATTCTTGAACGTTGTCATTGATAAAAATTAATGAACTTTCGTTCTCTTCTTTGTCTTTTATCTTATCTAAGCATTCTACAAACAACTCGTTTATTTTGTCTAATTTTAAAAACTCTCGCACAAAGAAAAGTTGTCTTTCCTTGTATGGTTTATACACATTTTTCTTTCACGCTCTTGAAAGAGTTATTTTTCCATTTTCATTTTTGTACACTGCCTCTATATTTAGACCAAAATTCAGTATTTCTATAATAGATAGGTCGTCTAGATTAGTTTTATCCATTATTTCTGCGAACGACAAAGGGCGGATTGTGAGCATTTCTATTATTGAAATAAACAAATCAATATTAATATCTAGAGAAATATTTTTACTACTATATATTTCGTTAGAGTTTAAATTTGCATAAGTAGTATAAATATCGAACAAAGATAAATTTACATCTTCAAATGAATATCTTTTTGATTTAACTAGATTCACTGATGAGTAATCATTAATATCATTAAATTTATACTCATATAGATTGATTATCCTATTAACGTACACACAGAATACTAACCTAATTGGCTTTTTGACTTTTGTGGTTCAGAATCTATATGGATAATAAAGTTGTCTAATATTAAAATCTAACAATGGTATATTTTTGGCTTCTATTATTACAATCGATTCTTCGTTTTCAGCGCCAGCATCAATCTCACATTGTGCCTTAATTACCGATATTTTTGCCTTTTTATCATCGTTTGTGTTTACTACAAAATCAAAATTATTAGTTCACATTCTCCCATTAAACGTTTGTATGTTACCTGTCACGCCCAAAAAATCATCCAAAATTTTAGATATAAACAAAATATTTAACATTCGCGTTTCTGAGCTTATGTTATCAAGTTGCAAGGATTCATATTTGTCCAGTATTGTTCTGTCTATAATTGTGGGTTTTGTTACAATTGGCAATATGTTATTGTATAGTTTAAATTTTCCAAGTATGTAATGAGTTTTATCAACAGGTAAAATGTTTATCTGATTATCTTTAAATATTTTGGGCAATGACTTGTGAGTATCTCATTTTGCCATTAGTCGTGGTTCTTTGTATTCCTTGATTTGTTCAACAGTTATAAAATAGTAACCATGCCTTTCTATTTCGTTTAAAATGTCATACTTCTCGAATATTTTTTCTCAAGCTTCGCTTAAAGTTATTTTGTTAGTCATAGTTTCTTACTAAAACCTCATTAACATTTCGGCGTTTAGCGGCATCACTATTAATTGTTCTTTTAGCTGTAACAATTGTTATTTTGTAGTCTTTATATAACTCTTTTATAAATTCGTGTTCAGAGTTGGAAAGTAAAAATTTCACTCCTTTTTTGTTCAATTTGTCACATTCTTTCTTTAGTTCCACTTGCTGCTCCTTACTAAAACCATTTTCTGTGTAGCCGGTAAAAGAGGCAGAACTAGAAACTGGCATATAGGGAGGATCTAAATAAACAAAATCGTCCTTTTTTGCCTTTTTAAGCACTTCTTTATAATCACCTGACATAAAAATAATTTTGTTTTTGTTAAAATAATCAGACAAATTCCGTATAGCCTCTTCATTGACTATATTTGGATTTTTATATGCTCCATATGGGGTATTAAAAAAACCAGCCTGATTTACTCTAAATAGACCATTAAAACAAGTTTTGTTTAAGTAAATAAGTCTTGAAGCCTTTAATAAATCATTTCATTCTTTGTAATTAGGGTCTCTGTCCTGCGAACGAACAAGATAGAAATATTCTTTTGAATTTAACTTCTTGTGTTCTTTAAGAAGCTCAATTAATTCTTCAGGCTTATCCTTAACACATTTGTATGTTTTTATTAAACTTTCATTAAGATCATTGATTAACGCTTGTTTAGGCATTAATTCCAATAATACTGCGGCTCCCCCAATAAATGGCTCAATGTAATTATTGAAATTTTTAGGTACTAATCTTGAAATTTCAGGAAGAAGTTGTCTTTTACCTCCTACCCACTTTATGATTGGTTGTAATTTCTTGCTATTCATTTTTCAAATTTCCTTTTTAAATATTATATATTTAACTCCAAAATAACATCGGATTTGAAACAAAAAAAGCCCCTTTGGGCTTTCTGGTCAATTTCTTGATATGGTGCGCGAGGAGGGACTTGAACCCTCACGCCGTGAAGCACTAGTGCCTAAAACTAGCGTGTCTGCCAATTTCACCACTCGCGCAAATGGTGCCACCTATAGGACTCGAACCTACGACCTACTGATTACAAGTCAGTTGCTCTACCAACTGAGCTAAGGAGGCTTTTAATTTGCTTTAATATTATAACAATTTAAAGAACAAATTTTTAAAATTTTTTATTTTTCAGCAAGACACATATCGATGTGGGGAATATCATCTTCTAAATACTCAAAACCTACTGTTACAAAGCCACATTTTTCATATAGACCTAATGCATAAACTTGCGCCGATAGTCATATTTGTAACCCTTTTTGTTGTGCTACATTCTTTACAATTTGCAACACTTCAGACAGAAACTTTTGCATCAATCCCTGGCGTCTATAACGTGGGTTAGTTATAACTCTACCTATTTTGTATTTTCCATCACTTTCAAAATATCTCAAATAACAAGCAATTTCATTTCCAATATAGTAAAAGGTATGGCTGGCAGTAGCATCAATTTCATCGATATCCTGATATAAACACTGCTGTTCTATCATAAAAACATTTTGACGCAAAGCAAAGATATGCATTGCTTCCAAACCTGTCATTTCACTAAGTTTTTTAATTTTGATATCCATAATACACAAATATAATAACAAAAAAGCAAATAAAAAAAGCACTTGCGTGCTTGGTGATTTAACATATGGTGGACGATGAGGGGCTCGAACCCACGACCCTCGCCTTGTAAGGGCGATGCTCTCCCAACTGAGCTAATCGTCCGATAAAAAATGGTGACCCTAGCGGGGCTCGAACCCGCGAATGCATGGATGAAAACCATGTGTGTTAACCGCTTCACCATAGGGCCAACTGGCGCCGACAACAGGGATTGAACCTGTGACCAATTGGTTAACAGCCAACTGCTCTACCGCTGAGCTATGTCGGCAACTTTTAAATTGCTTAATAATTATACATAAAAATAAATTTCTTTTCAAAAAATATTTTTATTGTTTGTTTGGCTGTTTCGCTTGAATATTATAACAAATTTTTTAAGTTTACTCAACAATTGGATTAGTTGGTCAGCAATTAAAGACAAAACAAAATACATAAAACATGTTATAATAGATATACAAAATTTGGGTTGGTACTCAAGAGGCCGAAGAGGCGGTCCTGCTAAGACTGTAGGGGAAGCAATTCCCGCGGAGGTTCGAATCCTCTCCAGCCCGCCATTTTTTTTATAACTTTTTTGACCTAAAAGTAGACAAAAATGGCACAAAATTGTAAAATTTTACTTATGGATAAGCGTAAATTAAAGTTGGTTTGCTATTATATTTTGTTATTAATATTAATTCTAGGACTCTTTGGAGTCATATATTTAATAATTCAAAACAGCAACAATATTGCCTTAATTTCAACTCTTGCTGCTATCTATTTTCTAAATTTAATTTTTAATATCATTGTTTTTACTCAAGATCGGCCAAACGAAACAAGGCAAAGCTGAATTATTGTTTTTATCTCATTGCCTTTAATTGGACATATTCTTTATATTATCTTTGGGCAAAAATATTCAAAAGTTTTGTCCTTTGAAGATTATGTAAAAGAAAGAAATTCATTTTTACAAAACAATAAAACATGTGAATTGAATGAGTCCATCAACTGCGAAAAGTTACAAAAAATTGCCAAAATGAATGCTAAAAACATATATCCAGCTAAAATAATAACTTTTGATAATGGACATTTCTTTTTTCAAGAACTTTTTAACCAATTAAAAAAGGCTAAAAAATTTATCTTTTTAGAAACTTACATTATTAAGCCAGGAGAAATCTTTGAAGAACTGAAGCAAATTCTAATTTCAAAAGTTTCTGAAGGTTTAGAAGTCAAAATCATTGTTGACGATTTTGGTTCTTGAGACTTACCACGTAGCACATTTAAAGAACTTGAAAATCTTGGAATAAAAATTGTTCGGTTTGAAAAAATCCCTTTTCCTTTTATTACTGGAAATGCCAACTACCGCAGTCACCGTAAATTTGTTATTATTGATGGCAATTACGTTTTTACAGGTGGATGTAATATTAGTGATGAATATGCTAACTTTTCAAAAAAATATGGAATTTGAAAAGACGCAAATATCAGCTTACAAGGACCAATAGTTGAGTATTACACAAGACTTTTTAGCTATGATTGATACAAACAATCGGGTAAAAAATTAGGCAATATTGAAAGCTATTTTTTGGCATCAAATAACGAACATAATGAATATGAAAATGCTATCACAACCATTGAAGACGGGCCAGCATGTGATTTTCCATTTATAGAATCAACAATGATTAAAATGCTAAGCGAAGCGGACAAATCAATAAAATTATCGACACCGTACTTCATACCAAGTAAAAGACTTTCGATGGCGTTAAGTGATGCTTTAGCACAAGGAATTGATATTACTCTTTACATTCCTGGTCTGTGAGATAAAGCATATGTATATTTTGCAACTATCTCTTGTTTAAAACCTCTGATTAAACTAGGACTAAAAGTTAAATTAGTAAAAAATTGCTTTTTACACTCAAAAATTGCTTTAGTTGATGATGAATTAGCATATTTGGGAACTTTAAATCTTGACCATCGCAGTTTCTATACTCAATTTGAAGTGACCAATTTTTACAGTGGTGAAGCAACAAAAGATATAAAATATATTTTTGAAACTTACGATCGTTTACATGATGAAAAGCAACTTAAAAAGTTGTTGAACAAGAAAAACGGTTTGATAGCTAAGTACTTATTGAGAATTTTTAAACCGGTTTTATAGAGCACTTTTGGTGCTTTTTTGTTTAAAAGTGCTATCATTTTAAGTATATGCATCGTTAGCTCAGCTGGTAGAGCAGGAGACTCTTAATCTTCGGGTCACAGGTTCGAACCCTGTACGGTGTACCATATCATCATTTTGACCACAAAAAAAATCAGACTTTTTTAGCAAGGTCTGATTTTTTATTTAAAAATATTTAGGTCCCTATCAATGATATTAACACCTTTTTCCAGTACTAATTCAATGAACTGGTATGCCATAATCATTGCCATAACGTCATTTTCACAGTATATTTTTAAATTATTGACTACTTCTTCTCATTTATTATCTTGAATTGTGTCAGCATAACGGCAGATAGCATATGTCATTGCCATTGTTCCGTTTTGCACTTCTAACTCACTATAAGGAGTAATCATTACAGGAAGTTGTAGTTTTGATTTAGTTATTAATTTTTCAATCTTTTTAATTGAAGAAAAACCTCTTAGCTGGTGGAAATAGATAGCATTTTTTGAGTAATTGAAAACATTTTCGAGATCTACACACAATTCCTCACTTATAATTTTGTCAACCATTTTTTTCAATTCATCAATTTGCTCTTGTGAAATTGCTTTACCACCTGTTTTTAAATTAGTTATTTCGTAAAGTTCAACCATTTCTCTTAAACGAGTATTTTCGTAAGATTTGTTAAAGACTACATACGCACAGGCATTAGGATCATAAATTGTTTTAATAAAATCCAAATATTGTGATAGTTCAAGATTTCTAGGATCTAAGACAACATTTTCCTTGCTTATTATTTGATTGTTTATTGTTTTAATTACACTTACTTGGAAAACTATTTGTCGATATGGCAAAGTGTAATCAAAAATTGGATAAGGCATAGAAAAACCTTCAAAATCGTATCAAACAACCACTTTATCTTTTTGTCTTAATGGCTTAATTATATTTTCAACCACTTGCTCATTTAGTGTAGATTCTTTTCTTAAAATCTTGTTGAGAGCATTAGCTTGAGAAGTGGTTCTTTGCAATATATCATCATATGGCTGGTCGTGAAAAATTTTTTCGGCTATTTTAGATACAAATGAACCATGAATATGTGAAAAAGTTGGATATAGGGTGTTGAAGACAAGATTTGTTTTTGTCTTGTATTTTTTGCATCATTTGCTTGAATCATCCTTCTCACTTAGAACATAAGAAGTTTTTTCTTTTTTACTTCTTAACTCTTTAATTATTTTTATAAAGTATTCAACATCAGCACATCGTAAATCTTTTTTTACTTTTCCGTCATTTTCAAAAATTACTTTATCGAAAGAAAACTTTTTGCTGTCATCTAACCAGGCAATGAATTCTTTTTGACTTTTCGTGCTTGCCACTTCACTTGCCAAGTAGAAATCTAAAGTATTTTTTTGAGTGTTGTTTGCGTCTTTATTAAAAACAAGAAGTCGATAACTTGTCAAATTTTTGACACCAGAAAGTTTTGCTATCTGGCAATTTCAATAACCTTTTAAAAGATTGTCAAGTGAGCTTTTAGCTACTGGTTTTTTGTCTAACATTAAACCTGTTTTTTTGTTGTATGCAGCAGGTTTAGCCAAAGCATCTTTATACTCAAAAACTGGACCAATAATTACCTCTATTTCCGGGTCATCTAAATGCTTTTTAGTCAATTCAATTTTTTGTTCCAGTTTGGTTGAAAGAGGAATTATTACTGATTTGAAATTTTGAAAATATTTATTGATATACAAGTTGATAGATTTATTTACTAAATTAAAAGCCTTGTTGTCAGCATGAGCGCGATACAAATCAAGACCAAATTTGTCTGAGTAGTTGAATTCTTCAGTAGTTTCAAAAAGACCTATGAAGTTAGCTCACTCTTTATTTTCATCATCGTCTTCTAATTCGTCATCGTCTTCATCACAATAACTTGCATTTTGTACATTATGTTCTAGTAAAAAATCTTCTTCAGTGTGTGTTAATCAGTACTCTGATGAAACATTGTATGTAAAATAGTCTTTATATTGAATGTATTTTTTATTTGTCACGAATTACAACCTTTCCATTTTCATATCACTTAAGCAGCAATTTTGCTCAGTCATTTTCATTACGACAGCGCAGATAGTCGACTTGATCAGCATCAATAACTGGATCATAATGTTCAGAAAAACCATTAATAGTTGTTTTTTTAAATCAGTTTATTACGTATTCTAAATCGTCACGTGCTTGCTTTTCGTCTAATGGGTATATATTGGCTAAAGCATGTCTTTTATTGACATCAACTTTATTTGGATCTTGATAGTCTTCTTCTTCTAAAAAGAGTGCAAAAATACCAAATTTTTCAGCTCCCATCAAGTAAGCATATAACTGAGCTTGCTTGATATAAGCGAGACTTGGGCCATTTTTCTTTCATTCTTCCCATTTTTTAACACCAGCAGTTTTAATTTCAACTACTGTATTTTTTGACTCAATGAAACCATCAGGAATACCACCGACATATTTATTTTTGTCAGCAAAATAGTCATACTTGTACTCACGGGCATTAAATGTTTGCACTTCAACTTTCGCTTCTCTTGCTAATTTTGCAATTATTTTAGGTTCTAAAATAACCCCTGCATTAACATATTTAGGATCTAACATTGGCAACGCTAAACGACTTATATGGCAAAAGGCTTGAAAATGATTGTTAAAAACGTCAGTATTTAAAACCTTAGCTATTGATGAACCCCCAATTTTTTTAAATCCCGCGAATGAACCTGGTTCATTTTTAAAAAGCATATTATGAAAAAAAGGTTCTAATATTACTATTCTTTTTTCTTCGTCAAGTGTGTAGTGGCAATCATTGTAGTATTTTCTTGGAAATGATGCCAAAAGCTTTTCTCTTAATTCTGTGGTTTCCATTATTATTCCTCTTCAAAACTAACACTTTCATATTTTTGTTGAATAGTTTCTCAAATGTGTGAAATGTCTGCTTTTGGGCTTTTTTCTCTTAGGCTTGTGATTTGTTTGATAGAAATGATTGCATCATAAATTGCTTTATAGTTTGTATGAGCATGACTTTCTCAATTGTCATATTCTTCAAAAACTTTTTTGTCAATTTCTTCTTCTTTTAAATCTGGTAGGTAACAATGAATAATTTCGTGCAATAAGTTGAAGAAAATAAAACTTTCACGATTGTAAATGTCATTCAAGAAAATGTAGCGTTTAGCACGTTTTTTAAGAGTAATACCTCTTATTTTTGCTCCTGTTATATATTTTTTTGTTACTAAAACTATCCCTTTGCTTGCTAGAAAATGTTTTAAAAGTTCGATCTTTTCACTAAAAGTTACGCTGCTTGACATAATGTTCAGCACTTTTTTTAGAGTTACTTTAAATTGACTATTTCTAAAGTTTCCAACTTCTAGGTTGTGATCAATACCCAATTCACAAAAACGAATTCAAACATATGTATTAGGCTTGTTGTAATATTTTTTAGATTCTGCCAAAATGTGTTTTTCCAAATATTCTTTGTAATTTTCTAATTTATTGACCCCATAAAATTCTTTTAATAACATCAGTTTTCTTCAGTCTTCCATTTCTTCACGAATCTGAATGTTTTGTTTAATTAAAAGTTGTGGATTTTTAATTAGAAATTTTACTCCATAACTTTCTAGATGAATTTTTAGGTCATCCCCCATATCAAGACCTTGTTTACGGTTGCGATATAGTTGATAATGCCTTCAAAGTGAACCGTTAGGAAGTTGAAAAACAAATTCTAAACCTTCAATTATTCCTGTTGTTATCACATTGCTATCTTCATTTAAAAAACTATTAACATGTTTTAAACTCAAACCCAGTCGCAAAGCAAGTTCTTTTTGACTCATTTCGTTTTTATCAAGTAAGAATTTAATTTCATCACTAAAACTCTCGAACTGATCGATGGTTGGTATTTCTGACATTTATGCTCCTTTATTACATAGTAATAATTATATGCAACAAAAACAAAAAAGTATGATTTTGTTCATTTTTTTGACACAAAAAAGTTGTAAAAAGTAGATAAAAAAATGTCGAAAAGTTCGACATTTTCTGCAAAATCCATTTTTCTATTGTTGTGTTTTTTCTAAAAAAGACTGAATTGCCATCAAATTTTGACTGATAATATCAATTTTTATGTAACTATAATTTTTGTTCATTCCATGTACAACGTCTTTATTTGCAAAAATATTAATTTGCTGCAAAATCATAAAAATGTATTTTTGCTTGAATTCATTTTTCTCTAATAAATAACGATAGTACTTGATTTTTTCAAGGGTTTTTTCAACTTGAAGATTTAAATAAATATCTGATTGTTTTGCAACTAATGCACCTATTGCAACTTTAAAAATCTTTTTAGTGACTTTTACTTTACTATGATGTGTTACAAGAAAAATAATCAAAACCAAAGGACTAGAAACAAGCGAAACAAAACCACCTGACGAAATTTCTTGATGATTATTACTCAATTTCAGTTGCAATTCAATTAAAAAGTCTAACAGTAAGAATAAAGCTAAGCAATAAATAGCTAAAATTGATAACTTTTCCAATACTCAGGTTGAAATGTTTTTACGTTTATCTTTAGTTGCAACTTCTAAAGTATCTTCGACCATTTCTAAAAACTTATCCAATTTGTTTAGATTAAAATGTTTTGCGTAAGGAGCAAAATCCAGTTTAAAGACGTTTAATCTTTCATTAACAATTTGGTTTAGAATAACATTTTCATTGTTATCTAATTTTTCATTTTTCAAAAAGGTACGAATAATTTCGGACAATTTGTGCATATGATTGATGAAAATAATCTGGATTATTTTTACTATCAGCAGTGAAACAAATGCCAATATACTTGCAGCCACAAAAATCCATAAATAATACATTTTATTAGGTTCTTGTTTTACAGCTAGATTATAAATACTGAAAAAAGGCAACGCAATGACACCAATAAATGTAGCCAGTAAAACAACTTCAAATAAAGCATAAAATGCATTTTTGAATTGTGGTTTGTTTCTTCTCGTGTTCGTATAAACAAAGGTTATTAAATTAATATTATCGTATAAAAGTCTCTTACATTCAGAGTGATTTTTGACACGAGAAATGTTTTTTTTAAATCTAAGAATTTTAAGTAATTTCATGATGTAATACCTTAAGAAATTTTAACAAAATAAAAGCAAGCTTATTATTGGCTTGCTTTTTTAGATAATTAGTCTTCTTCAACTTTAACTTTTCCACCACGTTTTTTGATGATTTCATCAGATAAGTTTTTAGGCATTTTTTCGTAGTGGTCAAATCACATTTGGTAGTTTCCACGTCCAGCTGTCATTGAACGCAAGTCGGTTGCATAACCAAACATTTCACTTAGTGGAATGAATGCTTTAATGATGTGAACCCCATCACTACGTGTTTCGTCTCCACGAACTTGTCCACGACGACGTGAAATATCTCCCATGATGTCTCCAAAGTAATCTTCAGGAACAGTAACAGCAACGTCCATGATTGGTTCTAGTAGAACAGTTCCTAATAATTCTTTTCCTTTGGTTAGTGATTTAGATGCAGCAATTTTGTAAGCTAATTCTGAAGAGTCGACTTCATGGTATGATCCATCAAATAGTGTTGCTTTAATGTCAATCATTGGGTATCCTGCAAGAATACCAATTTCCATTTTTTCAACAAGACCTTTTTGGATTGATTTGATGTATTCTTTTGGAATTTTTCCTCCAACAATTTTGTCAACAAATTCAAATCCACCATCTGGGTTAGGTTCATATTTAATTCATACGTGTCCGTATTGTCCTTTTCCTCCAGATTGTTTCTTGTGAATTCCTTCAACATCTGCTGTTTTAGTAATTGTTTCACGGTATGAAACTTGAGGTGCTCCAACGTTTACGTCTACTCCAAATTCTCTTCTTAGACGGTCAACAATGATATCTAGGTGCAATTCTCCCATTCCAGCGATAATTGTTTGTCCTGTTTCTTCATCAGTATATGTTCTGAAGGTTGGGTCTTCTGCTGAAAGTCTTTGCAATGATAGTGAAAGTTTTTCAGTAGCAGCTTTTGAAGCAGGTTCTAGAGCTTGAGAAATAACTGGTTCTGGGAATTCCATTTTTTCTAGAACAATGTCGGCTGATTTTTCAGCGATTAGAGTATCTCCAGTTGTTGTCGATTTTAGACCAACAGCAGCTGCAATGTCTCCTGTTCTAACTTCATTGATGTCTTCACGAGAGTTAGCATGCATTTGTAGAATACGGCTAATTCTTTCTTTTTGATCTTTTGTTGAGTTTTTAACGTAACTTCCTTTTTCTAGAACTCCGGCATAAACACGGAAGAAAGTTAAGTTTCCAACACAAGGGTCGTTCATAACTTTAAATGCTAGTGCTGCAAAAGGTTCATCATCTGAAGGGTGCACTGAAATTTCTTCATCCCCTAGGTGACCTTTGATTGCTGGAATATCTACTGGTGAAGGTAGATAATCAACAGCAGCATCAATCATTAATTTAACACCTTTGTTTTTGAAAGCGGTTCCACAAACTGCTGGGAAGAATTCTGATGTTAAGGTAGCTTTACGAATACCTTGTTTCAATCTTTCAGCACTAATTTCTTCTCCTTCTAGCGCCATCATCATTAATTCTTCATCGAAGTCACTAACAGCTTCAACTAATTCTTGACGCATGATTTGTGCTTCTTCAACTAGGTGTTCAGGAATAGCAATATCCTTCATGTTTTCTTCAGGTTGCCCATCGAATTCATAAGCACGCATTTCTACTAAGTCAACGATTCCATTGAATTGTGACTCTTCTCCAATGTTCAATTGGATTGCGTGACAGTTTCCGTTTAAACGACTTCTAACTGAGGCAACTGAATCTTTGAAACTTGCTCCAGCTTTATCCATTTTGTTAACGAAAACGATACGAGGAACTTTGTATGTTGTAGCTTGTCTTCATACTGTTTCAGTTTGAGGTTCAACCCCACTTTGAGCATCTAGAACAGCTACGGCACCATCAAGTACACGAAGTGAACGTTCAACTTCGACTGTAAAGTCAACGTGTCCTGGTGTATCAATGATGTTAATTCTTTTTCCTTTTCAGAAAGCTGTTGTAGCAGCTGATGTAATGGTAATTCCACGTTCTTGTTCTTGGATCATTCAGTCCATTTGGCTTTCCCCTTCGTGAGTTTCACCAATTTTGTGAATTTTTCCTGTGTGGAATAGAATACGTTCTGTTGTTGTTGTTTTTCCGGCATCAATGTGAGCCATGATTCCAATATTACGGTAGTCTTCTAAGCGAACTGATCTTCCCATAGTAACTTAACCTTAAAAAATTATCATCTAAAGTGAGCAAAGGCTTTGTTTGACTCTGCCATTTTGTGTGTGTCTTCACGTTTTTTGATTGATCCACCAACTTTGTTTGATGCATCAATAATTTCATTTGCTAAACGTAAATCCATTGTTTTTTCACTTCTTAGACGAGAATATTGGATTAATCAACGTAGTGCTAAAGTTTGTTTTCTACGTGCACTAACTTCAACTGGAACTTGGTAGTTACTTCCACCAATTCTACGTGATCTAATTTCTAATTGTGGAGTAATGTTTTCAATAGCTTGGTTGAAAACTTCCATTGGGTCTTTTTGAGTTTTTTCTTTAACAATTTCAAATGCAGAGTACAAGATATTTTCAGCGATTGATTTTTTACCATCAAGCATAATTCCATTAATTAATTTAGTAATTATTTTTGAGTTAAAAATTGGATCTGCTAAAACATCACGAACTGGCGCTTGGCGTTTTCTTGACATGATTTCTCCTTTTAATAAATGTAAGTATTAATATCTTTATTTCAAAAATGTACTAAATTATTTTGCTGCTTTAGGTCTTTTAGCACCGTATCTTGAACGTCCTTGTTTACGGTTGTTAACTCCTGCTGTATCTTGTGTTCCACGAACGATTGTGTAACGAACTCCAGGTAGGTCTTTAACTTTTCCCCCTCTGATTAGTACTACAGAGTGTTCTTGTAGGTTGTGTCCTTCTCCTGGGATGTAGGCTGTAACTTCCATTCCGTTTGAAAGTCTTACCCGAGCATATTTACGTGTAGCTGAGTTAGGTTTTTTAGGTGTCATTGTCCCAACACGAGTACACACACCACGTTTGAATGGTGCCGGAATTTTCTTATCTTTTTTTAGTAAAGAGTTGTATGACAATAGCAATGCAGGTGCTTTTGGTTTAACAACTTTATCTTTACGACCATTAGTGATAAGTTGACTAATTGTTGGCATATCGTGTCCTTTCTATATGATTTTTGTTTTGATTGAAATTAAAAATATTCATAATTATACAACAACTTAACCGGTGTGCTAAAAAATTTTTTATTTTGTTTTTGGGCTAAATTAAAAGCAAACCAGACTAGCTAGTTTGCCTTAGAAATTAAAGATTGTTTTTAAGTTTAATTCAAGCATTAGTACTAATTAATTTTAGTAATTCATGCACTCTTAATGCTTGTCTTTCATTATTTACTAAAACGTTAATTTTTGTAAACGGTTCTGACGATAGTCACATAAATTCATTGGTATTAATGAAATAAAGATTAGCTTTTTGAATTTTTCTTGTTTGCGACGATCTTGGTTGCTCAGACACTAAATTTGCTTTTGATTGTTCAAAATCTTTCTTAGCACTAAATTTATTGTCAATTGCATTCATTCACGCGATTTGTTCTCTAATGCTTGGATCTTGTGTTGACGGCTCTATGTTTTGTTCGTCATCGACACTTGCTGTGTTAAATACATTTCCATAAAGTGTGTATTCAGAAACATAGTGTGGTAAATACTCTGCGACAAAATTGATGTCTAATACTGTTTTGTACTGTTCTAGAACAGATTTAGAACCTAGCAATCTATATTGATCTATTCTTTGACTAAGAGCTTTGTAAAGCATTGAATTTTTAGTTTTCAACCCTTCTTCATCTAAAGTAATTTCAACATATTCATTATTACCATATGCTCTTGTTAAGTCGCCCTTCAATATTGAAGATCAATTTTTATTTTGGTAAAGTTCAGAACTGTACACTTTTCTATAAATTAATAACATTGATAGCGAAGTGGCCAGAATTATTCCAACTGAAACTACTGCTCACACACTATAAAGAATTAATAATGTTGAATTATGCTCCTTTTTGGTCAATTCGATTGCCAAGAACACAATTCCTGCTATGAAAATTGCTAATAATAATGCAAAAGCTATAACAGGAGAAACTCACATATTAAAGTTTTTCTTTAGTCCATATGTGTGTTTTATTCTTAATTTTTCACCTTGTACAGCTTGATAAATTTGCAAGCTTTTTTTAAAATACGACACAATTTTAAATGCCATTCAAGCAGAAATTATCAATGCTAAAACTACTACTAATTGTGCTAAATTGTTATTGTTTTCTTTAGTTGCTACTTCTTGAGTTGTATTAGCAGTTTCTTCACTTAAAAACAGCATTAGTTAGCCTCGCTTTTTGTTGTTTCTTTTTCAATGTAAATCATAGTAATTTTTGCTTTTAATTCTAGATCTGACAAATTTTCTGGTTCAAAAATATTTAAGCGGTGAGCCATTGTTAGCATTTGCTCACGTGTTAATGATTTTAATGAAGATCAATATTTTGAATCTTTCACTTGTGGGTATTTGTCAAAAATTTCTTTTTCTTTTTCATCCATTGTTACTGACATATTATTTTCAGTAGCAACTGTGTGTGGTTCAGTGTTATTTTCAAATTGTGGTTGTTTAGATTCTCCATTGTCTTGTGACGGTGCAAATGGGAAAAATGGGAATTGTCCATTTTGATTTTTCATTCCTTGCAACATAGTTTCTTGTAGTTCTTGTTGTTTTTGTCATAATTCATACATTTTGAATTGACGAATCACATTCAGACATTTTCTTCAGAAGAATATTCATCAAGCAACAAAGTAAATAATTTCGCAAATTGAAATAATGGCTACTCAGTCTTGTGATCCCAAAGTCTGTAAACGTGAATACATTGAGTACTGACTAAAGAAAATGAAACCTATAACTAGGATTGAATAGCTAATCATTGTTGGATTAAATTTGCCATAATCCTTATCTTTTAAAGCTCTAAAAAAGTTGATTACAAATATTGTTGATAGAGCTAAGGTAACTAATAAAAATACAGTTTGGTAAATAATAATTACATTTGCTTCTTGAACTGCAGTAGCAGTTATTCTACTTTGGTCAGCATCAGCATTCGCTTGTCTTAATAGACTAACAAAAGCAGTTACATAGAAATTTCTGCGAATGATTGAAATTACAAAGTTGGCAATGGTCGAAGCTAAGAAGAAGAATAGCAATATCCCTGTTCAAATGAATCAAGGTCTGAATTTTGCTTTTTCATCACGCATCAATTCTTCTTTGGTTGGTGGTTTCGGCATTAGTGGAAACATTTTACCCCCTATCAATTAATAAAATTATAGCACATTTAGCACTCTAAGGCTTAAATTGCTAAATTACTGATCATATCCTTTTAAGCGAATATCTTTATCCATTTTTCAAGGCATTTCAATTTCAAATTCCATGTAGTTGCCATTAGGATGAGTAAAGCTTATTTTGTAGGCATGTAATCTTTGTTTGAAATCATCTACATCCTTTCCATAAACAGGATCACCATAAACTGGGTGTCCGATGTAAGAAAGGTGAACTCTAATTTGGTGTGTTCTTCCAGTTTTTAGCTCACATTCAATAAGAGTTTTATCTTTATCTTTGATTTTCACATAGTCCAAAACAGTTACTTTTGTTTGTGCTTCTTTGGAATTAATTTTGGTTACAGCCATTTTTTGGCGATTTTTAGGATCTCTTCCAATAGGTAAATCAATATTTGTGATTTTATTTTCAATAATTCCATCGACAATCGCAAGATAACGGCGATTTATTTTGTGATCTTTTAGTTGTTTTGCTAAAAAACGGTGAGTTTCATTATCCTTAGCAACTAACAAAAGTCCACTTGTATCTTTATCTAAACGGTGTACAATCCCAAGGCGGTTTAAACCATTTTCATTACTCAAATTATTTTTGAAATGATACATTAAAGCATTAACTAAAGTATCTTTGTAATTTCCTGGTGCGGGGTGAGTTACCATCCCACTTTTTTTATTAATAACTAACAATTTGTCATCTTCATAAACAATATTGATCCCAATATTTTGGGGCTCAATTTTTACCTGTTTATCAATCAATTTTTCAATCTCAATTACTTGTCCTTCATTGACAATGAATTTATTTTTGTTCACTTTTTGACCATCGACGCTAACTGCACCTTCATTGATTAAAGCTTGCGCATCGTTACGCGTAATTTCACTATTATTTGTAATGTATTTGTCTATTCTGTCGCTGTATTTAACTTCAATTTTTAACATTCTTCAATTATACAATTAGCAAGTTGATTTCTTTATAATTAAAAAGATTGAGTATGTATGAAATTGAAATAAAAAAATCTCGTTTTTTGGCATATGTTTATTCTGTTAGTAACGAAAACCAAATTCACAACTATTATGCACAACTGTATAAAGAACACAAACGTTGTCGTCACGTTTGTTATGCATATCGAATTAAAAACAATGATGGTTCAATGAGCGAAAAAGGTTTTGATGATGGCGAACCAAAAAACTCAGCAGGATTGCCTTTATTGAATTTATTACAGCTTAAAAATGTTGAAAACTTGGCAGTTTTTGTTGTTCGTTACTTTGGTGGAAAATTGTTAGGTCGCTCAAAATTGCCAGGAGCTTATATTAAAGCTGCCAAAGAAGAAATTGAAACTTTTTTAAACACACAAAAGTAATTAGAAAAATAGACAGGCAAGAACCTGTCTATTTCACTACAATTAGCAGTTGCATTTTTCTTTGCAGCTACATTTTTGGTCAACTTTGCAATTGCATTGGGTTTCTTTGTTTTCACATTTGCATTTGCAAGCTGTTTTTTCTTTACAGCATGATCCCATATTAGCTCCTTAATTTGTTTTTTTATAAAACCATTATAGAACTAAAAAGTTAAAATTTTGCTATTTTTTTCAGTAAAAATTGAATTTTTTAGTTTTTCTGAAGAAAATCCTGACTTTTTGAACTCATCGTACGAAAGAAGTTGTTTTTGAATGTTGATGTTGTAATCAATTCCGAATCTTGTTTTAAGTTTTTCATCATTTACAAAAACAATCATTTCTTGTTTTGGACGATATTTAGCTAAGGTTTTAAGCTTGTTAATATCGTTTTGTAAGAAAACAACAAGGTATTTACTTTCATCGTTAAATAGTTCTAGAGCCATATCATAAGCTCATTTTTCAGATTCATCAGCATAGTTAAAGATTTTAGTAATGTAATTTTTGAATTTAGTAGGACAGTGCAAAATATCTTCATTTGCTGTTTGATTTACTTTATGCATTACTTTCACTGCTTCTAATGGAAAGTTTCCACTTGCAGTTTCGCCACTTAACATTGTTGAATCTGCACCCAGTTCATTAGCTCAATAAATATCTGTTACTTCAGCTCTTGTAGGTAATGGATTTTTTTCCATTGAGTCTAGCATCTGAGTAGCAACAATAACTGGTTTTTTCGCTTTTAAACATTTTTTAATAATCATTTTTTCAACTCTAGGAACTTCGTAAAAAGGAATTTCTAATCCTAAGTCTCCACGTGCAACCATGATTGAATCACTGTGTTCAATTATTTCATCGATGTTGTTAACTCCACTTTGAGACTCAATTTTTGAACAAATTTGAATATTATCTCCACCATGTTTGTGCATGTAATTTCTTAGTTCAATCAAGTTTTCTTTATTATTAACAAAACTTGCAGCGATAATGTCAACACCATACTCAATACCAAATAAGACGTCATCACGATCTTTTTGTGACATAAATGGTAGTGAAAATTCAACTCCAGGAATGTTGATTCTCTTGTTAGTTTTTAGATTGTGGCTATTATTTGCTTTGACAAATACTGAACTATTTTCAATTTTAATTACTTTAGTTTGTAATTTACCATCATCTAATAGAACTGTGTCACCCACTTTTAAGTCTTTATGCATTTCATAAGAGACACAAACTCTTTGACTGTTTCCTACCATTTCTTTGTATTGACTAGGGTCACACACAAGTTCCAATGTTTGATCTTTTTGAATAGGTTGAATATCATCTAACATTTTTCCTATTCTGATTTCAGGACCTTTAGTATCAAGCATTAAAGATACGTTGACTCCTAACTCATCACTTGCTTGACGAGCTAAATCAAATTTGTGTTTGTGGTCTTGTCCGCTTCCATGGCTAAAGTTTGCTCTGACACAAGTTATACCATTTGAAAGCAGCGATTTCATGGTTTCTAAATTATCACTTGAAGGGCCAATTGTGGCTACAATTTTGGTTTTTTGCATTGTCTTTAATTTCTCCTTATTTCATTCTTTTTGCTTAGTATTAAAATTTTACCCCATATATCATAATTGTGAAAAATGTGTAATAAAATTAAGGAGTACAAAGGAGATAAAATGCCTAAATTTAAACGTATATTTATGTTGGTAACTGATGGACTAGGAATTGGTCCTGAACCACGTCAAGAAGAATTTGGAGACAAGGGGGCTAACTCATTTTTACACGCCTCAGAAGTCTTACCTTACAAAATTCCTACATGATATAAACTAGGAATTACTGAAGTTGCAAAAATGGCAGGACACGTGCCAAGAAATAAAAAACCGCTAGCATATGTTGGAAGAATCCATGAACTTTCAAATGGAAAAGATACACTGACAGGACACTGAGAAATGATGGGAATTTTGACTAAAACCCCAAGTCCTCAGTTTCTTGAAAATGGATTTCCAAAAGAAATGCTAGAAGCGTTATCAAAAGCTTGAGATAATCGTAAGCTTATTGGTAACAGAGCAGAAAGTGGAACAGTAATTTTAAAAGAATTAGGTCAAAGATCAATGGAAACTGGAGAGATTATTGTTTATACATCAGCTGACTCAACATTGCAAATTTGTGGGCACGAAGAAGCATTAGGACTAGACAAACTAAATGAATATGCTAAAAAAGCAAGAGAAATTTGTTCATCTAGACCAGAATGAAATGTAGCAAGAGTCATTAGCCGCCCATACATCGGACAAAATGGTGACTTTACTCGTACATTTAACCGCCACGACTACGCTAACGTGCCACCGAAGAGGACTTTACTAGAGGATTTACAAGCAAAAGGTGTTGAAACTATTGGAGTTGGAAAAATTAAAGATATTTTTTCAGGAGTAGGAATCCAAACAATTTATGGACCTGCAAGTGACGATGAAAATATGGATATCGCTATCGACATTGCTTCTTCTGATTCGACTAATCAATTTGTTTTTGTCAACTTAGTTCAATTTGATAGCCACTACGGACACCGTCGCAATCCTATTGGATACAGTGAAAACATTTCACGTCTTGACATTAAACTAACAAAACTAATAAATGCAATGCGAGAAGGTGACTTATTAATTATGACTTCAGACCATGGAAATGATCCTACTTGACCAGGAAGTGATCATACACGTGAAGCGTTACCACTGACAGTATTTTCGAAATCTTTCACAAAACCACATGCTTTCAAACAACCACTGATGGGTTTAGGAACAGCCGGAAACATTGTTGCTCGTAACTTTGATTGTCCATTACTAGAAACCGGTGAAGACATTTTTGACCAACTGATCTAATTTCCATAATGAAAGGCAAGAATTTCTTGTCTTTTTTTGTGTCTTGTTTAGAGTTATAAACTGGCCAAAAGCATAAAAAAACTCCACATTAGTGGAGTAAAAAAGAGTTTATTTGTTTTTTTGAATGTTTTTGCTATCTAGCTTTGCTTGCTGGTTTTCAATTTTTCCTGTCGCTTTTGTTCTAATTGTCTGATTCTTTCGATTTCTCTTTGCAATTTGTTTACCGGTTCTTTGACATTAGTTTCATTTATATCTTTTCCATCTAAGTGGTTTGCATTTTCAATGGCTTCAATTAATTCTTGTGTATATGGTGATCCATTTTGTCTTAGCTCTCATAATAAAGCGTCTGCTACTCAGAATCCCTCTTTATTCGCTCAATTTATAGCAGGCAAGGCATGGAAAAATTTGCTCTTGTACGATCAAATGAGTCCAGGGTTTCCGTCTTCTCTTAGTTGTTCATTAGCCATAGGATTATATTTTGCTAACATTCATTTAACATCAGATACATAAGCAGCACCAGGATATTTATTTGCATAATATAAAATGGCATTAGCTTGTTTATTGTATGTATTCTTAGCAGAAACTATATTATTAATATTATTCAGCTTATTAGCTATGTCTTTTAATTCGCTTAAAGGCATATTTGGATCATTTAGCTTTTCAGTATATTTAGATGACATATTGTTTACAAATTCAGTCAGTTTAGGATCATTTGGGCCATCTATACTTGCAATAGTGTTTTTTAACGATAAACGATTGTTTAATCTTTGTTCTTCTTTTAGTTTAGAATTTGCAAAATTTTTAGCTTTTGCTGTTAGTACATCAACTTTTTCTTTTGAAGGCGAATCTGAGTTAATTAAGTAACTTGCTTCACTTATTGCTTGAGTCACTTCATTTCTAATATTTGCTAGATTTGTTTTTCTGGTATATCTTGAGACGCAAAATCATTATTAACTTTTTCCAGTAACGAATTAGTTTCGCTTAATGTTGTTTCCAAATTAGTTTTTACTAGTGTAGCATTGTTTTTAATAAGTTCAATCTTAGCTGCTTCAAATTTCTCACTTAAATTTTGGTGTGATTCAAACATTGTTGCTGCTGAATTAGAGTTCTTAGCAGACTGAGTAGAATTTAGCTGATCTTTGAGTGCTTTTTGTGTTGTTGTTAAGTTTTGTTGTGCAGCGTTTTGTGATAATCAGCTACTTACCTGAGTTTCTAGGTTAGTTATCTTATTTTTTAATATGTTCTTATTTTCATCTTCAAGATTATTTAGTCTTGCATCTGCATCACCTATTCACTGTTTAGCTTCACTTACATTGATATTTTCTTTACCAATTGCATCGTTTAACTCTTGCACCAAAGCATTAGCTTTTGACTTAATTTCTTGCATTGTCGAAGGTTGATTTGCGAAATTTTGTACTTTATTTAAGTAATATTTCATTCCTTCTTTAGCAATATTCAAGTTATATGCGTCCAAACGGTTTTCCAAATTTACTACTTGTGATGTATCTATTTGCGCTTCATTTAATAATTGTTTTGAATTTTCTGAAATTGAAGATACTTCAGTCAAGTAACCTTGTTGTTTCGCTTTTTCTACATATTTATTCAATGAAGCATTGTTCTCTACATTAATGCTTTCAGTAATTTTTGCAAGTCTTACTCTCTTTAATTTAGCATCTAAATCTTCTGTTATTGTGTCAAAGTCATCTTTATTAAGTTCGTTCGAATTGCTTTTAAACTTTGCATCCGATAGGGCGTTGTTTAAGCTAGTTAGTGAAGATTTTAGAATTCCAGAAGAATTAGAAGGACTATTTACTAAACGATTGTTTTCAACAGAATTTGTGTTTAGTCACGCTTCAACATCGCTAATTTTTTGTTTTAGATTTATATTGGCATTCTCATTTTGAGCATTAGTATATGCATTTTTTAAATCTTGAAGTTTTTGTTTCAATTCTTCAGGAGAAGTTTTACTACTTTCAATAGAATTTTTTGCTTCATCTAGCAATTTAGTCATTTCATTCTTAGGATTTTGGTTACTTGAAGGGCTGTTGACAAAGTCTTCAATATCTTTGATTAGTTCTTTGCCTTTTTGCTTATCAATGTCGTGATCTAATTCTTTTATTTCCTCTTCCAACTTTTTAATTTCAGCATCGCTTATACTATCTTGTGAAGCCATTTTTTTAGCTTTGTCTGCTAATTCTTTCGCTTTTTGATTTAATTCTGTGTTATTTTCAGTCAGCTGGTTGATTTTTTCTAACTCTTTGTCAAGAATTTCTTTACTATTATCAACTTTTGCTTTGTTAAGACTTTGATCTAAATCATTTAATAACTTATCAATTTGATCTTTATCTAAATCTTCAAGTTTTGTACCATTTTGTACTTCTTTTATTTTTTCTTTTAGTTTTGTTTTATATTCTTCAGGAAGATTTTCTAATACTTTGTTTGTTTCTTCAATCTTGTCTTTTAAATTTAAGTCACTGTTAGTTTTTTGTGCATCATCAATGGCTTTATTAAGATCTTCAATTGCTTTTCCTAAGTCTTCCTGACTAATTTCGTTGTTTTCGATTTTTTGTTTTAAAGTACCTAATTTTTGACTTAGTTCTTCTTTTGCTTTTGGTTGATTTAGACTACTATTGCCATCAAGTAGTTGTTGAGCTTTTGCAATCAGATCACTACCTTTTTGTTGTTCTAAACTTTTGGCTAATTGTTGTTTTAATTTGTCAGTAGTTTCTTCAAGTTGTTTAACTGTTTCATCACTTATTTGTGACTCAGTGTTTAAATTTCTCACTTTTTCTAACAGCTTGTCATACTCGTCTTTTATTGCTTTGATTTTTGGATCATTATCATTATCTTTTAACTCATTGTTTACTTTTGACTGTAGATCATCCAGCTCATTCTTTTTGTTCTCAAGTTTTGCTTTGTTAAGTGCATCTTTTAATGCTTGAACCTGATTACTTAAATCACTAGCTTTTGAGTTTTGGTTATTGAAATTGTTATCAAAATTTTTACTAATGTCTTTTAATCTGTCTTTTAGGTCAGTTATAAGTTTAGGATCAACACTAGAGCTATTCGCATCAATTCAGTCTAAAATGGTGTCTTTTTCAGTATTAAAGTCTTTAGCTTGTTGTGCTCTAGCACTAGCATTTTCTAGATTTTCAATAGCCTTGTTGTATGTCAATGTAGTTGGGTTATTTAGATTTGAATTGTCTTCAATTACTTTGTCTAGGTATGCATTTAAATTTTCATCAGTGCTATTTTTTCTTAACTCTTTAACGCTAGTTAGGAGCTTATCATAGTTAGATTTTGCTAGTTGTTGCAAGTCTTTGACTTCGTTATTAGCATCTTCAACAGCTTGATTAATAGCATTGTTTAGTGTTGTTAGTGATTGCTTGTTCTTTGCATCAACTGTGTTTTGATCTTGCAAGGCTTTCTTCAGTTTTTCGATGTTTTCACTCAGTGCGTTACTTGGTTTTTGGTTATTAAGTTCTTCTAAAAATTTAAGCGTTTCTTGAGCCTTATCTAGTGACTTTTCTAAATTGTTTTTAGCTTCTTGTAACTCTTGGTTTTGAATGTTTTTAATTTCTTCGATTGCTTTATTAATTTTCTTGGTTATGTCTTCTAAATTACTTGTTGAACCATTGCTTGCAACTGAATTATTTTTCAATATATCTTGTAATTTATTCTTTAGATTTGAGTCTGTATCAGAATTACTCAATGAATCAATAAGTTTGTTTGCATCATCAACAGCTTTTCGATGTTTCAAGCTTTCAAATTCTTTTTGAATTTTTTCAATCTCAGCGTTTAAATTGTTAGTAGCTTGTTTTTTATTTTCAGTAGTTGACGAGTTAACAAAATCACTATTATTTTTTTCGATAGCTTCTTGTAGTTTTTGTTTTAGTGAATGAGTATCAACATCAGTGTTGTTAGATAATGACTCTAATAAATTTTTTGCTTGTTGTTGAGAAGCATCGTTTGCTTCTTTTGTTTGAGTATTTTCAATAATTTGATTGTTAATGTCATTGATAATTTTGTCTAAATCTTTATTTTTTTCAATAATAGTCTTTAAATTATCATTGTCAGAAGCTGTATTTGACTCAATAGAGTTAGAATATTGTTCTTTTTGATTTTCATCTAATTTTTCAATCAATTCGTTTGCTTTTAATGATTTACTGCGTGATTGTTCTTTAGCAACTTCTTTATTTTGAGTCACTTGTAACTTAACATTGGATAATCTATCGTTTAATTCTTTAGTTAATTCCTGAATTTTGCCAGCGTCATTATTTTCGCTGGCTTTTTCTATGTCATTTTTATTTTTTGTTATGAAATCAGTTAGCTGTTGTTTTTCTTCTTCTGAAAGATTGTTTTGATTATCTTTTATGAAATTGTCAATTTCAGTCACTACTTTTGTGTTTTCTTCAATAGGTTGCAAAACTGTTTGCTTTTGTTTTTCTTTTAGCTCTGTTCTGTAGGCTAGATTCTCTTTTGCCTTGGCTAGTAAGTCTGTTAAATCATTGTTATCTTTTTCAATCTGACTTTGATTTGTATAACTATTCTTTGATTGGATTACTGATTCATATTTTTGATTTAATTCTTGATATTCATTGTTAGAGTTATTTTCAGTTAAAAAGATTGCAACTTCTTGCAATGTTTTATCTAAATTTTCTGTGTTTAAAGCACTTGTTTTTTGATGCGAACGTGATGCTATCACATAAGCGACAGAACCTCCTATAACTAGTGTGCTTAGTACCGATAGGATGATTGCCATTTTTTTAGTTTTCTTCATTAAATTCCTTAGACTTTTAGAAATGATGTGTAAAAAAGTTTTTGAAGTATATCAAAAAAAAAAAAAAAAAACAAATTGGTGCAAAAAAGTTGCAATATGGCCTTTTTTTTAGTCCTTTTTGTTCTCATAAATAAGTCTTTTTGTTTTTATTCTCGATTTTTTGCACAAACTTTTAAACGCAAAAGTCAAAAAAATCCTCAAAACAATAACTTTCAATTAATTTGAACAAGAAACTTTTTTTTAAAAAAAAAAAAAAAACACTCAGTGCTGACTAACTAATTTTTTGTCAGTAGCATGAGTGATTTTGGTGCTAAATTAGTAAGTTGACAACCTTACCTTCATTATCTTTAACACTAATGATTTTAAAGTAGTCAATCAATAGTTCATAAACAACATTCATTTGCTCGTATAGTTTGTTACCAATGTTTGCTTGAACTCAGTCTAAACGGTCTAAGTCTGAGTGTCAAATGTTACCAGCAACTACCATATCTTCTCTTTTTATTCCTTCTGGTAGATCATAAACATCAACTATTGAACCATTTAATTTACTTTTTACTAGCTCAATGTTCTTTCCGTCTTTAGTAATTCAGGCTTTCGGATTAGTTACTTGCGAATATCCATCAAAAGAACCATAATTTGATTTAATAGCGAAGTTTGTTGCTTCTATGTAGGCGACAGGGATAACTACTTCAGTACAAAACGGAGCATGATCAGATCAATCACCAGTCTGTCCTGGTTTATATTCACCTGCAGTGTAGTATGGGTGAATTTCTAATAGATAATCTGGTCTATTAGCGAGTAAGCTTTTTGCTCTTGAAATGGCATGTAATTGATCTCTAATTGTGCTATCTGTATTTGAGTAAAACATTTTAGCATCTGGTGAGTGAACATACAATACATCTCCACCGGCAACAGTATCAAGATTTATCATTCCAACGGAATTATCTTTCATACTATTTTTGTTGTTATCTGAACTACTTAAAAATTGTTTAACAAATGCATAAGAACCTAGTTTTCCTAATTCCTCAGCATCGACAAAAACAAAGTGCAATCTAACTCCTAAGTCTTCACGATTTTTTTCATCTGAGTAATATTTCAGAAGCGCTAAATTTACTGCAACTGAAGTTGCATTATCAGTCGCTCCTCAAGAACTCTTGTTAGGTCCTTGAGCTGTTGAGTCATAGTGTGAAGCAATATAGAAATCTTTTGGTTCAGTTCCTGCTTCAAAGTTTTTAGAACTTGGGTTAACTGTTACAATAAGATTTGTTCCAAGGTTGTTATATGTCTTTGAAGTGTGGAACAAGAAACCTTGTGAAACTAATCCATCTTTTTTCATTAAATCATGATATCTATTTCTTTGCTCTAAAGAGTTGTTGTAAACAATTCAAGTTTTGTCAGATAGTTGCGATTCACTTGTATCTTGACCTAATGTTCAAGTTGCAACTTCTTTGCTTGTTGATTCATCTTTAGAAACTGAAATTACGCTTTGATTTGGGTATGAAAATTCTGGAGTATGGTCAGTGTATCCTAGATTAATAACTTGTTGCTTGATGTATTCATAAGCGTGCAAACTACCATAGTTTTTATCTTCTTTTACATCAGCACCCAAAGGATACAACCTTTTCAAGTTTTTATTTGTCAACTGCTCTTGATCAATTGCAAACGTTTCACTGTTGTAGTTTGTAATGTTGCTTTTGTTTCCAGCTCAACGTCCTTTAGTTTGTTCTAAAAGATCATTGAAAATTTTAGTTGTAACAAATTTATTGATATCAACACCATCCTTACTTTTTTCAATGTTTTGGCAAGACAGCATGACTGCTGAAAGTGGGCTTAAAATACTCGCAAGTGCCAAACCTGAAAGTATCATTTTATGTGTTTTTTTCATTTCTTCCTTACAAATTTTGTTTATTAGACAAACTTTTAAAAAGTGTCCTAATTAAATTATAAACAAGAGAAATAAAAAGTAAAGGAACAGGTCAAATTATGCCTGTTCCTGAGTACTTTTTTCAATTTTAGTGGTGTTTGGTTGATTTGTTTTGCGTGGTCTTCTCGTGGTTTTTGGTTTTTGGTTTTTCAACTCAATTTTTGTTGATGCTTTTGAGTCTTGAGTTTCTTGGTTAATAGCTAATTGCTTTTTGGTTCTCGGTTTAACGGTTTCTAATTTCACTTTTTTTTCTAAACTTTTAGCTTTGACAGCAATTTTTTCTTCAACTCTTTTTTTACTACTTTGTTTTTTAGCGGGACTTTTCGTTTCTTTCATTACAGTTTCATCAGCTATTAAAATTGTTGAAATTACCACTACATTACGACGTTTTTCTTTGTAGAAGAATGGTTCCAAACGATCTTTTATCAACTGTTTAATTTCAGGCACAGTTCAGTCTTTTTTGTTTCTAATTGTGTATAAAACAGCACTGTGAACTAACCTTTTACTTTCTTCAATTAAATCAGCAGAGTTTTTAACATAGAAAGCTCCACGAGACACAACTCTTGGACGCCCTAAAATAATATTTTTTTCTTTATTAATAGCTAAAATCACATGCACAAATCCGTTAGCTGCCAATTCCATTCTTTCTTTTAAAATTTGAGTGTTAACTTTTGAAACAACTTCACCATCAATAAACACAGGACCAGTATAAATGCGTTGGTCACTTAGTTTTAGTTCATGATTAACTAGTTCATAAACTTCACCCAATTTAGCAACTACAACATTTTCTGGCTTAACTCCACATTCAATAGCAGTGTGACCATGTACTACACTCATCCGATACTCACCATGGTAAGGCATAAAGTATTTGGGTTTGACAATATTGAAAATGGTTTTATGTTCATCTTTGTAAGCATGCCCTGATGTATGTAGGTAACCATCTGGACCATTTTCTTTAATAATTGCTCCTAGTTTATATAAACGGTTGACCAAAAGCTCGATTTTTGAACGATTTCCAGGAATTGGTGAAGAAGAGAAAATAATTACATCACCATTTTTAATAGTAACTTGGGGGTGTTTTTGGTAAGACATTTTAGCAAGCCCTGCCATTTCTTCACCTTGTGATCCAGTTGTTAAAATCAACAATTCATTATCATCATATTTCGAAATATTCTTTTTATCAATAAAAACTTCATCAGGAGCATTTATATAACCTAAACGCCGTCCGATATCAATACCCTGAACCATTGAGCGTCCAAAAGCAACAACCTTTTTGTTCATTTTCGAACCTAATTCAATAATTGCTTTTATTCTTGTTAGGTTTGAAGCAAATGCAGTAACGATAATTTTTTTCTTTGCATTTAACATATGCTCTTCAATGTCTTTTAAAATGTCTTTTTCACTTGGTGAGTGATTTGGACGCATTGCATTTGTTGAGTCACTTAGTAAAATGTCTAGCCCTTCTGCACCCATTTTATGCAGCTTAGTGAAATCAGTTAAATTACCAATAGGTGTGTAATCAATTCTGAAATCTCCAGTACACATTATTGAACCATTTGGGGTAGTAAATCTTATTCCGAAAGCATCTGGAATTGAGTGTTGTGCTGTTCAAGTATCAACTTTGACATTGCCTATTTTTAATTCAAAATCTGCGGTAAGTTCAATGAATTCAACGTTTACTTTTAGTTTTAAATCTTTAAATTTTAGTTTTAAGTATTGAATAGCTATTCTTGGTGCAAAAATTCTTTTAACGTCTACTTGCTGTACTAAGTAAGGAACTCCCCCAATGTGATCTTCATGTCCATGGGTAATGAAAAGTCCTTGAACTTTTTTGTTGTTATCGTGTAAATATGTATAGTCAGGAATTGAACCCTTTATTCCTGTAGTGAAAGAATCATGGAATTTAATTCCTGAATCAAGAATGAAAATTACATCTTCATGTTCGATTGCTAAAGTGGATTTTCCAATCTCTTGCATTCCACCTAGCCCTCATAATTTAGTCGGTGTCATTTTTTTCTCCTAAATGTCCATTATTTTTGCGAATCTATAGTATTTTTCAAAATAAAAACTTATACAATTATAACTCAAAAGCATTTTTCTTCCCATAGTTTTTGCTTCTTTAAATCATTGTGGGATCTCTTGTAAGTTATCTTCAAACATTTAAAAGGAAATTTAGTAAAATTTTAAGTACATTTATATATAAAAAGGAAAATATATGTTAGAAGACTCCCAGCAGATTTTGGTAAATTTAGCAAATAGTACAAGTGTTACTACAAGTACTACTATTGCCACACCAATCCAAATCGTTTTATTTGTTATTTTGTTATTATTGTTGACTATTTCAGGGATTATTTCAGGAGCAGAAACTTCTTATACATCACTGAATTTAGCAAAAGTTAATATGTTAGTGGAAAAGAAAGTGCGTGGTGCAAAAATTATTCAAAAACACTATCATAAATTCAACCAAACATTGAGTACCTTGTTATTATTTAACAATGCTGTTAACATTGGCGCCTCAACACTAACCTCATTCATTTTAGGAATATGAATGGGGGCAGGTAATAACTTAATTCCAGTAATTTCTACTGCTGTTATGACCCCATTAATTGTCGTTTTTAGTGAAATAACACCAAAAATTGTTGCTAAATCACACCCTATTGGATACTTAAAAATATTCTGTTATTTCATTGAATTTTTATACATCATTTCTTATCCACTAACTTTCTTAATTTCTAAAATCGGTAAAAAAGCACTGATAACAAATTCAGAAGAAGAAATTAAATCTATTTTAGATATTGCCAGCGAGGAAGGGGTTTTAGAAACTAAAGAATCAATTCTTACTCAAAAAGCACTTGACTTGGATTCAACTAAAGTTTCGACTCACTACATCAGACTGAAAAACGTACAAACTATCAAATCAAGTGCTTCACTTGTTGATGCTTTTGAATTATTTGCAGAAACTCAGTATTCACGTTTACCAGTAGTTAAAAATGGTGAATTAATTGGAATTGTTCACTTAAAAGATATTTTCAATAAAAAAAGTGGAAAAGTAATTAATTATCTAAAAATAGTGCCTAATGTTACTGCTAACATGTCGCTGTCAAGTGCGCTTGAAAAAATGCGTCTAAATAGAGCACAAATGGCCTTTGTTACTGCCAACAATTCATCAAGTGAAGTGATAGGAATCATCACAATAGAAGATATCTTGGAAGAATTAGTTGGAGAAATATATGATGAGTATGACAACGATGAAGACATTTATGAAATTTCTTTACAGCGTTCTCGAGCTAAAGCAAACATCACAATGAAACAACTGTTCAAACAATTGGAAATTGACAACGAAATGTCGGATGATGAACTGAATCTTTCATTAGAACAGTGACTAGAAACAAAATTAGAACACAAGCTTAGAAAAAATGATAGATATGAATGAGAAGAATACGTAAGCTTCAAAGTATTGGAAACATCAAAGAGTGAAAAGAGTCCAGGATTGATAGAGGTATACATTTTATAAAGTTGCGGCAGCAACTTTTTTGTTGTTAAAATTATTACATGGATAATTTATTGAATGAGTATCAAATAGCACCTAAATATCAAGGAATTCTCAAACAATTCATGAATAAAAGGCAATTAGACAATATTGAATTTTTCTATCAAGGCTTTCATAATGTAACATTTAAAGCAATATTTAACGGACAAACAGTACAGTTAAGAATTCCTAGCAATGATTTTGTTAATTGAGAAAATGAAAACAAAGTTTTCAGTCAACTGGAAGACGTTTTGTACTACAACGAAGGAATACTAATAAAAAAATGATATGAAGGTAAAACGCTAGACAAAGTAAGAGTAACAACTGAAATTCAACAAAAGGTAATTGAAAAAGTCAAACAATTTCACACCAAAAACATTGATGTTGCTGCTTTTGACTGAGATGTGTATCACATTGAAGATCCTAAATATAAAAGATTGGTTAAAAAATATCAAGACCAAACACTTGTTACATCACATGGTGACCTTGCGCTCAAAAATATTTTGCTAACAAACAACAATGAAATAGTGTTACTGGATTTTGAATGAGTGCGCAAATGTAATGAAGCTTTTGATGTACTAAGTTTGTATCAAAATGGTTTTGACAAAGAACTTTTAAAAGAAAGCTTTGGAATGAGTGAAGAATATTTCACTGATTTCGAGTATTTATGTGAGCAGTTTAGATTTTATGCTTACAAACAAACATATGTTAATTTGTTACAAAACAATGCGAATTTAAAACAGATAAAAGGCGGACTAACAAACGAAAGTTATGTTCTAAATGATAAATTCATTCAGTTTAAAAAATACAACGGATACAATCATCTTAACAATCATATGATTTTTAACAATCAACCTTGAAACGTAAGTGTTGTCTATGAAGATGACAAAATTGTAGTTCGTGATTTCATAAAAAATACCATCTTTGAAATTAGCAGTCCAACGATATTGAAAAAGATAGCCTTAGCTTTAAAACAAATGCATTACTCGAATATCAATGTTGAACATAACAATGTGTCAGATAGGGTTGAAACTTGGTTTCACGAGTATCATTATCATCCCAAAATTGAAGAATTAGATGAAAACTTAAAGAAAAAATTATTAGAAAATTTTCATTTACTTGATAGCAATGTTGTAAGCCACAATGATCTAAATCCTTTAAACATTATTTATACAAAAGATGAAATAATAAAATTTATTGATTTAGAATATGTGTGTTTTAACACAAAATATTTCGACCTTGCATATTTTTCAAGCAACGCTTTTTTGACTGACGAACAAGAAAAATATTTACTGTCTTGTTATGAAGAAGTAACTGATTGAAGTGAATACTATCGATTGAAATGTTTAGTTAATTTCTACGGTTTATTGTGATCTCTTGATATCAATGATGAATTCAATTTGTGTGTTAATATCAACAATATAAATAAATATAAAGAATATTTAAAATAAAAATTGCAGACTACTCAGTCAATGGCTGAGTAGATTTTTATATTGTCTTAACGACTTGTAATTTTCCCGAAAAGAGTGTTTTATGCGTCAAACATTAAGTAAAACTGCATTTTTTATATAAAAAAAGCAAGAGAAAATATTCTCTTACAGATGTCAAATTGCTTTATTTTAGTGGAGTAAGAATTTTTTAACTATGTTATCAAAACGGTACAAGTAATCAATAATTGCTTCACCAAGTCCGTTTTGTTCAACTGATGATGTGTGAAAATGAGCAAGTTTTTTAATCTTACTATCACCATTCGCCATGGCATAAGAAAAACCACATAATGAAAGCATAGATACATCGTTTCCACTGTCGCCTACAGCCATAAAATCTTCAAATGAATGTTGCGTATAAATGGTGCTTTGTAAAAACTCAATACCACTAGCTTTTGAAACATTATTTGGTGTTACTTCTACTACAAAATTACCAACAACTACATCTTCAGAAATAGGTCTCAATAACTCAGCAATTTGGTTACGTTCTTGAGCGCTTTCGGCTCAAATTTCAATTTTAACAATCTCTTCTAGCGATTCATCTTTATACTCTGAAATGATACTTTTTTGTTCTTTATTAGTAAAGTGAAAATCAGTAACATAATCAAGAAAATTATTATCCGATATATTCAAGTAATAATACTTGTTAGAATTAAAAAAAGTTGTAGGTCACTTATTTTCTTTAATAACATTGATAATTCGTTTTACTTTATCAACATCTATGTATCTTTCAGACACAAATTCTTGATTTTGAACATCAAAAATCTGCGCTCCGGATGAACATATTGCAAACCTTACTCCTAATTGTTGGCACACTTCTGCTACCCGTTCAAAATAAGGATTTCCTGTTGCCAGATTGAAGTCTCCTGGGTTAAGGTTTTCTTCCGAGCTATGAATTGCAAAATTAATATCTTGTTTTGTATCCTTACTTATTACAAAATCTTTGCCATATAAAGTTCCATCCATGTCGCTAAAAATAACTGGTTTGATAATTTTACTCATTTTTACTCCTTACTAATTAGTTATTTTATAACATTATTTGTTGAAAAAAATGTGGCAAGTGCCACATTTAGATAATTTAATAAACTTGAAGGATTAGTTTTCTTCCTTAGGTTCATTGTTTTGGTTATTCATCATATTTTCCAAGTCTTCTGGTTTCATTCCACTTGCTTGCATTTGTTCTTGGAAGTGACGCATTTGTGTTTCAAATAAATCAATTTTTGATTTTAATTCTGCTCATTTTCCTGCTTCATATAAATCTTTTAATTCTTTTAGTTCTGCTTCTGCTTTGATTTTTTGATCACTATTTAATTTGTCACCTTGTTCTGCTAATGATTTTTCTAATTGATTAATCATTGATTCAGCACGGACTTTTGTTTCAACTTCTTCACGACGTTTTTGGTCAGCTTCACGATGTTCTTCAGCATCTTTAACCATTTTTTCAACTTCATCGTTTGATAATTGACTTGCATTTTGAATAGTAATAGTTTGTTCTTTATTAGTTTTCTTATCTTTAGCAGTAACAGTGGTAATTCCATTAACATCAATTGTAAAGCTTACTTCGATTTGCGGAACTCCACGAGGAGCTGGGTCAATACCCTCAAGATTAAATTGCCCTAAAATCTTGTTGTCATAAGCCATTTGTCTTTCACCTTGCACGATAACAATAGAAACAGCAGTTTGATTGTCTGATGCAGTTGAGAAAACTTGTGATTTTGTAACAGGAATTTTTGAGTTACGTGGGATTAAAGGAGCAACAATTCCACCTTCGGTTTCAATTCCTAAAGTTAGCGGAGTAACATCTAATAATAGAATGTCATCAATGTCTCCAGCTAGAACTCCACCTTGGATTGCTGCACCCATTGCAACAACTTCATCTGGGTTAACTGAATGATTAGGTTTTTTGCCTAAAACTCTTTCAACTAATTCTTGCACAGCTGGCATTCTAGTTGAACCACCAACTAAAAGAACTTCATCAAGATCCTTGGCTTCAATTTTTGCTTCTTTTAGAGCATCTAAAATAGGTTTTTTTACTCTATCTAGTAGATCTTGAGTCATTTTTTCAAATTCTGATCTACTTAGTTCTAATTCAACGTTGATTGGCCCTTCTGATGTAACTGCTAAAAATGGTAATGAGATGTTAGCAACTAGTGATGCTGATAATGTGATTTTTGCTTTTTCAGCTTCTTCTTTCAAGCGGGCCATAGCCATTTTGTCATTTGAAGGATCATAGTTGTATTCTGATTTGATTTTTTCAACCATTCAATTAACAATTTTGTGGTCTCAATCGTCTCCCCCTAAGTGGTTGTCTCCTGATGTTGAAAGAACTTCAAATGTTCCTTCTTCCATTTCTAGAACACTAACGTCAAATGTTCCACCTCCAAGGTCGAATACTAAAACTTTTTGATTTTCTTGTTTATCTTTATCAAGACCGAAAGCTAAGGCTGCTGCAGTTGGTTCGTTAATGATACGGATAACGTCTAAACCAGCAATTTTTCCTGCGTTTTTAGTTGCTTCACGTTGTGCGTTGTCAAAGTATGCGGGAACAGTAATAATTGCTTTTTTAATTGTTTGTCCAGCTTTTTTTTCTGCATAGTCTTTAATGTAACTTAAAATCATTGCACTAATTTGTTCTGGTGTGTATTCTTTTCCATTTGCTTTTACTTTTTGACTTGTTCCCATTAATCTTTTAATAGAAGCAATTGCATTAGGGTTAGTTTCAAGTTGTCTTTTTGCCACTTCTCCTACAATAATTTCATCGTTTTTAAAACTTACTACTGAAGGTGTAGTTCTTTTTCCATTAGGATTTTCTAAAACTTTAGGTTGTTTGTTTTCAATAATTGCTGCAACTGAGTTTGTAGTTCCTAAGTCAATTCCTAAAATAATTTCTTTTGCCATAATAAACTCCTTAAATTTTTTGTTAATTCAATAAGCTAACTATATTTTACCATATTTTTAGCACTTGCAACATTAGAGTGCTAAATTTTCTTTTTTAAATTTTTAGGCAAGAAATTAACCTTGCCTAATGAATAGATATTATTTTTGTACAACAACTAATGCTGGCTTGATAACTCTATCGTGTAGTTTGTAACCAATGCTTTTAACTGCGATGATTTTTTCTTTTTCCAGTCCCGCATCTTGAGTTTCAAAAACTTGTTGTGTATAAGGATCAAAATCAGTACCTACTTGTGGAATAATTTTACTAATTCCATAATTTTGCATTACATTTTCCACTTGCCCTAGCAGCATTGCAAAACCTTTCGTGTATGCTTGAACTTCAGGATTTTGACTATTTAATCCTGCTGAGGCCGCTTTTTCAATATTATCTAAAGGTAATAGAATATCTTCAACAAAGCCTTGAATAGCATATTTTTTATTTTCTGCCATTTCATTTTGCATATGATCATAATTTTTAGCTTTAAAAGCCACTAATTCTTCACTAGCTTTTTGTTGAAATTCTTCTATTTTTCGTTTAAAATCTTCAACATTTTTTTCATTAATATTCTTTTGCTCTAAAACTTGCAAATTCGCCAAGGTTAATTCTTGATGTTTTTTTAATAAGGCTTGACGTAATTGTTCGATTTGCTCACGATCTTTTTTAGTGTGTGAATTGGCTTTGTAAATTTTTTTTACAACTAATTTATATTTTGTTTCCTTGTTATCCTCTTCTGTTTTATAAATTTTATCTAACTTGATGTGCTTTGCTTCTCTTTGCAGTAATTCTTCAACTTTTTGGCCTAATTCATAAAAACCAAAAACAATTGTTTTGGTATGTTTTTCAATGTTTTTATCCTTAGTTGTTTCAACTTCAAACTCAACATTAAGAGAGTCAAATTTTTCTAAAGGCAATTTTTCGTGTGATTTTTTGTGTATTTTTTGCTCTTTTTGTTTCATTTCCATATTATTTTTCCTTTTTATACATCAATAATTTTTCTACTAAGGTCATAGCCTCTATTGCTTCACCATAATTCATTCTATTTGAACCAACAATAGAAATTTCACGAATATTTTCGCTGTTGTTGAAATTAATTTTTTTTGATATAACACTTACGTTTTGGTCATTGATATTGAATTTAATTGAATTTTCTTCGTCTAAATCACGTTCTAGCGCTTCTCATATTGAGTGATTTTCAATAAGATCAAAAATTTCAGTAATTTGTTCACGACTTATGTCACGCGAAAGGATAATTTGATTCTTGTTGTAAACACGCGATTTGATAGTTTCTTCAAATGTCAAGACTTCGCGAACAAATTGTTGCAGCAATTGCTCGTAATTTTTAACTTGCTCCGCTAAGATTGGTGCTAGTAATTTTGCTCTTTGATTTAGCTCAATTAAAGGTACATCTATTAAACGATCTTTAAATAAGCGCACCGCTACTCTAACATCATTAATGTCAATTAATTCGTTATCAAAATTAAATAATTTCGATTCCACTCTTCCTGTTGATGTTACCAAAACAATGATTGCACTATTTTCGCTCAAAACAGTTAACTGAATTGATTTCAAGACTTCGTTTGCATTGTTTGATACTGTTACTAAAGTAAGTCCTGCAAGCTCACTAATTGCATTTGCTGCTTGTTCAACAGTACAATCGATTGACAATCTTCTTTTTGCTAGTAAATCTTCTAAATGATCTTTGAAATATTTTTCTGGATTGTAGGCTAGAAACTTGGCGTAATATTCTAAACCTTCAGTTGAAGGAATTCTTCCACTTGATGTATGGTTTTTTGCTAAGAAATTGATTTGCTCCAACTTAGCCATGATATTTCTAATTGTTGCTGGCGATCAATCTAGAGAATATCTTTCACATAAAAATTTAGAACCTACCGGTTGACCAGTTTCGATGTAGGCTTCAACAATGTATTTGAAAATATTTTCTTCTGTTTCTTTTAACCTGTTCATATAACCTCTGAAAGTTATTATAACAAAAAATAGCACCATTTTAGCAGTCAAAATTGCTTAGTGCTAAATTATTAGTTGTTATAATTAAGGCATGAACAAACCAGAAATCAATGAAAAACTGATTGCTTACTTTGATAGTGAAATCAAACAAATTTCAAAAAGAATCAAATTTCAGAGTTTTTTTCAGTCTTTTTTTAACTTTTTAATAATTTTAATTAACTTAACAATTATTGCCATTTGTTCTTTTGCAATTTACAAAGGACAACAAATTCTTAAAACTAATAAAGCAGCTGAAGTTAATGTAACCATTTCAATTATTGTTGCTAGTTTCACAATTTTGATTTTCATTCTTGCTATAGTACAAAGTATTTACAAAACATATGCTAAAACTTATACATATAAAAAGATGTATGAGTCGATCGAGTTTATGAAAAATGTATACATTTATGATGCTAACTTTGAACAAAAACAATATCAATACAACATTGAAGAAATAATGGCATTAGAAAAAAACAAAAGCAATGAAAGAGTTAAAAATATAGTTATTAAAACACTGAGGGGAGAAAAAGGTGAATAATTCTCTATTGATAAAAATAATCAAAGACTATGAAAGCAAAATGAAAAAAAGACTCATTATTTGAAGTTTTTGATTTGTTTCTTTAAATATTATTGTGCTTTTAGTTGCTTTAGTGCTGTCAATATTAAGTACTTTACAAATTTATTCAGGAAGTAAGCTGTTCGGTCCTAATTCTTGAAATGATTATTTGTTATACACTAATGCAATCACAGCAATCACCACTTTTTGTACTTCAATCATGTCATTTTTCGCCCTACGAGTAAAAATTTCTAAATATCAATCACGGATTGAAAAATTAAAAGTTCAATGAGTACTTTATGAACAAAAAATAGGTGAGTATTTTTCAAAAGATCGTGATTTGAAATTCTATAAAAATGTGTGTGATATTTGCAGTATGAGCTGGGAGATAAAATATGAAGAAGAAAAATAATAATGAAGATTGAATAGTTGAAAACCCACACAATAAAGACTTATCAGTTCTTAAAAACAGCAAAACTAACTACTTAATTTACCGCAAAAAATACATCATTTCGCGTCTTACTTACATCATGATTTCACTAGTTATTATGATCATTTCTTCACTGCAAATTCTTCTAAACTTGTTTGCTATTCGATGAAATGAAACACAACTTTTGAAAGATTTGTTTTTGGCAGTAGCAATTCTTAGTGCAATTGTAGCATTCGTGCAATCAATTTTATTATTCTTTGACTTTAAAGGTTCAAAAGAAGTTGAAATGGCAAAACTAAGAAACTTGCAAAAACTAAAAGATGAGTACATTGCAAATCCCGAAAGTATCAAAGTTTCAAAAGTTGCTAATCAAATTTACGATATTTCTAAAAAAGACAACAATTAAAAATCAGCCTGTAAAATTTGGCTGATTTTTTTTGTTAACTAAATAATGCTGTTTTGTAGCTTGGTCCATATTTCGCTATTAATTGTTGACGATAAGAAGTTTTTTGATAAGGGTATTTTTGTTTATCAGTATTATCAATTAAATTGTAGGCTTCCACTCTTATATTGTCTTTAATAATTGGTTTTGTTACTGTCAGAGGTTGGATAAGTGTGCTTTTTAGTTCATACTTAGTGCCATCAGAACCAGTGTATGAAACAGGTTCAACCATGTTGCCAAACACTAAGCCGATAGTCATTCCCTCACTATTAGTTACCATAGTTCCGCTGGTTCCACCCCTTGAACCTTTTAAGGCTTGGGTTTGATAATGAATTCCGTAATATCTTGCTCCGCCACGTCCATTGAATGAAGTTTTTTCACTGATAATGCGATTGTTAAGAGTACTTTTTACTTGAAAAAGTAGTTTGTTGGCAGGTTTCGAGTTAGAAAAATCAATATCTTCCAAGTTTTCGTCATCGATGTTGTAAATTTGCGAAACTAAATTCTTAGCCTTATTATCTAAAAAGAATCCATTTCAATAGACTGCATTTGGAATGGCGGTGTATTTAGTTCAAGAAGATAAATATTGTTTTGCATCTTCCGAAGCCTCATTTGCTCTTTGGATTGAAGTTATATTGTCTTTTGTGTATTGTCTGTTTAAAAAATTCGTATCAGCTATGCTTTGAACTGTTGCATAATCTAAGTTCATATATGGTGCTGATTCTTTACTAATATTTGTCAAAGTATGTTCTTGTCCATATTTTTTTAAACTATCAAATTCTTGCTTGGCATCAAGAATATGATTCAATAGTAAGACATTTAAAGATCTTTTATTATCCGAAAGTCAATTATCTAGAAATTCGTCAGTGTTAATGTTTCATTCAAGAACTGCAAAGTCAGCATAGTGATCAACATTGTCTGGATCAGGATACGATAGTGCTGATTTATCCATGAAGTTTCTTGCCATATAAAATATTTTTGGTCAAGCATTTTTAGCTAGTTGGTTTACTACTATTTTGCCAGTTGCTGGGTTTATGAAGTTTACACTTATACTTGTTATTGGTCTAGTTACATCAGGTTGTTTATACTCAGCAAAATCTCTATCTAATTGACTAAATAGCAAAGCAACGTGATAATTAGTTGCAAGATATAAACGCCATTTGTTTTCGGCAATGTTTTTATAATCTAAAAGTCAAGTAGTTCCAACATTAGCAGTAATCTTGTTTGGATCTTTTGAAGGAGTGTAAATAGTGAATGAAAATGTACGATTAGCAATTGAATTTAAATAGTCTTGATTTGTTACTAACTGACTATTTTTTGACTCAGTAGTTGTTGAAAAAGATGTTAGTTGTGGGTTTTGACTATAGTATTTATCTTTGTCAAATGAGTAGTATTTAAATTCATTAAGCAACTTTTCATTACTTTGCTTTAAGTCATCATTATCTTTTTGAATATCTTCGACTGCTTTAGTCAGATCTTGATTCTGTTTTTGAATGTCCTGATAGTTTTGACTAAGAGTTTTTAATGAGTCTTGTAAAGAATTAAGCTGTTTTTCTAAAGAACTTATTTGTTCGTTGCGAGCAAGAATTTGACTATTTGTATCATTTAATTCTTTAATTTTTTGCTCTAGTTGTGTTTGTGCTGACTCTTTTTCAGTCTTTTCACTACTCAATGACTGAGTTAGTTGTTGAATTTGACTAAGTTGGTCTTGGCTCTGTTTATTTAGTTGTGTAATTATATCTTTGTTGTTATTTAGTTGTTGAGTTAATTGTTGGATATTTATTTCAAGCTCAGTTATTTTTTTCTTTTCAGCACCATTATCACAAGCACTCAACATAACTGGTGCACTAATGACAGGCAACAAAGCTAAAGGTGTCATAAAACTTCATAGTTTTCTCTTCATAATTACAAATATTATACTAGTGAAATGCAGGACAAAAAGAAAAAAAGCCCGAGAGCTTTAACTAATTAAAATAACGCATTTTTTGTTGATTTTTGAATTGCTTTTGCATTCAAATAATTAGATGTTGCAATCCAAATAAAATGAATGCGTAAACCGGAATTTCAATTAATGTTTTAAACATTATCGGAATCATAAAATAGAAATAGTAATCACCATACGCTCATTTTGAACTTCTTGCAAAGTAACGATTATAAAAAGTTATATATGCAAAAGGTCCTCATAACCATCTAAAAATAATAATTATTGTAAATACGATGATTAATATAACAAAGAAGTTTTGAAATGATTTTCTTTCACTCATAAATAAACAGAATATGGCGATTGCTCATATTGTTAAAATACACAAACTAGAAACAATCATAACTGTCTGAATACTTACTAATTTTGGTTTTTTAGCACTCATTCCACTTTGAATCAGTGAGTACTGGGTACTTATGAATACTACAAACAAAATTGTTAAAAGCAGTAAAGTACCGAATCCTGTTAGAAAAATAGTTTTTTTTGATAAACTTCGCATTTTAAACATCAATCATGCCAAAATAGCAATCAAAGGTGGAATAATGGCATAAACTAACATATAAAAATGAATTCCGTAGATTAGTTGTGTGACAAGGTCACAGAAAAATGATAAAAATGCTCCTTTTATTGGTCCTAAAACTATTCCAAAAATAATAAACAAAGTGTAAGTAATAGAAATTTTAAAAGCACCAACAAAAGCGTATCTTTCAATTGACTCAATAATGAAGTAAAGAGCTAATAAAATTCCGAATACTGCTAAATCATAAACACTGAAAGTAAATTCTTTTTTCAGTCTACTAATGAATGTCTTTGTGACTAATCCTCCTGTAATCCTAATTCAATCAACGACAACAACATAGGCACAGTTGAGTAGTTATTTTTCTTTGCAGTTGAAGCAATGTCAATATGTAATAAATCTGCGTTTTCTTTGAATTGTTGTAAAAACATAGCGGCAGTACAACTTCCTGCATTTCCAGAGGAATCTGAATTATATAAATCGGCAATCTTTGATTTAGTTAATCCTTCTAAATACTCATCATCTAGAGGCAATTGTCAAATCAGCTCACCAGCAACTTGGCTAGCATTTTCTAGCTTATCAAAAAGTTCTTGACTCGAAGAAAAAATTCCACTGTAGGTTTCTCCAACACAGTAACTTACTGCTCCAGTCAATGTGGCAATATCAATAATTTGAGTTGCTTTTAAATTTCTTACAGCATAAGTAATTCCATCAGCTAAAACCAAACGACCTTCAGCATCAGTATTGTTAACTTCAACACTTAAACCATTCATTGAACGATACACTGTGTCAGGTGTTGATGCAAGTGAGCTTATTTTGTTATCAGTTAACATCAAAATAGCACTCATGTTTTTAGTTCCACCCAGTTTAGCTATCGCTCATAGACTGAAAGCGGCCACAACGCTTCCTGTCATGTCATATTTCATTCCAGGCATTCCTTTTTTGGTTTTTACTTGGTAACCACCTGAGTCAAAGGTGATTCCTTTACCTACTAGAGCTAAACTTTCTTGTGAGTCTTTGTTTGGTTTATAAGTTATTGCTACTAATTTAGGTTCATAGACAGAACCTGCGTTTACACTCAAGAATAAATTCATTCCCAATTGTTCAACTTCTTTTCTAGAAAGAACTTTTACTTCTATGTTTTTAAGCCCTTTAAATTTTTTAACAATTTCCTGTGCTAAAAATTCGCTGTTGGCAATGTTTGGTGCCATTGCTTGATAGTATCTTGCTTGGTTATGTGCTTCTGAAACAATCAGTGCTTTTTGATAAGCTTTGTCAAATGCTTCACTAGTCTCACTTATTAAAATCTTGTGATCAAATTTGTGTACTTTGTCATTGTTTTTTCAAGTAAATGAGTCAAACTTTGCATATTCTAGACCATAAGTTAGTCAGTAGAGAATTTGGTCTAATTGTTCAAATTTGTTGTTTTTAAAAGAATCTAGCTCAAAAGTGTATTCACGATTAGCATCTGTAACTAAATTTTTGGCAATTTGACTAAAGTCGCTGACATTTTTTAATTTATTTAAATCTAAATATAGTTTTGCTTGTTTTGTTACAACATCTTCTTCAACTTTTTTGTGCTTGTTTTTTGCTTTTGAAGAATAGTCGGCCTTTAGTAATCAAGCATTATTGTTTTGATTTTCTAATTTAGTCATTTTAACCTCTCAATTTTGCGAAATATGTTAGTGTTGCGACCAATTCACCCTGCGGAATTTGTTTTCTGTCAGCAGTTCCTGCTACGTCACAATGAATAAAATCAACATCGTCAACAAATTCTTTTAAAAACATTGCAGCTGTATTGCTATCACTTGGTGTGTCATTTGAACAGTTTAATAGATCAGCTACTTTTGATTCTTGATTATATTTATGAAAATCTTCATGTAAAGGCATTCTTCAAACTTTTTCTCTTGCAATTTGTGACGCTTGCGCAAAAAGCAATCAATTTTCATCACTAGTTGAATAAATTCCACTATAAACTGAACCTAAGGCTCTTACCATTGAACCAGTTAGAGTAGCCACATCCACAATCAAGTTTGCTTTTAAAACATCTTTTGCATAAGTATTACCATCTGCTAAAACCAAACGACCTTCAGCATCAGTATCAACTATTTCAACAGTTTTCTTAGACATTGAAACATACACGTTTTCAGGTAGTGAAGCATCACCATCTAATCTGTTATCTGTAATCATCATCACTGCACTGGCATTTACTTTTAGTTTTAGTTGTGCTATTGATTTTAAAGCATAAGCAGCAATTACACTTCCTGACATATCATATTTCATACCTTCCATGAAATATCCTTTAGTGTTAACTCCACCAGTGTCAAAAGTAATTCCTTTACCAACAAAAGCCATTCTTTGCGTCTTTTTAGTATTTCCTGTGTAATTAATTACTACAACTCGTGGTTCAAAAGTTGATCCGCGATTAACACTCAACATTAGACCCATTCCGAGATCTTCGATTTCTTTTCTTCCTAAAACTTGTACTTCAACATTTTCTAGATTTCTAAAATCCTCAACTATATAGTCAGCCAATCATTCACTATTGCATACATTTGGCGGGGTGATTTGTAAGTCACGAGTTCTTGTTACATTTTCACTGATAATCAATAACTCTTTTACTAAAGAACGATATTTGGCATCACTCATAACCAATGTAGGATATTTGAAAGATTTGGTTTTTTCAGTTTTTACATTGTAAATATTTTCTTTAAAAAATGGATAACGTGTGTAAAAAGCAGTTAAAACGTCTTCATTTGATATTTTTTCATTCACAAAAGAGTCTAAGTCAATAACATCAAATTCATAGTCAGAATTTATGATTTTATCGACCGCTTTTCTTAATTCAACATAATTCTTAATTTTGTCTAAATAAACGTAATATTTTTTGTTGGCATTATCGTAAGTCACTTTATCCTTGATGCGTGAAATAAATTCTGGAGCAGTGCCATTTTTATATACAGCCTGCAAAACTTTTTTGTTTTTAGGTAATTTATTAGTATAGTTTTTCAACATTTCAACCTCCTATAAAAGTGGAATTTTACGCATAATTGCTTGAGCTTCCGTTTCATCATCTCAAACACTTACTTGTACTTCTCCAATGTGGTGCTTTTCTAAAAGAAACATTGCTATTCTACTTTGACCAATACCTCCACCTACTGTAAGCGGTAAAGTTTTATCAATAATTTTGGCATGATAAGGACTGATTGCTTTAATTTCTTCTTTACTTAATTGATATTGTCGTTGTATTGATTCTGCATCTACTCTGATTCCCATACTACTCAATTCTAGTGCTTGATCGTTAGTTGCATCGTAGACCACAATATCACCATTCAATAATCAATTGTCGTAATCTTTTGCCCGTTTCGAGTGTGGTTGTTTGTCTGGCAAATCATACCCTATTTGACTAATAAACGCAGCCTTGTGTTTTTTAATAAATTCATATTCTCTTTGTCCTGGATCTAAATTTGGATAAAGGCTGTATAGTTGCTGAGAAGTGATAAATGTTATCTTTTTGGGTAATTTTTGTTCCAAAACCGGATATAAACGATTGATTGCTTTTTCAGTGTTTTTTAGACACTTGTAAATTGTTTCAACTACTTTTTTAAGGTACTTGATATTGTATTGATCTTCGCCAATAACTTTCTCTCAGTCTCATTGGTCGACATAAAATGAATGTAAGGAATCTAAAATTTCCTCTCTTCTGATTGCATTCATGTCAGTATAAATCCCTTCTCCAACATGAAAATCATAACGATTAAGAGCATGTCTCTTTCACTTTGCAAGTGAGTGAACAACTTCTAATTCGTATTCAAAATTTTTAGCAAAAAATGCTACTGCTTTTTCACCATTTAATGTGTCGTTTAATCCACTATTTTTGGCTAAAAATAATGGAGCAGATACTCTTGTTAAATTTAGTTCTTTACGTAAGTTATGAGAAAAAATGTCTTTAAGTTTTTCGATAGCAAATTGTGTTTCTTTTATGTTTAGTTTATTCATAGAATAAATTTTAATGCAATCTCTTAAAACTTTTCGAAAAGAAAAAAATAACTGTATTATCGCAGTTACTTAGTAGATCAATCAATAGTTGTTTTGTTTAAACTAGTCAATATGTCATTACATTTTTTGAAAACATTAGAACCCAAAAAACCTCTATAAGCGCTTAATCCTGAAGGATGAGAAGTGAACAAGTAAAAATTGTCTTTGAGAATCAAATTGTTCTTGATTAAGAAATTTTTGGCGTAATTACCAAAAACTAAAAACACTAAATTTTTGTGTCTTTTACAAATTTCACTAAGAGTCTTGGCAGTAAAAATGTTTCAATTTCAGTCTTTGTGCGACAAAGCCTTACCAATTTCAGCAGTTAATGTTGTATTAAGCAAAAGAACTCCTTGATTGCGTCAATTTATTAGATTATTGGTCAAAAAGACTGAATCAGGATATGAATTTTTAATTTCTTTGAAAATATTATTTAATGAAGGTGGTCGTTTGTTACTGCTGGAACTAAAAGCTAAACCATCCGCAACTCCCTTGGTAAAATAAGGGTCCTGACCTAGTATTATGACTTTAAGATTTTCAAAATCCAAGTCAAAGCATTTAAAAATGTTGTCTTTTGATGGAGCTAGTTTTTCATCTTCGATTTGATTCAAATTATTTGCAATTTTGACAAAATATTCTTGCTTTTGCTCTTGCTCTAAAAAGTCATTGAAACTAAACGTTTTGTTTGACACGTTTTTTCCCCTCTATTTGATATTCAATTAAGTACAATCACTCACTGTTAATACTTATTTTCATAGGAGTAGAAACCTTTTTCTTAGTTGCTCGGAAAATTTTTATTCTCTTTCCATTTTCAACTATAAATGCTCCTGGTTGGTCATTAAAAGCTTTAATTTTTGCTAGCGCTTTATCAATAGAATCAGCTGGCAGAATTTCGGCTTCGTGATTTTCTATTTTTGGTGCTCAAGTAACTTTTGCTTCGTCTTGAACTACTGCTTCATTTGAACCTTGAATTAAATCATTCAGTCAATTATCAATATTCTTTGTTGTGTGATCAGCCATTTTTTCATAAAGCTCTAAAGCAGTGTCATTTTCTTCGATATCAAAGCAAACTTGTGCAATCATGTCACCAGCATCCATTGCTTTAGTCATATAAATTAGTGTTACTCCAGTTTGCTTATCTCCATTCAACAGCGCATGTTGAATAGGAGCTGCTCCACGATATTTCTCTAGCAATGAACCATGCACATTTATTGATGCTATTTTCGCTAACTTAAGAACTTTTTCAGGAATATATTGTCCAAAAGCAGCAGTAATCAAAAAATCATAGTCCAACGAAGACAATTCATCATAAATTTCGCCAATTTTTTCAGGTTGGTATAACTTGATAGCGTTTTGTTTAGCAAGGCTTGCAGTTGATGTATCCAAAAGTTGTTTTTTTCTATCAAATTGACGATTCGGTTGTGAAACGATTGCTACAACCTCATATTTTTCGTTATTAATAAAATGAGAAAAAATTTTGGCACTGAAATCAATAGTTCCAGCAAGGATAACTCTAGTTTTTTTCATGTCTTGAATTATACAAAAACCTTGTTGGCAACAGAAAATAAAAAGTGCCATTTGGGCACTTGAATATTATTCATGGTTAGGTAAATTTTTCAATTGTGGGAATAATAAAACTTCACGAATTGATTCATTTTCAGTTAGTAACATTACTAAGCGATCTATTCCAATTCCACATCCACCAGCAGGAGGCATTCCATATTCTAAAGCTTCGACAAAGTCTCAGTCAATTTCGTTAGCTTCGTCGTTTCCTGCTTCACGTTCTTCTAATTGTGATTCAAAACGTTCTAATTGGTCAATTGGGTCAGTTAGCTCAGTAAACATGTTAGCAAATTCTTTTTTGTTGATGAATAATTCTGCTCTTAATGTGAAACGTTCATCCTCAGGCATTTTAGCAGCTAAAGGTGAAATTTCAATTGGGTGTCCTCACACAAATGTTGGTTGAATCAATGTTTCTTCTACATATTTTTCAAACAATTCGTTAATTACGTGTCCTAATTTGAAATATTTTTCAACTTTAATTCCATGTTTTTTAGCAAGTTCAACAGCTTCTTGGTCATTTAGTTTTCTTACATCTAATCCTACTTTTTCACTCACAGCATCCACCATATTAATGCGTTTGAATGGTGCTTTAAATGAAATAGTTTGACCACCAAAATTTACTGTTTCAAATCCTAAAACGTTAGCCAAGTAATTGAATAGTTGTTCGCAACGTTCCATCATTCCTTCCATGTTCGAGTGTGCTTCATAGAATTCTATAGATGTAAATTCAGGATTGTGAGTTGTGTCAACTCCTTCATTTCTAAAAATACGACCTATTTCGTAAACTCTTTCTAGTCCACCTACTAAACATTTTTTAAGTGGTAATTCTGTTGCAATACGTAAATAAAAATCACTTGATAAAGCATTGTAGTATGTAGTGAAAGGTCTAGCAGCTGCTCCACCCAAAATTGGTTGAAGAACTGGTGTATCAACTTCCAAATAGCCGTTTGAGTCAAAGAAACGACGCACAGAAGCAATAATTTTTGAACGTAAAATGAATGTTCTTTTCGTATCTTTGTTAACTGTTAAATCAACATAACGACGACGGTATCTTTCTTCTTGATCAACTAATCCATGGAATTTATCTGGCAATGGTCTTAGAGCTTTAGTTAGCAATTCAAACTTAGCAACCTTAACCATAATTTCATTAGTGTGAGTTTTTGAAACTAACCCTTCAGCATGTAAGATGTCTCCTAAATCGACTAATTTTAGAACTTCGTTTTGTACTTCAGATAGTGATTTTTTATCAATGTAAAGTTGCACTGTGTTTTCTCTGTCTTGAAGCACCAAAAAAGGCCCACGCTTAGCAATTAGACGTCCGTTTACTGAAACTATTACGTTTTTTTGTTCTAGTTGTTCGCGGTCGAATGAATCAAATTGTTCATGGATTTGTCCACAGTTGTGACTTGCTTTGATCGCTAAACTAAATGCTGGTTTATTTAGTTTTTGCAATTGTGCAATTTTTTCACGACGGACAAGTTCTTGTTCTGAAAATTTTCTTTCCATAATGTGTCTCCAATAGTCAAAAAAAATTAATTAAACATGAGTTTAAAAATATTTATGCTTAATATTTTATAAAAAAAGACTACAGAATTTACACAATTGCTTTCTTAAGGTCATAAAGTAAACAAAAGAATATTCAAGAGACTGAAAAAAGACACAAAAATAATCTATTGTGAAACACGTAAATAATATTATTTGGCCTAAAATTTGCAATTGTTGTAAAATTGTTAATGTTATACATTAAATGGAGGTTTTATGTTAGAAGTACAAAATTTAAGCAAAATTTTCAGTGATAAAAAACTGTTTCAAAATGTTAATTTGAAGTTTTTACCCGGGAACACTTACGGAATAATTGGGGCAAATGGAGTCGGAAAAAGTACATTTCTAAAAATCCTAGCAGGACAAGAAGAACAAAGTAGCGGAGAAATTATTAAATCAAAAGGTTCTCGTCTTTCAGTATTGAGTCAAAATCAAAATGAGTTTGACGATTTTATTGTTACCGAAGTTGTTATTATGGGTAATCAAGATTTATACAAAATTCAAGAAGAGAAAAATGCCATTTATGCTAATCCTGAAGCTTCGATGGAAGATTATGAAAGAGCTAGCGTTTTGGAAGAAAAATTTGGTGAAATGGGTGGATGAAATGCTGAAAATGATGCCCAAACCTTACTATCTGGCTTAGGAATTGATAAAGAAAAATGAACCATGCCAATGGCTAAGCTAAAAGCTAATGAAAAGGTTAAAGTATTGATTGCTAAGGCTTTATTTGGCAATCCAGACATTCTAATAATGGATGAACCTACTAACCACCTTGACTTAAAAACAATCAAATGATTAGAAAACTTTTTAATTGATTATGAAAACATAGTTATTGTTGTTAGCCACGATAGTGACTTTTTAGATGCTGTGTGTACCCACACAGTTGATATCGATTTTAACGAAGCTAGATTATTCACTGGTAACTATAGTTTTTGAAAACAATCAAGTCAATTGATCATGGAAATGCAAAAACAAGCTAATCTAAAAAAAGAAGAGCAAGCAGCTAAATTAAAAGAATTCATTGCTCGTTTTAGTGCTAATGCTTCAAAAAGTCGTCAAGCAACAAGCCGTAAGAAAGCTTTAGAAAAAATTGTCATTGACGAAATTAAACCTTCATCGCGTAAATATCCATTTATCAACTTCGATCTTAACCGTGCACCTGGTAAACAAATTTTAGAAGTTGAAAATTTAAGTTACATTAATGATAAGGGCGAAACACTTTTCCAAAATGTTTCATTTACCTTGAAACCTGGTGAAAAAATGGCAATCATTGGTGACGATGACATTGCTAAAACCAAATTACTAGAAATCATTATGGGGCTTGAAAAACCAACTAGTGGTACAGTAAACTGGGGAATTACTATTACTCCTAACTACTTCCCGAACAACAACGAAAAATTTTTCCAAAATGATATGACTATTTTGGAGTGAATTAGTCAATGACCACTAAACAATTCGACACAAGAAACTAAGGATAATTCAGATCACCGTATGCGTGCTTACTTAGGAAGAATGCTATTTTCGAATGATTCAGTATTTAAAAAAGTAAAAGTAACATCTGGGGGAGAAAAAGCAAGATTAATGTTTTCAAAACTAATGTTAGAAGAAAGTAATTTCTTAGTTTTTGACCAACCTACTGACCACTTGGACTCAGAAAGCATTGACTCGCTTGTTGAAGCTATTCAAAAATATAAATCTGGAACTATTTTCACCACATACAACCGGGGGTTAGTTAAAGAAGCAGCTAATGTGATTTTAGAAGTTAAAAATAATGAAAGTTTCTTATTCTACGGAAACTTAGATGAATATGAAGAAGCAATGGGGTACTAATATGATTGACTGAGAATTGTTAAATAAATGAAAAAATAATTTCAAAAGCAACAAAAATTTGAATGTTTTGAGTCATTCGATAATCAAAAACGGAATTAATAACACAGTTTACAATAATGATGTTATTGCTCGTCATCCCCATGTTTTCAGTCACGAATTAAAGACTGGAGATATAACTAACCAAAAACAATCTGGAAGATGTTGAATTTTTGCTTCTTTGAATATGGCAAGGGTTCAAAGCATTGAGAAACTAAACATTGAAAACTTTGAATTTAGTGAAAACTACTTCAATTTTTGAGAAAAAGTAGAAAAAGCTAACACTTTCTTAACTAACATTATGGCTTATGGTTTAGAACTGGATCTTAATGATCGCCTGATGCAAAGATTCTTACAAGATCCAGTTGGGGATGGTGGTTATTATGCTTGATGAGAGAGTTTGGTTCACAAATATGGAGCAGTTCCAAAACAAGTAATGCCAGAAACAATTAGTTCTGAAGCAACTGACAAAGTAAGTGAGTTATTGAATAATGTAGTCATTATGGCCGCTTTAAAAATGCGTCAAGAATATGCAAACAACAAAAAGGCTGATTTAGATAAAATTAGAATTCAAACTTTAGACCAAGTTTACAGTATTTGTGCTCAAGCTTTCGGAATTCCTCCTTATGAATTTGATTTTGAGTACTATGACAAAGATAAAAAATTTCATCGTCTAAAAGATATGACACCAATGAGTTTCTATGAAAAATTTCTTAAGGATGAATTGAGTCAAAAAATTACCCTTATTTCAGATCCTAGAGAAATTTATCCTTATGGAAAAATGATTGAGGCAAAATATTTCCGTACCGCTGTTGAAGGAAGTTTAAACAAAGCTCTAAATGTTCCAATTGAAGAACTGAAACTTGCAGCTAAAAAATCATTGCTAGCTAATAAAGCGGTTTGATTCGGGTGTGATGTTAGTCAAATGGTTGATAGAAAACTAGGAATTTTTGATTCTGAAATTTACAATTATGACGCAATGGGAATAAAAATTTCACAGTTAACAAAAGCACAAAAATTTGCAACAGGACTGATTTCACTCAACCACGCAATGACTTTGACTGGTGTAGACATTGAAAATGACACAACCAAAAACTGAAAAGTAGAAAATTCTTGGGGCGGAGATCTTGCTAAAAAAGGAATTTTTTCAATGTCAGATAAGTGATTTGATGACTACGTTTTCGAAGTGATTGTAGATAAAGAATTTGTAAGCGAAAAATATTTGAAAGGATTAGAAGAGGATCCTATTATTGTCGAACCTTGAGACCCTCTAGCGTAATTATGAAAAAAGAAATAACTCAAGAATTACTAACAAAATTTGAAGCCGATTTTGTTAAAAATAACTTTAATAAAACACTAATAAATGCTGTTACAAAAAACGGAATTAAAGAAGTAAGTTTCAATAATGAAGTAAAAATCAAACACAATCACGTGTTTTCAAGTGTTATTAATTCAGGGGCAGTAACGAATCAAAAACATTCAGGAAGATGCTGAATTTTTGCTTCATTAAATATGGAAAGAATTAATGCTGCTAAAAAGCTCAACATCGAAGACATTGAATTTAGTCAAAGTTTCTTACTTTTTTATGACAAAATCGAAAAATCAAATACATTTTTACAAAACTTTATTGAATATGGTTTAGAGCTTGACTTCAATGATACATTGTTTGTTAAACTAATGGATGGTCCGGCAGACGATGGTGGGTTCTGAGAATGATTCTTAGCTCTTATTAATAAATATGGAATTGTGCCAAAATCAGTAATGCCAGATGTATTTGAAGCCCAAAACACTGATACTTTAATGTTCGTTCTAAATTCAAAACTAAAACAAGCAGCAATGGAGTTAAGACAAAACTGACAAAAGAATCACAATGTTGAAAAACTTTATGAATTAAAAGAAAAGACAATGAGTGAAATTTACTCAATCTGCGCCATAAGTTTGGGTATTCCACCAAAAACTTTTGACTACAAATACTATGACAAGGACAAGAAATTTCAACAAATATTAAACACAACTCCAAAAGAATTCTTTGACTTGACTATTGGTGATTCACTGAAAAACAAAGTGTGTCTTGTTAATGATCCACGTCCAGAGCACCCATACGGAAAAGTTTTAAGTTCAAAATACTTTAGAAGTGTTTATGAAGCTGTTGGAAACAACCAATTAAATGTACCAATTGAAGAATTAGTTAAAGCTACAAAATTATCAATTTTAGACAACATTAGTGTTCCATTTGCTTGTGACGTTTCAAAATTTCATGATCGTAAACTTGGGATTATGGATCAAGAGTTATACAAATTTGAAGATGTTGTAGCCAATATCTACACAACTAAAGCACAAAGACTAAATTATCATATGAGTCTTCCAACTCACTTAATGAATTTTGTTGGAGTTGATTTAGATGAAAATGGTAAAGTAATCAAATGAAAAGTTGAAAACTCATGAGGTGACGACATCGCTGATAAAGGTATGTTCAGTATGTCAAATGAGTGATTCAAAGAATGAAACTTCCAATGTGTAGTTGACAAAAAATATGTTGATCCTGAGTATCTAAAAGGTTTAGATGAAGAACCACACATGCTTGACATTAATGATCCGTTAGCATACTTACACTAAAAGTAATAAAAAGCCGACAATTGCTTTCTTAGTTAAAGCTGTCGGCTTATTTTTTGTATCTGATTTAATTTTTCATCTATTAATTTTTCAATGTCTTGAAATTGTTTACTATTGATCTGTTGCCAAAAACCATGGTTTATATTATCAAAAACAATAATTTCGACACCTTGTTCTTTAGCTACATTTTCAACATCATCTTTTTGAATACAAGTGTCAATTGAACCGGTAATCAACATGTAATTGTGTACATTTTCGTACAATTCTTTTATTTTGTTAGATGTGTATTTTTTGTTCATTAGCTGAGTACTTACTAAGTAAGCGAATTTATTACTCGAACCTATCAAAGCTGAAGTTTTTTTCACTAAATTTTTAGTGATTTTTGTAAGTGATAAAGTATTATTTTTGTCACTATTTTTATTTGCTTTTGCTAAGGATAGAAATGAGTTTGTAGATTTGAAAAAGTTTTTAGCTCATTCAGAAGTGAAGAAATTTGTTTTGTAATTGAAAGGTGAAGACAGAATTCCATATTTTGCTAAGTTATTTTCTAAGAGATATAAAGCAATGCATGCTCCCATTGAGTGACTCACAACTAAGCAATCCTCATAGCCAATTTTACGAACAAATTCAGCAACAATTTTTTGATTGTATTCAATAGTTATTTGATTGCAAGCAGTAGTGAACCCACACCCAGGCAAATCTAGCATAGCAATATCATAATCACGTTCAGTATCAATGAATGCTTTTCAAATATTTAATGAAGAATTAAAACCGTGCACAAATAAAACTTTTTTAGCACGGTTATTATTTTCTACATAGCAATGAACATTTTCATTGAGTATCTGAATATTTAGTCAGTTATTATTCTCCATAAATAGTTGTTATAATTTCGTCAATGGTTAGTGTTCCAAACATTTCACTGAAATTATCAAATGATTCAAGAATTTTTCTTGTCACTTCTTTTTTATATTCGCTTCCAGTTAGTTGTTTTTCAACTTCATCATGATCTGTTAATGATAAGTAGTCACCTTCTAGACGAATGTGTTCAAAAACGTTTTCTTTTACTGAATATTTTACTTTTAAAATTCCACCATCTCATTTTGCTTCATTGATAACACTGAATGGGAATTGTTTTTTAAATACTCATTCATCTGAGTGACGATATTCTGCTAATTTAAGCATTTCTTGTTCGTATTTAGCAGGTAGATCTTCAACTTTAACATTATGTTTATGTTCGAAGAAGCTTACAAGTCTTGATACAAATTCTTTAACGTCAATTTTATTTGGTAATGTGTCAATAATATTTGTAACTCTTTGTCTTGCGCTTTTAATTCCTTTAGATTGCATTTTTAATTTCGAAGGAATTAAATAGTTTCCAACTTTTTCTAAATTAGCGTCGAAAAGTAATGTTCCATGGTGCACAATTTTGTCTTTGTAAATAAATTGTGAGTTTCCTGAAAATTTAAGTCCATCAATAACTAAATCGTTACGTCCTTTGAAATAAGCATTAACACCTAAAGATTTTAAAAATTCTAAAATTGGCTGTAAAAATTGTTCGTAACTTTGTCCGTTTTCGCGTTTTGTAATGAAACTAAAGTTAACATTTCCTAGGTCATGATAAACAGCTCCACCACCACTTAAACGACGGTAAAGTTCAACATTATTTTTGTTTAATTCATCGATTTTAACTTCTTCATAGACATTTTGATTACGTCCAATAATAACTGCATTTTCATGTTGGTAAAAGTAAATAATATCTTCGGTATTAGAATCATCTTTAACTAACAACTCTTCCATTGTAAGAGTGTAAAAAGGTGAATATTTTTTAGCTAAATATATTTTCATACTTGCTCCTTAAATGGTTTTTTCTAAAAAGATTCCAATTCCATTATCATCATTTGACTCAGTAACAAAAGTTGCTTGTTGTTTGATAACATCTCTTGCTTGCCCTAATGCTACTGAATAGTCACTGACCTCAAACATTGGTAAGTCGTTGTTTTCGTCACCAAAAACAACGGTTTCCGATTTTTTTACATAATTGTTATCAATCAAGTATTGTAAACCAGTACCTTTATCGATGTTTTTAGGAATTATATCTAAAATTGCTGAGTTAGATTGTAGTGGGTAGCAGTCTTGCAATTCATTTAGTTCTTTTTTAATTTCTTCAATACTTCCCAATACTTCATCACTGATGCAAATGATTTTGTAAATTTCATGGTCACTTAGTTTGAAAGTATTTAAGTCAATTTCTAAAACTTTGGCACGATATTCCTTTTCAACAGCATCATTAGTTTTTTTAATGAAATTTACTCATTTACTTTGCTCATTGAAGTGTTTGTAATAAATTGAATCCTGAGTATAAACTAAAATAGTTGATTTTTCTTTTCAAAGAATATTGAATGCTTTCGTTGCATCACTTAATGGAATCGCATGTTTAGAAATGAAAGACTTATTTTTTCAGTCATAAATTAGTGCTCCATTGCAGAAAGAGCAAGGAAAATCAGGCTCAATTTGATCCATAAATTTTAAAGATAGAAAAGGTGTTCTCCCTGTATTAAGTGAGAATTTTTTTCCGTGTTTTTTTAACTCCTTGATAGTATTTAATGTTCTAGGGTCAATTTGTTTTTCTTTCGTTAACAAAGTCCCATCTAGGTCAAAAATAAAATAATTTAGGTTTTTTGTATTCATAAAAAATATTTTATATTTTTCAGACACAAAAAATTAAAATTGTGCTTTTTTTGTTTTGTATGTTAATATTTATTAATATTAGATAAGCACTATTTTAAGGAGGAAAATGGACTCAAAAGAATACTTTTCTAAAACTGATATTGCTAAAGGTTTAAACGATGCTGAAGTTGCTAAAAGTCGTGAACTCTTTGGTAAAAATAGTTTGAAAGAAGCAAAGAAAAAGCACTGACTTATTGTTTATTTGGAACAATTTAAAGATTTAATGGTTATTTTGTTACTTGTTGCTACCGTTATCGCCTTTGCACTTGCAATTTTCGAAGGGGTACACACAAAATGAAACTGACAAACCTCACTAGTGGTTTCTTTTGTTGAACCATTCATCATTTTATTTGTTGTAATGACAAATGCAATAGTAGGAACAGTACAAGAAATAAAAAGTCAAAAAGCTGTTGAATCCTTAAAAAATATGTCTCCCTTGATGTCGAAAGTAATTCGAAACGGAATTTTACAAAACATTAAAGCCGAAGACATTGTTGTTGGTGATATTTTAATTATTGAATCCGGAGATATTGTTGGAGCTGATGGTTTGCTACTTGAAAGTACAAATCTAAGCTGTATTGAATCTTCTCTAACTGGAGAATCTACTGCAAGTCAAAAAGATGCAAAAGCTACTCGAGACTTGAGCTTACCAATCGCAGATCAAGACTTTAAAGTTTTCTCTTCTTCCGCCGTTGCAACAGGAAGAGGAGTAGTTCTAGTTACTGAAGTTGGTCAACAAACTCAAATCGGAAATATTTCTACTCTAATATCTGAACAAGAAAACTCATTAACTCCATTGCAAATCAAAATTAACAAACTAGGAAAAGTTTTTGGGTTTGGTGGAATTATATTGTTTGTAGTTTCATTCATTATGCAAATAATATTCCAAGCAGTTGGACACCAAGGTTTTGATAAAACTAGTTTTTGATCTTCAAGCCTAGTTAACTCAATTTCACTTGCTGTAGCTGCAATTCCTGAAGGATTAGTTGCCTTCACAACTATTATTCTTTCATTGAGCGTTCGCTCAATGGCAAAACGAAAAGCAATTGTAAAAAGTCTTATGGCAGTAGAAACACTTGGGTCAACTGCAGTTATATGTTCTGACAAAACAGGAACTTTGACTCAAAACAAAATGACTGTTGTAAGTTACTGAAACAATCAGTTCATGAGTGAGAATAATCAGAAAGATTTTCAAAAAACAGCAATTTTGTTTGCTTTATGTACTGATGCTAATGTTTTTTATGAAAACGATGAGCTAAAAGAAGTTGGAGATCCGACTGAAACTGCTTTACTTCACTCACTAAAAAAATTAAATAATCAAACAGTTGATCAAATTCGTTCTTTATATCCAAGAGTTAAATCATTCCCATTTGATAGCGATAGAAAATTAATGTCTACTATTAATGAAATCGACAATCAGAAAGTAGTTATTGTAAAGGGAGCACCAGAACAAATTTTCAATGCTCTACAAGACAAGTCAAATCTAGATGAACTACACAAAATTAACGAACAATGAGCTAAACAAGGTTATCGTGTTCTAGCTTTAGGAATGCGTCCTTTAAATAAAAAAGAAGCTGAAAATATTGACTTACTATCAGAGCAAAGTATTGAAAATGATTTAATTTTTGGTGGAATGGTAGCAATGATTGACCCACCAAGAGAATCTTCAAAAGAAGCAATTGCTATCTGTAAAAAAGCTGGAATTAAACCAATTATGATTACTGGTGACAATTTAGTAACCGCAAAAGCAATTGCTCATGAACTAGGAATTTACCAAGAAGGTGACATCGCAGTTAATGGTGTACAACTTGAAAAAATGAGTGATGAAGAGCTTTTAAATGAAATTCAAAACATTTCGGTTTATGCTCGTGTTGCTCCAAAGGATAAAATTAGAATTGTTAAGATGTGACAACAAAAAGATCAAGTAGTTGCCATGACAGGAGACGGAGTTAATGATGCTCCTGCTTTAAAAGCCAGTGATATTGGTTGTGCAATGGGAATTACTGGTACTGAAGTTTCAAAAGAAGCTGCCGACTTGATCTTAGTAGATGATAACTTTGCAACTGTGGTTGAAGCTGTTAAAAATGGACGCTCAATTTACCAAAGAATTAAGAATGTCATTCAGTCTTTACTTATTACATCTGTTGCTGAAATTGTTTTAGTTTTCTTTGGACTAATCATTTTCCGCTTAGTTTTCAAAAATGAAATTAATAAATACAGTTCAGAAGTTGCTGGATGAGATTTCTTTGTTCTATCAGCTACTCAATTATTGTGAATTAACTTATTTACTCACGGTTTTCCAGGAATAGCACTTGGATTGCAAGAAAATAATGAAAATTATATGAACCGACGTCCATATTCAAAACATGAATCTATCTTTGCTCGTGGAATGGGTATTAATACAATCTGACAAGGAATTTTTATGGGTTCACTATCAGTCATAGGTTACTGATTAGGAGCTAGTTGAGCGCTAAAAAATGGTCATGGTTCAGAATTCGTAAATGCCGGTTCTACTGTAGCCTTCATCATTCTAGGAATTGGTGCAACATTTAATACATTGACACTAATGTCTAGAAAACCAATTATTTGCTTAAACCCATTAAAATACTGAAAAGTTTACAGTTCTGTTATCTTTTCAATTGGATTTTTACTGCTAGTAACATACGTATCAAACATTGCTGAAGTATTTAACTTAATGACTAACTTTGCTAAATATTCAATACTTAATGCCTACGCGTATGGTTTAGTAGCAATAATTATTCCAGTGTGTGCAGTTCATAAAATTATTACCAATTTAGTGATAAGTTCAAGAATGAAAAAACACCAAATTACTAGTTTTGAACTTACCCAAAAACCTACTGGTTTTTTCAAAAAAGGTTTTAAAAAAGAATAAAATTTAAAGAAATAGATTGAAAAATCTATTTTTGTTTATTTTTTAGAAAGGACGGAAAATATGTGAAGAGTTTTTCGGGCAATGGAATTCAAATACAAGATGCTTGCCTTGTTGACTGTTTTCATGTCAATTGGACAAGTAATCATTTCAATTCTAGCGCCTAACTTCTTAGCACAACTTATAACACAAGTTGGACTTTATGAGGCCAATCAAAAATTAATGGAAACCAAACCAGTTTCGATTGATATTCTAAATATTATCCATATCTCATACAAAGATCCACAATCAGCTATGACTAGGATAACTATTATTTTTTTAGTTACTCTTTTTGTGGGACTAATTCTAGGAGTTTCGGCCAGTGTTTGTGCTAATGTTATCGCTGTTAAAACAGCACAAAGATTGAGAGCAAATCTTTTTGCTCACATTCAGACACTGAATGCTAAAAAACTAACTCAAATTTCACAACCTCGCTTGTTAACTACTTTTACTAGTGACATAGCAAGAATTCAAGATGGAATTCTGACTTCATTGAGAACAATGATTCTAGGGCCTATTTTCTTTATTGGTGGTTTCATTTTGGCCTTAATGACTAATTTAAAATTTTCAATTTCGATGGCAATTTTAATTCCTTTACTTCTTTTAGTAACAGTTATTGTTGCAATTAAAGGTATTCCTTACTTTAAGAAGCAACAAACTGCATTAGATGCTATCAACTTAGAAAGTCAAGAAAACATTGGTGGAATCAAAGTTATTAAATCATTCAATCTTGAAAACAATCAAGAAAAAAAATATATTAAAGCTAATGATAATTGACTAAGTGTTTCAACTCGTGCCAACCTGATTCAAAGTATGGCAATCCCAGTTGTTTCACTGATTGTAAACTTGAGTACACTAGTTATCTTCGTTATTGCTGGTATCTTTGAAAGACCGGACTTAAGCGGATTACAAAGTAATGAAATTCAAGAAAAATTAGCTGAATATGCAAAATTCTTAACATCGATTAACGCCTTTATTGGATATCTATGGGTTGTTTCGAGCGGATTAATTATGTCAATCTTTGTTTCAGTCTTTTTCTTTAGAAGCCAAGTGTCAGCCTCACGGGTATGAAACATTATGGCAATGAAAAATAGTCTAAAACAAAATTTAGACTCAAAAGATGAAATTCAAGCAGGAACAATCAAATTTGACAATGTGTTCTTTAAATATTTCAAAGACTCACCAGAATATGTTTTAAGAAATATCAATCTTGAAATTCAAGCAGGACAAACTATTGGAATAATTGGACCTACCGGTTCAGGAAAAAGTTCAATTGCTAAGCTAATTACTCATGACTGAGATGTTACTGAAGGAAATTTACTTATCGACGGCATTGATATCACTGACTATAGTATTGCCAACGTTAACAAATCAATAAGTCACGTGTATCAAAAACCTTTCTTGTTATCAGGAACTATTCGTTCAAATATGCTTTTTGGAAATCCTGATGCAACTGAAGAAGAAATAGATCATGCTTTAAAAATCGCTGGAGCTTATGACTTTGTTTACTCATTTAATGACGGTCTAGACCACCCTGTGAGTCAAGGATCAACTAACTTAAGTGGCGGACAAAGACAACGTATTTTTATTGCTCAAGCATTGCTGAAAAATCCAAAAATCATAATTTTTGATGACTCAACATCAGCACTTGATAATAAAACTGACAAGTTAGTTCGTCAAAACATTAAAAAATATTATCAAGATACTACTACAATCATCATCAGTCAAAAACTTTCTTCAATTATTGAATGTGACAAAATCGCAATTATTGAAGATGGACAAATCACAGCGTTTGACAATCATGAAAACTTATTAAAAACTAATAAATACTATCGTGAAGTGGCTGAAGCACAGTTAGGAGGAAATGATGCCTAGATATAATATGCATGCTGTTCCCTACAGAAAAATAAGCTACTGAAAAGAATTCAAAAAAATGATTAAGTACTTTGACAAAAATGGACTTAAAACAATTTCAATCTTTTTTGTTAGTTTACTTTCTGCTGCTGTCACTGTTCTTGCAAACTTTTTAGTAGGTAAACTTATAGATAAATTCTTTTTACCTAATAAAATTGCTGGTTTTGACCAAAACAAATTCATAATATTCCTAATATATCTAGCAATTTGTTACATATTAGGACAAGCATTCATTTTAATAATTAACTGATTCAGTGCCAAAATGGCTATGCGGGCTGCAGCACAAATGAGGCTACAATCCTATAAAAACTTAATGAAAATGCCATTAAGCTATTTTGAAACTAAAAATAGTGGACAATTAATGTCAACACTTACAAATGACATTGATAACGTTGCCATGGGATTAATGACCTTGATTTCACAAGCAATGATAACTATCAACTTTACTATTATTTGTTTAATAGCGATATTTGTAACAGCTCCTTTCATTGGACTATTTACGGTTGCTTTGATTCCAGTTCTTTACACTGCAATGTTTCTATTTATTAAATTTGCTATGCCTGCATTCCATCAACAACAAATCAGTATTTCAATGGTTAACGGATTTGTTGAAGAAATTATCAAGGGACAAAATATTATTACTTCTTTCAATCGCCAAGAAGAAATGATTAAACGTTTCAAAGTACACAACGATAATTTAGTTAAACCTGCAATGAAAGCTGGAATTTTGGGAGGAATTACATATCCTTACTCAAATCTGGCTGCTATGATTTTACGTTTAGCAGTAATCAGTCTTGCGGCATTTCTAATTATGAATAACAAATCTGGTGGTAATGGAGTTATGACACTTGGAGCATTATCAGCAGTTAATATCTATTTAGTAATTTTTACCAACCAATTTATTCAAGTAATGAACGTTTTCTCAACTATTCAAATGGCAGTTGCTTCTAGTTCTAGAATCAGTGAAATGATGGTTTTAAAACCAGAAATTGACAATTCGAAATTATTGACAATTACCGATATCAAAGGTGATATTAAATTTGAAAATGTTGACTTTTCATACACAAACAATCCGGAAAACTTACAACTTAAAAAAGCAAGTTTTTGAGCTAAGAAAGGGCAAAGCATTGCCATTGTGGGGCCTACCGGAGCAGGAAAAACTACAATTGTTAACTTGCTTTCGAAGTTCTACCAACCACTAGGTGGGAAAATCTTGGTTGACGATCGTGACTTAACACAATATAGCGAAGAATCATGAAGAGACAATATTTCTGTTGTTCTTCAAGACACATTCTTATTCAAAGGAACTATCAAAGAAAATCTTCGTTATGGAAACTTAAAAGCTACTGATGAAGAAATTCATGAAGCCGCTAAATTAGCACATGCTGATGAATTCATTCAAAAACTTGAACACGGATATGATACTGTAATTGATCAAAGCGGTTCAAACTTATCTCAAGGAGAAAGACAACTTATTGCTATTGCAAGAGCTATTTTAAGTAATAAGGACATCTTAATTCTTGATGAAGCAACAAGTAATGTCGATGTACACACAGAGAAAAATATTCAAAAAGCAATGCTTAACTTGATGAAAGGAAAAACTTCATTCATCATTGCTCACCGTCTTTCAACAATAGTTAACTCTACATGTATATTGGTTGTCGATAAAGGGCAAATTGTAGAAAAAGGAAATCACCAAGAACTATTAGCATTGAAAGGTATGTATGAAAAAATGTACCATTCAAACTTTGAGGATAATGATTAATTAAAGATGCAAAAAGAATATAAATTATGATGTGAGTTTTATGGTAAAAATCGTAAAGCTCTTAGACAAATAAAAAAATACCAGTCATCTGATGAAAACAGTGAATTTTATCAAGATATTAAAATAAACGAAGGAGTTTTCGTCGCTCAAACTGGTTATGGATACAATAAATTCAATGAAGCCACAATCAGGGGCTTAGCACACTCATATGCCAATTTCCTTAAATCTAAATATGATTCCACACAACCAATAAGAATTTTGCTAGCTTCTGATGGAAGTGATGCTCAATTCAGCCGCTTAATCAACGAATTCGGTCAAGTCTTGATGGCTTCAAATATCAAGGTTTACTTATTTGAAAAATCTGCTCATGTTTCAAAAGACTTTGCCTTTTACGTGATGCAAAAAACAAAAGACTTGCATAATCTAGTTTTCTTCAGTGATTTTAGTCAGTCACACAAAACAAAAGCACTGTACTTCTTTGATGAAAGATTAAGACGTTTTTTTGACGAAGATATCAATGAAATTTACAATTACTACTTACAAAATGTAAACATATTCTTAACACCAAGTCTTTTAGATGATTTCTTTTATCTAAAAGTAGATATGTTAATGGAAGAATATGTAAGTGAAATTCTTAAATTACAAATTAGACCTTTTGACAAAAAAGAACTAAAAATCAAACTAGTAAATAATCCTGCTTCACAATTAGCTGTGCAAAAAATACTAGGTAAGATGGACTATAGTTATTCTTACTTGAAAACTAAAAAAACTCATAAAAATGCAACTTTAATTTTCAATAAAGATTTTTTAAAATTCAAAAAATCCAATTATAAGCATGATAACTTTTTGTTTGTTTTTAATCCTGAAATAAAAGTTTTAAATGTTTATCAAAGGAAATTTCTGCTCCTTTATAAGAAAATAAATCCTAATGACTTGATTATGGCTTATTTAGATTTTGTCGGAAGTCAAATGAAACAAAATCAAAAGAGTTTACGTTATGAAGAAATTTACATTAGTCCTTTTTTAAGAAACAATATCTATAAATTGGACGAAAAATATTATGGTAACATTCACAAAAAAATATTTTTAGATAAAAGAGATTTCTTATTGATTAGAGCACAATATTTCATGAGCTTCGATGAAGATGGTGCAATGTATGTAAAAAAACCTTTAATGAGTGAAAACAATGCTGTAATGTTCTTTGTTACTATGATTGAAATGCTTAACTATTTCAAAAGTCAAAATAAGAGCATTAAACAGGTTTTTAAAGAACAAAACAAACTATATGGTAATGAAATAGTGGACATTTTCAGAGTGCCCATTAATAGAAAGTTTGTAAAAGATTTTCTTGAAATATTAGTGCAACTTAAAAAAATTGCTAATCGTTATATTTTTAATCAAATACCTATGAAAGATTATCGTTCATATGAAAATCAATATGTGTATAAAGTAGTGTTTGATAATAGTGAATGACTAGGAATAAAATTTGACAAGAATGAAGACGAATTAGTATTCTATAATCAAGTTTTGAAAAATAAAAAGGATATTGCACAAACTAAAAAGTTCTTTAAGAAAGTAATTTCACTTTTAAACAAGAAAGATAAAAAAAATATTTCCGTTTCACTTTCTAAAGTACTGAGTTCGAAAAATGGCTAATAATGCCATTTTTTTTAATGTTTTTTAGTCACATTAGATAAAAGTGAACTTTTACTGATTGTTAGCACTCAAGAAAATGTTTTTTTTGCTAAAAAAGTAAAAAACTTCTATGGCAAAAGTTTCAAAGAATAAAAAAAAAAAAAAAAAAACAAGGGCATTAAGTGTCCTTGTGAAGTGCCTAAATTATAGACTTGCCATGTGTTTTAGTGTTCTAACGAATTGAGAAACAAAACTTTGCTCGTTGTCGTATCAAGCAAAAACTTTGTATAATCTTTTTCCCTCATGTTCTACAAATGTAGTCAATTTTGAGTCGAAAACTGAACCATAAGTTGTTCCGATAATATCACTTGAAACTAGCTCGTCTTCTGTATATAGTAACGAATCTGAAGAAGCGTTTTTAATTGCTTGATTAATTTCTTCAACACTTGGTTGTTTTTCAAGTTCTACAGTTAGATCAATAATTGATCCAGTAATTGTTGGAACACGTAATGATGTACCATCTAATTTTCCGCTTAGTGTAGGAATAACTTTTCCAATTGCTTTTGCAGCACCTGTTGTAGTAGGAACCATGTTTTGAGCTGCTGCACGAGCACGACGTAAGTCACGGTGAGGAGCATCTTGTAGATTTTGATCAGCTGTGTAAGCATGAACTGTTGTCATGAATCCTTTAACGATTCCGAATTCTTTTTCAAGTACATTCGCAACTGGTGCTAAACAGTTAGTTGTACATGAACCCGCTGAAACAATAACATCGTCTTTAGTTAAAATTTCTTCATTTACTGAGTAAACTACTGTTTTTACTGATTTTGAATTCTTTGCAGGGGCAGTAATTAGAACTTTTTTAGCTCCTGCTTGTAGATGTAGTGATGAACCTTCTTCAGTAACAAAACGCCCAGTCCCTTCAATAACAATGTCAACATTTAAGTCTTTTCAAGGTAATTGTGAAGGATCTTTTTCTGCAAAAACTGGGAATTTTTTACCATCAACAACAAGCATATTATCTTCTGCTTTAACGTCGTGTTTAAAAGCACGGTGTGCTGTATCGTACTTTAATAGGTGTGCTAGTGTTGCTGCATCTGTTAAATCATTAATAGCAACAACTTCTAAATTTGGGTCATTATAGATTTCACGGAACACTAATCTTCCGATTCTTCCGAAACCATTTATAGCTATTTTTTTAGGTTGCATATTTCTCCTTATTATTTAACTTAATTATAAAAAAATTAACCCCTTATGTCAAATAAAAAATGTTCGTTTGGGGACATAAAAATGGTTAAAAAGCTTTGTTTGAACGCTTTGGTTTAATAACCTTGAATCCGTTGTCGATTATTAGTTTCAAGTTGCGAATTATCTTGGAATTCTGTGTGTCTTCGACACTGGATTTTTTGGTTATTAGCGACAATTTTCCATCAAAATAATCATCCGAAGCAGTAATAAAAGTACTTTTTTCATAAGTTACACGGATTCTTAAAATGTAACTTATGAATGAGTTAACATATCAGTCTGGTTTTGAACCTGAGCCAAAATCACTAATGTATAAATTATCTACTTCGCTCAGTAGATCTGTCAGTGTTCTTCTTTCTTCATTGCTTGATTTTGAGTAAAAAAGATACAAATCGTTGTAGTCTAACAGTGCTACACTGTGTCCTTTGCTTGCCTCTTGATAAGCTAGAAATTTCAGAACTGTCAAAGAGCGAAAAATGTTGTAATCTACTAAATAAAGCGAATAAGCTGGTAAAGAATACTTTGGAGATACTACTTTTTTGAGTAAATCTAAGTCTTTTGTTCAATATGAATTAGTATCGCAAATAATCGATTCTAAATCGTCCATCATTCTTTTACCTTCACGCGAAGATTTTTTTAATTTTTTGTCAATTATTGAATCAAGGTCACGCTCTAAAGGGGTTATTGCGGTTAGTCAAAACTTGTCGCGCATTAAAGCACTTTTGTATCAACTTTCTTTTGAAAAATCACGATCAAGAGAATTGTTAGCGTTTAAAATCGGACTTCAATTTGGCAATTTATTATGCGTTTTAAAATAGCTATAATAATCGAAGAGAACTGTTTCACCGTTTTTAATTTGTCAGTCAGTCAGTTTAAGTTTTTTGATTACTTTTTTGATTATTTCACTATTAAAAACCTCTTGACGGTAAGCGTCAAGACGGCTTTTGCTATGCTGAGTATCAGAAACTGACAATTGAGATAAGTTTCTTACTTGTTTTAATTCAGACATAAATTAATCCTCAAAACCTAATTCTGCTCAGTTTAGAACTGATTCTTCTTCTTTAAAGCTTTTTCTTACTAAATATTGTGTGTCAATTTGAGTATTAGTTGAAATTTTATATGAAAGTGCTCTTTGTAATTCGTTTTCAACATCAATATCTGACTTGATATTTTTATTTGCGTAATCACGAGCAATTTTTTCAATGTATTGGCAAACAATACTTTTATTAATTTTCATTGAATAATCAATGAATAAATTTATTGCATTAAAAGTAAAACCTAAGTCTGAAAGTTTTGAAACCATATTAATTTGCGAAGGACTAGGTTCTAAATTGGTTAAATGCTTGATGTAATCACGTGGCGACAATCTCTTTTCATTTTCTAAATCATCTAAATCAATTTGTTGGGTTGCGCGAAGATCATGATTATTTGAAACAAAAACTCCTAGTTCTTCATTAGCAAAAACTTCAGTGAACTTTTTAGTTTTGTTAGCATAATCTGATCTTGAATAATTATTAATTGCGTTGTGTTTAAGAATTTTGTCAAATCTTTGTTGTCCGATTTTAGCGATTAATGATTTGCTAATAATGCTATTTGAAAATGTCTTCACATCCATTGGTTTACGAATTTCAATTAGCCCACTATTGTATAAATCTGATTCAAAATAATTAATTAAGCCAACAGCTTCTAATTTTTCTTTTGCTTGTATTAATTCTTGTGAACTTATATTTAATAAATAAGCGAGTTCTTTTTGACTAATACGAACTCTTGCTGATTGTAAAAGAGTTGCTTCATCAATTAAAGCACAATAAAAACTCGAAGCTTCAACACCAATAATAGGTAGATATAACAGCCTTACAATTTCAAAATCTTTTTGATCTACTACTAAATTTTTTTCAATGTAAAAACTGTCATATTTCATGATTTTGTCCTGCCTTTTTATATTAATATTGTTTTAACTTTTGACCCTTCATCGCTGAAGGGTAACAATATTTTAAAAAGCAGCAAAATAAATTTCCATAAGATTGTCAAAAAACCTTTTTGTAGTAACTTTTTTACACTTGATATTGACAACATTTTTCTCAAAAAAGCCCTTATTTAAAGTATCAATCACCGCTTTTTGAGATTTATTTACATTTCTTTTTTGTAAATTTTTTTGTCTATATTTTTCGTCCATTTCAATTCTGACTATTTTGTCAAAAAGTCCCACAAAATTTCCATTAGGAGAGTACAAATTTGGCACCTCTGCGAAGTCATAATAATTGAATTTTAAGTGTTCTTCAATCAAGGGGTAAATAAGCTTTTCAACCTCATTTATAAAGTTTGGATCTTCAATAAGCCTTGCTCTCAAGGCATTTTTGTCAACCCCTTCATTATTTATGTATAAATTACCCCATTTTTCTTGCATTTTTTTATAACCTAAACCACCTTTTTTATAGAGATTTTTCACGTAAATATCAGCATTAAAAGTTCTAAAACCCTTCGCTTCCAGAATGTTGAGAATTGTCGTTTTTCCCACACCACTTTTTCCAATAATCGCGATCATTAGTTTGACTCCAAATCTTTCAGGCGGTGATAAATTTGTTTAAGTTCTAATTCTTCTAAAATTTCATGTGCTTTAGGAGAAATACGCAAGTCCAAAAATTCAGCCTCTAATTTTTTAAAATCAATTGGAACATCATCACGAAGCTGGGTAAGGAATTTGTTTTTGAAAACTAATTCTTTATCTTCAATGAATTTAGTTTTCATTTTGGCATCTAAATTTTCGATATTACTGTAAATGTTTTCAACTGATTCATATTTTTCTAACAGCTTACATGCAGTTTTAGGTCCTACACCTTTGATTCCTTTAATGTTATCGCTCGAATCACCAACTATTGCTTTATAATCAGTGACTTGTCAAGGATTGAATCCATAAGTTTCATAAAAATTCTTATTATTTATAACAACTAAATCACGGTTTTTTGGCTTCAAAATTGCTACCGATTTGTCGATTAATTGATTTAAGTCCTGGTCTGCTGAAAAAATTAGCACATAATTTTCGTTTTTTGTCTGGTTTGTAATTGTAGCAACAATATCATCAGCCTCAAAGCCTAAATATTCAAACGTAGGAATGTTAAGGTTGGTTAAAAGTTCTTTAATTAATACAAGCTGAGTGTAAAAATCTTCAGGAGCTTTTGGTCTTTGTCCTTTATATTCTGAATATTCTTCATGGCGAAAAGTTTTTCCATAGGCATCGAAACAAAAGTAAATGTGGTCAGGTTGATACAAATTGTTTAATTTAAAAACAGTATTGAAAAAGCCAACTAAAGCATTAGTTTTAATTCCTGTTGATGTTTCTAATCTTTGATTTGAATACAATGTTCCATAATATGACTTAAACATCAAATATGTCCCATCAACAACAATAATTCTTTTATTCTTCACGATGTTTCTCCTCTCATTTTCCAAGAACTCAATCACCATTCATTTTCTTTGTTAAAGTTGCATAAATGACTTTATTTTTAGCATTAACTATGTCAGATTCTTTTCAAATTCTTACATCAATTGTCGCACTAGAGTCTAATAATACAACATGTGTATACGGTTTATTGGTTTTAGTTATTTTTACTACTGCATCTTTGACATAAGCAGCGACAACATGTTGAGTTCCCCGATGAATGTCTATTATTTTACAATTTTTATTTTCATAGCCAATAGTTGGACTAACATTATAGGTTCTTCCTAAATAAGTAATTTCATTAATCATTTCTTGGTCAATATCTTGCTTGTAGTGTAACAAGTTAATATTCCAATCAATTTTGTCCCAAAAGACTTTTTTGTTTCTGGCATCAAAGGCATTCGCAATTTCAAACTTTAACTCACTACTATTTTCTAGATTATTTAAAATCATTGTTTGATTGCCGAAATCTCTAAAAACTCCAGCTTTAACCAAAAGTTTGATTTTTTCTTCACCGATTCCTGCTTCTCTTAGACACAAAATGGCTTCCAATAAGTTTTTGAATTCGCCTCTTTCTTGTCTTTTTAGGATAATGTCGCGTTCAGTTACCTTACCTAAACCTTTAATCATGGCAAAAGGAAGATAAATGGCATTTTTTTCACGATCAATTACTGAAATGTTTGAACTATGATTTAAAGAAGGGCTATAAATTCTTATTCCTAAGTCTTGTGCTTCGAGACAATATTTATTCATATCCTCTAAGGAATTAATGCTTGAAGAGATAATAGCTGAGTAAAATTCCAGCGGAAAATGAGCTTTTAAATAAGCCATACGATAACTTATCAGTGAATAACTAACAGCATGAGATTTGTTAAAACCATATCCTGCAAATTTCTCAATATCTTTAAAAATGTCAAGTGCAAATTGTTCGCTATAGCCATTTTGGACTGATTTTTCTACAAAAATAGCTTTAAATTCTTCAAATTCTTCAATCTTTTTCTTTGAGATTGCTCTACGCAATAAATCTGCCTCAGCATAATCCATGTTTGAAATTTTTTGCACCAGTTGCAAAATTTGTTCTTGATAAATCATTATTCCGTAAGTAGAAGCCATAATTTCGTCATAAACTGGATCTTTTTTCTTAATAATTTCAAGACCATTTTTTCTTTTTGCATAAAGATCTATATATTGTGCAGTGCCTGGTCTGAAAAGTGAAATGATAGCCGCTATATCATTGAAATGATCAACCTTAACTTTCAATAATGTTGAACGCATACCAGGGCTTTCAAGTTGAAAAATTCCGGCAGTTCTTGCCTCCGAAAGAAGTCGGAATGTTTCTTTGTCATTAACATCAATTTTATTAATGTCAAAGTCAGGATTAATTTTTCAAACTTGCATCAAAATTTCATTAATGATTGTCAATGTTCTTAAACCTAAAATATCAATTTTCAGTAGTCCGAAATCTTCTAGATAATCCATTGAAAGTTGTGTTTGTAGGTGATCTTGACTATCAAGCATTACTGGTATTTTATTTGCAACTTTGTCCTGGCTAATGACAATTCCAGCTGCGTGAGTACCACTTTGACGATAAAAACCTTGAATTTGACATGCTTCTTCATATGCTTCCATCAAGTCATTATTGCCTGTTTGATTGTTAATATATTTGTTAAGTTCAGTTCGAAAGCTGAAGCTTTCGTCATAAGCTTCTTGCAATGTAATTGCTGTGGAAGGAATTTTTCTTGCTAATGAATCAATTTGTGGAATAGGGACTGAATAACTTCTTGCAACATCACGCATTGATGATTTAACTCCAAGTGTTGAGAAAGTTACAATAGTAGCAACATTTTCGGTTCCATATTTTCTAATTAAATAATCAATTAGTTCTTGTCTTTTATCATCTTGAACGTCTATATCAATATCGGGCAACGAAATTCTTTTTGGATTCAAAAAACGTTCAAAAAGTAAACCGTATTCAATGGGGTCCATTTGAGTTATATCCATTAAATATGAAATCAATGATCCAGCAGCCGAACCTCTTCCGGGTCCTGTTGAAATATTATTTTCTTTAGCTCATTTAATAAAATCTCAAATAATCAAAAAGTAGTCGCAATAACCTAATGATTCGATGACATCTAGTTCATATTTGATTCTGGCTTTGTATGTGTTGTAAAGTGATTGTTTACCTTTCAATTTTCAATCTATATTTTCAAGAATTATCTTCTTTAAATATTCAGTACTTGAAACATTGTCGGGATTTGGATAGACTGGCATTTTGAATTTACTGTGCTCAATTTTAACAACCAATTGTTTGGCAAGATTGTTAGTTTTCTCAATTAATTGAGCCATTCTTGGGCTCGGATTTTCAAAACTTGTGTATATTCCGGTGGCTAATTTATTTTCGTGCTCTTGTGTTTTAATTCAATTTAAAGTTGAAAGGGTTTTAGATTCGAAACTGTCAAAACATCGGTTTTCATTAACTAATAAAAAATTGTTTTTGTCAAAATCGATATCAATTTTTTCTGCTAGATCCGCGGTTAGTCCAGTATAAAAATTTTCTTTTTTCAGTAAGACTGAGTTATTTGACACAAAAAAACCTTTAGTTGGGTGGTCAATAATGATAATGTTTTTAGCTTTTAGAATTTGTTCTAAATCTACTTTATGGTTTTTGAAAAAGTCAAAATTGATTGCAAATAATTCTTGCAATCCTAAAAAGTTTTTTGCTAATAAAATAAAACGATAAACAGTTGATTCGATTGTTACATCTAAATCAATCCCGTAAATTGTGTTAATACCCAATTTGTGAGCTTTAGTGCAAAAACTTGCATAACTTAGCATGTTGTTGTGCTCTGTTACTGCAACAGTATCCAATTCGTTTTCTTGAGCTCATTGAAGCAATTTGTCTAGTTCGATTGTTGATTCTAAAAAAGAAAAAGTTGTGTTCGTATGAAGATTAATTAGTTTCATTTAAAGTATTTTTGAACTTGAAAATCGATACTGTTTCAACTGCTTCTTGTTCAAGTTGGGCAAGTAATGGCAATTCTTGTTCCACTCTAAGAACGTCTTTTAGTTGCGGTTTGGTCACTGGTTCTTTTGGCGCAAAAAGTTCGCAAGTTTCGCATGCTTTTTGATTACTAATTTCAAGTGTGTGAATTTCTTGAGCAATTTTAATTGTTTCCAGTTTATCAAAAGTTAGTAATGGGCGAAAAATAGGCATATTTGTTACTTCATTAATTACAGCCATGCTTTCCAATGTTTGACTAGCAACTTGAGCTATATTTTCTCCATTTGAAAGTGATAGGTAATTATATTTGTTGGCAATTTGTGAAGCAATACGATAGAAACTACGACGCATCAATGTAATTTTGTACTTTTGTTGGCTTATAAGTGCAATATAGTTCATCATTTTTGTGTAATTTACTTGAAATAAAGTTGCATGACTTTGGAATTTTGTGAGTTGTTGAATGATTTCTTCTACTTTACGTGTTGTATTTTCATCCGTGTGCGGCGGAGTAATAAAGTTTAAATAATCAACAACAAGACCACGTTTTTGTAACAAGTTGGCAGCAACAGGAGAATCAATCCCGCCACTTATCAAGTGCAACGTTTTTCCAGTTATACCAACTGGCATTCCACCTCTTGTTTGATGTCAATTTGAAAAAACATAACAATTATCCCCTCTTAACTCAAGAAAAATAGTTAAATCAGGATTGTACATTGCTACTTTTTTATTTTCAGTGTTTTTTAACACAAAACCACCTATTTTTTGACTCACTTCACTTGAAGTTAATGGATAGTTTTTGTTTGAACGCTTGGTATCCACTTTGAAAGTTTCAAAGTTTTTGTCCTTTAACTCTTCTAAAATCGCTTGCTGAATAGATTCAAAATCGTTAGCAGTGATAGTTATAACACTATAGCTTGAAAGACCAAAAATATATGCTAGGTTTTCAATGTTTTTCTGGCTATATTCTAAATATCCCCTGTCAAACTTACAAACCACTTCACCTTCCATGATATTTTCTAAATTTTGACGTAACTTTTTAATAAAACTTTCTCTGTTTTTACCTTTTAGTGTTAATTCACCATAACGTAGTAAGATTTTCTTTTCCATTAGTTTTCTCCTTTTGCTAAGAATTCTTTGATTGTTTCTAAAGCTTTAACATACTTTCCTGAATTGTTTTCAACTGTTGCAACGTTTAGCATTGCTGCAATATTTTCTTTATGAGATCGATATCTATTTAGGTGATTACTAATCACATAGAAAACATCATTAGCATCCTTTGTTACTAAATTTTCAACATCTAATCCATTAACCAGAAGTTCAAAAAGGTCTATTTCGTTTTTAAGTTGATCAAAATTCACTAAATTTTGTTCTAATGCATTCTGAATTCTATTTTGTTGTTTATAGACTGCTTCGAGATAAAAGTTACGCTGTGGATTCATTACTATTTCACTGCTTTGTCACTCGAATGATAATTGCATCACCTTTTTTTCTAAATCACTGAATGTATTTAAAATTTGTTTTAGTTGTTCTAATTCATTATCAATTTCTAATAAAAGCCTGTCTGCTTGATCTAATTTCTTTAAAAATTCTTCTAGTCTTTTAAAACGAAGAGTAGAAGAAATTGTTTTATCAGACAGTAGAAAATCTATTGCTTCGTAGAAATTAGTTTTCATGATTTGATTTATTTTTTTGATTTTGGTGTGTGAGAAATTTGAATCTAACTTATAAACTTTTATATCTTCTTGTAGTGTAAAAAAACGTTTATTTAACTCTGATATTGTTTGGTTTATTTGTTCTAAACTAAAACTTTGTTCTTCGAAATAGTTACGTGCAGAATTTTCAAAATTAAGAATAGCTGAAAACTCTGACATGAGTAAGAAATTATCTTTTAGTAATGTTTGAATTCTTTCACGATTTGCTACATAATCTTGTTGACTAAAAAGCTTTTCTATCTCTTTATTTTTTGCTCTTATTGCATAAATTTTTTTTTCTAATTTTTGCTCCTGATACAATTTTTCAAATACATCGTAGTTTTGCATAATGTATGTTAATCTTCGCTCATCATATGTTCGAATCTTCGTGTTGTAAAAATCTAAGCTTTTTTTACCTTCACCAACTATTAGACATAAGTTTTGAACTATAGAATTTAATTTTTCAAGTTTGAAATTATTTTGTTGTTCTACATTATTTAAATGCTTGTCTTCTGAAAAATATGAAACTTCTTTTTTTCATTTTTTAGCAAGTAATTCTAGTTCTGCCTTAAAAAACGTAAGTTTATCGCTTTGTTGGACTATTATTGAAGAAATTTCTGAGTTAGCATACAGTACTTTTTGGTATCTTGTTAATACCAATTGCGTCTCTGATGTTTTTTCTTTTGTGTAGTGTGTCAGTCTTTTGCTTAAAACTTTTATTTCACGAATCATTTTTTTCAGTTCTTTTGACTCATCGTGAATTTTTTTGAAATTTTTTATTCTTTCTTTGAAAATCTTATTTGCATTCTTGTTGATCAAAATTAAAACTTTTGTCATATTAAAAGAAATTTTGTCTTTAAGTGAAACAAACTGGTAGAAATTTCTTAAAAAGACTTCATAAGTTTTTTCATATTTTTGGCTGCTTTTTGAGTATGTTTCTAGCATTTCATTTGTCTTCGAGTGTTTAGCATTGATGTCGCTAAGCCATTTTTTTTGCTTTTGAAAATATTGATTTAGATAAACCTGAAAGTAAAAATAAACATAAACAGCTATTGCCATAACAAGAGCTGCAAAAGATAAAATTAAAAGAAAAACTATAAAAATTTTTAACGTTGTCTGATTGTCCATACTCATTTTATTAAATTTTATAACAGCAAACAAGTTATAAAAGAAAAACGGGGAAATAATAGTAAATATAGTATTTAATTGATTTAAATAAATTAGTGTACAATATATAAAGCATTGATACAGCAATAAAGCATTTATAAAACTGTTTTGAATTCGTGTAGATTTGAAAGTAAGTAAGCTGTCAAAACCGAAATCATTAAATAAAAAACATTTATAAAGAGTTTTTGTGTCCTTGCGGAAAGGATTAAAATATGTCAAGATTTAGAGGATCTTTATTTAAAAAATCACGTCGTTACGGATTTTCATTACTAGAAAACGATAAAGAATTTGCAAAAGGAAAACAAAGAAAATACGCTCCAGGACAACACGGACAAAAACGTGCAAAATTAACTGACTATGGACTACACTTATACGAAAAACAAAAAGTTCGTTACATGTATGGTCTAAATGAAAGACAATTCCACAATACTTTCGTTAAAGCTTCTAAAAAATCAGGGGTTACAGGAACAAATTTCCTACAAACTCTAGAATCACGTCTAGATAACTTAGTATACCGTGCAGGATTTGCTAAAACAAGAGCACAAGCTCGTCAATTAGTAAATCACGGACACTTCACACTAGACGGACACAAGGCTGACATTCCTTCAATGTTAGTATCAGTAAATTCAGTTATTGAATTAAAAGAAAAATCAAGAAATAACTCAGAAATTAAAGAAGCTATGGAACAAAGAGCTGTTGCTGAATGAGTAAAAAGAGAAGACTTCAAAGCAACTTTCACTCGTTTACCTGAAAGAAATGAATTAAATAAAGACATTAACGAATCACTAATCGTTGAGTTCTACAACCGTTAATTATCAAAAAAAGTTCAAGCCCTTGCGCCTGAACTTTTTTATTAACTTATTTTTTGAAGTCAATAACTGCTCTTCCTAAGAACTCACCTTTTTCCAATTTTTCGAAAATATCAGCAACTTCTTCTAGGCTAACAGTTTTTGTAACTTCACTTTTTACTAATCCTCTTGCAGCATAATCAAGAGCTTCTTGTAGATCTTTTCTTGTTCCTACTATTGAACCTGCTAATTCTCTTTCAAATAATACAGTTCAGAAGACAGAAACAGGGAACTCATCTTTTCCTAAGTTGTCTTTAGCTGGAAGACCCACTAAAACTTGTCTTCCACCACGACGTAACATTTCCATTCCTTCGTAAGCAGCTTTTGTTGATACTGATGTGTTGATTACCGCATGAACTCCACCATCAGTAACTTCTAAAATTTCTTTTACTGCATTTACTTTCTTAGAGTTGAATGCATATTCAGCACCAGATTTTAATGCTAGTTCTACCTTGTCATCCGATAAGTCAATTCCAATAGGACGATATCCCATTGCTTTGGCATATTGAATTGCCATTTGACCTAGTCCACCAACCCCGATAACTGCTACATATTCACCAGGTTTTAATTTTGCTTGTTTTACTGCTTTATATGTTGTAACACCAGCACAAACAACTGGAGCACCTGTGATGATATCTAGATTTGCAGGAACTTTTCCTACATAGTCTTCATGACCGATTGCATATTCAGCAAATGATCCATCTTTTGTATATGCAGACATATTTTGGTTAGGACATAGAGTTTCTTTACCTGTTAAACAGTATTCACAGTGTCCACATGCATCATGTAACCATGCTAAACAAACTCTGTCTCCTATTTTTAAGTGGGTGCATCCAGGACCCAATTTTGTTACAATACCAATTCCTTCATGTCCTGGAATTAGTGGATATTTTGGTTGTACTAATCAATCGAAATTAGCAGCATGTAAGTCAGTATGACAAATACCACTAGTTTCCATTTTAATTAAAACTTCTTTTTCTTTTGGTTCAGGAATATCAACTTCCTCAACACTTCATTGACGTGGTGAACGCACCACAAATGCTTTCATTTTTGCAGACATTTTTTTGCTTCCTTAAATGTTTTTTCTTTCACTTAAATTATATTAAATGCCTAAATTAAAGTCAAGAGGTATCAAAAAAAGTACTCACAACAAGTACTTTTTTCTAAAACTTCTAACTGTTAGCGTTGGGTAAAAAACTTAAAAGAGCAATAAAGACCACAACAACAAATAAAGGTAATAAAATTGATAATATTAATTTCAAAGTTTGTTTTGGACTTTTCTTTGTGTTTACTTCTGATACATTGTTTGATGAATTCTTTTTCATAATGCTTATTATATTCTTTTTTAAAAATAGGTTCAAAATTACAATGTTTATTTAAAAGTAAGTAAAATTTAAAGTTATGAAAAAAGAGTCAAGTAATCACAAAAAAACTGAAATATATATCGATTTTGAGGCAATAACTAATCCTTTTGCTAAAATGATTGGTCTAAAAAGTGGAACTCCATATTGTTATACTTTGGGAATAAAAAATAATTTTAATGTGATAAAAACTCATACATTTGTAAATGACTTCAAAAAATCTGATTATATGAAAGTAATGCGTGAAGCAATAATCAGAGATATTAACCGCATCGATAACACAATAAAAATGAGTGAAGTTATTTTTGTAGGTCACAACCCAGTGTTGGAAAAGAAAATAATTAAAGAACTTTTTCCTAACAATGAAGTAAAACCGCTCTTATCACATGCAACTGTCTCGCTTGACTTAATAACTCACAAAGATTTTAATCAGCCATACTTTACCGAAGTAAGAAATGCGATTCTTTCAAATACTAAAAATAATGTTTTAGAAAATAAATTTGTCCATGATGGCTCACTAGCTAGCTTTGTGGGATGCTTGTTATTTTGTATGCAAAAACAAAGAAAAATCCCCTTTAAAAGATACAACCTGGAAATTAGTCGGCAAACAGTTCTAAAAGAATTAAAACAATATTCAAAAGATGATGTTTTAAAAATGTTCTGAATTGATGAACGCAGAGACGATATTGATGAAATGATAAAATTGTTGAATCATAAAAAAGAATTTTTAAAATTGTTGAATCAATTTCAGTTGGAAGACTCAATGACGATAAAGGAACTGAAAGAAAAAATTTGGGACATCTAGACAACAACTAAGCCAGTGTCAAAAACTGGCTTTTTTTGTTACAATACTTTAAGTATGGAGAAAATCACTAAGAGAAGAAATATTATTCGAAGACATTTTCCTGCTTCGAAACAAGATTGACTAAGATATTTAAAAAACACTCTACCAGTAGTCGTGGCAGAGTTAGTTTTTTCTTTAACCTCTTTTATTGATAATTTCATGGTTGCTCCAATCGAAAATGGAACAACAGCGCTTTCCTATGCTAATACGTGATCAGGAATAGTAACAACTATTTTCATTACCATTAATATGATTGTCGGAATGTTAGTAGGACAATTTTATGGAAGTAAACAATATTCAAAAATTAATCAAATAATGGCTTTAAGAATTTGAACCTATGTGTCAATTGGAGTAATTTTTGCAATCTGTGCTTGGTCGATGCCGGCTGAAATGATTCGGTTGATTGGAAGAGATGATGAACCTGCAGTTAACACCGGAGTAAGTTACATCCGCTTGATTGCTATTTGTTGAATATTGTTGGCAGTTGCTTGAAATACTAATGGACTTTTGAATGAGACAGGACACTCAAAATATGCTTTCTTTACTGCTTGTTTAAACTTGTCTATCAATGCAACAATTAATGCTATTTGTATCTATGGTTTTAAATTAGGAACTTATTCCGCTGCTTATGGAACAATTGCTTCGGTCTTTATTTCAATCTTTTTGGATAATTTTTGAATGAGTAGGAAAAGAAAAGAGATTGTAATAAAAGTTAAAAACCTATTTAAAATAAGTCGCGAAATTACAGTTTTATTTTTTAAGAGAGGTTTTTCATTTGGTATTGCAATAGCGGGAATGATTGTTATTCCATTGCGAATGCCGATTTGAAACGATGGATTTATACCTGGCAGAGTAGGCGAAAAATGAATGAATATGAATGCTGCTGCTGTGCTTTCACTAACAGAAAGTATTTCCACTGTTTTTGGAGCGGTGACAGTCGCCTGCGGGGCTAATGTCAGTGTGTTTGTTGCATCAAATCTAGGAAAAAATGATTTTGATGAAGCAGATAAACATGCTCATGCCTTAAAAGGATTCCATGCTACAGCGGGTGCTTTATTTTCATTAATATTATTGATATTTGTATTTATTATTTATCAAACTGAAATGTTGTCTGGTGGAATAGCTGAAAAGATTCAAACACTATACAAAGATAAAGACTTTTCAACAATTCAAAATGATCTTCAAGGAAGTAAATTTTACTCATTATATGATTGAACTAACACAGATAAAGATGCATTAATCACAGCAATGAGTAACTATGCAAAAAATGTAAATAGTAATTTGATTTGTTGAACTTTATTGACAGTTGCTTTAGTTAATCCACTATGAGCTTGATTCTACACAACTAATGCACTAATAGCTAGTGGTGGGCGTTCAAACTTGAGTAGTTTAACTACTTTAGTAGCACAATGATCTCAATTCATTTTCTTAATTATTATTCGTTTTGCAATAGTGCCACACACAAACATTTCTATTGCTTGAGCATACTTTATTTTCTATTGTTGAGACCTAGTAAGGCTAGCAATTTATGAAGTCGTACAACACAGAAATGACTGAAAAAGAAATGTCAACCACGAAATTGAAAAAATTACAACTGCAAAACAAGTACAAAGTGAAAACTAGGTTGTCCTAGTTTTTTTATTGCTTTTTAAATCTCTCAAAAAAGCAATTTTTCTCCCATTTAAGCATTGAAAAATTAATTTTTTAACTTTTATATTCAATAGAATATAATTTTAGAATTATGGAAAATGACAAGATTATCATTAAAGGAGCAAGAGAAAATAACTTAAAAAATATTGATTTGGAAATTCCGAGAGGAAAATTAGTTGTTTTTACAGGACTTAGTGGTTCAGGAAAATCAAGCCTTGCTTTCAACACAATTTATGAAGAAGGAAGAAGAAGATATGTTGACTCACTTTCTTCATATGCACGTCAATTTTTAGGTAACACAAAACGTCCAAATGTTGATAGTATTGAAGGATTGAGTCCTTCGATCAGTATCGAGCAAAAAACTACTCACAATAACCCTCGTTCAATTGTTGGAACTGTTACAGAAATTTATGACTATCTAAGATTGTTATATGCAAGAATTGGAAAAGCTTATTGTCCTAAACATAATATCGAAATAAAGGCACAAAAATTAAAAGACATTATTGATGCAATTTTTCAACTACCGGAAAATACTAAATTATATATTCTCGCTCCTGTTGTACAAGGTGAAAAAGGAACTCATCAAGTACTGCTAGCAAAACTAAAAAAAGATGGTTTCGTGCGTGTCAAAATTAATGACGCAATTTTTAGTCTTGACGATGAAATAAAATTAGATAAAAATAAACGTTGAAATATTGATATAGTCATTGACCGTTTAACCTTGAAATATGACATGCGTCAAAGAATTTCTGAAGCAGTTGAAATTGCCTTAGGATACTCAAAAGGACTAGTCAATGTTCATGAAGTTGATGGTGCTACTCAACAATTTTCAATTTTCCATGCTTGTGAGTATGGTGATTTTGATATGCCTAAGATTGAACCTAAATTATTTTCATTCAACTCTCCATTTGGAATGTGTGAGGAATGTAAGGGTCTAGGTGTTAAACAATCAGTTGATGTCAACAAATTAATTCCTAATTTCAAACGAAGCATTCGTGGTGGTGGAATTAAATATTTTGAAAATACAGTCAACACAACGAATCTTGAGTGACAAGAATTTAAAGTACTGCTTGATCACTATGACATTAGTATTGACTTACCGCTAGAGAAAATCGAACAAGATAAAATGAGAATTTTATTGTATGGTTCAGATGAACCTTTAACTTATACACTGATTTCAGCTTCAGGAAATAAATATAATCGCAGTGGGTACATTGAAGGTATTGCAACAATGTTAGAACGTAAATATCTTGAAACCACTAGTGAAGATATTCGAGCCTGATATGGAAAATTTATGTCAGAAATTGTTTGTTCTTCTTGCAAGGGAGCTAGATTAAATCCTAAAGCTTTGGCAGTTAAATTAGGAAATCAAAATATTTATGAAGCTTGCAAAAATGACATAAACACCTTGCTTGAATTTATTAATAACTTAGAATTAGATGCAACCGAAAAGGAAATTGCTAACTTAATTCTTATTGAAATTAAACACCGTCTTGAGTTTTTGGTAAACGTTGGTTTAGACTACTTAACCCTAAATCGTAAGGCTGAAACATTGAGTGGGGGAGAAAGCCAAAGAATTCGTTTGGCCACACAAATTGGAGCAAATTTAACTGGAATTTTATATGTTTTAGACGAACCAAGCATTGGATTACATCAGGCTGATAATCGTAAGTTACTGAATTCACTAAGAAAAATGGTTGATATCGGTAACACTCTTGTTGTTGTAGAACACGATGAAGAAACAATTTTTGATGCCGATTATATTGTTGATATAGGACCTAAAGCTGGAGAAGAAGGCGGTTATGTTGTAGCTACTGGCTCAGTTGAAGACATTGCCAAAGCACCTGAGTCTATCACTGGTAAATATCTTTCTGGAGAATGAAAAATCGCAGTCCCAGAATCACGCCGCAGTGGAAATGGCAAAGTGTTAAAAATCAAAGGTGCATCAATGAATAACTTAAAGAAGGTTGATGTTGATATTCCTTTAGGTAAATTGGTCTGTGTTACTGGTGTTAGTGGTTCAGGGAAAAGTACTTTAGTAAATGAAGTTATAGTTAATGAATTAAATAAATACATAAATGAGTTCAATTATGAGTCTGAGATAGCAAAAATGAGTGGTTATGTCAATATCGACAAAATTATCCAAATAACACAAAGTCCGATCGGTCGTACACCGCGTTCTAACCCAGCTACTTATACTTCTGTTTTCGATGATATTCGTGATGTTTTTGCTAATGTTGAAGAGTCAAGATTCAGAGGATACACAAAAGGCCGTTTCAGTTTCAATGTTCCTGGTGGGCGTTGCGATAAATGTCAAGGGGACGGAGTAATTAAAATCGAAATGCACTTCTTGCCTGATGTTTATGTTGACTGTGATCACTGTGATGGAAAACGTTACAATCTGGAAACTTTAGAAATCAAATATCATGGCAAAAACATTAATGATGTACTAAATATGAGAATAAAAGAAGCTTATGAATTTTTTGCTGCTAAAAAGAAAATTCAAGACAAACTAAAAACACTAATGGATGTTGGTTTAGATTACATTCAGCTAGGTCAAAGTGCAACAACATTGAGTGGTGGAGAAGCCCAAAGGGTCAAGCTAGCAACGTTTTTACAAAAGAAACCCACAGGTAAAACATTGTATGTACTTGATGAACCAACTACTGGTCTTCATACTCACGATGTTAAAAAATTACTTTCAGTAATTAACCGCATTGTTGATAGTGGCGACAGTGTTTTAGTAATAGAACATAATTTAGATGTAATTAAGTCTGCTGACCACATAATTGACTTAGGTCCAGGTGGCGGAAGATATGGTGGAAAAATAGTGGCTACTGGTACTCCAGAGCAAGTTAGCTTAGTAAACGGTTCGCTGACAGGTAAATACCTTGCTGAAATGTTGAAAAAATAACTCAATATTAAAGGTTATTTATTAAAATTTAAGATACATAAAGGAGGAATATGACAGCATATATCCCTGATGATCAAAGTACGGTCTTAAAATTAGGAGATCTTCGTCTTTATTCTTTTTTAATGATGCTAGGAATGTTTTGTGCTATTCTTACCGTCTATTGATTTTGAAAAAGAGAGAAATATAAATTTGACCTTTTCGTGTGAGTAGTAATAGTCACTTTACCTTCAGCTATCATTGGAGCGCGTTTATTCTTTATTTTCGAAAGAATTGCAGTCAAGGATTGAATAACACTTAAGCATTGGTACAAAATTTGAGAGGGTGGACTCTCAATTCAAGGGGGGGTTGTCACTGCTGCCATTGCTGACTTGATTTTTCTATCATTTTTCAGAAAACAAGTAGATTTACGCAAATGTCTTTCAATCATTTTGCCAACTGTCTTCATCGGTCAAGCAATTGGTAGATGAGGAAACTTCGCAAATCATGAAGTTTTTGGACAAATTGTAGGTGCTGACGATTGATCAATAGTTTGACTGCCAAACTTCATCAAATCACACATGTATATAACTGACGGTGGTGAAACAGCATACCGTGCTCCATTGTTCTTGTATGAATCGATGGCAAACTTGCTAGGATATATTATTTTAGTTTGAGTTCTAAATAAATGAAATTGATTGAGACCAGGAACTACTGGTGGACTATACTGAATTTGATACGGTGTGGTTCGTTTATCAATGGAAAATTTACGTGCTGAAAGTTATACATTCTATAATGTTCTTTCGGTAATTTACATAGTTGTAGGTGTACTTCTTGTACTTGTATTTGAATTCACAACTAACAAACGCTACACAATTTACAAAGTTAATCAGTATGGAACCAAATGAATTTACTTCATTGTTTGAGAAGATTCAGTTTCATTTACTATGCGCCGCCAAAAAGAAATTGAAAGAATCAATTTGCTAAAAAACAAAGAAAAATTGGAGGCGGTACATGAATAACAAGTATGATGTGGTTATTATTGGGGGAGGTCCTGCTGGACTAACTGCCGCAGTTTATACAACAAGAAGCAGTTTGAAAACTGTCTTTATTGAAAACAAAGTTCCTGGTGGAAAATTACCATTTCAGTCAAAGATTGAAAATTGACCCGGAGAATTATTAATTCAAGGAGCTCAGTTAGCGACAAAAATGTTTCAACAAGCACAAGAAAATGGTGCGGAATTTATTTATGGTGAAGTTGTTAAAATAGAAAACGATCCTAATGATAATTTTGCTAAAAAAGTGATTCTAAATGATGGACAAGTTATTGAAACAAAAACAATAATTATTGCGACCGGAATGCAAAACAGAATCCCAAAAGAAATCAAAGGTATTGATTATTTTGATGGTAAAGGTGTAAGTTACTGCGCTATTTGTGATGGGCCTAACTTTAAAAACCAACCTATTGGAATCATCGGTGGTGGAAACTCTGCCATTGAAGAAGGGGCATATGTTGCTTCTTTTGCATCTAAAGTTTATATTTTTGTAAGAGATGAAATTATTGCTGAGAAAAAACTAGTCGAAGAACTGGAAGCTAAAAGTAACGTTGAAATTATTAAAAACTCTCAAATTCTTGAAATACTTCCTAATGAAAATGATAGTGTAGGAAGTGTTGTGGTTAAAATGGGTGAAGAAATAAAAACAATTAAATTGGCAGCACTATTTCCATACATTGGATTCATTCCTTCGACAAGTTTTTTAAAGGATTTAAATATTTTAGCTCCTAATGGCTTCATTATAACCAATGAAAACATGGAAACAGCGGTTCCTAATATCTATGCAGCAGGAGACGTTAGAGTAAAAGAGATTCGTCAAATTACTACAGCTGTAAGCGACGGAACAATAGCTGCCAAGAATATTACTAACAAACTATAATTGACTGAAAAAGTACTCATTTTGGGTGCTTTTTTTTGTTACAAAAAAATTAGCACAAGGCTAATTTTAATCAAATAAACTAATATTATTGTTTTCGTCTAATTTGTCTAAAATATTTAAAGATTTTAGATTTTCTAAAATTCTAGAGTTGATTTGTGTTCTTTCTTGCAAATCTTCAACAGACAAGAATGGATTTTGATTACGAGCATTAATTATCGATTCTGCCACTGATTCTCCAAGTGAATCAACATTGATAAAAGGTGGAATCAAAGCTTTTTTGTCATAATCAATTACTCATTCTTTAGCAAGCGAACGTTCTAAGTCAACATTAAGAATCTTGTAACCACGAGCATATAATTCTTGACCGATTTCTAAACCATCCAAATAATTTTGCTCTTTAGTAGTTGATTGTTTATTTCTAATTAGTGTGTTAATTTCTTCAATTCTTTGATCAATTGCTTCTTTTGAATCTGATAGTACCTTAATGTCATTTGATTCTGTTCTAGTAGTGAAATATGTTGCGTAGTATTCAAGTGGATAATAAATCTTAAATCAAGCAATTCTTCAGGCCATAATAACGTAGGCAGTAGCATGGGCTTTGGGGAACATGTACTTAATTTTTTGCAGTGATTCAATATATCAATCAGGTACATTATGATCTCTTAGAAGATTTTCTTCTTCAGGAGTCAATCCTTTACCTTTACGAACTTTTTCCATAATATCAAAGCTTTTTTTAGGATCTACTTGATGCAAGATTAAGGTGTTCATAATATCATCACGACAACAAACTAATTGCGATAGATCAAAATTGTATTTTTTAATCAATTCTTCAGCATTACCAGTTCAAACATCTGTACCATGACTCAAACCAGAAAGAGAAATTAAATCGCTAAATTTTTTGGCTTTTGCACTTTTTAACATCCGGCGCACGAATTGAGTACCGAATTCTGGCAATCCTTTAGCTCCTGTTACCTCACCGCCAATTTGATTTGGATCAATATTCAGTGACTCAGTTGTAGAAAATAACTTGATAACTTTTTCATCCGATTTAGGAATATTTTTAACATTTATTTTAGTTAGTCTTTCTAGCATTCTAATAGCAGTCGGATCATCGTGTCCTAAAATATCAAGTTTCAGTAAGTTATCGTGAATAGAATGGAAATCAAAGTGAGTAGTTTTTCAATCACTGCTTTTATCATTAGCTGGATAGTTTATTGGAGTAAAATCTTCAACGTCATATTCTTTTGGAACAATGATAATTCCTCCAGGGTGCTGTCCTGTTGTACGTTTTACTCCCGTTGATTTTCCTGCTAAAAATTCAATGTAGGCGGTAGAAAATGAGCGTGATTGAGCATTGACTATTTCATCATATTTTTTAACAAAACCATATGCTGTTTTTGAAGCAATAGTTGAAATGGTACCAGCTCTAAAAGTGTGACTTTCTCCAAATAATTCACGAACATAGTTGTGAATGTATGCTTGATAGTCTCCAGAGAAGTTTAGATCAATGTCAGGAACCTTGTCAGCATTAAAACCTAGAAATGTTTCAAAAGGAATTGAGTGTCCGTCTTTTGTCAAAGGAATAGCACAGTTCGGACACAATTTATCTTTTAGATCTCAACCGCTTGATAATTCAGGACTAGGATCGAACATTTCAAAAAACTTACATTGTGAACACAAGTAGTGTGGATTTAAGGGATTAACTTCTGAAATTCCAGATAAATTTGCAACGATAGATGAACCTACTGAACCACGGCTTCCAACTAAGTAGCCTTCATCATTAGATTTTTTTACCAACTTATGACTTATTCAATAAATAACACTGTATCCATTTTCAGTGATTGGTTTAAGCTCTCTATCAATTCTTTTTGCAATGGCTTCAGGCAGTATTTCACCGTATCTTTCGCGGGCTGTTTTGTATACAAGTTCAGTCAATTTATTGGTACTATCATCAAAAATAGGTTTAAATAAATCTTTCTTGATTACTTCAATTTTTTCAATCTGGTTTGCTATTAAATGAGTGTTATAAATAACTATTTCTTTGATTAGTTTATCGTCATTCAAGAAACTGAATTCAGCCAGCATTTCTTCTGTTGTCTTGTAATCTAGAACCGGGTATGCCTTAGTGTTTTGATCTTTAAATGAGTGCAATCAGTGTTTTTTACCACCAACACCATCCGCAAAAATATACACATGGTGAAGAATTTTTTCAATTTCTTCAGTATAACGAGCATCTGAAACCGCAACACAAGGTATATTATGTTTCTTTGCTAATTCAATAACCATTTTATAAGCGGTTTTTATTGCTTCCAGACTGTTTATATCACCTCGCACTACACGATATTGCATTGTTGATAAGGGAGCGAATTCAATATAGTCATAACGAGTAATTTCTTTTTCTATATCTTCTGAACAACCAGTGAAAACTTTGTCTCAGAAATAAGAAAGATGAGTAGAAGTTCCTATCAATAAATCTTCACCTTTTTGTATATCTTCAAGAAATACTCTTAACCCATTGTGATAGTCTTCAGTACTTCCTTTAGATACAATTTGAAATAGTTTCTTCAATCCTTTTTGATTTTTTGCCAACAATCTTATTTCATAAGGAAATTTTTTTCGATAGAATTCAGGATCGATTTTTTGACGTAGCTGAGCTGATGTAGTAATTTCCAAATCTCGTGCTAGTTTACTTATCATTTTAATTCAAATTTCAGCCAATACTTTCGCATCTTGATCGGCTCTGTGGGCTGTTTCTTCATCATAAACAACATCGAATTTTTTTGCCACTACTCCTAATCTGAATTTGCTGTTTAGTGGAAATAAAATTCTGGCAACAAACATTGTGTCGATACCCTTAATATCTAGATATGGTAAATTTCAACGTTTAAACAGTTCTTTTGAGTGACTGATGTCAAAATTTGCATTGTGAGCTACTGCGATACCACTTGAAAGAATTTTGTGAATTTTGTGTGCTGCTTCTTCCTGACTAATTCCATATGTTTCTAACATTTCGTTAGTAATGTTAGTAAGTTCAGTAGTAAATTTAGATATTGGTTTCGAAGGTTTAACAAAAAACTGAATTTTGTCAATAGTCTCGCCATTTTCAACTATTACTGCTCCAAACTCGATGATTTCATCAAATATTGGACTCAACCCGCTTGTTTCTAAGTCAAAAACAATGTATCTTTGAGTCGCTAGGTCAAAATCTTGGCTTGATAATACAGTTCCATTATCCTTGGTGATAGAAGATAAAGTTGCTCCATAAATAGGTTTTAATGAATCTAATTTTTTAGTAGCATTGAAAAAATCTGGAAAGGCCTGAACACCATCTATATCAGTTATTGCTAGTGCTTGATGTCCGTATCTTTGAGCTGTTTTGATATAGTCAGAGGCTGACACAACTCCGTCTTGCGTTGACATATTTGAACGCAATGCAAGCTCAATTCTTTTTTCTGGAGCATTGTCAGTTTTATTATTTCACAATGGTTCGATTTCGGCGACAGAATCGACACGAAGAATTTTTCTTTTTAAATACGGATCCATTTCTATTTTTCCTTTAATAGAAACGAAGGAATTTTCCTTTATCTCAATGTCTTTATTAATTATTTTGGCAGTAATAGCTTCAGAAAAATCACTAACCGTGAAGGTTTTTATTACAAAGTTATCGCGAATTTTTCTTTCATCGATACCGAACACTTGACCTTTAATTTCAACGTTTTCAACATACTCAATATCAATATCCTTAATTGCTATTTGCTTGTATTCGCGTGGTGAAGATTTTCGAGGAACAAAAGCAGTTTTCTTTTGCTCGTTCTCGACCATTTTTTTGCTTTCTTCAATTTGTGCCGATGCTTCAGAAATGAGTCTTTCAATTTCTTTATTTGTATCTCTTGTTTCTTCTTTTTTAAGTGATAATTTAAGACTTATATTTTTGAATCCCCAACCAACTAAAAAAGCATTAATTGTATCTTTGTAGGCACTAAGAACATCAAGAGTTTTTTTGTAAGAACTGGTAATTGTTAAATATGTTCCATCTGATAATGAAACATTAGTTTTAGATATTTTAATTAATTCATTATAAAGGGACTTGTTTTTCATCTCTGCTGCTAACAGAAGATAGTCAAAAATTAAGTGTGCATCCATTGAATTAAAACGCACTGAAAGCTTAAGATCTAAATTAGGAAAGCATTTGTTTAATGACTCATAAAAATAACGGAATTTTGAAAGAGTTATGTGGTGGTCAAAAACAATTTGCATCTCAATCGCATCGGTTACTTCACTATATTTAGCATACGGTACTGAAAATGAATTAAATTCATCATCGACTTTAATATTACATTTTAGACAAAGCTTTTTAAAAATCTCCATAATTACCTCTTTATAAATATGTGTAAATTAGCATTGAAGCAATGGTAAGAATTGACACACTATCAAATCTATCCATGATTCCACCGTGTCCTGGAATTAAATTACTGAAATCTTTAATTTTAAGACTTCTTTTGAAAGCGGAAAATAATAAATCCGCATAGATTGTAATAGGAGCAAGAAACAAAACTCCAAAAGCAACTTGCAAATCACTTGTGTAGATTGTTGTGATGCTATTTTTGGCCACCATCCCTGGAAGACAAAATAACATATAGACTGCTAAACTACCCAGTAGAAACGCACACAACGCACCCTCTCATGTTTTTTTGGGACTCAATCTAGGAGCAAATTTTCTTTTAATGGTCTTTTGTCCAAAAGCCATACCACCCAGCATTGCACTAGTATCGACAGAAACTGCCACTAATTCTATTGCTAATAAAATATAAATATTTTTGACATTAACAATGAATAGAATCTTGCTAAAAATTGGCACAATAAGCAGTACTAGCAAGGCAATAAGCCACTGTGATCATATGATTTTTTTTATATTTAAAAGCATGGCTAATAAAAAGGGGATAAAAGCAAAAATCAGGTCTGTAAAATATAGCTTGTCACTAAACGAAATTGCCAAAAAGGCATAACGGTTCAATAAAATTTTGGAATCTATTGCTCAAAATGCTTGATTTTTTAGATTGGCAAAGATCTCATAAGGTAACAACATCATGAGTAAAATACCAGTCATAAGCAGTATTTTTGAGGCTAAATCGATATTAAAATGCTTAATAATTTCCCAACTTGCTCAAAGTGCAAAGGCAATATAAAAACAAATGCCAATTATTCTTCCGACAAAATTGGCATAGTAAGTAATAAAAACAAAAGGTATTAGTATTAAAAATAAAATCGTGGCACTGAATGCTCTTTTTGTTAAATTTTTCATTTTATATAGTCATTAAATCTTTTTCTTTTTCTTCGCTCATTTTGTTAACAACTTCAACTTGCTTGTCAACATGTTTTTGCACTACATCAAGGTAATTTTTTTGCAAGTCTTCACTTAATTCTTTGTCAGCTTTGATTGCTTTGTTAACATCTTGACGGGCTTGACGAATTCCAACTCTTGCTTGCTCAGTTAGTTGGTTTAATTGTTTAACCATTTCTTTTCTTTTTTCGGTGGTCATTGCTGGGTATGAAAGACGAATTTGATTTCCTTCGTTTGAAACTGAAACTGGTAATTTGTAATCTTTGATTGCTTTTTCAATTTCTTTGATTGAACCCATATCGTATGGTTTTACTAATAGTTGCAATGCACTCGCAACTGAGATAGCTGCTATTTCATCTAGGTTCATAATAGAATCATAGTAATTAACTTTAACTTTGTTTACTAAATTAGGATTTGCTCTTCCTACGGCTACTTTTTGCATTTGAATTTCAAAATTATTGATTGCTTTTTGACATTCTTCTTCTAATTGCATTAAATAAAAATCTAATTCCATAGTTTGTCTCCTTATTAAAAATTATTTGTGCACTCTTGTTGAAACAATGTTGCCATCAATGGCTTTCAATAGTGAATCTTCCTCATTAATGTTAAAAATTAATAATTCAATATCGTTATCTTTAGCCATTGATACTGCAGTTTGATCCATTACTCTTAAGTCTCTTGCAAGAATTTCGTCATATGTAATTTCATCAAATCTTTGGGCATTTGGGTTTAATTTAGGATCGCTATCATAAACTCCTTCGACATTGTTTTTACCCATTAAAATAGCTTCGGCTCCGATTTCTGAAGCAAATAAAGTTGAAGCTGTATCGGTAGTAAAGAATGGTCTACCTGTTCCACCGGCAAAGATTACTACTTCACCATCTTGTAGATATTTTTTAGCTCTCTCATTAACATACACTTCACACACTTTTGGATCCATTGTCAATGAATTAAGAACACGACATTGTAGACCTTGATTTTCGAAACCTGACTGTAGTGCCAAAGCATTCATGGTTGTTGCCAACATTCCGATGTAGTCAGCTCTTACCCGATTAATTCCGTTTTTTTCAGCACTGGTTCCTCTTCAAAAGTTTCCTCCACCCACAACAATTGCCACTTCAACATTTTTAGCAACTATTTTTTTAAGTTGTGAGGCAAATTTCTTAACTAGTTCATAGTCAATAGCAAGAGATTTAGACTTGTTTGCTAATCCTTCTCCTGATAATTTAATTAAAACTCTTTTATAAGCCATAGCCACCTTCCTAAATTTATTAAATAAATTTTAACATTTTAACTGCCTAAAGTCAAAAAGCTATGGATTTTGTTCTAATTTTTTTGCAATTTCCAACAGTTTTTTCTTGCCTTTTTTCACTGCATCGAAAGCGCCAGAACGAGTCATTGCTAATTCCTCTGACATTTCACTAAATGAAAGATCTTCAATTAAGTGAAGATAGAGTGCTTGGCGTTGTGAAGTTGGCAAAAGTTGTTGATATTTTTCAAATAATTCAACTAAATATTCACGTTCTTCTAAGTCTTTATCATCAATTTTACTCATCACTTAACCCCATTGTCAGCGCGTAAATGAAATTATCTAAGTCAAATTCTTGTAAATCATCCACTTTTTCACCAAGTCCAATGAATTTTACATTGATACCCAGTTCATCTCTAATTGTTAAGACAATTCCACCTTTTGATGTTCCGTCCATTTTTGTTAAGACAATTCCAGTCAATGGAGTAACTTCACCGAATAATTTTGCTTGACTGATTCCATTTTGTCCTGTTGTTGCATCAATGGAAAGAAGTGTTTCTTGTGGAGCATTTTCGATTTTAGAACTTATTACTCTTTTGATTTTCGCTAGTTCATTCATAAGATTTGCTTTGTTTTGCAATCTTCCGGCAGTGTCTATCAATAAAACATCGTAGTGTCCTTCGAGAGCCTTATCACAAGCTCTAAACGCCACACTAGCTGGATCTGTTTCGTTTTCATTAGGTTTAACTATATCAACATTTACTCTTTGTGCTCATACTTCTAGTTGTTCTACAGCGGCTGCCCTAAATGTATCTCCTGCTGCAACTAAAACTTTATAACCTTCATTTTTCAACTTGTTAGCTATTTTAATGATGGAAGTTGTTTTTCCAGTTCCATTTACTCCAACCATTAAAATGACGTTCAAACGTCCTTTTTGAATATCTAAAGTTGTATCCACCACACTGTTTGCTGTGTAAATGGTAAATAATTTGTCAGCAATAATTTCTTTAATTAGCTTGATATCTTTAATATTTTCATTTTTTACTTCTTTTTTGATTTCATGAACTATTATGTCAACCAGCTTCACACTGATGTCTGACATAATTAGAACTTCTTCTAACTCTTCAAAAAAGTCTTCATCAATTTCGTTGTGTTGATTTTCAAGTGATTTAATCATTTCACTGAAAGATGTATTCGACCTACTTAATCCTGAGATGTATTTGTCAACTTTTTTCTTGTTTGATAGCTCTTTTTCTATTTCTTTTGCTTTTTTGTTTTTTATCTCTTCGTTAACTTTTTCAATTTCATCTTCTTTTGATTTAAAAATTCTGTCTTTTAATTTTTTGAAAAAACCCATATTTTACTCCATTAATCATAAGTAATTATATAAAAGCAAATGGCAAAGCTATTTACTTAAAAAATCAATTTTTCTCTTTTTGAAACAATATTGACAACAACTAAATCTAATAAAAATGCCAGTATGAAACCTAAGTTTATGTATCAATATCAATCGTTTCTAACATTCAAAAAGATTGTCAAAAAGCATGCGGCTAGGCATATTATTAGACCTGAAAATTTTTGTAAATATATCTGCTTTTTAAACGTAATTTCAATCTTCTTAACACTCGCGAAAAAGAACATTGAGTGGTATCAAGTATTTCCGTGCTTTAATAAAAAAAGTACACAAGATGAGTACAAAATTATGATTAATCCAAGATTTGGTCCTACACTCAAGAAATATTTTTTGACTCAATTAACACTATCAAGATGATGCGCTATAGGAATTAAAACAGGTAATAAAAAAAGATTTAAAATAATCAAAACTCCTACTAGCTGCAAACAAAATCTTCTTTTCTTATTCATAATTCTTAATTATATATTCTTTGGTCTAAAAGCAAACCACAAGCAAACAAAAAGGATTTTAAAAAATTAAGAAATGTTATAAAATTTTTAAATTATGCAAAATCAAGAACAAATCACAAAAAAACCGAACAAAATTAAGTCATGAATTCTTAAAAAGACTGAAACTAGTTCATTAAAAGAATTATTTTGACCTCGTGATTTCGGCATGATTATGAAATTAACAACCCCTATTTTTATTCAAGTGTTTATTACCGTGATTGCAACACTAGTTGCTTCTTTAAGTATTAATTGATACAAAGAAATTTATCACTCTGACACTAATGATACAACTGGGACATATTTTTACATTGCTGCCAAGATTATTCTCGTTTTTAACTTGATTAAGTTTATTCCCTCTTTGGTTACAAGTGGTGTATTAATAATTTGTTCTAATGTTATTGGTCAAGAAAGAAGAGAAGAATTACCAAAGATAATTTGAACTGGAGTAGTAGTCAATTTAATTATTTCACTCGTATTCTTTGTTCTAATGTACTTTTTAGCTGGTGTATTGTTAAAAGCAATGGGTGCAAGAGATACAAAAGCAATTTATGATGTCAATGGTAGTGTGTTACACAGGAGTGAGTTAGTTTTTGCTACTCAATACTTACGTAATATGCTTTATTGACTGTTTGTTTACTCAGCAGCACAAGTTTTCGCTGCCGCACTGCAATCAATTAAGAAAAATAATATAGCTGTTATTGGTGCAATTACTGGTAATTTTGTTGGTATAGCATTTTTATACATGGTTCTATATATTCCAAAAAGTGGTGACACAATCATGTGAGCATCCGCATATTACGTACTTAGTGCCTTTATTCAATTGTGTATCAATTTTGCTTTTTGCTACTTTTTAATTTTGAAGAAATACCCTACTCCTATAAAACAACTATTTCAGTGAAAATACTGTTGAGACACGTTTAAATTAGGTACTCCTATTGCTTTGGAATATGGAGTGTGAACTATAAGTCAGTTCTTAGTTTCTAGTGCAATTAGTAATGGTGAACTAGGCGATAGATATGTAGCATTGTGAAGAGTTATTGTCGTTTTAAGCGGGTTCTTTTCTGCATTCAACACTGCTCTGGGTGCTGTTACTAATGTGTTAATAGGAGTTGAAATAGGTAGAAATGACTTAAAAAGAGCTTACAATCTTGGCTGACAATTGTTTATGGTAGGTATCTATATAACCATTATTTCTGGAATAGTATTTTTAGCACTAACACATCCTTTCTTCATGCTTTACAAAGTCGATAAGGACGTTATCAAAACATTAGGATATGCTATTGTAGCACTAACACTTGCAAAAATCCTGGCTGACGTTGCTAATTTAACATTCTTAAGAGCATTATGAAGTGCTAGTGACATTTGAGTACCTATTCTTATTTCGATAGTAACTATGATGGCAGTACAAGTATCAATAGTTTATCTAATTATCAATGTCGGTTACAATAAAGGACAAGGGTCAATCAAAACAGCCAGTGAGTGCTTTATTTGAGTATTTGTTGGCCTAATTAGCGACCCATTATTAAGATCCTTTATCTATACTGTACGATGAACAAGAAAGACCTGACACAAGTATATTAAGCAATTCTAGTCTTACTTTGTTATAATATTTTTATAAATCTATGAAAAATGGTGCCCGTTACGGGCTTTTATTTTGGAGGTAAACAGATGTACGGAATTGTTTTTTACCTTGACAAAGAAAAACTAATTAAAGAATACAAAGGCGACTATCACCAAGGGTATGAAGAAATTCGTGCCTTGATGCGTAAATATGGTTTCCATTGATTATCAAACAGTTTTTACTTCAGTAAAACTCTTGATGTTTTAGCTAAAATTCATAAATTAGTTACACGTCTTCGTGATGTAGAATGGTTCAAGAAATCATTGATCAGCTTCAATGTTTTCAAAATGGAAGATATGAGCGATTATACCGAGCTAATAAAGGATGATTTCACTCACAAAATTCCAATGGAATAAGAAAAACTTGGTTGTTTGAACCAAGTTTTTTTCATACTCATTATTTAATAGTGAAATTGTGATTGGTGTTTGTTTGCAATTCTGTTGTTAGTGCTTGTTTAAGTTCGACATTGTTTACTGTTAAACTCACTGGTGATTGATATTCTTGACCGTGGTCATTATCAAATGCAGTGATATCCATTTCATTTACTGATTCAGGAAGTACAACTTCTTTTAGTTCTGGGTTATTTCCGAATGCATAACCTCTAATTTTTTGTACTCCATCAAGAGTTACGCTTTGTAAATTAGCACCGAAGAATGTACTATTTTCAATGATTTTTACTGAAGATGGAATTTTTACTGTGGTTAGTTTTGTGTTCTCGAAGGCCTCTGAACCAATTTGAGTTAAGCTCTCAGGAAGTTGGATATTTTCAATACTTGTTCCTTCAAATGCATTAGAACCGATTGATGATAGACTGGTTGCTTTTGAAAAATCGACATTTTTTAATGCACTGACATTATAGAAGGCTCTGTCACCAATTTTTTGTAATGAAGCTGGTAAGATAATATTTTCAATAACTGCTCTTTTAACTTTAGAATTGTCAATAGTTCCATCTGCTTTTCTTTCTTCGCCATATGTTAGATTTGCTAAAGCAATGAAACTGAATCCTTGATTAGGAATTTCTTTAATGTCGGCTTGTGATAAATCTCAAGTTTTAGTTGAAGAATTATATTGATCTAGGTATTTTTGTCATTGTGTTACTGCAAAAGAGTCATTAACTACCTGCGCTGTTTGCCCACAACTTAAAGCTACAATTGGTAAAGATAAAACACTCAATGATAACACTGAAGTTAGTAATAATTTCTTTGTTAATTTCATAAAAACTATTATACCAAATACAAAACTTATATAATTTTTAATAAATTTGGAGGTTAGTATGGAAAAAGAAGATAAAAAATTTGAACTTGTTGCTGCCTATCAACCAACAGGTGACCAACCGCAAGCAATTGAGCGCTTAGTTGAAAATTTAAACAATGGAGTTCAAGACCAAGTATTGCTTGGGGTTACTGGATCGGGAAAAACTTTTACTATCGCTAACGTTATCGCTCGTGTTAATCGTCCGTGCTTAGTTTTGAGTCACAATAAGACATTAGCCAGTCAGTTATATAGTGAATTAAAAACATTTTTTCCAAACAACAGGGTGGAATATTTTATTTCATATTTTGATTACTACCGTCCTGAAGCGTACATACCAAGTAGAGATATTTTTATTGACAAAACTTCAAAAAATAACAAAGAAATTGAAGCAATGAGACACAGAACAGTTAATGCTTTAAGCTTAAGAAGAGACACAATTGTTGTTGGGTCTGTTGCATCAATTTATGGTGCTTTCAATCCTAGTGAGTATCGTGAGTCATTTTTGCCAATTGAAGTTGGAATGAATTTTGATCGCCGTTTCTTCATGGTTAAACTTGTTCAAATGGGTTATTCAAGAAACCAATTAACACTCAACAGGGGTAATTTTTCACTCAAAGGAGACACATTTGAAATCGCTCCTTCTTGAACTGATGAATTCAATTTAAGAATAGAATTTTTTGATGATGAAATTGAAAAAATTGTCACTGTTGATCCTGTTAGCAGAATGGTATTAAAAAACATTCATGCTACTACCATTTTTCCTGCCACAGCCTACACTACTAAACCTGAAACAGTACAGAAAATAGTCAGTGAAATTAATGAAGAATTACAGCAAAGACTAAAAGAATTTGAACAGCAAGGTAAACTTCTTGAGTATCAAAGACTAAAAGAAAGAATCAATAATGACATGGATAGTTTGAGTGAATTCGGTTATGTTAGTGGGATTGAAAATTACTCAAGATACATTGATGGACGTGAGCCAGGACAAAAACCATACACATTATTAGATTATTTACCAAGTGATGCAATTATTTTTATTGATGAAAGTCACATTATGCTTCCACAATTACACGGAATGTTTAATGGAGATCGTTCTAGAAAACAAACTCTTGTTGAATATGGTTTTCGTTTGCCATCGGCACTAGATAATAGACCTTTAAAATTCCACGAATTTGAAGAATATCCTTTCCAAAAAGTTTATATTTCTGCTACACCAGGTGATTATGAAGTTGATAAAACAGAAGGTGAAGTTATTACCCAATTTATTCGCCCAACTGGATTGCTGGATCCTATCATCGAAATACGACCAACCGAAAATCAAATGGAAAATATTTTTGATGAACTTAAGAAACAAAAAGAAAATAATGATCGCACTCTAATTCTTACAACAACCAAGAGAAACGCTGAAGAATTGAATAAGTTTTTAGTTTCAAAGGGCGTAAAGGCTGCTTACATTCACTCAGAATTTAACACTTTTGAAAGAAATACAATTTTAAGGAAACTACGTAAAGGAATTTATGACGTTGTTATCGGAATTAATCTTTTACGTGAGGGAATTGACTTACCAGAAGTCAGTCTGATTTGTTTACTTGATGCAGATAAAAATGGTTTCATGCGTAATACAACAAGTTTGATTCAAATTGTTGGACGGGCAGCAAGAAATGATCATGGGAGAGTTATATTCTATGCTGACACAATGAGTAAAGCAATGGAAGAAACAATTCAAGACAACAAGGTAAAAAGAGAAATTCAGATCAAATATAATCAAAAACATAACATTGTTCCGAAAACTATTATTAAAGAAATTGTTGAACCAATCGAAAATGAAGAATTACTTGAAGAAGTTGAACAAATGGCACAAGAAGCGAAAAAATCAAAAGTTCCTGTTACTGAAAGAGAAAAACTTTTTGAAAAATTACGTCAGCAAATGCGTGAAGCTTCACAAGCACTTGATTTTGAAAGAGCTGCTAAATTAAGAGACATGATTTTAGAATTAGGTGGAGATTTAGAAAAATAGAAAGCTGTTGCAGCTTTCTATTTTTTGAACTCAATCTTTTTCAAATAAGAATATAAAACAACTGAACCTTCTTTTTGTTTAAGTTCTACTAACAATGTTGCTGTCTTGCTTTCATCATCAGTTTGAAGATTGTATGATGTTGAGTAAATATTTTTGTCATATGAATTTGTTTGTGGTTTAAAAGAAATAACACTTTGTTTCAATAGTGAACTAAAAACATTTTTAGTATCAATTGAGTCAATGAAATCTTGGTATTTTGAGTCTTCTTTGAGTGTAAAAAGCAGTGTTTTTGAGTCATTTTTGAATGACTGGATAGCTTGGCTTCTTTCTTCTTCACTCAAGCCTTTTTTAACAAAAGAACCTACCTGTGTTATGTCTTTTTGTCCTTCTACATACTCTCCGGCAGTGTGAATAATTTTGACTCTTAATTTAAATTGCTTTGTGCTGTTATTGAATACTGGATTTATTTCTATTGTGTGTCCTGATGAAAGTTTATTAACATTGAACAATGTTACATTGACTGATTTTGCAATTTCTTCATCTTTAAATACTTTTTTAATATCTTTGTTTACTTTTTTATATGTTTTTTCAAACAACGAACGAAATTCTTCAAAAGAAAGATTGTTGGTACTATTAACTTCAATTTTAAAACCTTTGAAAACTTCTTCTAATTGTGAAACATTTAAGTCATTTGTTTTGTTATCACAAGAAGTAACAATCATTGGTGTTGCAAGAAATGCTGTTAAAACTAACGAACCGAAAATAAATTTAAGACTTTTTCTCATACTTACACCATTATGTATTTAAGATTTTTTGCTTGTTCGTAAATGATATCACCGCCTTGCAATGACACTGAACCATTGTGAGTGTGGAATGATAATAAAATGATTGAAAAAACAATACTTAAACTAAACGAAATAAATGTTAGGTACACAACTTTGGGTTTGTCATTGCGTGCGTGAATAAATTCAGGAATTAGTTCAAAGACTGAAGTAAAAACAATTACTGCTCCAGCTAGAGTTTGTAATGCTGGTAATAATCAACCAGATTTTAGAAATAAAGGACCACTATAAGCACCAATAAACATCACTGGAATGATTAATAACATTGTGTAGAAATTGTACAAAAGTGCTTTTCAACGAGTCTGTCCATATTGCAACTGTCTGTAATAAATAATTAGAGATTCAATTAAAATGTGAATATTAAAAGTAACTATCAATGATATGTTTGGGTTGGTATAGTCGTCACTAGTGAATTGAAAAACACTATATCCTAAAACTATACCGTCGATAATTCTGTGGCTCAATAGCATGAAAATTGCTACTCAAGCTGCTCTTGGGTTGTCTATATCAGTTAAAGAAATAAAGTGATCTGAGTGGTTGTGATCAGTGTGTGATTTATGAACTTCCTCTTTGCTTAATTTAACCATAGCAAATCTTCAGCCTATTACTAGACCCAAACCGACAAATGAACTTATTCCCATAATTAAAGCCATGTAAAGTTGTTCTTTTGCTGAACTGCCCCCGGTTAGACTTTTTCCTTGATCGCTCGAGTGAAATCAAGTTTCTAATCCTGTTGATGATTCTTTCATAAATCCTAGTGCCCCTATCATTAAAAACATTCCGGCGCTAAATGCATATAAATAAATCATCTTAGAGCTTTTTACATTTTTTTTGACTAGTCCAACTAAAAATGAAATAATCATTGGTCCTAATAGCAATATCAAAATGTAAAGAAGAAGGTTAACAAAAATTGTTAAACCATAATTATTGTTGAATGTTGACTGTGTAAAAAACATTTTTTATTTACCTTTCCTTATATTTTTTTTGTCAAATACAGTCTGAAAATTTCCTAATTTTTTATAACCAATGTACTTTTTATTTTGTAAAATTTAAGATATTGTTTAATTATATAGGAAAAATAACATGACAAAATCCAAAAAATGATTTATTGCCGCTTTACTGACCACCACTGTTCTAGCAAGTGTGTCAACTTTTGTAATTATTAAGGGTTTGAAGCAAGATTTTAGAGCTTCAGATTTTGACTCAAAAGTTGTGAGCCAAGAATTTTTGAAAAATTTCAATGACAAACAAGTCAAGATCTTTAACAACTATAAACCTTTCTTACATGACAACAAAACTGATAACTTGTTGCTTAATCGTTCTTACAATGTTCAGCAAACAAGAAAAAAGAGTATTAGTGATGCCGATGGTAATGAAATAAAAGTTGTTAACGAGGCATACATAACAAAACAAAAACAACCTTCAAGCTATATGGATATTAATAACTTTTTTACTCAATACAACAAAGAAGATGTAAAAAATGTTACTAATTACGAGTCATGACTAAAAATTATTTTGCCTATCAAATACAATACTTACTATAATAGTGAAAATCTTGAAGTTTTTGCTGATATCCAAACAATAATTTTGAAAATCATAGGTGATCTTAATTCAAATTCATATTTTAATAGCGTGCTGTCAAAACAATTTATGAGTGGCATCTTTTATAAGTTTTCTTGAATTAGATCGCAAGCTTGAATAAAACAAGAATTACAAAAACAGTTTTTCAAAACCGTTTTACTTGCTTACTTGAATTTTTTCTATCTTGACATTAAGGATATCGAAATTGACTGAAAAAACACTGAAGATCAATTAGTAAGCTTCAGTATTTCAAAGGTTTACGACACAAATGGTAAAAATATATTAAGAGACGAAAATACTAAAAAAGTATTTTACATTCCAACATTTAGAGACTACAAAACTGATGCAATATTTGGGGTAGGACAAGATTTAGATGATTCCATGGATAATTTATTTAATGAATATTTAGTCAATCCTTTGCTAACATTTAACAAAAACATTTTTGGTTTTTATGACATTAATTACATTGTAAAATCTATTGATAGTTTAGAATTTTTCAGTGCTCGTTCATTTAATTATTGATTAAACAATTGAGGCGATCATTTCATTAATATTCCCGTTCCTGAATACAAAAAAAATGAAGATAAATCTTATCGCTTTGTTTCTAGTGAATTGACAAGTTACTATAACACTGACCAAATTCTTAAAATTAAAATCGAAGTAACAAAATTAGATGGTTCAAAAGTTTATTATTGATGATTAAGCAGTGCATTTGACGATCATGGTCACAAAATGAAAGGTTTAATCAAAAATCTAAAAACTCTTCAAGAGTTAAAACAATACACCCCAGATCTTGAGCTTGTGGATAGCACAGACTTGTATGAATATGATTTGCAAAATATCGCTAAAGTTCCTGACTTTGAAGGAATAAGTGTTGTGGATTTTGCAAATAGCTCTTTATTTAAGGCTATCGCAATCTATAGCGTACAACAAGCGCACACAATGAAACAAAACATAAATGACTTAAGTTGAGATGACGAAACTAAAATTGTCGAAACTTGACTAAACATAATCTCTTTACAGTATGCAATAGGAACTCAAAAAGGTGACATTCATACTGGAGTAAATCATTTAAAAGTTAAGAGTTTTGAAGAAAACAATAGAGACTATAAACTAGTAGTTCAATTTGTTGATAAAAATGGAATCGTCCTTTTAAAAAAAGAAATTAATTAGGAGTTAAGATGAAAATAAAGAAATTTTTAACACTATTTTCTTTAGTTCCCCTTGCTGCATTTATACCTGTTTTAGCAATGAGTTGTGACAATGAAAATTCAAAGGAAGATAAAACAGAAATAGTAAATCAATTGACTGAAAATTATCGCTTGTTGAGTGAAGATTTAACAAAAATCAGTCAAATAAATACAAAATATCGCACTCTTACACAAAAGTTTGTAGACTCATTCGATTCGTTAAGTAGAAGCATTGATGATCTCCAATTGACTGTAAAAGGTTCCGATTCAGATTTAATTCAAAAAGCAGACAATGTTAAAAGAAAATATTTTCTAAGAGTTAATCTTTCTGATAATGGTACAAAACTTGCTGAAATTAAATCAAGTGAAATGTTTTCAAAAATGTACTACGTAAATCAAGAATCTCAAAGCACGCTAGTATTGACTGAAGATAAAATAAATAGCTTACTTATTAATCAAAGTTCGTTTAAGCAAAACAATGAATTATCACAAGCACTATTGAATCTAAGGCTTCTATTTACAGCACAACAAAACAAACAAGATACAAGCGGATACTCATCAAGCGAAGAATCTCTAAAACGAATAAATGAATACGTAAAAACTAATATATTTGATGCAAATAAACTTAATACTCTTGGAGATTTAGATAATTTTGTAAATAACTCATCAAATATAAACAAATTCCATACACACGCTTATGTAAACTTAAGTATTGAAAATATTTACTGAATAGCAAGATTTAAAAATGACATAGCAAAAGATAACGTTATTGCAAAAATGAAGTTAGATATTAATTCGCTGTTAGAAGAAGTAAAAAACAAACTGGGCGAACATAAAGAAGTACTAGTAAAAGTTCAAACAATTGAAGCTCAACTTCAGGACCTAGAATCTAAAATCAATGACATTAACAACATTTCACACGAAGACTTTCAAAAAGATATTCAAAATATCAAGAATGATTTTTTAAACTCAGACCACTGACAAAAAATTAATGAACTTTTGGCAAAAATATAAAATTACTCAGTCCAAGGACTGAGTTTTTTGTTTTTTATCGAGAAACTTATATTCAGTTGTTATACCAAGCCACTACTTGACTTTTATAATGCATTTGTCCAAGTCAACTCCACAAACATTTAAAAGATTTGAAAGTCTTATTATTTTATTGTTTGTGTCAGAATGTGTATTAATTCAAAACTTATCACTTATTTTATGTCACTTAGTTCCCGCTGCATAAGTTGCATTTGTTTGGTTTGCGAAATTCTTTACATCATCATCGGCTGCAAATGTTTCCAATTCATTTGGATACAAATTATATAGTTCCTTAGCTAAGAATTCAAACAATTTTGTTCAATTTTTAGTAAACTCATTACTTTTCAATACTCGATTATTTGATAAAGGAATTAGATACGAAATAGGTTTTTTTCTGCTACAATCAATAGGTTTTTTAAGTGTAAAAAGAGATTTCTTTTTGTTGTTCTTCATTTTGCACTAATAAATTTGTAATTGTTATATATTCAAAAATGCCAATGAAATTGTCATAAAGTCATAAGCATCTCTTCTCAATCATGCTACTATTTCATTCCTTAGCGTTTATAACAGATTCATGTATGGTGTAAAACTTCGATAGGTTCTTATCTCTTAAAATAACTTGTTTTTCTTGAAAAGGCTTATTGCTCATTTGTTGATTGTAACCAGTCAAGGTAAGATTTCCAATTCTATCCATTATAAAATTGTGATTCTTCACGTCACTTTCTGATAACGATTTAATTCATGCTTTTGATAGTCTTTGGGGCATTATGTGTTCAATTCAAATTTTGTCTGAATCCTCAATTTTTTCCTTTTTGTTTCTATTTTCTAAAAAGAATAAAAATCCTCTAGCTCATTTTTTTAATGATTGATTATTATAAAAATCTTCCTCTCTAAAAATCACTTGTATTTTGTCATTTGATGGCATTGAAAGTGAAAAACTAATATCATTTGTTTCTTTTAATAATGTTTGGAAAAAGTTCAAATATGAGTGTAAATTTTTAGTGTTTTCAATCTTTTTAAATAAACTGGCAAAAGAAATTCTAATCTTTGAAGCGCTTGTTTTTATCAAGATATTTCTTGCTATTATTGATATGGTTCAATTTAAGATATCAATTACTTCATTTTCTGGTAATGCTTCAGGATGTAAGTTATGTTGTTTTAATATTTTTAGAATGAAAACATCTGCATAACTTCCTGGCAGTGTTTTATACATCTCAATTTTTTGTCTAATTTCTTTTGAGTTTATTCTTTGTTGATCAATCAAATCTTGATATAAATCTTGAAATTCACTAATTTGTTGCAAAACAGAATCAATGCTTCTCGTTTTTTCATATGTTCTGGCATTTCATTTTTGAAACGCTTCATATACTTCATGTTCGGAATAAATTCTGTCGTCGACATAAGTTAAAAAGTTTTTTAATAATTTATCAATTCCAACTGGGCATTTAGCTCACTCTAATCAATATTTTCTGAATTTTTCATCGTCATAACTCTTATTCATGAAAAGATAATTTTTAATTAAATCAACGTTTGTTAAATTAACTCCACGGGTATTGATGGTTTCATAAATTCTGTGTACTTGGTCAATATCATCTACATTTCAAACAATGAAATAAACATTGAAAAAGTTATCTAAAAATTCTTCAAATTCTTTTTTGCTTGATATCGAGTTTTTCAAGAGAAAGAGAATACTCTCATAATTTTGAGCAAACTGATTATAGTTACCAGACTGAGTCTTTTTGTCACAGCTTGCGAGTTTAGGAGTTTCTAAATAGTTATCAAACTTTATTTCTTTATACCACTCAAGACCACTGATGTCGCAGTTATATGATTTGCTTATCTTTTTGAGTGCCAAAAAAATAAGAAATAAAGTAATGATTCTTTGCTGTCCGTCAATTATTATTTTTTGCGATACTCTATCATAAACGGACATGCTTTGCTCAATAGTGATACCAATGAAAAGATTTCTATTTGTTTTTATATCAATAACTAATTGTCGACAATTCTTTTTATTTCAACAATAGTCTCTTTGATAGCTAGGAATTACAAGTTCTAGCTTATTTTCTTTATCTAGCATATCTTTGACTGAGCGTTTGAATGTATTTAAATTCTTATTTTTACTCATATCTAAATTATAGCAATACTCAACGTTGTCAAATTTGTGCAAAATAAAAGTGAGCTTTACTCACCTTTATCTTTAGTTTCTACTTTTACATAAGAATTAACAAGATCTGCACCGCATGCTTTCAAGATGTCACTAATAACATGGAGTTGATCAATTTGCCTTAAGTCTTGATCGACAATGAAATCATCACTCAAACGATAATATCTATTATGTTTAAACTCATGTAAATTGCGAGTGTTCCTGTATCTCCGTGTTGTACTTTTTTCCGCTAATTTGTGTAAGGTTTCTGGGTAATTTTCATATATTTTTTTGACTATGTCTTTGTAAAAAGTACGAGTGCTAGAGTATTGTCTATCATCTCTTCAAATTTTAGAATCATTGAAGGCAATTTGAGAATATGTTATTTTTGTGAAAGAACCTTTTTAGGCACATCATTAAATCTAATGTAAATATGCGTTTTATCGATGTTATTGCTTTCATTCAAAACACTGCTATCAGCAGTAATTGAATTTAGGAAAATGTCTTTACTTTGTGTATTCACATCATCATTTGATAACAAGTTTTTATATTCTGGAATGTTTTCGTTCTGGGCTGAGAAACCAATGTTTTGATATGGAAACATTTCAATGAATTTAGTTGCCATTATTTGCGACCTTTCATTAATTTGATCTTTTGATCAAGTGTCACACTTAATTACGTACTCATTTATTAACAAGAATTTAGTTTTTTCTCGATTTTTAAGTATAGCTTTTTTAGACTCAAAATCTAGATTACCTAATTCTGTATTATGTCCTGTCAATGTCAAATTTCCAATTTTGTGTAAATATGATGAATACACATCGTTTGAACCAAAAAGATCAATTCAATTGCTACCTTTTGCATTTTGTGGTGCTATATGCTCAATTGATAAATTGCTTGAAAGCTCTGCAATTTCTTTTGATTTAGCTTTTTCTCATAAATAAAGAAATGATTTTACCAAGCTCTTTTTTATGTCTCTTGAGTAAAAATTATCATCTCTAAAACTTGTTCTTATTTCTTCATCACTAGCAAGTTGTACATTTTCAAATGGGTGTAATTTCAAATAATCTTTAAAAGCATCATAAAATGTTGGGAAATTATTTTGCTTGTTGTGGTTCTCTACCTTTTGATATAGGCTTACAAAAGCTCAATTGATAACTGAAATACTAATGTTTTTAATTATTGCCCTTGCTATAAATGAATTAGTTCACTTAATAATATTTATTTCTGAAGACCGATTTTTATTTTCAACTTTTGAACCTAAAAGCTCGATAAGAAAACTATCAGCACTTGTTCCGGGTAATTTTAAATAAGTATCAAGTTCTTCTTTAATGAGCTTATCGTTACTTAAACTATTCGAGTAAAGATTCATCATTTTTTTGTGAAAACGATCTACTTCATTTCAAACTTTTTCTGCATTTGAAGGTTCATTTCCAACAACATCATTTGCTCAGTCTTTAAAATTTTTGTAAATTTCTGACTCATTAATTACGCTTTGTTTTTCGTACGAAACAAAAGTTCTTATAACTTTAGTCAAATCTATTTTTTGTTCTTCTCAACAAGGTCAGTAATCCAAGAATAAACTATCTGCTTTTTCAAGGTCTTTAATTAATGTCACAAGAAAATTTTTGACCAAATCAATTGATTTTAATTTCACTCCACTTGTGTTGATAGTTGAATAAATTTTGTGCACATCTTCTTCATCACCAACTGACCATGTAGCAAATTTTGCATTAAGTAAATTATCAACAAAAAGATCAAATTTCTCTTGAGTATCCAAAAAATCACTTAAGTATGTTTTTAAGCTAACGAAATTTTTGTAAAAAAGGTTTTCTTCTGTTTTTTTGATATTTTGTTTACTTTCTTGTTCATCAAATAATTCTTCTAGTTTCTCGAATAAAACTGAGTCCAACTTACTAACAAAATCTATTGAACGAATTTTTCTTGATTCAAGCATGCTTTTGTCAATTTTTATCCGGTTTTCGCTTTTTGGTTGCTTTGGTTCGTATCTCAAAAGAGCTTGCCACAATAATCATAATGTTGTTATTCTTTGCTGACCGTCGATTAAAACATAACTCAGTTCGAAAGTTTTTTCTTTAAATATTTTTTGAAATATTAAAATTCCTAAAAATAAATTTTTATTATTAAATATGTCTAGAATTAAGGATTCTCACTGCGTCTTAGTTCAACAATATCTTCTTTGATAACGTGGGATTATAAATCTTTCAAAGCCTTTTATTTCTTTAGGATAAAGAATTTGTCCAAGAGTCTGAAGTATAATTACTGTTTCATTTGCGTTATAACTATCGATCATACTGATATTATAGCAGGTTTAACATTTCATAAAAAGTACTCGTTTCGAGTGATTTTTTGGTATTTTTTACTCAAAAAAACACAATAAATCCCACTCGTTTTTATTGAAAAAATAAAGAAAAACTAAGGTATTAATATACCTTAGCTTCTGACTATTCTCCTGGGTTTTTAATGTCAATTTTTTTAATTAAACCGTTTTCTAAATAAATAACTTTGTGAGCCATTTTTGCTATATCCGGGTCGTGACTAACAATAATTATGGTTGAATTATATTTTTTATTGATGTTAGTTAAAATACCTTGGACAACCAAAGAAGTTTTTTCATCCAAAGCTCCTGTAGGTTCATCAGCTACTATTATTTCTGAGTTTTTTGCTAAAGCTCTAAGAATTGATACCCGTTGTTGTTGTCCTCCCGACATTTGCGAAGGATATTTGTACATACAATTTTCTAGATCGAAATCTACAAATAATTGCTTAATATCCATTCTTTTGCTTTTATCAGTTTGTAAATGAGCTCCTGTTTCAACGTTATCGTATGAATTTAAATTTTGTAATAAGTTATAGTCTTGGAAAATGAACGAAATGTTTTTACGACGAAATAAAGTCTGTTTAGCATCAGAAAGATAAGGAAGAGTTACATTATTAACAATTATTTGTCCTTCTGTCGGTCTATCTAAAGCACTTATTAAATTAAGTAAGGTACTTTTCCCAGAACCTGATTTACCAAAAAGAACTGTAATTTCTCCCCTTTTAATTTCGAAACTTACACCTTTTAAGACTTCTGTAACGTTTGTTCCTGACACATATGATTTACGCACATTTCTTACTTCAACAATGTTATCATCAGTGTTTTTTTCGTCTTTAAACTTATCTTTTGAACGTGGCGTATTGTTAGCTTTGATAATTTTGCGTAATTCTTGTTTTGAGACTTGATTTTCGTTATCAGTTTTATTTTTCTTACTTTTGTGCCCAAACATTATTTTCCTTTCAATAGATAAATAGGTTTAATTTTGTTTAATCCAATTCAAGCAAAGATTGATGTGACTGCAAAAACAACCAGTGCAAGAATAATACTTAAGAGAATAGTTGAGTAGTAAAGTGTCAGTGGCAGTACCATTTGACTCGTGGCAATCAAGAAGGCCTGGAAACCAGCGATTAAGGCCAGTGTGACTGGAATCATTAATAGTGAAGCAATCAAGATAACAGGTATGTAATTGAAGAAGAAAAGATAAATTTTTTCTTTTGATGTATAACCTAAGATTGAAAATGTTGCAATGTTTCTTTCGTTTGCTGAAACCATTGAGTTAGTAATCATAATCAAGATAACTATTGACACAATGAAACTTATAACAACAAAGGCAACAGTGATACTTGTTATAGTTTTTGAAATCTCTTCGATAAATCCTGCCTCAATGTCTTTTGAGTTTACATTATTTGAAGCTGCATATAGAATGTCTTTTCCATAGATTGAATTTTCAGCAGCATAGAACTTGTTGATTGCGTCAATCATATTCTTACGGAAAGCAGGGTTAGCAATAGGTTTTGATTCTAAGGTTTCATCTCCCCAAGTATGGTAGTTGTTTTTTCCGTTATAGTTTATGTCTTTTACTTCTTTTTCATCAACATTCAAGAACTGAGCAAGCAATTGTTGTCAATCTTCATTTGCATTATTGATTGCATTGTATGACTCAATAGTTGCTTGGAACATAGGTTTTATTGTAGTTTGTCCGTCTGCATTTTGATATCCAACAAACAGCTTTTTGAAGAATGAAGTAACTGACTTATCACCAGCTGTATTGGCATTATAAGTCTGTATTGCTCCCCAATAACCACTTGAAGAATAAGTAGTTAATGAAGATGTTGTTTGATATGGCATAGGATCACTTGACAAAATACCATTGAATGCTTCATAATGATCCATATATCATTTTCTGTAATTTTGTTTAGTTTGTTCATCACTAGCACGAGCCTCAAGAGCATTTAATTCACTCATTATAGCATTTTGGAAAGCAGTACTTAATTTGTCTAAACCAGTAATTTTGTCAACAATTTTTTTCGATGTAATGAATTCATTGTTGATGTAAGTGTTGTTAATTCCTACTACTCTGAAATGATATTTAGTTACAACTGGAGAATGCACTATTTGACTAACAAAACGATTAATATTGTTTGTAACTTGCATTTCAATGACTGAACCTATACTCAAGTTGTATTTATTTGCAGATAAGTTGTTAATGATGATTGGTAGAGTATTTTTGCTAAATTCTTCATCACTTACGTTGAAATCAAAATCAGTATTAATTAGTGATAAAAGATTTTTACCTTTTTGATTTTCTAAAGTAACGAATTTAGAATCATCTTTGTATCCATATACATTGATATTTTGATTTCTAAATATTGTTTTAGCGTAAGAGTATTTTTCATTAGTATTATCGTTTCATAATACTCCGCCAAACGACATAAAGAAGTCGGTATATTTACCATTTCTACTTGCATTTAGTAAAAAGTCACGGTATAAAACTCTAACCTTGTCCGTTTTGATAATAATTGCCTTTTTGTAAGTTTCTATTTCTTTGTCATATTCAATGAAGACGAATTTACCAATTTCATTTGAGTTTGAAGATAAATCTTGGTTTGCTCTTTGATACAAGAATCAAGAAACTTTTGGCGCATTATTATTTTCTGTAGCAGTTGCGTAAATTCCGTTTTCACCATACATATCATATGTTTTGTAGAATTCGTCAACATCAGTGATTCTCTTCTTAGTGTTTGCATTTCAAATAAATTGAGTCAACATCATATCACTTGAAGCTTTTTTAAAGATTTGTACAACTCTTGCTTTTTGAGTTTCTGGCAATGAAGCATAAACAATGTCTCAAGGTGATAATTCTACTGAAGTGTCTAAAGCAATGTCTAAACTTGATTTAGTTAGCACTGAAGGAGCAAAAGGTTTGTTTACAACGTCAGTGTTAAATGTGTATCCAGGTTTAAAGAAGTAAGGAGAGTTGTAATCATTTTGATTCTTTTCAGTCGAAGAAGCACTAGCGCTCAAATCATCTGGCATGTATAATAGGTCTTCCAAATCATTCTTGTTATATAGAGCATAAGGTCCACCTTCAGTTGTTGGTGTTTCTAAGTCCATTTTGTAGGTGTAACTACGGTTTTGATATGTTCTATTAATTGATTTAGGAAAGACGTTAAAGCTTGAAAGACTGAACATCGTTATCAAGGCAGTAATTGCAAATGAAATAAATAATGAGAATAATTTTCAGAAGTTATTTAGTGTTAACATTGCCACAAAACGTGATTTAAGCGGTAATTTTCTGAATGAAACCGCAATTCTTTGAGCGATTGGACCAATTTGTAAATCACTCAATCCAGACATCATTTCAATCGGTTTAATTCTCATTGATAAGTATGTAATTAAGAAGATTAGTGCTGATGTTGTGATGATAGGAATTGCTATTGTAACCAATAAAGTTCATCAGTTGAAACCAATGATTGTAGTTTGTAAGGTTCAGTATGAAGAGAATACTCTAAAGGCTGCAGGTTGAGCAAAGTGACCTACTATGTAACCTGATAATCCACCAATAAATGTACTCAATCAACAGAAGCTCGAAAAGGCAAAAGCAATCTCTCTTGAGCGGTATCCTTGACTTCTTAAAATACCAATAACTTTGTTTCTAACATTAATATAGCGTCTAATAATGAAATAAACACTGATTGCTACTAATATGATCAAAATCATAATAGAGAACGTTTGCACAGCGCCAATAGCAGTAATGATTGAATTAATCAATTTAATTCTTATACTACGTTCAGGGTTTAAAGGATCTAGCTCTTCTGCTAGGTATGATTTGTCAGAAATATTTGTTGAAATAGAACGAATGAAATTATTGAATTCTGATTTTAGAGTAGCCGCTTTTTTCTTATCACCATTTGTATCAACTAGTAAATATTTTTTAATAGCAAATGTAGGATAGGCACTAACTACCCGGTCAAATCCATCTTCATTAACATAAACTAGAGCTTGCTTCTTAGTGTCGACTTGTAAGTTTTCTTCGTTAATTACTGGGTACAAGTAGTCAGCAGAAATATCATCACCAATAATTACGTATTCAAGCGAGTTAATTACAATCTTGTATTTTGGATCTAGTTGTGAGACAAACTGAGCCATTAAAAATGGATTAGATAAGTATTTACTTAGATCGCCTTTGTATACTTCCTTGTTATTTTTTGTTAAGAAAGCATTATTAACTTTTGCTAAATATGAAGCAGAATCTGAGTAAACAATTAAGTTATTAATAACAATATTTCCTGTGGCTGAGTAGAAAACATGACGGAAAATGTCATTAATATTAAGGCCAAAAATAACTGGATTATTGTTATTAAAACTACTAATTTTGGCGCTTATTCAGTTTAAGTATGAAACGTCAAGTTCAATGTTTTTATCTCCTTCAGATTCATTTGTTCCGGCATTTTTATCAAGCGGAGCAAAGTATAAAGGTTCAAGCATCTTAGCAAGCTGATCAAGACTCATTGTTTCAATTGTGTTTGGTAAATTATCCAAGATGTATTTTAGATTTCCGACATTAGTCTTTTCAGTAATAGCTGATCATAGTAAAATTTGTGGAAAACTTAGAGCAATGTAAGGGTTTAAAATTGCACTGTTTAGACCAAAAATGCTTACTGTTTTTGATAATTTTGTAGCAGCCAACATATCGCGATAAAGAATGTCTAATTCATAATCGCTAACAACTAAAGGTTCTAATGTAGAAGCATTTGATTTTATAAAACTATTTAGAAACTCTTTTTGACTTTGAACAAAGAATGTAGGGAAAATAGTTGCAGAATTAATCAAGCTAAATTGTTGAACTAGTTGATAAATGTTATCACTTAATACTTGTTTGATAATTTGATTATTAGTTTGCAAATTAACTGGTAATTGTGCAATAAATTTATCAATTATGTTTGCATTAATTACTTGTTGAGTTGTGGCAAGATTGTCACTTAATCCATAGCTGATTTTTAGTTTAGTTGCATTATTGTTTTCATCCGCTCCTAATATTGAACCAAATGAAGGAATAGGGTTAGCAACCGCACCATAGTTTAGAACTATATTTTTTACGTCCTGGCTTTGTGCAAATTCAAATAAGTTTAAAAGAATTTTTTGTACATCAGTTAATGAAATTTCAGATCTTGAATTCCTTAATTGGTAGGCCAAACTAATTCATGGTGAAAACAGTACTAATTCCTGATTGATTGTTCCGTTTGTGTCATTAGCCATAAATTGTTTTAAAAGCGGACTAATGTTGTTGTAAAGAAGCTTAAAGTAACCGTCATAGACTGGATCTTGTGGGTTTAATAAAGCTGAACGATAAGCTAAGTCTCCAAAAGATTTAACTTGTTTGGTTACGTCGTCTTTAAATGTTAAATTAACTTGATTGCTTGTTAAGCTGTAGTTTTGTAATTTTAGTTTTTTAACAAGATTAATATAGTTATCAAGTTTAACTACTACTTTAGCTAAATCATTAAAATCGGCACTTGAAACTTGTACGACTGAAGACAAGAAATTAGTTTCTTCGATTGTTAAGTCACTATTTCCTTGTGCGATTTTATTTCTTAATGCTGACATTTTGTCTAAATCGTAAGCACCTATAGAATTGTCAACATAACTAGTTTTTGAATCTTTTTTGGCAAAACCTAATAGACTAAATAGTCCTACATCAGTAATTGATATTTTATTTTTATCTTCGGCAGGAAGCTGTAAACCGATTAAGTCAATAGGTTTGTAGGTTGCGCTTGATAAGTTGAAAATTGTTGTTAGTGCTTCTTTAAATTGTTTGAATTTATTGACTGATTTAGTATTTGACTGTTCTGACACTTGACTAATTGAAGCAATGACAGAGGCTAAAAACTCGTTTTGTTTAATCGTTCTTGTGTAATTATTTTTGAAACTGATTGAACCAATTACCAATTCAATTTTGTGTAGGTTTTTTGCTAAGAAATAATTGAATGATTGAGTTAGGTTTTTCAGTGAAAATAAATCAATTAATTCGTTTAAACCTTCAGCAACATTGCTATAAGGTTCTTTTGAGCCGTCTTTGTAAGCATTAAATTTTTCAAACAGTGTTTTAATCGAGTTTCTGTTTGCGGTACTCAATTCTTTGTCTGCATCTACATAACTTTTGACAATTAGTTGATAAATACTATGCGGTTGTGACGGATTTAACAATGCGTTGAAATTTATCTGTGAAACCAAAGATTTCAGTGCTGTTTTTAGCTTTAATTCATCAAAACTTTGTAGCAAGAAGTTTAATTTTTCTTCATTTGAAAGGATTCAGTATTCAGAATTAGGGTTTGAATAAATTTTGTATGGATGTTGTTGATATCAATTGTGAACTAAGGTTGAAAACTTAATAAAGTCTAGTGAGCTAATCAATTGACTAACACTGCTTAACAGCGCTTCAAAATCTTTAATGTATCAAGTCAAGTCTCCAAGTCTAAAGTTCGGAATAATGTTGCCTAACAATCCGTTAGTTGCGCCGGTAAAACTACTGATTAAAGACTCAATTGAGTTCAATTGGTCACTCAAATATTGTCTTTTCTGTTCGTCCGTGGCTTGTTTTTGATACTCAGAACGAATGTAATTAATAATATTGTTAAAGATTGAATAAATGAAGGCATTTCCATTAGTATTTGCAACAGTCACACCATCAATATTCAGTGGCTGAGTTAAATTATATAGTCAGTCAAAAATAACAAGTTGCACAATTTGGTCGTTAGTTTTCCCTGTGGCAAGAAGGTTGTGAAATTTATTTTTTTCTACAGCCAGTTGTCCTGAGTAAAGAATTCTATCTAATTGATTCTCAGTAATTATTTTTGATAACTGAGTAGATAAAACAGCATCTTTAATTTGTTTAATTAAAACTCCAATTGAGTTATTTTGAGTAATATCTTCAACAGCGTTTGAGTCAACTGACCCAACTAGTAACGGTAAAGATGTTGAGTTTTTATAAACACTGTCAATTTTTGCTCAACCATTGTCACCAATTTTTGCATTAATTGTTAAATTGTTCTTAATTAAAAAATCACTTAACTGTTCAATGGTTAATTCAGAAGACTGGTTTGAAAATAGTGCTTTTTGTCAAATCTCTTGACCATTTACATTTTTTAGTTCCAGAATAATGTATTTTGTTGCACCACTTTTTGAAGGTGCTTTTGTAATTCCGTATTGCACATTAATAGTGTTTGTTTTTTCCGAAGTCAGTGTCACTATCTTTGCTGCTCTTTGATAAGGAATTTTAGTTTCTGGATAGTAGTCAGTGTAATTTTCAAACAACACATTAACATCTAAATAAGCGGGATCTGGAGTATATCCACGATAAATGTATGTGATGATTGAAGATGCATAAATTGAAGGTAATTTGTAAATTCTATCTTTTTTAGATTCATCTTTTACCAATAAGTATTCATCTAAATTTTGAGGATTAATTGATGAGTTTAAAATTGAAGGATTTGATTGTTCATTAAACATTTTTCCAACATTTTGTTTAACTCCATCCACAACCATGTTACGATCACCGGTATTAATAAAGTGGAAAACTGTCTTTGTATTTTCTTCATCATTAATATTATCGACAGTGATAGTTTTTCTTAATCCAACATTTTCTAGGCCTGCCTTAGAAATAACCTCATCAATAATGCTGTTTTGAGCAATTTTGCTTGCTCCTGAACTTATGTTGTTTCTTTTTTGCTGCAAAATAGATGTGTCTGAAATATTCTTAAATCACTGATTTTTAGCAAGTGTGGTCCAGTTATCGTCATAGCCTTCTATTTCGCGGATTGTGTCTTTTGTTAAAGAAGTAGGATGATTATTTTTCGTTGCAAGTTTGATAGTAGTATCTTCTGGCGAAATGTTTTCTAAAACTGAGTTTCAAGAACCAAAAGGATTGTTACCTATTGATCTTCTCGTACTAATATTTTTTACTCAATAGCTAAATTCTTTAATATCTTTAGGAAGTTGCTTGTTATTTTGATTGTAAATTTGGCTTATGTAAGTTAAATATGTTCCGGTTCAATTTGATTTTGATTCTTGCTTGTTGTAGTCTCAATTTAGCTTGTAATTACGACGAATAAATTCAGTCTTCTTTTCAACTGTTTGAACTCAATCTGTTGGAATTGTATATTCATCATTACTTGAAAAAGTTTTCGTTGCATTTTTGTTGAATTCTAAAGTTTTTAAATTATTGTCCAAAAAATAATTTGTTAAGCTGAAAGTATCATTTAACACAGCATTAGGATTAATATCTCTTTTTGTTATGTCATCTTTATTTTTAAAACTTAAATCTTTTGCACTATTACTAAAGTATCAACGACCATTATTTTCAACAAAACCTAATGATTTTAAAACATTGCTTCCACTAATAACTAGCACATTTTCAGTCAAATCTCAAGTTTGATATTGTGATATATCGAAAGTAGCTTCTTGTGTAAAAGGATTAATAAATAAATCACCAGGGTTAACTAGATAGTCGTCTTTTTTAACATAGTCGTCACCGGAAGTGTTTATTACTTTGGCAATATCACTTAATTTAAAAGGTTTAATGAATTTGAATTGAGTATTTTTATCAATTGTTGTTTTGCTTTTTTGCAAGACATATTCGTTATCAACAACTTTGTATAAGTTAGCAACTTCGTTATCTAAAAATTTGATTTTGTTGTTTTCAAAATCAAAAACCACATTTCTGTTACCCCTTAAAGAATTTCAAAATCAGGTTTGAAAGCTTTCGGTATCAACATATGAACCTTTATCATTTGAGTTTTTAGTTAATTTTTCAAGTGGTAAGTAGTTCATATATTCAGTCGGGATGTTTAAATTACGTTCAACTGAATTGAAGCTTGTATTTTCTTCAGGAACATATATATCTGGTTGAGTGGTTGTATTACCATTATCATCAACTTGACTATATCCTTCATTAGGAGCAGTTCCTGAAGGGTTAACGTCTAAGTCAACAGTTAAATCTTGCTGTCTAGAAACTTGTGAGAAATTTTTAAGAGTAGTTGTATAACTTTTTTTAACGTCAAATAGAAGTGTAAAAATTCCACAAGTTATAAACATTAGAATTGTCAAACCTATGACTGTAATCTTGTTCTTAGAAAGTGATTTAAAAACCTCTTTTAACAAACGAATCATGTCTACCTCTTTTGGTGTTTATTATTAATAAATAATAATATTTTAGCAAAATTCAAAAAAATGCAAAAAAATAGAGTTTTTTGAAACTCTATCTAAAATTATTATTTTTCTTTGCTAATGACTGCTCAAGGACGAGGATAAGACTCAGGGGCTGAATTTTTTTTATACACTTTCACCAAGTTGTTTTCACGGGTGTTTTCAAAGTAAAAAGTGTTGATTTCAGTGTTTATTTTCAGTGTTTTTATTATTTTTTCTGAATCTTGTAGTTCTTGATTAATATTTTTACTTTTAATAAAAACTTGTTGTGAACCTATTTTTCCTAACTGACAGCTTATTTCTAAAAGTTTCTTTAATTCTGTAACTGCGCGTGCTGTTACTAAATCAAAATATTCCTTTTTGTCTTTTACGTCTTCGGCACGTTTGGTTATTATTTCAATATTTAGATTTAATTTCTGTGATACTTCCTTTAAAAACAAACATCGTTTTTGCATCGGCTCGATTACGCTCAATTTTACTTTATCTTTATTTACTATTAAGTAAGGTACACTAGGAAAACCAGCTCCTGCACCAATATCTGCAAGAGTATAAACTTTATTTTCAGATAAGTCGAAAGCTTTTTCAAGCAGTAAAATTGATTCAATCAAGCCTTCTTTGACTAGTCTTTCATCGGTGAAACCAGTTAAATTCATAACTTGATTTTTTTCTTCAATCATTTCATAATATTGATAAAGTTTATCAATTTGATCGTTGCTTAAGTTGGGTAAATAATTAAGAAAAATCTTCGAAGTTTCCTGTTTTGAAAGCATTATAAATTCCTGTTATTGATTTTCTTTCAATGTTTGATTTTATAACATGAGCCAATAAGAAACCAAGCGAAAGAATTTTGATTTTTTTGAATTTTTTTAAGTGTTCTGTTGCTAGCGAATTAGTGATGATAACTTCGCTAATAACATCATCATTTTCAAACATTTCAAAACCTTTTGAAAATATTCCGTGAGTAGCAGCGACTATAACTTGTTTTGCGCCATTTTCTCTTAAAACATGGGCTGCTTTGATGATTGTTCCACCTGTATCAATAATGTCATCGATGATAACAACATTCTTGTTATTAACATCTCCTAAAACTCCCATTACTTCACTCACATTTGGAGCAGTTCTTCTTTTGTCAACAATTGCAATTTGCACATCATGAGAAATAATTTCTGACAACTGACGTGCACGAACAGCACCACCATGATCAGGGCTAGTAACAGTAAATTTATGCTCGCGTTTTCTTAGTTCTTCAGCAAAAATTAATTGTCCTTTTAAATCATCTAGAGGAATATCAAAAAAACCTTGAATCGATGAGTTGTGCAAGTCAACAGTAATAAGTTTTGTGACTCCAGCAGTTTGTAATAAATCGGCCATTAACTTGGCACTGATTGGTTGTCTTCCGTCTACTTTTCTATCTTGACGTGCATAGCCATAGTAAGTCATAACAACATTAATAGTTTTTGCACTTGCTCTCTTTAGCGAGTCAATAAAAATCAAAATATCCATGTAGTTATCGTTAACTGGTGAACCAGTATTACAAATAACGTAAGTGTTTAAATTTCTTACTGTTATTTCACTAGAAATCATTCTTTCGCCATCGCTAAAGACAGTTTTTTTTGGCTTTTGAACCTCAATATTTAAAATTTGTCCAATTTCTTGAGCTAATTCTCAAGAATTATCCATACCGAAAATAATTGAATCTTTATATATTTTTTCCATTCTTGAACCTTAAGTAATTAATATTTATTTTAACTATTTAAATTTTAATATATTGCTTTGCATTTTCAATCTCTTGAGAGACAAAAAGTAAGTAAAAAGATACAAAAAATGCAGTCAATGACTGCTTTTGAAATATTACTCGAAGATTTTTTGAATCTCTTGTTCAGATAATAATTGAACTTTTCCCTGGCTGAAAATTGTGCCATTTTTTATAGCGATATAATGTTTGAAATATTTTTTAACAAGACTGATATCGTGCATTATTGCCACTATAGTTATATTTTGTTCGCTATGTAATTTTTGCAATTTTTCAACAAAAAGATCACTCATTTTTATATCTAAATTATTTGTCGGTTCATCAATTAAAAAAAGATCTTTTTTCTTTAAAAATAGCTTTGCTAGTTGCAGTCTTTGCTTTTGTCCGCCACTCAATTTAGCAATGGGCTCATATTTTTTGTCTGCTAAATTCAATTCTTTTAAAATTGAATTTATTTTATCAAACCTTTTAGCAGTCAGAAAACTGAAAAAGTACTCACGAGCAATACTTTTTAGCACAGTATCATTTTCGATCAGAATATTTTCTTGTGAAAAATAAGCAATATTTTTTAGCATGTTTTTGCGTTGCTTTTTAGTCATTTTATAAATTGAAATATTTTCAAATTCTATATCTCCACTTACTGACTTTAATTCTTTGAAAATAGCATTTAAAAAAGTGCTTTTTCCTGCTCCTGAAGGTCCAATAATTGCTAAAAAATCACTTTTTTGAATTTCTGTATTTATGTTGTGGAGTTGTGCTGACTTTGAACTAGTATAAGATCCTGAAAAATTAATAAATTTAATCACGTTATTTAATTCCATATTTTCTAATTATACAAGCAATAAAAAATGCCGCCTAAGCGACACATCATTTCATGAATTTTAATTAAGCTGTAAGTCCATATTTTTTCAATGTTCTTGCAGTTTTTGCAGTAACACGATATGTTTTCTTTTGCCCATTTTCTAAGACAGTAACTTTTTGTAAGTTTAGATCAAATCTTCTTTTTGTAGCGTTTAGAGCGTGTGATCTTTTGTTACCGCTTAGAGCTTTTTTACCGGTTAATTGATCTTTTCCTGGCATTTAAAACTCCTTTACGTATAGATTATTCGAATAATATGTATTATTTTAACACAAAAAGGCACTTGTTTTTGTTTTTGAGTCTTTAGGAAGCTTGTTAGGTTATACCTAACAGAAAAAAGGAGGTGTGGTATAATTCTCAAATATGAAAACAGTAGACATCAAAGAACAAATCACTGGAATTGTATCAAGAGTTGTAGGAGTTATAGGCTTTTCGTCGCTTAATTTTGATGAACCTGCAACTACATTAGAAAATGATTTTGACAAAGGAATTGAAATCAACATTAACGAAAATCAAGTAAGCATCAAAATTGCTTTGATAATTCTTTCAAGCGTTAGTGTAAAAGGACTAGCGGATGAAATTAGTCAAAGAATTATCTATCGATTAGAAAAACAAAAAATGAGCTTGCAAAATTTGAATATTTTTATTAGAGGTATTGAATAATGAAGACTATTAACGGAAAAGATTGAAAGTATGCAGTTATATCCGCGGCAAACAATTTAAGTAACAATAAAAACCAAGTAGACGCATTGAATGTTTTCCCTGTTCCTGATGGAGACACTGGAACCAACATGAATGCAACAATCCAAGAAGCGCGAAACGCCTTGATGCAAATAGATGATAGTCAGTGCCAAGAACTTAGTTACGTTGCTAACTTAGTTGCACAAAATATGCTTATGGGTGCTAGAGGAAACTCGGGAGTCATTCTTTCACAAATATTTAGAGGTTTTGCTAACGAATTTAAAAATAAAAAACAAGCCACAGCATCAGAAGTTGTTCAAGCATTTAAATCAGCAAAAGAAACAGCATACAAAGCTGTTTTAAAACCTGTTGAAGGAACAATTTTGACAGTTATTCGTGAAACTAGCGAACAACTTGCTAAAAATGTTTTGGCTTCGGCCGAAATTTCTAATGTCTTTAGCAAAGCTTATGAATACGCTCGTCAAAGTTGTGATAAAACCCCTGAACTATTACCAATTTTAAAAGAAGTTGGAGTTGTTGACTCAGGAGGAGAAGGTCTAGTTAAGATTTTTGAAGGTATTTCAGCATACTTATCTGGAAATCCTGTTGAAGAGAAAGAAAGCACTGACAGCATTAATAAATTTATCAATGACAATGAAGTTTTTGATGGTGAATTTGGTTACTGTACTGAATTTATTGTTGAATTACAAAAACCACATAGTTTCGATAAAAATTACTTGGTTAAAAAATTAGAAAAACATGGAAATTCAATTGTTGTCGTTCAAGATGACTCATATTTAAAAGTCCACGTTCATGCAATTAAACCTGGAAATATTTTAAATTCAGTGCAATCATTGGGTGAGTTTATTAAAATCAAGATTGAAAACATGACTCAACAAGCAAACAAGTCAAAAGAAAATGCTGAAAAAGCCAAAAAAACAACTGAAGATAATGAAAAAATCCAAGTTAAATGTGGATTAATTTCATGCAACTCTGGTGAAGGTATTACAAATTTAATCAAAGAATATGGAGCACACATTGTAATTGAAGGAGGACAAACTAACAACCCTTCAATCCAAGATGTTCTTAAAGCAATAGAAAAAATTCATGCTAAAACTGTCTTCATTCTTCCAAATAATTCAAACATCATTCTTTCAGCACAACAAGCTTCGCAAATTAGTGGTAAGAAAAATATTGTTATTATTCCAACTAAAAACCAAATGGAAGGACTTGCTGCTGCCTTAAACTTTAATGAAGATTCTAGTGCTAAAGATAATGAAGAAAATATGAAAGATGCAGTTCGTTCAGTAAAAACCGCTGAAGTTACTTATGCTGTAAAAGACACTAAATTGAATGGTGTTAAGATTAAAAAAGGTTCATATCTTGCAATTTCAAAGGGCAAAGTAGTTTCAACTCATAAAACGCATAATCAAGCTGCTATTAGTCTTTTTGACTCAATGATTGATGATGATAGCGAAATTGTTAACATTTTCTACGGTCAGGAAGCAAGTGAAGCTGACGCACAAGAATTAAAAAATTACATTCAAACTAATTATGAAATCGAAGTTGAAATCAATGCTGGTGGACAGGCACTTTACCCTTACTACATTAGTGTTGAATAATAAATATGAAAAAAATAGTTTTTGATATTTTAAACAATGATAATGGAAGTTTAGAAGCTTTGAAAGCAGCAAATTCTTTTGCTAATGCGAATCCGCAATTTAAATTAGTTCTATTTGGTGATGAAACAATTTTGAAACAATTAAACAAACCTTTAGCAACAAACATTGAGTTTCATCACTCGCCAATCTTGTTAGAAAAAAGCGATAACCTTCGCGATGTTATTAAAAAGCCTTCATCAATGTTGGATGCCATTAATTACTTAAATAACAGTGATGCACAAGCATTGTTAAGCAGCGGGGATTCCGGTTCGTATTTGGCAATGGCTATGCTAAAAATCAAGAGGCTTCCTAATGTTTCTAGACCCGCTTTTATGCCAATGATACCAAAAGCAATTGACGGGCACTGATTGTTGCTTGATGTTGGTGCAAATTTAGACACAAAACCTGAATATTTGACTCAGTGAGCAAGTGTATCCTCTGAATTTAGTAAAGTACTTTTTAACAACAATAAAGTTCGTGTAGGAATATTGAACATTGGTTCTGAAGACTATAAAGGACCACAATGAGCTAAAGAAGCAAATCAACAAATTAAAACGCTCGAAAAATTAAATTATGAATATGTTGGTTTCGTGGAACCAAAAGATTTATTCAAGGATATTTGTGATGTTGTTATAGTTGATGGTTATGCAGGAAACATGGTTTTGAAAACTATGGAAACAAGTTTTTTAACATTTGGAAGATTGCTAAAAAAAGAAATTACAAAAAACTTTTTCACTAAAATTGGTGCTTTAATTTTGCGTAAACCGTTTTACAAAATCAAAGAAAAATTTGATTATCGGAACGTTGGTTCAGCCTTCATTGTTGGTCTTGATAAGATAGTTTTAAAGTCACACGGAGCGAGTGATGAAAAAGCTTTTTTAGGTGCTTTAAATCAAATTAAATTAGCCTTGGAAAATGACGTGGTAAATAAAATTAAACAAACCATGGAGCAAAATGAATAATTGAACTTTTGAAGAATTTAAAACTAAGGTATCAAATTTGTTGAGTAATTTTGATATTGATGCTAATAAAGTCAAAAATTGAGACAATTTCGTAATATCTTTTACTCATAGCACTTTTGCAAATGAAAATCAATTAAAGCAATCATATGAATACCACGAGTTTTTGGGCGATGCAGTATTACAACTAAAAGTTACTGAGTATATATTCAATCATTTTCAGAGTTTGACTGAAGGAAAAGCAACAACACTTAGAGCTGCCACAGTCAAAACTAATTTCATTGCCGAAATAAGTCACGAGTTAAAATTGTTTGATTTATTGCGTGTCTCAAAAGGAGCAACAGGATTAAAAGATTCTAAGAAAGCTAATGCTGACCTTTTTGAGTCTTTAATCGCTGCAATTTACTTAGAAATCGGATTTGATGGTGTAGAAAAAGTTTTACAAAAAACTATTTATCCTGCTCTTGATAAATTAGTTAAAAAAGAAAATAAAGATCCTAAGTCACTTTTTCAAGAATATATGCAATCTGCTGAGAAAACTATTCACTATGAAACTCTTGCCAATGAGAATGGTTTTATTTCGAAAGTTTTTTGCAATAAAACTGTCTATGGAACGGGTGAAGGTAAGAGTAAAAAAGAAGCTGAAGAAAATGCTGCTCTTCACGCTTTAGAAAGTTTAGGAGTTTAATATGAAATTAATCGAAGTACAAGCACATGGATTTAAATCTTTTGCTGATCGTGTAACTCTAAAATTTGACGGAGGAATTGTTGCTATTGTTGGGCCAAATGGTTCAGGAAAAAGTAATATTAATGATGCTATTCGTTGAGTTCTTGGAGAAACTAGCTCAAAAGCATTACGTGGTGACACAATGAGTGATGTTATTTTTGCTGGTTCTGAGAGTCAAGAACCAATGGAAAGAGCAGAAGTTATTTTAACTTTTGACAACAGTGATAGAGCAGTAAATATTCCACACGATGTCTTCACTATTAGCCGTGTTCTTAACCGTGGAAAAGGTTCAAACGAGTACTACATCAATGGCGAACTAGCAAGAATGAAAGATATTAAAGAGATTGCAATGCAATCTGGTATTTCTAAATCTTCGCTAGCTATTATTAGCCAAGGAACTATTAGCGATGTTGCTGAAGCTACTCCTGAAAGACGAAGAGAATTCTTTGAAGAAGCGGCTGGAACCAGCATGTATAAAACAAGAAAAAAAGAAGCACTAAGTAAGCTTCAAAAGACTGAGGAATCACTGAATGTTATTGCAGCTAAAGTTCAAGAATTAGATAAGCAACTTACTCCACTAAAAAGACAAGCTTCAAAAGCTGAAGAATACATTGAAAAAAGCAACCAATTGAAAGATGTAGAAATCAGTCTTTTAGTTCACGAAATTGACCAAGCACAAAACAAAAATTCAAAAATTCAAAATGAAAACGGAGCAGGTGAAGAAGTTCTTAAACAATTAAGTGACGAAATTAAAGCTTTAGAAAATGAAGCAACAGTTGTCTCAAAAGAAAGAACCAATGTTGATTCCGAAGTTGAAAAATTGCGTTCAGAAATTGAAGAAATTAGTGAACAAATTGTTAATCTAAAACTTCGTGATGCAGGCACAAAACAACAACAAGAATGAATTCTTCAAGGAAAAATTAATGTTTCGAAAGAAGAAGAAATTTCAACACTAAAAGCAAGAATTGAAGAACTTAATGCTAGAATTATCAGCTTTAAACAATTAGAAAAAGATTACAAAGAAAAGTCACAAACAGAATCTTCACAAGCACTTAAATTTAGTGAAAACATATATGAAGTAAAAAACAAAAGATCTGTTGTTTACAAGCAAAGAAGTGATGTGCAAGCAAGAATTAGCAACCTTAAAGATATGAAAGATAATGGTCTAAACTTTGCTCGTGCAACAAAATTAATCTTAGACCACTCACATTTATTTAAAGGTTTTAAAGGAACAGTTGCTCAGCTGTTAGAAGTTCCATCTCAATATGCAACAGCTGTCGAAGTGGTTTTAGCTAATGCACTTCAAAACATTGTTGTTACTGATGACAAAACAGCTGTTGAAGCAATTGAATTCTTGAAGAAAAACAAAGGTGGAAGAACATCATTTATCCCCCTTGCTTCAATTAGTGAAAGAAGTATTCGTGAAGACCATATAAGAGTTGCAAAAACACACCCTGGATTTGTGGGAGTTCTTGCGGATTTTATTAACACTAAACCTGAATTTGATAAATTAAAACGCTTTCTAATGGGACACATCATCCTTGCTAATAACATTGATGAAGCAACAAAAATTTCACAACTTCTTGAAAAAAGATACATGATTGTTACTCTTGAAGGAGATATCATTCGTATTGGTGGGGTTATTACTGGAGGACAAGCACCACAAACTAACAACGTTTTCCAATTAGATGAAAATATCAAAAAACTTGAAGACTTACTACCAAATATTGAAGAAGAAATTACGCGTTTCGAGACTGAAGTACAAGAATTAGAATTACAGTACAACAAACATACTAGTGCTGCTCGCGAATTAATGATTGAAGCAGTTAAAATCAATGAAAACGTGTTAAAAGACACAAAAGAATTTGATGAATTAACAGTTCGTTATGAAGCACTAGCAAAAGAGAAAATACAACTGAATGAAAATATCAATTTCGTTGAGTCAATAGAAATTTTAGCTAGTCAAAAAAGCGCAAAAGAAGCACTTTTAGAAACTACAAAGCAGCACCAAAATGCTGTTAATGCACGTTTAAATCTAATTATTGATAAGAAAACAAAATTAGACAGCAAATATCGTTTTGAAAGCGAGCAATTTAACCGTGTTTCGATTGAAAAAACAAGAAACGAAGCAATTATTCAACAAGCTGCAAGACGTTTAAGTGAACAATATTCTTTAACATTTGAAGTTGCTAAAGAAGAATACTACAACCCAGAAATTGACTATTCAGTATCTAAGAAAATTGTTCTTCAACTACAACAAGAAATCAAAGAGCTAGGTAATGTTAACCTTCAAGCAATCGAGCAAGTAAAAGAAGTTCAAGAACGTTATGACATTCACAAGAAAACTGAAGATGAACTAACTGAAGCAGTAAACAAAATTAATCAAGCTATTGACGAAATGGACAAAATGATCATTGCTAAGATTAAGAACACCGTCAACTTGGTCAATAATGAGTTCAAGTATGTTTTTAACAAGATGTTTGGTGGGGGTATGGCTGAAATTCGTTTTACTGAACCCGATAACCTTCTAGATTCAGGCTTAGACATCATTGCTCAACCACCAGGAAAATCAATCAAAAATTTAAAACTATTTTCAGGGGGAGAAAAAGCGCTAATTGCAATTTCTCTATTATTCTCTATCCTTAAAGCTAAACCGCTGCCACTATGTATTTTGGATGAGGTTGAAGCTGCTCTTGATGAAGCTAACGTTATTCGTTTTGCTGAATTCTTGCACAAACTGAAAGCAGATACTCAATTTATAGTTATTACTCACCGTCAAGGAACAATGGAAAGAGTAGATAGACTGTATGGAGCAACAATGCAAAACCGTGGAATTACTACATTCTTGTCGGTGGCTTTAGAAAAAGCGAAAGAATTAGTTGATGAAGAAAGGAAATAATAATGTCAAAATACGATGCCAATAAACTTAAAATTGACTTCTATGAAGAAATAAACAAAGAGTGAATGGAAAAAACTCAAATCAAGCCTGATCGTACATCTGCCGGTTCATTTGTTGACATCTACGACAAAGTTGAAGAACAGCTAAAAGAGTTATTTTTTAACTGAAAAAATGACGAAAAATCAGTTCCAAATGACTCTAAAATTCAAAATTTTGTTAAGTTTTTTAAAATGTCTTTAGATTGAAACAAGCGTCAAGAACTAGGAATAAAACCAATCTTACCTTTACTTGCTGAAATTGAAAAATTGCACTCATTTAAAGATGTTTTTGAGAATTATCGTTTACTTGTTCTAAAAGGATTGTATGTTCCGGTTGAATTTGATGTAGAAGCAGATTTCAAAAATTCGAAAAAACAAGTTCTATTTGTTTTTCCAAACAGCTTGATTTTGGGTTCAACTAAACCTTACCAAGAAGAAGAAAGAAAAACTAAACTATTAGATGCATATGAAAAAATGGCTATTAAATTGCTTGCTTTTGTTGGCAAAAGCGAACAAGATGCAAAACAAATGGTACAAAAAGCCTTTGCTTTCGACAAAACTTTATTACCTTTATCAATAGAGCCTGAATACGCAGCTGTTTACACTAATTTTTACAATCCAACCGCACTTGAAGAGCTTAAAACTAAATCTTCAAAAGTTAATTTAGCTCAGTTAATTGAACAAACAATTAACAAAAAACCTGAAATGGTTGTTGTTGGATATCCTAAGTTTGTAAATGAAATTGATACATTGTTATCTGATGATAATTTTGAAAATTACAAAGCAAGATTATACATCGCAACATTGGTAAGTTACTCAGCTTATCTTTCTGATGAATTAAGAATTATTGCTGGTGAATTCAGAAGAGCATTTACCGGTTCAAAAGAAGCTGAAAGTCAAGAAAGAATTGCATTACTAAGTTCTTTATCATTCTTCAAAATGCCAGTAGGAACTTACTATGGTTTGCATTTCTTTGGTCCTGAAGCCAAAGCTGACGTTGAGCACTTAACAAAAAGCATGATTGAAATTTACAAAAAACGTCTAGCAAAAAACACTTGATTGTCAAAAGATACAATCAATATGGCACTAAAAAAATTAGATACTATGGAAGTGTCAATTGGGTATCCTGATGAAATTGAATCTTACTATGATTTAATGAAAACTAAAACATATGAAGAGGGTTCAAACTTACTGGAAAACGTTTTAAATTTTGTTGAACTTAAAACAGCGTGAGTATTAAATAATGTAGATAAAGATTCAAACAACAAACTATGATCAATGTCTCCTAGTGAAGTTAATGCTTATTTCAGTCCGACTCAAAATAAAATTGTTTTTCCAGCCGCTATTTTACAAGCTCCTTTCTATTCACTAGAACAAACTAGTTCACAAAATTTTGGTGGAATTGGTGTTGTTATTGCTCACGAAATTAGCCATGCCTTTGATAATAATGGTGCAAATTTCGACGAAAATGGAAACATGGTAAATTGATGAACTGATGAAGATAGAAAAAACTTTGAACAAAAGGCACAGGGAATCATTGCTCAATTTGATGGTGTTGAAACTTTTGCAGGTAAATGTAATGGAAAACTAGTTGTCAGTGAAAACATTGCTGATAATGGTGGAGTTGCTTGTGCATATGAAGCAGCTAAATTAGAAAAAGATTTTAATGCTAAAGAGTTTATGATTAATTATGCAACTATTTGAAGAGCAAAATATTTACTGGAAACTGCTAAAAACTTGCTTCAAACCGATGTTCATGCTCCTACAAAATTAAGAGCAAATATACAACTTGCAAACATGGATGATTTTTACAAAGAATTCGATATTACTGAAGACGATCCAATGTATATGTCTCCAGAAAAAAGAGTCAACATTTGATAATTAGCGAGATAGCCTTTAGGGGCTATTTTTCTTTATGAACAAAAAATTTCACAAAAAATTAAAATTGTGTATAATTATTAAAGCAATAGAAATGGGAGGGTAGCGAAGCGGCCAAACGCGGGTGGCTGTAACCCACTTCCTTACGGTTCGGGGGTTCGAATCCCTCCCCTCCCACCATAAATTGCCCTTTAGCCAAGCGGAAAGGCAGCGGTTTTTGGTACCGCCATGCGTTAGTTCGAATCTAACAAGGGCAGCCATATCATTAACGTGATCAACACTCTCAAATGAGAGTGTTTTTTATTTCTTAATTTCTCAAAAGAAAAATAAAAAAATCACTCATAATGAGTGATAATTCTATCTTTCGACAATTAGAAAATCTTCTTTACTTGTATCAAGTTTAGCTTCTAAACCAACAGGTAAAATACTTAGTGGCATTGTGTGTCCAAAATCTAAATTGGCAATAACAGGAATGTTTTTCAACACATCAATGTTGTCGATAATTTCTTTGATTTCCTCAAGACTCAGTTTTGAACCGTTTTGCATTCTTCCGATCATTAAAGCTTTAACGTTTTTAAATCATTTTGATTGTGTTAATGATACTAGCATTCTTTCAAATTCATCATAAGAATATGCCGAAACTGATTCAGTGAAGAAAATCATATCATCATTTAAGTCAGGTCAGTATTCCGTGTCTCTTATTAAGGCAATGGTTGATAAGTTACCACCAAATAATTTTCCCTGTGCTATTCCTGGATTAATAACAAATCTTTTCGTGTTTTGTTCAAAAACTCTGTTCTCTTGATCTAAAAATCACATATCGTCACTTCATTTGTCTGACTCTTTCATTTTGAATGGCTCGTCAGTTTCTAAAAACATTTCTTTAAATTGTTGTTTAATGAACTCTGAATTTTGAATCATTGCAAAACTACTAAAATGAGGACCGTAGAAGTTAATGTTTTGAGTTTTAGCATAAATTGACACAATTAAGGCAGTAATGTCACTGAATCCACACAAAGGTTTTGGATTATTTTTTATCAAACTTCAGTCCAAGTAAGGCAGTAATTGATTAGAATTGAACCCACCTATAACTGTTAAAATCAATTTAACATTTTTGTCTTGATAGGCTTCGTGAATGTCATTAACTCTACTTTCTATAGATGATGAAAAACGTCTTCCGTTTTCATAAACATTTTTACCAAAAGTTACTTTGAAGCCCATTTCTTCTAGTACTTTTATAGCAAGGTCAGTGTTAGGTTTACCTATTAAATTAAGATTTCTTGAAGGGGCAATTACTCTGATTTCGTCGCCTTTATTTAAATTTCAGTACTTATTCATGTTTACCTCTCTTCAATTTTATTATTTTTACAAAAGAGTGGCTTTTTTTAGTGAACATAATTTTTAATTTTTGTCAGTAGCTTATGTCATAGCTAATAGTGTTAATTCTTCAAATTATAATTTCACTCAAAATATTGATTGCAAAAATGGCTGCCGTTGCTATTCACATAATTGCTGCCGCTTTAGATAAATGAGTTCCTCTTTCATTTAATAGATTAGAAATCTTGTAACCCATTATCATATTCTGACCAACTATTGCACTGTATGTAATAATATTTCTAAAGGCGTTTTCAAAGTAGAATAAGCTTAAACTAACTAAATCTTTTTTGACACTAGGCAAGACATATCTGAAATAAATTTTTGATTTTGACCAGCCTTGCATTTTTAAATTAGCAATAATCTCCTCATCGACATTGTCAATCATTTCCGCAAATTGTTTAGTGAATGAGCCCATCGAACATATTCCTAAAATGAAAATGATAAGTGTTGTTGCATCGTTGATAATAGGTTTAAAAATAAAGAAAATAATGATTTCTGGAATGAGTCTTAGTGATGCAATGAAAAACTTTGAGCAATAAACTGAGCCTGATTTCGAAAGTCTTGTTGTTGCAAAAGGTGCTAGTGCAAAAGAAAGAACGAGTGTTATTGTCAATGTCATCACTGCTAACATTAAGCTCTGTACTAACATCCCAAAATTACTTTCAAAAAAGTTTGGCTCTAAAACGTTTTCGAAAATATTTCAGTCAGGAGTAAAAATGTTTTTTAAAAAGTTAGAAAGTGTTGCTGAAGCAGTCATTTTCTGTAAGTTGATTGTAGCAAAAGATCATACAGCAATAGCTATACTGAAAATAAAAATCAGTGTTTTTATCAGTAATCTTCAGTCTCATTGCTTTGCTAATTGATTGTAATTGCGTGTTTTAATGTCTCTGGATTTAACTTCAAAAACATGTTTTTTAAGTACTAAATTAATTACCTCTAATGCAATAACTACTAACAGCAGGATGCCTAATGGGATACCTAACTGACTCATGTTTTGCGTTAATTCGGTGCTGTGATAAATCAATTGACCAATCCCAGGAGCACCTAAAGCCGCAAGCAGTGATGCTCAACGCATGTTAGATTCAAAACTATATAAATAAAGAGACATGAACCTGTTAAATAATCTTGGCATAACTTCACTACAGTATGCTTTACTGTGGCTTTTTCCTTGTCGGCGAGCAATGTAATAAGGGGTTTTATCTAAGTTATCAATAGCTTCAATAAAATATTTGTGTAATCACAGCCAGCTAAATCATAAAAATATTAATATCAAGGCTAATTTGCTATAAAAAGAAAGATTGAAAAGAGTTATAAAAACAATTTCTGGAATACTTCTTAAAAATAAAACAAAGTAGCGAGCAAAGAATGAGACATATTTGTTGTTGTAATTTTTAGAACTTAACGAAGCAGAAATGATTGCTGCAACAAAACCTATGAATGTTCCGGCGAGTGCATATTGTAGGGTTGTTCCTAAATATTTAAAAGTTAACTTGACCAAATTTTGGTCAAAACCATTTAAGTCGGAAACATTTGAAAAGGTGAAAATTTTCTTCACATTTTCTCGGAATACAGAAAAACTATTGTAATTTAATGAGTAATTATTGAGTGAAAAAAGAAAGATAATAAATGCAAGAGCAATAAAAATGGCAATGTGGATTCAAAGCGGACGAATTTTTTTTGTGGTTTTGGCTTTTGGTGATTCTACATAGTAAAAAAATAATCGATAGACAAATTTTAAGTAGTTTTGTTTACTAGTTGTTTCATTTCGCTTAGACTGATGTTGGTTGTTGAGTCTCATAGAACTAGTTTTCCTTTTTGTAAAACAATAAGTTTAGTGAAATATTTTTTTACCATACTCAAATCATGAATATTCACCAGAATTGTAGTTTTATTTTTTTGATTGATTTCTTTTAGCATTGTTAAGACTTCATTAGATGTAGCATTATCCAAACTAGATGTTGGTTCATCAGCAAGAATTAATTTTGCATGTTGAATTAAAAGTTTTGCAATTTCAACTCTTTGTTGTTGCCCACCACTTAGATCACTAACACGATAGAATGCTTTATCAAGAATATCTAATTTATCTAAAGTTGAAAATATTTCAACCTTTTGCTTTCTTGATAATAAACTAAAAAAAGCCATGAAGGGATTTTTAAAATCCACAGCTGACTTTTTTACATTATTAAAAACGGTGTCTGTGTTTATCAAGTTTGCTTTCTGTGTCAAAAAACCAATACTTTTAATGAAGCTTTTTAGTTGTTTTTTAGAGAAAGAATTAAATGAGTTGCCGTTGATGAAAATGTCTCCTTCAGTAATTTGTACTGCTTTGACAAATGCTTTGAATAGAGTACTTTTACCAACACCAGAGTGACCGATTATTGCTATCATTTCGCCTTCATCGATACTGAAGTTTAAGTTTTGCAATATTGTTTGATTAGTATTTTGATACTTTAAGCTAACATTCTGGAACTCGATAAACTTGTTGTTTTTACTCATAACTTTTTACAGATGGCATGTCAGTGATTGTCTTAGTTGGATCGCTGGCTGCTAAATAAATATCAAATAATTTTTTATACAAGTCTAAATTCTTTGGATTCATGAAGTAGTTGTATCCTGTGAAGACTCCTAGTGTATTTTCTTCACCTTTGATTGAAGAAAGTGCTTTAGCAATTAGTTTTGCTTGTACTGGATTCAAGTTCTTTCTTCCTAAAATGATGTCATATGGAGCTGCCTCAGTCAATGTTAAAACACGAATTTTAGCATTAGCATCACTTGGTTTAAATTTAGAACCATCTGATTTTGTTCAGTTGAATGAACCTTCATCATCAAAAGCAATATTAAATCCATTTTTACCTAGTAAATCACTTGCATCACCTTGTTTAACTTTGTTGTTTTCTTTCAGTGTCAGAATTGTTTTGTTTACTTCTTCTGTAGTTTTACCAAAGTGTTTTGCAAGCAAGGCTACTTGGAATCTATATTTTCCAGCACTTTTTGTTTTTCCGACTACCAGACCATAACTCATAAATTTGTTAAAGTCTTTTGTGTCTCAAGCATCTTTAATTGCTTTTAATTGGGCATCATCTCCACTCATTAAGATTGCACCACGGTAGTAGAAAGTGAAGTCAGTTTTTGATTTGTCGTAGAAAATGTTGTAAACTGAACCATTTCACTTGTACTTAGGATTATTAGCATCTCAAGTGTAATATTCACCTAGATCACTATTAGCTAATTGAATTTGGTTTTCGTTTTCAGCTTGAATTCTTAGTGGGTCAGATTCAGAACCATCAGTATATCTTGCAGTATTATCACCAATTGTTCATGAGAATTTTCATGTTGCTGTTTGCCCCACCACAGGCAAGGTGTTTGTGTCAATATTGCTTTTATCTGATAGTGAATCTGCAAATTTAGCATAAGAAGCAACAAAAATGTCAGCATTTGCCTTGTTTGCTTTCAAGTCATCAATCCCCACTTCACCTTGAGAAACTTTGAATTTCACGTCTGGAAACTGTTTTGTTTCCTCATCAGCATTTTTTAACTTGTTAAATTCTTCTGTCAATTTTGAAACATAAGTTTTTTCTGCTTCTGTTCCTTGCCATCCGTCGTTGATTCAACTGACATTGATAGTAATGTCTTTGTCTCATTTGTCAATTTCAGTGTTGTCACACGCAGCTGAAACGGCACTAATTCCAGCTATTGAAGCAGCTAAAGGTAGTAGAGAAAAAATGGCCTTTTTGAATTTTGTCATTTTGCATTCCTTTAAAAATATTGATAAAAAAATTTACCTTTTCTCAAACAAGTTTTGCTAACAAGGAAATAAAAAACTCCCGTTGATAACAGGAGTGCAATACTTGTATAAAATTGAGAAACGAGCTACGCAGGTATTATCCTGATCAGCTATAGGTATAATCTCAGCCCTTTCGAGCACCCTTGTTTACTTAAATTATAATAAAAAGAAAATCTTTTTTGATTATATTGTTTGTAGCTAGAACAAAAGAAGGTAATTCTGTGTCTTTTTTCCAGTCTTTAGTGCTCTTTTGTCATTTTTACTATTTGCTCATAGATTTCTTGTCCTGAGTCTAAAAAGGCCGCGTGACCTGCACCTTTTAGAATTGTTAGTTCTTTATTTTGTTGGTAAGCAACTAAAGAAATTTCATATATGTTAGTAAAGTAATCTTTATCACCACTTACTATTTTGTAATTATCAACGCCAGCAAAAAGATTGAAATAGTTATTATATGTATAGTCTAGATTTAACATTTGGTTTTCTATCATTCATCCAAATTTTTTGTAGCGAGTTTGATCTTTATCAACCACACTAGTAGCATACATATTTGCACTTCTTTTCATTTGTTCCTGATATTTGTGACTCAGTAATAGATAGGATTCTATTGCATCTTCTGTTGTTTTAGGGATTAAAAATTTCAATCCGAACTCTTTTCTTGCTTTGGTTAGAACATAATGTGCTGGAGCAACTAATAATCCATATTTAGCATGTGTGTGTTTTAAACAATATAACGTACTCAAACAACCTAGCGAGTGTCCAACAATGTATAGTTCTTTGTCTGTTAAAACTTCTTTTATAAATGTCTTGGCTACTTCGAAATAGTGTTCTAAAGTCAAAGGCCGAGTGTTTCAACTACTTTTACCACATCCAGGCATATCTAAAGCAACAATATTGAAATCACGATTAGGAATTCTTTCAATTGAACGCATGATATTCAATGAATCGCCAAATCCGTGAATAAAAAGAACATAAGGTTTTGTGTCATCAATTTCAATGAAATAATTTATTTCTTCGTTACAAATATTGATTGTTTTATTCATAAAAATTCCTTTACTTACAATGTTTTAATTATTATAATTTTTTATATGGAAAACAATAAAAAAATCATTTTAACAATAATTGATGGACTAGGAATAAGAAAGGAAAAGCAAGGTAACGCTTTTGCTTTAGCTAAGCATCCTACTTTTGATAAATTACTAAGTGAGTATCCTAATTCGATCTTGCAAGCATCAGGAAAATTTGTTGGTTTGCCGGAAGGGCAAATTGGTAATAGTGAAGTAGGACATTTAAATATCGGTGCCGGGCGTATTGTCTACACAGGACTTTCTTTAATTAATAATCAAATAGAAACAGGAGAATTTAAAAATAATTCAGTCTTTTTGGATGTCATTGAATCAGTCAAAAAGACACAAAAAACACTGCATTTGATTGGTATGTTGAGTAATGGTGGAGTTCACTCACTTGACACACATTTGTTTGAATTAATGAAACTAGTACACCAAAAAGGTTTAAAAAACGTGTCTATTCATATTTTTGGAGATGGTCGTGACACAAAACCTCAGTCAATAAAAAATTCACTTGACACGCTAATAAAATTAAGTAATCAATTTGGTTATCCAATAAGTTCAATTAGTGGCCGTTTTTATGCAATGGATCGTGACAAAATGTTTGATCGCAACCAAAAGGCTTTTGATGCTTTAGTGGGTGAATGCAGTAATGCTTATGATGATGTAAATAGCTATATTCAGCAACAATATAGTAAAAATATTTATGATGAATTTTTTATTCCTGCACAAAACAGAAATGGAAAGTTCATACGTGATTCAGATTCAATAATTTTCTTTAACTTTAGACCAGATAGAGCAAGACAATTAACACATATGTTTATTGGTTCAGATCTTTACAATTACATTCCAAAGAATGCAGTAAAAATTGACAATTTTGTATCGATGATGAAATACGAAGGTTTGAATACTCAAATTGCATTTGAAGAAATGATAGTAAATTCTCCTTTAGGTGAAGTTTTAGCTAAGAACAAAATACAACAATTAAGACTAGCAGAAACTCAAAAATATGCACACGTTACTTTCTTTTTTGATGGTGGAAAAGACGTTGAATACCCACTAGAACAAAGAATTTTGGTTCCTTCATTAAAAGTGGAATCTTATGCTAATGCCCCACAAATGTCAGCTAAAGAAATCACAGATCGATTGTTGGAAAATGTAGAAAATACTGATTTTGTGGTTATGAATTATGCCAATCCTGATATGGTAGGACACACAGGGAACTTACAATCCACAATCAAAGCAATAGAAATTTTAGATACTCAATTTGCTAGAATTTTGGATTACGTTGAAAACAATAAAAATATCACTTGATTTATAACTGCAGATCACGGAAATGCTGAACTAACTGAAGACGAAAACAATAAACCAGCTACAAAGCACACTACTTTTCCTGTCATGTTTGTTACAAGTGACAAAAATATAAATCTTGGTAATGGATCACTATGCGATGTTGCTCCAACAATATTAAATTATTTAAATATAAAAGTTCCGATTGAGATGATTGGTAGAAATCTTATCAATTGCGAAAAGGAAGAAAAAAATAATGAATTATAATCTTATAACACTTTATGCTTTGGGTTGCATACTCATAATTCAAGGAATAAATTTTTATAAGCTACCAACCTGAAGAATGTTAGATTTATCAAAACGAAAAAGTTTTTGAGTTAGCAAACAAATAGCAAAAGCAAGCCTTATGAAGTTTTTATTGTTTACTTTTCTACTTTTGATCTTAGAAATTCCTTTGGTTTATTGAACTATTAAATTCTTTAATTCTGAAGAAAGCGAAATCTTAACAAATACTTTATTGATAATCTATATTTTGCTGTTTCCTTTATTCTGGTTTATTCTCTTGTTTATTTTTTTAAGAATGAACAGACTTATAAATAGAAATCACGTAATATCAAAAATAAATATCAATAATGTTAGAGATTTGAATGAAAAAATTTTAAACAAAGAAAATCCTAGTCTACCTTTTCTATTTAGAACAAATTGATCATGAGGAAAAAAACAAAAGACAATACAGCTAACAATGAATAATTTGCATTTTTCGATTCACTCACAACAAACAAAAGCCAAATTGTCAATTAGAACTTTCGACTTTTTTGTTTTAGTTTTCTATCAGCTAAATTATTATGAATGAAAAAGCGAGATAACAGCCCAGGAAAAACTAGAATTCCTTCTTTCTGTTTGTTATTCAAAATTAGAGGATGAGCAAAAAAACAAATTCTTAGAAATCTGTAATTTGTATTTCAAGTAAAATTCAGATCAAAAAGCATTTAGAAATCAATTGTGTCTAAATGCTTTTTTATTAACCAAATGGGGTTACGTAAATCTTTTTTATACAAGTTATTATTAAACTTACACTGCAAAAAAAAAAAAAAAAATCAGACACTTGCATAAGCGACGGTGTCTAATTTAATAAAATTATTTGACTGTTTTTTGAGCTATTTTTATAAAGTGCTGTGTGTAAAGTTTCAATCTCGCCTTATATGTTTGAACGTTAGGATTTGTTTGTCAAATTTCATTTGCTGAAACAATTTCTTTTTCAAAAACTTGGTCTAAAAATTTAGTAAAAATTTCTTTATTGTCTTCAGTTTGATTTTCTATTTCTTGACGATCTCTTTGCGCTAATTCGACATTTATACACATGTAATATGGTCTAATCTCAAATTGTTTCGATTGAACGTCTTGTTCATAAAACACTATGCATCCACTTGGTTCATTTTCAGCCAATGAGTTTAAAAATGATCTCATTAACTCTACAACTAATTGCGAACCTATGTAGTTGTTTTCTTCTTTTTTAAAGTCTCAGTCATTGTCGGGATAAATAGTTTTATCAAAAATTTCACTGCCACTTACAAAGAAAAATGAAGGATCAATGTAAAAATTGGTAAAGTTTTCTTTATCGTACTGACTAGCATTAGGCACAAATTCTTCAAGAGTTGTTCACTCAGGTTTTTTGTCAAATGCGTCTTTTCGATACAACTGAGTTCACACTGCGATCTCCGGGTTTTTATAAAGCAATACAAAATGATGTGGTTTATTAAATAATGGAATTAAGGCTTTGTTTATAAAAAACATATTGCTCCTTTTAAATAAAAAACCACAAGACACAACACTTCTCGATATGGCTGCTATGTTTCCATCCTGACCAGGTTACAAGGTTATCATTCTCATGGCTTCATAATTATACCACAACCAACATACAAACTGTTTCACATGGACTTTTGTCACTATTTTTAATGTTATACTCTACCGGTAAAAAAGTACTCAAAATGAGTATTATTTGAGTCGGAAAATAAAAAAAGTATCACGCGATTATTTGTGATACTTAATGTTGTTTGTTATAGCAAAAGAACGATAAATTTGTTCAATTGCCATTACTCTAAAAAGTTGATGTGGAAAGGTCATAGGAGAAAAGTTTATTTTCTTGTCAAAATAGCTCTCATCCACTCCATTCGAGCCACCTATTATGTAGGTTATATTATCTTTCGATGTTACTATTTTTGCAAACTCCTCAGAACTATATTGTTTGCCTTGTAAACTAAAGTAATATATCTCACTATTCTTGGGAATTTTTGCCAAGATTGCTTCAGTCTCTTTTTTAATTTTCAATTCAATATTATCTTCTTTAACTTCTTTTATTTCAATCAAGTTAACAGTTGTAAAAAATTTTAACTTTTTTAAATAAGAGTCGTAAAGATTTTGAAAATCTCCAGTTAAAGAACCTACACAAATCAAATTAAGCTTCATTTTTCTTTCTCTTTTGGTCCATGTGGAACATTAACATTTGAATATCTGCTGGATTAATTCCACTTATTCTTGATGCTTGACCAATGGTTGTTGGTCTTACCCTTGATAATTTTTCTTTTGCTTCGTATGCCAAGTTTTCAACTTTAAAATAATCTATATCTTCAGGTATTTTTAATTCTTCTAGACGTTTCATTTTTGCTGCTTGAGTTTGTTGTTTTTCAATATATCCAAACAAACGCACATTGACAGTTAATTCGTTGATATAAGGGAAATTTCCAACAACATCATAAGGATCAACTTCTGGACGTGCCAATAGTTTTAAATAGCTAAGTCCATGTTCAACATTGTATTTTTTACCTAGTTCTGAAGTTGAACCTACAAACGTATTTTTAAGTTCTTGAATTTTATTCTCGATAAGCTGATATTTATTAACTATTTCTTTATATCTTTGTTCTGAAATCATTGAGTTTTCATAAGCGTATTTTGATAACCTTTGATCAACATTATCATTTCTTAGTAACAAGCGATACTCAGCACGAGAAGTTAACATACGGTAAGGTTCAGCTGTCCCCTTTGTGACCAAGTCATCAATAAGTACTCCAATGTATGAATCTGAACGATCCAGATATAAAGGTTCACGATTTTGAATGTAGTTAGCAGCATTTATTCCAGCTATTAGACCTTGCGCAGCTGCTTCTTCATAACCGCTAGTTCCATTAGGTTGGCCAGCACTAAAAAATCCTTGTATTAGTTTAGTCTCAAGATTTCTTTTTAGATCTAAAGGGTTAATTGCATCATATTCAATGGCATACCCATATTTTTGCACTCTAGCATCTTTTAGACCAGGTATTGTTCTAATCATTCTATCTTGTACATCAACTGGCATAGATGTTGAAAGTCCATTAATATACATAATGTCACCGCGATTAGTTTCGGGTTCGAAAAAGATGTGGTGTCCAATTTTTTCCGGAAAACGAACAATCTTATCTTCAAATGAAGGACAATATCTTGGTCCCGTTCCAACAATAAGTCCTGAATACATACTTGATTTGTCTAAATTTTCCAAAACGATTTTTTTTGTTTCCTCAGTAGTATGTGTCAGCCAACAAGATGTTTGCTTGTTTAACTTGATTCCACTTCTTGTTGAAAAACTTAATTCATTTTCTTCTAATTGTTCTTCTTCCACTTGACTAAAATCAATCGAATCTGTGTAAATACGACAAGGAGTTCCAGTTTTTAATCTTTGAATTCTGAAACCATATTTTGCTAAATTTTGACTCAAGTTAACATCAGTTCTTTGTCCGTCAGGACCTGATTGTTTAACATCATCTCCTTGCAAGATTCGACTATTCATGTAAACACCAGTAGTCATAACAGCAGCGTTTGCATAAAGAGCACCATGTTCTTGAGTTATTACACCTTTTAAAACACCATTGTCAACTACTAAGTCAGTTACTAAATCTTCAAACAAGGTTATATTAGGTTGATTTTGAATATCTTCTAAAATGATTTGGCAGTATTTATCTTTGTCAATTTGTGCCCGTAAGCTTCATACAGCAGGACCTTTTGATGTGTTAAGCATTTTGATTTGTATCATTGCCATATCAGCAAAATACCCTTGCATTCCTCCAAGGGCATCGATTTCTCTTGTTATTATTCCTTTTGCTGAACCACCAATTGAAGGATTACAAGGCATCATTGCCAATTTTGTTCTATCTAAAGAAATTAAAGCAACTTTTAGATTGCGTTTTGCCAACGCATAAGTTGCTTCAATTCCTGCATGACCGCCACCAATAACGATGGCATCAAACTTGTTATTCATTTTCTTTTTTGATTTCTGCCAAAATCTTTTCGATTCTTTGTGCTTTAGGTTCCACTGTATCTAAAGAAAAAATTAACTGTGGAACTTTGTAATATTTTCAACTTTGAGCTACGACACTTCTTATAAAAGGTGTCATTGCTTGCAATTTTTCATAGTATCTTTCTTTGTCTTTGAACAAAGTCACATACACTTTTGCATGTTGATCATCATTAGATAATACCACATCATTGATTGCAACATTTGTCACATCAAAGTCTTTAAGTTCTAGTAGAGCATTACTTACCAATTGAGTTAGCAATGACTCTTTTCTTTCGTGTTGTATTTTATTCATCTTCAACTAATACGTCCTCGTAAAATTTTAATGTATCATCTACTTTAATCATATCAAAATCTTTGATATGGGTACCGAATTCAAACCCATTATCAACGGTTTTTGCATCATTTTTTTCTTTTTTCAGTGAGTCAATTACACCTTTATAAACAACTTTATTATTTCTAATTACTTCGACTTTGGAATTTGCTTTTACTTGCCCTGATAACACTTTACATCCTGCTATGTTTCCAACTTTTGAGTAGTAGAAAATTTGTAAAATAATTGCTTCAGCAATTTGTTTTTCTTCATAGACAGGTTCTTTTAACCCTTTTAGTTTTGCTTCCAATTCATCAACAATCTTGTAAATAACATTATGTAATTTAACTTCTACACCTTTTTGATCTGCAAGAGATTTAACGCTTTCATTAATCGACACATTGAAACCATAAATAATTCCGTTACATGTTGAAGCAAGTGTTACGTCAGCTTTTGTTACATCCCCATTTGATGCTTGGATAATGTTTAAAGTTGCTTCATCATTTCCCAGTTTTGAAAGAGCGCTTTTAATTGCTTCAGCCACCCCTTGAACGTCAGTTTTAATAATTACGTTAACGATTTTTTTGTCACCATCAGCAACAACAACATTTTTTTCGCTTAATTCTTTTTGCTTATCTAAAAAAGCTTTTTCTTCAGCTAGTTTTTTAGCATATTTTTCGTCGCTCAGTCCAACAAATTTGTCCCCAGCTGAAGGGTTTTTGTTTAGTCCAGTAATAACACAAGGCATACCAGGGGTTGCTTTTTGAATTTCATTTCCTTCGCTGTCTGTCATTGAACGAATTTTTCCATATTGTGAACCAGCAACAATAAAATCACGAGTTAACAATGTACCATTTTCAACGATAACTGTTGCAACCACTCCCTTACCTTTATCTAAACGCGATTCAACTATTGTTCCAATTGCTTCACGGTCGAAATCAGCTTTTAATTCCAACATTTCGCTTAAAACAAAAATAGCATCAAACAATTCGTTAATTCCTTTACCCTGAAGAGCAGAACCATACACAAATTGAACATCTCCTCCTCATTCTTCAGAAACAACATCATTTTCAGAAAGTTGTGCTTTAACTTTTTCACCATCAGCATTTGGCTTATCCATCTTGTTAACAAAAACAATCATTGGAACTCCAGCAGCTTTTGAGTGTGCTATCGCTTCTTTTGTCTGTGGTTTTACCCCATCGTCTGCAGCAACAACTAAAACTACAATGTCTGTAACTTTAGCACCCCTTGAACGCATCTCAGTAAATGCTTCATGTCCTGGTGTGTCAAGGAAAGTGATTTTTGAATTGTTGTGTGTTACTTGGTATGCTCCAGTGTGTTGAGTAATTCCCCCAAATTCAGTTGAGATAACATTTGAGTTTCTAATTTTGTCAATCAGTGTGGTTTTCCCATGGTCAACGTGCCCCATTATTGTAACAACCGGTGGGCGTTGTGTAAGTTTAGCCCCTTCATGACTAATAACCAATGAGTCAACAACATTTTGGGCGTTAACATTTTCACTTTTGACAAAGTCATAGTCAAATTCTAAACATAGTTCAGCAATTTCTTCTTCAGTTAATGATGTGTTCAGCGTTTTAGCAATACCCTTTTTGAAAAAGTGCATAATAACATCATTTGGTTTGATTGATATTGACTGACTAAAGTCCGAAATAGTCATTGGTCCAGTAAAGTAAAAAACACCATCTTGCAACTTTATTTCAGCGTTTTTTAAATGACTTTTTACGTCTTCTAAATTTGATTTTCTTTTTGTTTTGCAAGCCATATTTTCACCTCTTCTTCTAGTTGTTTATAAATTTCTTGTTGAATGTTCATTCTAAAGGCGCGATTTAGGTATTTACGACTAAACATTGTATTAATAGTTTGTTCGTCGTTTAAACAATATCCTCCTCGACCTCCTAATTTATGTTCAGGATCAAAATGAAACGTATTATCTTTAAATTTGGCAAATCTTAACATTGAGTTTGCACTATATACTTTATTGTCAACGCAATTTTTGCGTAAAACTGTGTCTTTTTTCAATGTTAATCTCAGTCCTCGTCGTCTCAGTTAATGTTTTCAAGACCACTAGCTAAATCTTTGTCAACTTTAAAGTCTTTCATTTTGGTTTTGGTAATTTTTTCATAATCTTCAGAAGGTTGTTGTTTTTGTTTTGAGTAAACATCACTATCTTCTTTTTCATCTAGCACCATTGATTCTTCTTCATTTTGCATTTCATCTAGATAGTTTTTAATCATGTCGTCGCTAATGAAATCTGTGTTAGCATTCATTTCCATCAATGCTTTCTCAAAGTCATCATTTTGGTAGCTGTCCATTTCTGAGTGGAATTGAGCAATTTCAGACTCTCACATTTTGTCAATGTTGAAGTTTTCGAATTTTCTTTGTGATTTCTTTTGAACAGAAGCTTTAGTAGGAACACTAACTTTCAATCTGTGTCCTCTTTCAAGTTGTTCAACTTCTTCTTGTGTAATGTTCCCGTTTCACTCAAAATGAATTCCATTTTCAATAGCTATACTCTGTGAAATAACATTGATTTTTGACTTAGTTAATTCAACAGCCAAAATAACATTGTTTCCTTTTCTTCCGATTGCAAGGGTGTGTTGGCGATCTGGAACAATTACATCAAAAGCTTGCATTGTTTCAGTATCAAGTGATTCATTTCTAACAACATCAATAACTCTTGCTGGTGTCAAAGAATTAATGATGTATTTTTTAATGTCAGAACTTCAAGCAACGATTTCGACTTTTTCACCATTAAGTTTTGATTCAATACTTTGAACTCTATTTCCATCTGGTCCAATCATTGTTCCTACCGGATCAATGCTTGCATCTTGACCTTCGGCCACACGCACTGAAATTTTCGATCTAATTCCGTATGTTCTAGCAATGTCCACGATTTCAACAATTCCTTGTGATAGTTCAGGAATTTCTTCACGTAGAATTTTTTCTAGGATTGCTCTTTCAGAACCAGAGATGATTACTTGTGCGTTCTTAGACTCTTCTAAAACATCAATAATTACAACATCCATAATAGTTCCTACTGGAACGTTGTGAATGTAATTTCCTGATTTAGGCATGAACGCTTCAGTCCCATCTTCCAAAACAAATAAGTAAGATTTGGATGTCTTGGTTTCCAATCTTGCTTTGATAATTTCACCAATTTTTGGGAAGTATTTACGATATACTGCTTGTTTTTCTCATTCACGAATGCTTTGTAAAAATAGTGAACGAATTTGAGTATAAGTTTTTCCTGAAAAACGATCAAAGTCAACTTCTTGACTCATAATATCATCAACTTGTGCATTCGGATTGATTAAACGAGCTTCAGACAGTGGAATTTCACAACTTGGTTCATAACCTTCTTCATCTTCACTCAAGTGACTTTTATCAACATTTGGAACAACGTATTTTGTGTGGTTGATTAACTTAAATTCTTTATTTTTTTGGTCGAAAATAAATTCAAGTTCTGCATCTGCATCAAAATTCTTTTCAAAAATCTTGGTAATACAGTCTTTTACCATTTCTTGAATTTCAGATTCAGGAATGTTTTTAATATTTGACAAATCCGATAATTTTGTATAAAAATTGTTTGACATAAGGTCTCCTATTTTTTAATATCTATAAACTTTTCAATGTTTGTAATGTTAGTTTTATCGATAAGAATTTTTTGCATTCTTCCTTTGTTATTTTTAATTGCTAATAATTGCATTTCTTTAATTTCAACTAATTTTACGACTATTTTATACTCATTAAGGTATGGCTTTGACAATGACAAAACTATTTTTTGGTCAACGTATTTTTCTAGGTCATCTTTTGTAATAGTTAAATTATTTCCGCTTGAAAAAATATCTAAAACAAAAGATTCTGAGTCAAAAGCATCAACAAAAGTATTGATTTGTGCACTTATTTCTTGAACCTGCTCAAAATCTGACACATTCAGCTCAATGTTTAGCACTTTTTGGCCCTCACGATTTTCTCAATATACTTTACTTACTACATTAACAAATTCTTGTTTTAATTTTTCTATCATTACCGCTCCTTAAAAGTGTAAAAAGGCCTGCCATTGCTGGCAGCCCTTTAAAAAATATTTTCAAAATTAGGCTTTATTATTATAACAAATTTAATTATGACTTTTTGCCAAAGGTTTCTTTCATCTGTCTATTAACATGAAAATCATTTGAATTCCATAAATTACTAGTGATGCTGATTGTCACACTGTAGCTATAACAATAGGTAAAATTGACTTGTTTTCAACTTGTAAAATGTGTATTTTTGAAGCTCAGAAAATGATTCAAAAAACGTTATTGAAAACAAAAAGCATGATCATATAAATACTTACACCACCAAAATCTCTATTTTTGAAGCTAAGAATAAGTTGTGGCATGAAAGCAAAGGTTGTAAACACTGGTACGATGGCACCTAGAATTGTTGAAACTGCTGTGTTTTTGATTGTAACATCAATTTTGTTAATTCTTTCATCGTTTAGAACACACAAGATAGTTATTGCAATTGAGGCTAAAACAAAAACTCCTAGAATTGTTGAAACATTAAACAACTTTGCTTTTGAATGTTTTTTCGACCCACTATGGTCGTATTGATAATAATATAAATAAAAAACTGTGAATGAATAAATAATGATTGAAATTAAGTTTGCTACAGCAGTCTGTAAAAGTGATCCTGGTAAAAATGTACCAAGAACTACTCAAGCAAATAAACCGAAATAAAAGATTCAAAATGAAACAAAACTAACATTTCCGGTTCTTTTCTCTTTTAAAAGTTTGATTAATTGGGGAACTCCTAATAAGACTGTAACAACTGCTGCAAATCAACCAAATACTTCACCGGCATTTATTAAGTGTTGATTTGTTGTCATACATAAAATTTTAACTTATTTTGGTTAAAAAACAACTTATTGAGTGTATATTTTAAAATAACAATATGAACTCAAAGGACAGAAAATGAAGATAGAAAAAAGTGCTGGTACATTGTGTGTTTTCTTGGCTAAAAAACCTAAGATTCTACTAGTCAAAAACAAAAATAAGGCCTGAGGATTTCCAAAAGGACATCTAGAAGGTAGTGAAAAAGCTTATCAAGCAGCAACAAGAGAAACTAAAGAAGAGGCAAATATTGATGCTAAATTAATAGAAAAATTTGCGATCAGCCAATACAACCTTCAACCAGATATTATGAAATTTGTGTACTGATTTGTAGCTACCAGCAACAGCAATAAAGCAAAAAGAAATCCAACTGAATCTTTGGCTGCTAAGTTTGTTTCTTTTAAAAAAGCCAAAAAAATGTTGACACACGAAACAGATAGAAAACATCTTCAAAATTTTGTTTCTTTGTTTGAAAATCAACGAATTGAATGAAATAAAAAAAGCGATATTGAATCGCTTCTTTGGGATTGAGAGACAAATTAGTCTTTTTGCAATCTAATCAAGGCATTAATGTAAATCTCTAAATCTTGTTTCATTTCGTCATATGTGAAGACTTCGTTTGGTGCATGCATTAGCTCCATTTTAGTAGTAGCACCAAAAGCAACACAATTTTCAAATGTTCTTGCATAAGTGCCGCCACCAATCGCTATTGGTTCTGCACCTTTATCATCTGTTAAGTCGCGATAAGTTTGAATTAGTGTTTGAATTAATCAAGAATCTTTAGGAATATATTTTGCATTTTTAGATCCGACCATTTTAAATTCACATTGATAATTATTTTTGTCTAAAAATTCAAGCAAGTCTTTTTGCACTTGATCAGCTTTGATAGTAGCGGGTACACGCATGTCAAAACCGATTGAAACATGGCCATTGGAAGTTCTTAAAAAAGCAGGATTTGATGTCAAAAGCCCGCTGTCATCTCGATAATTTTGAAAAATGTTCGACATTGAAAAATCACTATTTTGGAAGTTGTTGAACATGAATTTAAAAAAATCATTTTTTAGAGCTTGTGATTCGTTTTTAACTATTGCTTTAACGAATTTTAATATTGCATTGTCGCCCGCATAAGGAGTAGAACCATGTCCTGCCACACCCTTGACAATTAGCTCAGTATCACTTTTTAAAATAACATCCTTTTTGTCGAAATAATTAGCAATTTCTTTTGCTCTATTTGAATGTAGTTTTAAGGCGTCAGGAATTTGGTTGTAAACCTCACCTGCTTCAAGTACAAAATCATCATATTGGCTAAAAATTAAGTCATAATCAAAAATAAGCTTTTCAGCAAAAATAATAGGTCATTCACCATCTGGGGTATAACCTAGATCTGGTGCGCCAAAATCTTGTAAATAAAATTTCATGCTTTCCATTGTTGTTTCTTCACTCAGTCCAAAAATCACTCGTATTGAGTACTTTTTGTTCACCAAGTTATTGTCAAGTAAGTATTTTAGAGTATACAAAGTGATAATTGTTGGCCCTTTGTCATCTAAAGTTCCTCTTCCGAATATTTCATTTTCTTTTATTAGTGGCTTAAAGGCTTCACTTTCTCATTGACTATTGTCACCACTTGGAACAACATCAAGGTGACATAGGATGCCAATTAAAGTTTCACCATTACCAATTTGTGCATAACCATAACGATTTTTACTATCTTTGTGGGTTTGAAAACCAAAAGATTTTGATAAATTTAAAACATAATCTAAAACTTTATCAACTTCTTTACCAAAAGGGTATTGACTAGTTAAATCAGCCACTGAAATCGAAGGGATGGCGCACACGTTTGCAATGTGTTGCACCATTTCTTTGAATTCTTTTTCTGTTTGTTTGTAACGAATTATTTTGTTCATATCTAGACCTTTCTATCTATGTTGTTATAATTTTATTACAATTTGTAATAAAGGAGTTGACATGAAATACTTTGATGTCCATACACACCCATTTTTAGAATATTATGAGGATCCAGAGCAAGTAATTTCTTCGTGATTTAAAGAAAATATGAAATTAATGTTTTTTGTAGGAGTAGATGAACCTAGTTCAAAAGAAGTTGTGAAAATGATAGAAAAATTTGACAATCTTTGAGGCATAATCGGCATTCATCCAAACGAGTCACATGGTGCAATTGATGGTGAAATTATCGAAAAACTTTTAACTAAAAAAATTATTGCAATTGGTGAAATCGGTCTAGATTATCACTATGACAACACTCCATCAAAAGAAATACAATTAGAGTCTTTAAAAAGTCAGGTTGAAGTTGCGAGAAAACACAATTTGGTTGTTATGTTGCACATCCGCGATGCTATGGAAGATGCCATCCAATTTGTGTCCCAAGAGCAATATAAGGATTTAACTTTTGTGTTTCATTCGTACAGTGGAAATGCAGAAGAAACAGAAAGATTATTGAGACTAAACAATGTATATTTTTCAATTTCTGGAGTAGTAACTTTCAAAAATGCCAAGTCACTACAAGAAGCAGTAAAAATGATACCAATAGACAGAATTTTTACTGAAACTGACACACCTTATCTTGCACCAACTCCAATGCGCGGTAAAGATAACATTAGTCCTTACGTTATGTATACAACTAAATTTATAGCTGCTATGAAAAATGTGAGTGAAACCACCTTACTAAAACAAATTGAAGAAAATATAGAGAAAGTTTTTAAAGTACATGCAAGTTAAAGCAAAAAAATCATTAGGGCAAAATTTTTTAATTGATAACAACATAATCCAAAAAATAGTAAATGCTGTTGATCTTAAAGATAAACAAGTCATAGAAATTGGTCCAGGTCAAGGCGCAATTACTGAATTAATTGTAAAAAAGGCAGCAAGGTTGACTGCTTTTGAAATTGACAAGGACATGATAGAAATTCTACAAAACAAAATAAATGATGATAACTTTATTCTCAAACATGAAGATTTTTTAAAAGCTAATCTTGAACAAATAGGAAACAATAATATCTTGGTTGCTAACATCCCTTATTACATAACTTCTGATATTTTGTTTAAAGTTTTCGAGAATGTTGAAAAATTCGAAAAAGCAATTATTATGATGCAAAAAGACGTAGCATTAAGGATCACTGCAAATCCAGGTTCAAGTGAGTATTCAAAACTTAGTGTTTGCTGTCAATATTTATCAAAGGTAACAAAACTTTTTGATGTCTCACCCACTTGTTTTGTTCCTGCACCAAAAGTGTTTTCGAGTGTCGTGGAATTTGATTTCAATAAAATTGACTGAGAAAAGACTGAACCATTTTTCGATTTTGTTAAAAAATCGTTTGCTTTTAGAAGAAAAACACTTCTTAACAACTTAATGATTTATTATGATAAAAACAAAATAATTGCAGCGATAGAGAAAAATAATTACAAATTGACAGTTCGCCCACAAGAAATTAACGTGTCAGATTATGAATCTCTATATCTAGAGTTAACTAAAAAAGAGACTAGCTAAAACATAATAGCTGGCCTCTTTTTTTAGTTTTTAATTAAGTTCTTTAAGTATTCCTTGTACGTCAATTGATACTTTGTCTTTGTTTGCTTCAATAAACAAGTTTGCTAGTGAAGGGTAGTCGATAAATGGATTTCTAATTGCGTTCCCATTAACTTCGTATGTTGTATTATTTCTGTCTACATCAAATTTATCAACTGGATCAGACTTAGATCATTTAACCATTAATTTCAAATAATCTTCAGTAAAGAATGGGTAAACATTGTCTTCTCTAAATACCTTAATTCCATTTTTTTCTTTGTCGACTGTTTTAGTTAATTTACTGTATGAAACCACTGTATATAGGTAAATTCTAGCAATGTCACCTTTAAAAGCATCAATGGGTTCGAAGACTGTGTTACCATTTTTATCTTTTCCTAATTTAGATCCATTTCTAAAAGTTTTGATAACTGTAACAACTTCACCATAAGGATAGTTTGCTCTGTCTTTATTTACTTCAATATCTGTAGGTCAAACCATGTTGAAATCATAGACTAGTGGGGCTTGTCTATTGAATCATAATTGTGGAATTGTGTGCTCACGATTAAATCCTAAACCTTCACTACCGCCAGTACTGTGATCTTTGAAATTTAGTGGGTATTCATAAGGGTCTGAACCTGTTGGGTTTTCTGAATAAATATCTAATAATGTATTATCTTTTTCATAATACTTGTCAACAAAAATCTTTGCAACCTTGTCTCAAGTAACAACTTGGCTTATAGTCTTGTTCGCAGGTAAATTTTTAGTCTTTTCTTCCTGTAAAGTGATTAATGCGTTTAGAAGGCTTTCACCACTTTTATCTTTTAGTGAGTCGTAATAGTCACTTGCAGCATATGTTGGTTTAAGACCTTGAGTTAAAAAAGAATCCATTTCTACTTTTGGAGTAGTTTCGGGATTTTTAACTGGAGTTTTATCAGTCTCTGGATTTTTATTAACACATGAAATTGTAACAGCGGTCACTAAAGCAGTTAGTGAAGTCAATGCTAATGAACTAATAAAAACTTTGAATTTATTTACTTTTTTCATATCATCCTTAAACAAAATTTAGTATGTACCTTTCAAAATAAGGGCACTATTTAATTATATAGAGCAGTATGTGAAAATCAACAAAAAAATGAGTAAAAACTACTCATTTTGTGTGCTTTTTCAGTCTTCTATTATTTGACGTCTATTGCTGTTCCTTTATTTTCAAATTTAATACCTTCTGCATTGGTGAAAATTTTTGCCAACTCAGGATAATCGATGAAAGGATTTCTAGTTGTGTTAGTAACATCATAAGTTCTTTGGTTTCTAATGACGTCAAACTTGTCAACAGGATCCATAGCAGCTCATCTAGTCATCATTTCTAGATAATCTTTTTGGAAGAAAGGGAACTGGTCAGTGAATACACTAGCACCGTGACCGTTTGTTTTGTTTAGTGAACTATATGAAACTACTGCATAGAAATAGATTCTTGCAATATCACCTTTAAAAGCATCAATAGGTTCAAAAACCGTTCTTCCTTTACTGTCTTTTCCAAATTTAGTTCCATTTTTTGATATATATTTAACGTCTTTTACTTCACCATAAATGAAATTGCTTCTCATAGCATTTAAGTATGTATCTGAAGGTCATACTTGTTGATAATCTGCTGCTAACTTATTTGACTCACCGAATCACGATTTAGGAATTGTGTGTTCTCTATTTCATCCACCAGCTTCGCCTTTAGACCCAACTCCACTACTTAATACATACTTGTATGCGTCTGCCCCTGTTGGATTTTCTGAATAAATGTCAATTATCGACTTGTCGTCATCAAACATTGTGTCGCTGAAAATTTTTGCTAAATTTGGTCTTGTAATGGCCTTTTTTCAAATAACATTAGGCATTTTATCTCTAATAATATCGCTTTGCAATTTTATTAAGTTGCTTACTAAATTTTGTCCTGCTAATCCATTTAATGATTTATAGTACTCATCTTTATTGTTATAGACTAAGGTACCACCTAGTAATGAAGGTTTATTTTCAACAGAAAGGCCGTTTTCGGTGTTTGTGTTTTCTTCAGTTGGTAATGTGTTATTTGTATCTTCTTCCTTAGATTCTTCTTTAGGATATGCATACTCAGGCAGATTTGTTAAATCAAATGTTGATTTTAACACTTTTTCACCAATTAAAGGTTTTTGTTTTCTTCCATTATATTGAGCTGCTTTGTATTCAAGAGTAGCAATATTACCTTCTAATGTATAGTCAATTGTTGCTTTTGGAGAATTCTTTTTACCAATAGAATCAATTGCGTTAGCAATTTGATATTTTGTATCTTTTGGTTTATTTACAAATTCAAGAACTCCATATTTTTCTTTTGAATTATTTCAGTCAGGTTGTTCATTTTGAGGAATAGCTAAAATTACTTGTGCTACGTAATCATAACGAAGTGTGTAGCCTTCTTTTAGTGCTTTAACAAAATATTCTTTTTTGTCTTTAATGATTCTTAAACCGTCTTCTTCTAGACTTTTTTGATAATCAAAGAAGTTTTCGATTGCCATTAATTGTTTTGGAGTTTCTTTTGTTTCTTCCTTATTTTCTTCTTCATTTACAACTGGTTTTTCAGGTTGTGGTTTTTCTTGTTCATTGCTTGTTTTGGTTTCTAAATTGAAAGTAGTTGTTCATTGTTCAGGACTAACTTGTGCAATTTGGTTTTTAGCATCATAAAGCACGACTTTGTAAGTTAATATCAATTTGTTATCTTTTATTTCATATTTAATGATGCTGTTTGGTTTTCCGTTGCTCTGTAATGGAGAATCGCTATTTACATACTGAATATTAGTAACACTTGGTTTTTTGTTCAGTGTTAAATATGTTTTATTTTCTTTTCTTCAATCAACTCATCCATTAGGAGCGAACACTATTCTTTGTTCTTTAAAATCGTAACGTAGGGCAGCATGTTCATTACTTTGAAGTCCTTGAATTAATTCTTGTTTTGTTTCTTCATTAACGAATTCGAAAACGTTATTTAAGTCTTCTTTTTGATATTCTTCAAATCCTGCATGAATTACTTCATTTTTATCATTGTCTGGTCGGGGAACTGGTTGAGGTTGTTTAGGTTCTTCGGGTTTTGTTTCCGGTTTTACAACATTGTCGCTTTCACTTAAAACGAAACTGTTCGAAATTTCAATGTTAGATAAAATTAATTTATCTTTGTGTTGCAAAGCGATAGTGAATTTGATTGTTAAGACATTTTCATTGATAACTGCACCAATGTTGTCAGTCATTTTTTCAGCAGTTGAATCAGTTCCAACTATTTTAACATCTTTAAAAAGATCTACATATAATGGATTTACAATCAAAACCTTATTGGTTTCTTCTTGTTCATCAGTCAATGTATCATTTTCATTGTCCTTGTAATAAATTGATTGTGTTTTTGAGTTGTAGTGTAATTTTTTTTCTTGATTTACTTTTTGAATCAATAGCTTTTCTTTATTTTCTTCTATTTGGAAAGCCTTAGTGTTTAGCAATATTTCCTCAAGTGATTTTAATGCTATATCAATATCATCTTCTGTTATGTAATCCAGTAGATTAATAGGAGTTGTGTAAATTTCCACCGAAACTGTATTGTTTAAATTGTTTTTTGCTCGATATTTAAAGGTTACAGTTTTTGTATCAACATCAAAGTCGTACAAGATTTTGTTACTGTCGTCCGTCGAGCTGATGATTGTGAAATTTGAATTTGAAGGTAGTAGCTCAGATTTTAGAGAAATAGATAATATTGATTGATTATTATCTACGAAGTCAATTGTGTGTGTTTGTGGATTATATATAGCTTGTTTGTTTCTACTTAAAGCTTCAGTGAATGATTTAATATCCTCTTTTTTTAATTTAAAAGCATTATTTAATTTGCTTCTTCATTCCTCAAAGGCCTGAGTATTATTGGTATCATTGTCGTTAGACTGTCCTAGCTTTGGAGTTGGGTTTGCAATTTCATTATTACATTGAGCCGCAACAAAAGGCATAGCTAATGTTGAAGTTCCCAACAATACACCTAAGATTTTAAAAAGCCTAGTTTTGCTCGTTTTTTTCATTTTCTCTTTCCTTTTTTTTAATAAAAAAATAACGGCAAAAATGCCGTCATTAGTGGGTTTGGATTACTAAAAACACAATGGCACACTTGGCCACGAAGGTTCTGCAATTTACAAACTTTTGTGTGTTTTTTTCTTTCATTTCCATAAAAATTATAATCCAAAGGATTTACTTTCTCAAGCGAAAAGTTTTTAACTTTGGATTGGGATTATATCCCCTTCCTGCCTTTGCTATCAACTCTTCATTCAATTTTGTTGCATCCGCACTGAAATTTACTCATATTTTAAGTAGTGAAGCACCCACTCCGTACCCGTCCACTGGAGCGTTTTGAGACTCAAATTCAGCAATCTTTTGAACATTAAATCCACTTGAAACATATATTTTTACGTGCTGTCCATTGTTTTTGTCCAAGGCTTCACGAAGTCTTTTAATTTGATTAACAGTTACTCCATATTCTTGCTCGTTATCTTGAAACATTTTATCTTTCATATTTTTTGACGTGTCGACACGTACTGCAAATAATTTTTTACCAAATACTTTTAAGACCTTTAGACTATCAGTTATAACATCATTGTGAAAATCCACAAGAGCAACTAAATTATCATTTGGATAAAGTTCAGTATAGTACTGACAAGCTTTTACTAAATCACCCTTAGACATTTGAATTAAAGCATGTGGCATTGATCCAAACACTTTTGATTTTTTTGATACCGCGCTTGCTTTTGTTGCATGGTTATATATTCCACCTATTTCTATAGCTTTAGCATCTGAACGAATATTACGGTAGTGATCAGCTCTGTCGGCCATAGAAATTACTATTTTTTCTCCTGCTGCTTTTTTAACTCGATAAGCATTAGTTGCAATTGAGCTTTGTCTAGCTAAAATTCCATCGATAATTCCTTCATAAAGTCCGAATTCATGATAAGGTCCAATCAGTTCTAGGACAACTTCCTTACTTTGTAGATGGCTTCCTTCGGGCAAATATTTGATTGCATAATTATTAATATTTGTATGTTTTTTAAGCAAATTTAGAACTTCTGTCATTCCACACAGGATTACATCGTCTTCCCTTTGAAAAAATTGCAAAGTTACAATTTGGTTATTATAAAAAGTCTTTGAAATGTTTGCTGTCTTTGAAAAATAAATGGCTGTTTTGTCTTCGAGTTTCATTTTTTTATCTTCCTAAGTAATTTATGAAAAGACCCCCTTCAAATTTGGGATCTTTTATTTTTAATAATGAGTTTGATTTGTATTAAGCAGTTGTTGTAGATTCTGTAGTTGCTGGTGCTGTTTCTGAAGGTGTTGTAGTGGCTGCTTCTGATGAAGGCTGTGATTCAGTGGTTTGTGGTTTGTAAGCACTTAAATCGATTGTTACTGAATATTCAGTTTGACCAATTTCTGGAGCAGCGTTCGGAATGAATTTAGCACCTTTAAATTTTAGTGTTAACTTGCTGTCTGTAAATTCATATGTTATTTGAGATGAGATAGCTGTTTGGTTTCTTTTATTAGTGTAGGTTGGATCTGTAGGGTTAGCAAGTTGAACATTTTGATTTAGATTTACTGATGAGTCTTCGGGTAAAACTAATACAGCATTAGCGCTCGCTTCGGTTTTTCAAACAGGCGTATCACCATCTGATCAAATAATTGATCTTGAGTTTCTTTCATATCAAAGTTTTTTGTTTGCATTTAGTTTTTCATATAGTGTTTTTCCGGCAGCTTCGTCTTTAACTTTATATCCTTTTTCTGATACATATTTACCATATTCCTCTGCAGTTGTAATATTTTCTACTGTCGGAGTTTCAACCGGAGTAGCGGGAGTATTTGAACCTTCTACTGGAGTTGCTGGTGTGGTTGCATCAGTGGATGGTGTTGCTGGAGTAGGTGTTTCAGGAGTTGGATTGGCTGGTGTTTCAGATTTTTTAGGATCTTCAGTTGTGTTCTTGCATTGAGCTGCAATAGCAGGAACTGATAATAGCGATACTGATGCTATGGCAACAGTTGAAATCAAACTTCAAAATTTTTTAGTTTTTTTCATTTAGACTTTTTTTCTCCTTGTGTTTGAATGAAGAACAACAATTCTCCATAATTAAATTATATTATATTTGCCATTTTAGTCAAAAAAGTGTGTTATTATGAGTGCTTTTTCAGTAAAAAAAACGCCCTAAATTGGGCGTTAAATACAACTAAATGGTAAATGTTAGCGAGTAACTGTTTTGTGAAGCTTCTGGATTAGACTCAGAACTCAATGCTTTAAATGATACTGTTAATTGACTGTTTGCAGCATCATAAGTTGATGAAAGATAATAGTTAGGAACTTTCTTTTTCTTTCCATTTATAGGTCTGGAATCATTTGCTAAAACATATCCTGACTGGTTTTGTTTTTCTGGTTTTAGTGACAGTAGAACGTTAGCTTTTTCTGCCTTTTTAGCAGTAGGTTTATCGCCTTCTGTGAAATATAGTGTTTGGGCATCGGGATCGTAGTGGATACTTGTTCCTTTTTCTTTTGCTAGTAATTCTTTCGCTTGGTTAAGTTTTTCAGTATCACTTGTTAGGGTGAAATCTTCACTAGTTAATGATCTAGCTCAAGTTTCGTAAGCTTGTTCATTTAAAGGAGTTTCAGTTTCAGGTGCAGTTGAAGAACCTGAAGAAGAATCATTATCTTCTGTATTAGATGAATCTTGTCCTAAATTAAATGTAAATGTATAAACTTCATCAGAAACATTGTGAGGGCCTTGTTTTCCTTTGTATTCTAATGCTTTAAATTTAATAGTTAGTACGTTGTTGGCCACTTCAGTTTCAAGTTTTCCATTAGCTTCTGTTGTGCCTTGCTCTGAATCTGGAGAAGCAAGTTGGTAACTGTTTGTTGGTTTATTAACTAGCTCAAAGATGGTATTTCTTGTATCAAATTTTTTACCGGTTTTGTTAACGATTGTTCCTGAACGGTAGTAGTAATATAAGTCTAATTTATTGTCTTTGATTGCTTTTTTCAGTGCATCTAACTTACCATCTTTTAATTTAAGAGCATTAATTTTTAGACTGTTTTTAAAATCATCAAATGTGTTTATCTCGATATTTTGATTTTCATTTCCTTCATTTGAAGGTTGTGTGGTGTTTGTATCTGAAGCTGGAGTTTCAGAAGATGAGGTAAGGTTGATTTCGTATGTAGTTTTTTGTTCTGAAACTTTAGGTTCTCTATCACCTGGCAACATAAACATTGTTGTGTAGTGAATTGTTAATTTAGCGGCTCGTTGATCGTATTCATAAGTTATAAACTTGTTTGGAGAATATGTTACTTCACCAGTTTCTTTATTTGTTTTCTTAGTGTACTGTTTTGCACCGCCATTAACAACTAGATATCTATCATTAGCTGGATCTAGTTTAGTTTTTAGTTCAAGAACTGTATTGTCTGTTGCAAGAGTTCCACTATTTGGATTGTCTTTTTTGCCTACAATGAAAATACTTTGAGTGTTTTCGTTGTAGAATAATTTGCCTTCTTTTTGAAGTTCAGAAATCAAAAAATCTTTTTTGTTTTCGATCACTTGGAATCCGTTTGTAGCTCCTACAGCTCAAGTGTCGAATTCATTTGTGTCAATAGGTAGTGAAATTTTAATTCTTAAAGGTTCTTGACTCTCATCTTTATATTCTGTTCCTTCATTTTGAATATATGCATGGAATAGAATGGTTAACTCTTTAGTTTCATCATTGTATTCAGTATTTAATCATTTGTTATCAGTATCTGAATCGTTTTTGATTAAAACATTTTCAGGAAGAGCTGTTAATAAGTTAACAACATTATTTTTATCTAAAGTTGTTTGTTTTGGAGTTTTAGATGAAGATCAAGCAATTGTATTACTTGCTGCATTTAAGAAGAAGTGATATTTACGTTTTATTGCACTAGTTAGCTTTTCTTGATTAGTAATCTCAGTCTTGAAATTATCCTTATTTGAATATCAAGAAACAAAATTTCTTCATGTTTCACTTGCTTTAAATTGTTGTTCTGGATTTGGTGCTGGTTGAGGATTATTTGCATCAGGGTTTTCAGTGTTTGAACCTTGATTATCAGTATCGTTGTGTGTTGGCGGTGTTGGATTTTCAGTGTTATTATCAGTATTCGGTTGTTCTTGTTGCTCTAAGTTAACTTGAATTGTAATTGGTTGTTCAAGCTCTGCTTTGTATAGTTTATTTTCGTGTGAAATGTATGGGTAGAAAGTAATTGATACAGTCTTATTAGATTTATCATAGCTGAATGTAAGACTATCTTTTGTTTCGTCATTTGGATTTCTTAGTACAGTGTTTTCTGGGAATGTAGTTTCAAAAACAAATGATTTATTCTTAGTTCTTGTTGCTTGTGAGGGTGACACACTTGTTGATCATGAAATACTATTTTTACCACTTGTGTCTTTAGAATCGTTAAAGAATAGATTTCCTTTTGTTAGTCTTGTTTCAAGCTTTTTGTCTTTATCTTGAACTTTCACTTTGAAGTTTTCTAGATTTTGATATCAAGTTTTGAAATCATTTCATTCTTGACTTTGTTTAAAGTCTTGTTGTGAAGGTGGTGTAACTGGCTCTTCATGAACTTGTGGCAAGACCACACTTGCTTCAATTGGTTGTTCAAGCTCTGCCTTGTATTTTTTATCTCCGTCTTTAATATAAGGGTAGAATTTTAGAACTAATTTTCTTGTCTCTCGATCATAGGTGTAATCCATCAAATCACTATTTTCGTCATTAGCATTTCTTAAGACTACATTGTCTAATAGTGGAGTTACAAAAGAGAAAGTTTTATTCTTTTCTCTAGTTTGTTCAGTTGGATTAAGTTTTGTAGATCAAGAAATTGTGTTGTTTGAATCATTGAACAACAAGTGTCTTTTTTGTTTCAATCTTGATTCTAATTTATTGTCAGGATCGTTGATTTGAAGATTGAAGTTTTCAGTATTTGAATATCAGTTAACAAAGTTAGTTCATGCTTCACTTTGTTTAAAAATTTGCTCTTCAGTCAATGGGGTTTTTTCATGAACAAGCCCTGGTATTTGAATCGAAGTTTGGTATGTTTTTTGGCTGACTAAAGGTGTTTGCAAGGTTTTGTAAACATATGCTTCTTTATATTTAATAGTTATTGTTTCAGTTTCGGTATCAATTGAGTAATTCAATTTAACATTTGGTAAATTAAAACTACTTACCGGTGCTTCATCATTAACTAAGATTAATTTGTCACTAATAGCTGAGTCTAACGTAAACATCGGAGCATTTGAATTTGAAGCAAAATATTGATCGTTAGGAGATCAAAATACTGTTCGATTAGTTGTGTTGAAATATAAGCTTATACCTTCAGCAAAAACTTTATTTAAAATTGTTGGATTGTTTAGTGCTAGTTTCAATTTCTCATTTGCATCAGTCAGGATTTTTTCAAATTCTTGAGTGTATTTTTGTGTGTCTAGTGCTGCTTTTTTAAGATCTTTTTTGCTTACTTCACGAATTTGTGTTTTCTTTACTAAAACAGATTCAGCACTACGGTTTTCTTCACTTAAAAGTGGTGAAGTTGCTTTGATATCACTTGGCAACTGACTCACAAGATTTTGTGCTTCAATAACGTTAGAAACTGAAGTTTTTGAAAAATTATATTCTCCGTTACCATCTAAAACCGCAACTTTAAATAGAAATGTTATGTTGTTATCATCGGTAATTTTCGCTTTAATTTCATGATTGATTTGTTTAACACCATCAACGTCGATAATTGGTAAAAAGTGATTAGCTAAATCAATTTCATCAGTTAATAAACTAGTTTTTTCGCTGTTTATACTAAGAACAATATTATTGTCATTTAGCTCATTAACTAGCAATTCTTTATTAGCAAAATAAACTGCTTGCTTTTCTTTATTTCAGAAAAATCTTTTTCCTTCGCTGATTGCGTCTGTCAAATTCTTAGTTGAAGATGAGTTGTTTAAAACAAGACTGTTTTGTAGATCTTTGGCAAGTATTTGTGCTTTATTTATTGCTCCTGTATTAGTGCTTAAAGCTGGTAGGAATTTAATACTTACTGGCTGATTATTTATTCCTGTTTCGGGGTCAATTTTCTTAGTTTTATTTACTTCTAAAACTATAAAAGGCGTAGCAATAATTGCAGTACTTGCAACAAGTCCTGCCAAAGCTAAAAGCTTTGTCTTTTTGGTTTTTTTCATTTTGTCTTTCCTTAGTTCTTTCTTCTTAAATGTTTTATCAATTTAATTATAAATTAAATTAAAAAGCAGCCCATTAAAAAGGTTGCCTTAAGTTTAAGTAAAAAAAGATAATAAAAAAAAGCGACGCCCTATTTTCCCTTGGAGGTATCGTCGGCGCTGAAGGGCTTAACTGCTGAGTTCGGAATGGGTTCAGGTGGACACCTTCGCTTTGGTCGCTATGAATATATTGTAGCACAATAAAAAGTATTTTGATAAAAATTTTTAATCTAATAAAGAACGATTTTTTCTTCTTTGTTCTTCATCGTATTGTTTCTTTGCTTTAAGTTGTTTAGTTGCTAATTTTCTATTTAGTAAAACCACTGGTGGAATTGTTAAAAATAAGACAGCAACAACTAGTAAACGGACAAATCATAAGTCATTTAGCCCGCTTGTGACTGTAAATGAGAGCATAACTAATGAAAGGGGAACAAAAAAGTTATACGCTTCAAATCCGAATCAACGAAATACTTTAATAAATAAAAAGGCAAGAAACATCAATAATACTCAGGTTCCTAGAGTAATTAGTGTTAGATGTCATCAAGTAAAGTTTTTTGAATAAGCTTCGTAAACAGTAGGAACATCTTTACCTAAAACAAAATACATAATAATGGCAGGTATAACAATGAATACCATACCAAAAAGAGCAATTCTCGCATGGTAAGAAAGGCCTAAAATTTTGGCTACACGATAAGATTCAATTTTTTTAGACATTTTATTTTAATTCTCTTTTTAATTTGGTCAAGTGATTTAGCAATTCTTCTTGTGAGTAAGTTGTAGTTTCTTGTGAACCATAAGCACGCAGGCTGACAGTTTTTTGTTCTTTTTCGTTTTGTCCTAAAATAGCAACATATTTTGCTTTTGACATTTGTGCTTCACGAATTTTCTTTTGCATTCTTTCGTTTCTTGCATCTAGTTCAACATTAAAATCGTTCAATAATAATAATTCATAAACTTCACGAGCATAATCCATTTGGTCATCACTAATAGGGACAATAACCACTTGTTTTGGACTTAATCAGAAAGGTAAAACTCCTTTAGTTTGTTCTAAAAGAATAGCCACAAATCTTTCGTAAGTACCAATTAATCCTCTGTGAATTAAAACAGGAGTAACTAAATTTTGATTTTCGTCGACATATTGCATTTCAAAACGGTTTGGTAGTAAGAAGTCTAATTGAAGAGTCGACATAGTAATGATTCTTCCAAGAGCTGTTTTAATTTGAATATCAACTTTTGGTCCATAAAATGCAGCTTCTCCTTCAAATTCTTTATATTCAACATTCAACTCTTGCAAAACTTCACGTAAATCATCTTCAGCTTTGTTTCACATTTCGTCGTTATCAAAGAATTTTTTCTTGTTTTTAGGATCTCTTAAACTTAGTGAGATGTGATCAACTTCTATATTGAAATCTTTTAGTGCTTGTAAAATCATTTTGTATAAATGTTTAAACTCGTCTTTGATTTGATCAGGACGAACAAAAATGTGTCCTTCAGTTAAATCCATTCCTCTAACTCTCTCAAGACCAGTTAAAGCCCCACTTTTTTCATAACGATATAAACGTGATTGTTCACTATAACGCATAGGTAGGTCACGATATGAACGTCTTGTCATATTAAAAAGCATAATGTGGTGTGGGCAAGTCATTGGACGTCCAATTAATTGTTCATTATCCATCTTAATAGGTTTGAACATTGTGTCTTTATAGTGAGCTCAGTGTCCTGAAATTTCATACAATTTCTTTTCGCCAAAGTGCGGGGTTAAAACTTCTCTAAAACCATAAAGTTTGTCTAGTTTTAAAACATAATCACGAATTGCATTGTGGATTTTCATTCCATCTTCAAGTCAGATTGGAAAACCTTGACCGCATAGTGGATTTAGTGTGAAAATATTTAATTCTTTTCCTATTTTACGGTGGTCTCTTTCTTTTCTTTCTTTAAGAATTTCAAGGTATTGCATTAGTTCGTTTTTTGTAGGTCAACTTGTTCCATACACACGAGTCAGCATTTTGTTTTTTGAGTCCCCTCTTCAGTAAGCGCCTGCTAGTGAAAGAAGCTTAAAGTGTTTAATCTCCTTTGTTGAATGAACATGGCCTCCAGCACACAAGTCAACAAACAAGGTTTCATTTGTTTTGGTGTTTTTCAGTGCATAAAAAGTGATTTTACGTTTCTTTTTACTGAATTCATTAAACAATTCTTGCTTGTATGGTTGATTTGAAAGATCATATTCATCTTTACTTACTTCAACCATTTCATAGTCTTGTTTTGCTAATTCTTGCATTAACTTTTCAATCTTAGTTAAATCCTCTTCAACTAGTGGTTGTTCGAAATCGAAATCATAATAAAAACCATCTTCAATTGAAGGTCCGATTGCTAGTTTTGTGTTAGGGTATAGTTTCAAAATTGCAGCTGCTAATAAGTGGCTGGTGGTGTGATTTAATTTTGATTTGTAATCATTTTTGTCATTCATTTTAGAACCCCATTTTTGTCATTAATTCATTAAGTGTTTCTTGTGCTACAGGACGAGCTTTTTGTGCTCCTTCTTGCGTTACTTTTTCTACATCACGTAGTGCTTGTTGGAAATTATTTTGGATTTTTGTTAGTAAATTTTTAACTTCTAGAGCAACCGCTTCTTTGAATTCTTTATAGTTTTTGTCCTTAAAGAATTCTTCTGCTTCTTGTAGAGTTATTGATTTTAAACTTGCATAAATATTTAGTAGATTTGTCACTCCAGGTTTTTGTTCTGAAGCATAAACTTTGTTTTCTGAATCTGTCACTGCTTTGAGAACTTTTTTGTAGGCTTGTTCCGGATCTTCAAGTAAGTAAATTGTTCCTTTTGAGCTTTTTTCACTCTTCGACATTTTCTTAGTTGGATCTTGTAAATCCTTAACTCTTGACCCCACTTTAGGAACGAAGGCATCAGGAATCTTAAGATTAGTTTTGTATTTGTTATTAATTCTTTTAGCAAGTGTTCTTGTTAGTTCGATGTGTTGAGTTTGATCTTCACCAACAGGAACGGCATCAACATTATAAAGAAGAATGTCTCCAGCCATTAAAGTTGGATACATCAGCAATCCAGTTGGAATTGTTTCAGTCCCATTACTTAATTTGACTGCTTTTTGAGCTTTATCTTTAAATTGAGTCATTCTGTTTAACTCACCCAGTGACGTTTCAGTACATAGCAGTCACTGAATCATGGCATGCTCTAGAATATCACTTTGGTAAAAAATTACTGATTTATTTGGATCTAAACCACAAGCCAAGTATAAAGCAACAACTTCTTGACGGCTTTTTGCTAATTCTTTGGCGTTGCTATCACCCATTGTTAAGGCATGTAAATCAGCAACAAAATAATAAGTTTGATAATCGTTTTGCAAGTCTATAAAATTTTTTAAAGCTCCAATGTAATTACCTAAAGTAAGCTCTCCTGTCGGCTTTATTCCACTAATTATTTTTTTCATAAAAATCCTTTGTAAATAATATTTTATATTATATTACATTTGAAAGCATTCAAAAGCACACATAGATAGAGACCAAAACTTGATTTAAATTAAATATTAATATTTAAAATGAAGCCCAAGCGTTAAATTGTTATAATTTCTTATATTTAAGCACTTTGGGGTTAAGTATGAATAAAAATAAAATTAAATATTACACATTAATTATTTGCACGCTAGGTTTAATAAAACTCAAATGAAAGAAATATCGTCAACAAGAAGTTAAAGATCGCTTGTCAACTACTGAAAAAATAGATTTTTCAATTAATGATCTTATTTTGTTTTTGGGTGGTGAGAAGAATATTTTAAATGTCGAAACATCAAACAAAAAGATTAAGATTGGTTTTAAAGTTCGCCAAGATATAGATATTGAAAAAATAAAAAAATTAGATGGAATTTCAGGTGTTGTAGCAACATCATCCTCTATAAGTTTAGTTACCGGGAATAACGCTGCTTATATTAAAAAATTAATTATGGAAAGGGTTGAAAATGTCAAATAAACACAATTACGATTTTTTGCTTACAAACCTTTTAGACATCAACAATAACGACTCTTCACTTTATTGTCAGGTTGACAATGAAAGATTTTTTGATATCTTCAAAATGAATGGTGAAAAAACTTTCGAAAAGATTTGTTCAAGAGCTGATTTTGAAATTTTATTTAATGAGTTCGGGCACAAAGATTTAATTCGTAAAGTTCAAAATGCACAAACAATTGAAGAAATTACTGACTCGTTCAAAGAATTTAATATTCCCTTACCTGAAAATGCCAATTCATTACTGAATGGTGATTTTGAATTTGCTAAAAAAGAGTTAGTTGTCAATTTAGAAAATCGTTATCAAAAATCAATTACTAAGTGAAAAAAAATCCTTAAAAAAGCACAAGACATCAATATTGAAACAAACATCTGACCTTTGCATGTTGGATTTTTCTTTGTTGGAGTAAGAACTGAGAAAAAAGACATTTTTGCACCCTTGTTCTTCAAAGAAGTAACAATTGAAATTAAAAACTCACAAGTTTATTTAAAGAGTGCTTCGGAAATTAAAATTAACTCAAAACTTGTTGCTTTCTTGCAACAATTTGGATATTCGTTAGACACAAGTTCGTACGATTTTACTAAGAAAACCATTTATGATGTTTACAACGATTTCAGAAATTCTTGAAATAAAGTTTTCAAAATTCCTGAAAAATTTAAAGATACTATTCCAAAAATTTCTGTTGATGAATTAGATCGTAACATTGTTTTCCATGAAGGATTGATTCTAGGATTTTTCAATGTGTCAAGTGGTTACTTATGAAACCAAATGAAGAAAATTATTGAAAACGATGAGCTTGACGAAATCTTGGCAACTAAATTTAACAAAAACGAATATCGTGAAAAAATCGATGATGTTATTTTTAATAAAAACTTCAAGTTTTACAAAATTCAGAAAACAAACTTTTCACAAGACTGTGCAACCGTTAGTGCTCTATACCAAGATACAATAATTTGAGGTCCTCCAGGTACAGGGAAAAGTCAAACCATCACAAACATCATTGCTAATATTCTAGCTCGTGACAGAAGCGCTTTAGTTGTCAGTCAAAAAAGAGCAGCCCTTGAAGTGTTGAGAACAAGACTTAAAGAATTGTCTATTTTTTGTATTTTCTTGCTAAATGACAAAAATATGAAACTTGATCAATTTTATGATCCTTTAAACGACTTTTTAAACAAAATTGAGAACTTTAACTCAAATGCAAGTGAGCCATACATTGAAATTCTTACTCAGGAAGAAAAAAGATATGTTGACTATGCAAAAGAAATTCGTTCAATTCCAGATTATGAAAAAGTAGTTAATGTATATTCAGGGATGGCTAATGCCGAGATTAACGAACAAACCTTAGAGGATCTTAAAAAATTAGACCCTTATCTAAATTACAGCTTCAAATCTGACACCACTGATTACAATGAAATTGTTAAAAAACTATATGAAGTAAACAATAATAAGAAGCAAAATAAACTGCTTTCACTGATTAATATGTATCCAAAAAACATTAAGGATGCTGCTATGGTTTTAGCTTCAAATCCTAACTTACTTAAAATTAATATTAATCGTGTAGTAAAAAACATTCAAAGTGTTGATATTGATGCGTTGAAAAAGATTGATTTCTTCTACAAAATTCAGTTGCGTAACAAAACTCTTGAAGTTAACACATCGAAAGTTTTAGCAAAAATGTTAATTGAAAAAATCGTTGCTAAAATGTCTAACTTTACAAAAGAAGAAGAAAAAGAATATCGTGATTTTGCTTTAAGTGTAAGAAGTGCTAACTTAAAACCTTACAAGTTTTTCCACAAGCACAAAAACATGATCAAAAAGTTATTCCCGGTTATTGTTGCAACTCCTGATACTGATTTGTCAATGTGAACCAAAAACGAAATCGACTATGCTATTTTGGATGAGTCTAGTCAAATTTTTCTTGAAAAAGGATTGCCAATTCTTTATCTTGCAAAACGTAAGGTGTTTGCAGGAGATGACAAACAAATGCAACCCACCAAATGATTTAGTGCTTCATACACAGTTGAAGATGATGAAGATTTAGGAAGTATTGAAAGTTTATTAGATTACGCTATTGCTAGAGGAGTTTTCAAAATTCTTTTAGACAAAAACTATCGTTCAAAAAGAGCTTCTTTGATGACCTTTAGTTCGAAAATTTTCTATGATTCAAAATTGGATGTTGTTGATGATTACAAAATTGATAATGATGAACAAACAATTGAAGTTATTCAAACTGATGGATTTTGAGACAACTCACTGAACCAAAAAGAAGCAAATATCGCTATTCAAAAAGTAAGGGAAAATCTAGATAAATACAAAAAAATTATTCTGCTTGTTTTCAACGTTAAGCAACAAGAGTACATCTTTAACAAAATTTTCTCTGATTTTCCAGAGCTAGAAAGAGCTTTACAAGATGAGCGTTTGAGTTTAAAAAACATTGAAAATATCCAGGGTGATGAAGCAGACTTAGTAATTATTAGTGTTGTTTATGATGCTAACACAAACCTTTCATCAACTTATGTTGCTCGTCCTGGCGGAAAAAACGCCTTGAACGTTGCAATATCAAGAGCTAAAGAAAAAATGATTGTTATTAAATCTATTTATGCTGATGACATTAAGTTAAATGAATACTCATCTAAAGACTTGATTACCTTGCGTGAATGATTGAGATTTTTAGACTTAAGTGAAGCAAAAAAGAAAAATTACATTGAAATGGATAAAAAAGAAGATTGAACTCAAACTTCGGTTATTGATGTTAATTTGGATTTATTAAATGAAGTATATAAAACACTGAATCCACTAGTTCGTGAGTGACCTACATTGCAACTATATTTAGATTATTCAATTGGAACAAAAAAAATAGATTTAGCTATTGTTGATAATGACACAAATAGAATAATTCAAGGTTTTGTTATCGACAATTACTCATACGGTGGGAATGAAAAGGCTTATTTGAAATTCTATGATCAACTAAAATTCTTAGAATCAAAAAATTATCCAATTGTTTTAATTCATGAGATTGAATGAAAAGTAAACAAAGACATTTTTATCACAAAAGCCAGAGAAGCAATCAATAACTACTTTAAAACTCTAAAAGAAAAAGAAAAGAAAATAGACACAACAAAGACTGAAAATAGTGATCTAATCGAACAACAAAATGCATATTTTGACACGGATAAGACTGAAGATATTTTAGTTGAAGATCAAAATGAGATTGAAATTCAAAACGAAGAGTTCGCTAAGATTCAGAGTCAAGAAACAGAAACACACAATATATTTAATGAACAAAGTGAAGAGTCTAATTCAAACAGTAGCGGACAGGAGTTTTCTTTAAATCCGTTTGATGATGAAGAAGGTGGGTTAAATGTTTAAAAGAAACAATGAGCCTGAATTAGGTTTTGAAAAGAAAGAAAGTTTTTTCAAAAGATATCGCAAATTTATTCTTTGAGGAACTTTGGGAATTTGCATTATTGCAGTTGGTACATCAGCAATAGTTTTAAGAGCAAACGGCAATGAATGGAGACTTTATTCATACAAAAATAAAATTTATGATGAAAAAGAAATCAAAACTTTTTATGTAGATATCACACCTAAAGAAAATGTAGGTCAGATTTCAGCAAAAGATTTTGTTGCACAATTCAGTAAAACAAAAAAATTCGACAATAAAACGTTAAATGAATATTTTGATGTAAAACTTGCCGACCCAAAAATGGACTATGACATATTTAATTTAAGAATTAATGATTCAACAAATTCAGTGATTTTCACGGTCGGGGCAAATAATAAATTTTTTGATATTGAGCTAAAAGGCTTTGAACAAAGTGAACCAACTTTTATTAGTGATGAAAAGGCAAATTCATTCAAATTTAGTGCTGTATTTGATTTAAAAAATGAAACCTTGCAAGATGTCGTCGAGAGAATTAATGGAATTCAAAACATGGAAGAAAAAGCTAATGCTTTTGTTAGCTCATTTAAAACATCGTTCTCGCGAAGTGTGTCTTTCTACATTAATGGCGACATAAAGATTGAAGCAAATAACAAAATTGTTGTACCTTTAGTTTTTTGAACCATCGAATATTCAAGAAACATTGGGGCTTATATTCAAATAAATTCAAATACCATCTCCAAAGAATTAAGTTGAACGAATGAGCAAAAAAGCTAAAAAATTTAATTGAAAATTCTTCTGAGTTTTATTTGCTGTAGGAGCATTGATAGTTGTTGTTCCAATAATAACCACTGTTTCAATTATTTCTATTTCTTCTAAAAATAAAAAAGAAAAACAAACTAAAATAGAAAAACTGCTCTTACAAGCTCAGGAGATCCAGGAAAAATATCTTGCAAAACTTAACACAACAAACAATTTCCCTGTAGAGTTTTTGTCAAAATTACAATTAAGTATTGAAAGAGCTGAGAAAGGACTAAAAGACTCCAATTTGAGTGAGCAAGAATTCAAAAGCCTTGTTTTAGATTTGGAAAACTCAATTCGCAATGCTAGTGCTGTTTTAAACTTGCAAAATTTTAATAAATAGATTTACTTATCAAACAAAAAACACCCTGGTTTTCGGGTGTTACATAAATTGCACCTCTACACTCCAGAAACACTGGGGTGTTTTTAATTCTTGCTTATTGTTTACATGTGGTTTTTTGCAGCAGGGTTTTAATTTCCTCAATTATTTGTTTAAACTCTAAATTCTTAGTAAAGCTATATAAGTCCTTATACAAATTTCACTTAGAGTGAATGTCATCATTGGTTTCAATCTCTTCTAAAATAATTTGTCATGAATCAAGCAAGTTAGCTTTTTGCCTTTTTATACAAACATCTTTGAGAGTTAAAAATAACTTTTTCAAATCTATTTCCTCTTCTTTTAATTTTCACAAAATATGCAGATCGTAAAAATCTTTCATTCTTGTATTAAAAATTCCATGATATAAAAGTGTTTGGAGTTTTTCAGCCAAAATCATTTCTACTGTGTATGAATTAATAGTAATTGCTTTGTTTTCTATTATGCTTTTATATTCAAAATCTATCGCTCTTTCAAGTAAAACATCATTAATTACTATATCAAAGACTATTTTATTAGTTATTTTTCCTAAGGTGAATTTTAATTTAACTTCGTATCCAAGAAAAATGTTATGAAATTTGGTTTTCTTTATTTCTTCCAACTCAATTTTTACACTATCATTTAAGCTAATTTTCAGTATCTCTAATAGCATTACTTCCAATTCTTTAAGTCCTAGTTTTTTTCCAATAACTGTTGCATCCAAGTCTTTCGTTGTTCTTCTATCTATACCAGTTATTGAAGATATTATTAACCCACCTTTAATAACAAATTTCTTTTTATGAGAACTTTTAGCTAATCTTTCAAGGAACCTTTCTATGAAAAAAATATAAAATAACTCGTCGTTTCTAAGGTTGAACTTTTTTGCAAGATTTTTTAGCCTATCTTTAACAGAACTTTCGTTATACATTTAAAAATGTTAATACTCTCTTTACTTTGTTTAAAATATTCATTTTCTCTGCATATGTCAGAAGTTTGGTTAAATTTTTATTTTTGTTCTGAAAATACTTTGAAATAGCACGAGCAAAAATCTCAGGATCAATATTTTTTTGTCATTTAATTACATCGCAAATAGTTCTTTCAACATCATAACAAGGAACCGCATCACCAAAAATGGTTTTTTTTGTTGACATACCTAATTCAAAAATCTCTTTTTTTACATAATGAACGTCAACATTTCCGTGCTTTTTGATTATATGTTTTGCATTATAGCCTTGCATGACTGTAATGTCATATCTTAAAGGTTCTCTTAGTGATAAATCATGAAAACTAAGCGCGGTAGCGTGAGAAAAAATAATGTTATTGTTCAGTGAAATTTCTTTATAAACACTAAAAGGTAAATCTTTTTCTTTGTAAATACCTTTTTTAATTCTTTCTACAATACCTTTTTTTTCTAAATATCTAATTTTTCGTTGGCTTATATTCAAGCTTTTTAAATCATTAGAATTAACGAAGTTATTCTCGTTTAAAAAATTAAATAGTTTTTCCATATGTTATCCCTAATAAATTCATAGTCTGGTTAATTCACTGAGTGTACTTTCGATTTTTAAAAATTTCGCTGTTTTATGCAAAAGATTGGAATCGAATTTTGTACTCATAAAGTAGTCTTCAATTATTGAAGTAAAAAAAGTACTTCCATTTTTAAATTTTGCTTTAACTAAATCACAAAATGTTCTCTCTCAGTTATAAAACTTAATTTTCACATTATCAGAAATCTCTTTTTCGATGATTCCAAAATCGAAAATTTCTTTTTTTACATAATGAACTTTGACATTTTTATATTTTTTTGTAATGTGAATAACATTGTAACCTTGCGGAACAGTAATTTCAAATACACGAACTGGATCTTCATTTTTAAGGAGATTGACGGCTGATGAGTGTGAGAAAATGATGTTATTACTTTTTGAGGCAGTCTTATAAAAATCTAATTTTTTTGTCAGTCTTGTTTTCATAATTTTGTCACTTTCACTCTTTAAAAAACAAAAGTTAAAGAGTTTTTTAGATATTTAAATTTTAAATTAATAAATTTATTTTTATTGTTTTTTGCGTAACAAACTGTCTCTTATATGTAAAAATCAACCCAATTTGTAAGAATTATTAAGCATATAATGATTTTTGTACTAAACAATTTTCGTGTATAAGTAAAAATAAGATAACTGATAAATGTGTTTTAAAAAGACTGAATTTTGAATTGTAAAATTGTTTTTAAATATGTTTATTTTAAAGTTTAACTTTTGGTAAATATTAATGTTTATGTGTTTTTATTTCATTTCTAAATTTCACCCATTATAAGTGTTATGGGTAAAATTTTAAGGTTATTTTCTTTTACTTAAAACTCAAAAAAATGCCAATAATTCAGTCTTTTTACTTGTTTTTTTTACTTAAAAAGTCTTTTAATTTTTTTGTTTTTTTCGTCCTTTAAAATTTCAAAAAACTTGTAATTTTACCTTCTGAAATTAAATATAATATTGATGCAAAATTATTACACAAGAAGGAAGAATATATGAAAAAGCTCGATATTTTAAATGCGGTAGCAACCCCATTACAAATTAATCCACTTATACAAGATCCTATATCTGCAGTAACAATTACTAATAATGCTATCAATAACAAAGAAGATATCAATTTAGTTAAACAAGATGATAAAATTACAAGATTTATTGAAAAAATTAAAAGTGACAGCTATATAACTGATGTACTAAATGAACAAAGAAGCAACAAAAAAAATAACAAATAAAAGTTTGTCAAAAATTGTTTCACATGTAAAAAGCATACTTTCTAATGAAGGTATAGAAATTCAAACTATTTCGGCTTCGGAAGAAAAAAATATGCTTAGCAAAGTAAAAAAATCAATAGATTCCATGCTCTCTAATATAAACAATGCTTCTACTTGAAAACCATCGAAAGATTTGCAAGTAAAAGATTCCGTAATTATAGATAAAGAAAAAGGGTATTCAATAAATTTCGATAGCAGTGATATAGGTCAAAATTCTAAAGACATACATTTAAAGCTTATTGAAATAAACACAAAATTAAAATATTTGGTTTCTCAAAAAGATGCTTTGAGCAATTTGAATCAAGGTTTAATTAAAGCCTCAATCGCTATTAAAACAGCCGCAGCTGTTGCTGCCGGAATCTCCGTCGCATCCTTTGTTGGTTCTTTTTTATTTCCCCCGCTAGCAGCTGTTGCTACTACTGCAGGATGGTTTGCAGGGATTTGCGGTGCAATTTCTCTTGGTATCGACATTGCCGTGAGCAAGAGAATGAACAATATTAATAACATTATCAAATTGGCTGAAGAACAAAGTTCGTCGCTTAAAAATGGAGCAGCATCCTTAATGTTTGGAAATGTTTTAAACAAATCTATTTTTGAAAAAATTAGCAACTTAGCTTCTTTATCTAACATTGAAATTGCGCAAATAGGAACAAAAATAGGATCACTAGCACTTTCTACCATTTCTTTTGGACTTGATATTAAAGATGTTGTAAGTGAATTTCAAAAATTCTATGAAATAAATAGTTTAGTAAGTGAAATTAGAAATGAAATACAAAACTTGAATAAAATAAGTAAGAATTATCTAGACAAAGTTAGATGGGTTGTTATAGATGAAACCAAACAGTACGGTAATTATTCAGAAGAAGGTTATGGTGGTAAGAATTTAGTTATTAAAAACATAAAAACTGGAGAGATTTTCAATGTAAATGATTTAATAAATAAATCACAGTTCGAACTTAGATTGATGGGTCTACAAAAAGTTAATGATAGTATCAAAGGTTGATATGTGAGAACAATAAAGAATAATACCAAAATTGATAATCTTGGTTAATTAACAACTTAAATAAAGCGGGCAGAACTAATAATTCCTATCTCGCTTTTTTTATATGTTAATGTCTATTAGGGCAATTGCCTTTATGCATTTTGCAATTTTACTTTGTAAGAAGCACAAAATAAATATTAAATCAGGTTTTTTGTATCAATAAATTTTGTTGTAATTCCGTTTTTTTTTTTTTTTGTTGTTGTTGTTTTTGTTAGCTTGTTACGCGTGTTTTTATTTTATTTTGTAAACATAAAAAATCACTGAAACTTAGTTATTTGAATATGCTTGTATTTTTTGGTTACAACATTTTTGTTTTATGTTTTCTTTCATTATTACTTTATTATTATTAATTATTCACAAATGAGTATTTACATTTTTTAAATATATCTACAACTGAGACTTAACCAAGGCTACATGATAGAGTTATATTTTATTGCAACATTTTGATATTAATCACTTTTCGAGTATTTCAATACTTTTAAATCGACATTTATTAAATGATATACATTAGTGATTAATAAATGTCTCTTTAACATTCTAGATGTTAAGTTTTTTTTTTTTTTTTGTTACTCTAATATTTCAAATGTATAGTTTATACCCAATCACACAAGAAAGAGATTATATGAAAAACATGAATTATGATTTAACTTTAAGTTCAAAACGAAATCTTTTGCCAGAGATCTTTTGTATAGAACTTGCTGTTTTTGGTTGTATTTTGCTTTTTGTACCTTTATTGTTACTTATCAGTAAATTTTTTCGAAAAAACAAATGAATTTCGAAGAGTGAGTATATTTCCGCTATAAGTCTTGTAATTTTTAATACTGTTCTTTTGTTTGTCTCATCTATATTAATGATTGTTTTTCATGAGCAATTGAAAAAAATGATTTTCATAGGTAATGTAAGTTGCTTTAATTTTGCTTGTATCTTTTTACCTTTTTATATTGTTAGTCTTCTTCTTTGGATTCCTATTTTACTTCAAATTAGATATTTAATAAAAAACGGACAAATTTATAAGTGTTTCGATAAAAATGAAATATTGAATATGGATTTCAGAAAATATTTATCTTTATTTGTTAAAGATGAATATTTGAAAAAGATAGAGCATAAATTTAGTAAATGAGCACGTTATTGCACAAATTGAGAAAAAATCAATCTAAATTTTGGTTTGTATAGACGAGTATATTCGTCAATTTCAATTTATGCCTATAGAGTATTGAGTTTTGTTAACAAAACAAAAATATGAAAATTAGATCTTAACAGACAAGAAAAAGCAAAAATTTTAATTTCTTTTGCTTGCAATTTCTTGGACGAAGCATATATTGATCGTTTTTTTGCTTTCCTTGATAGTCAAGTAAGTAAATCAAAAAAAAAAAAAAAAAATAATAATAAACCAAGATAAAAAAGAATAAATCCTTTCCTTGGTTTATTGAGTTATTTTTTTAGATAGTGTGACAACGATTTCAATGTGGTGAGTTTGCGGAAACATATCGAAAGGTTGTGCAAACTCAATATCATAATAATCTTTCAATTTAACCAAATCTCTCACTAATGTATGAACATTACAACTGATGTATCCAATTTTTGAGGGGTTTGCTTTTATTATATAGTCTATAACTTCCTGACTTAATCCAGCTCGTGGTGGATCAAGTGTGATTACATTGAAATCTGATAATTTAAGATTATTGATTACTTTTGAAGCGTCGCCCAGAATAAATTCAATGTTGTTTAGTTTGTTTGTTTTCATAGCTTCGTTAGCATTAACGATCGCTTGTTTAATATTTTCGATACCATAAACTCTATTGACTTTTTTAGATATAAATGAAGTTATTGTTCCAACACCACAATACATGTCAATAACTTTGTCACCTTCTTGTAGATTGAGTTTATCAATCATTTTTTTATACATCAAAACAGCTTGTTGAGTATTTACTTGAAAGAATGAGTGTGGGTATATATTGAATTCGAAATTTTCTAACTTTTGTGTCAAAAAATCAGTTCCTATCAGTGTTTTTAGATCGGTTCCAACAAGATTGTCTTTGTTTTTTGTGTCTTCTATGCTGCTAACGATTGAAACAACATTTAGCCAGTCATTCGTAATTTTTTGTATGAAATCTTGTGGCAATTCTTTCTTTATTTTATTGACAAAGACGATTTGTAGAAAATTGTCTATATCTGAACTTCGTGCAACAATTCTACTAATATTTGTTAATTTATATTTTTTAATTAGCGGATTTAAATATTGCAAAAATTTATTTATTGGTTCACTTGCTAAATCAAATGATGTTTGTTTTATGAATTCATGGCTATTCTTTTTATAAAAACCTAACTCAAAATCTTTAACAAATACAACTATTTTATTTCTATAGTTTCACTCTTTATCACTTGCCTGAATTTTATTGATATCAGTAAAATCTAACTGTCTTTTGAATAGATATTCAACTATTGATTGCTTGAAATTTAATTGATCTTGGTAATCTAAAATTGCAAGCGGTGCTACACCACTTGTAACTAGATTTTTATTGTTAATTTCTATTCTTTTAGGATTAGCTTTTATTAATCTAACTACTGAAGCAAAAGCAAAACGAGAATTAGCTTTAGTAATTTGAATGTCCGCCACTTCGTCTTCTAGCATCCCGAAAACAAAAATAGCATAATTTTCTGTCCGATACACACCTAAACCTTCATAACTGAACTCTGTTGTGTGTATATTTGTGAGTATTTCGTTTATTTTATACATTATTTACCTAAGCAAAAGTTTGAAAATATTGAGTCAAGCAAATCACTTTCTTTGCCTTTTCCAATAATGCTTGAAACCGCTTTTCATGCTTCAGTCAAATCAACAACAATAACTTCAGTACCAAAACCTTGTTCAAGAGCATCTAAAGCGTCAGAAAGATTATTTTTAGCGCTTTTAATCAACGAAAGTTGACGTGTATTATAGATTAGATCAGGGTTATTGAAATCAATGTTCGCAAATTGCTGCTTGATTAAATCCAAAAGCGACTCTATTTCGTTGTTTTTAGCCGAAATAAGAGCTTGATTAGGTTCGTGAGATATTTTATTAGTTGTTATTAAATCTGTTTTATTTAAGGCTTGTAAATAAATTTTCTCTTTGGCAAGTTGTTTAATTTGTTCGTCAATTTCATTTCATTTTTCTTTTTGGTCAACAACGTGAATAACAAGATCACTTTTTTCAATGGTTTGCTTTGCTTTTTGAATACCAATTTTTTCCACTATGTCTTCAGTGTCTCTAATACCCGCAGTGTCAATAAGATTAAACAAAACTCCGTCTAATTGAAATTGTGCCTCAATCGCATCCCGAGTAGTTCCTGCTATCTCAGTTACTATCGCTTTTTCTTCTTGTAATAAACAATTAAGCAATGAAGATTTCCCGGCATTCGGTCTTCCTACAATAGCAACTTTTATCCCTTCATAAACTTTCTGTGCATCAGAGCTAACTTTTATTAATTCGTCTATACCTTTGATTAAAGATTTAATTTTTGGTAAAAGAGTTTCATTTGTTAAAACTTCAATATCTGTTATTTCTGGGTAGTCAATATTAACTTCACAATTTCCAATTAAATACTCGATTTCATTCAAAAAAGCAGTTATTTTGTTTGAAAGCCTATTATCAAACTTATTAACACTCATTTTAACTTGTTTTTCGCTTTTTGCATGAATCAAATCATTTATAGCCTCTGCTTTAATTAAGTCGATTTTGCCATTTAAATATGCTCTTCTACTAAATTCACCAGGATCCGCAATTCTTGCACCATGTCTTAAAATTAATTCCAAAATCATATTTGAAACCACAACTCCACCATGAGCATTAATTTCCACAGTATCTTCGCCTATATAGTTTTGTGTTCCAGGAAATCATGCTACTAAAACTTCATCTATTTTTTGATTGCCATCAAATATTGATCCAAAAGTTATTTCCTTATTTTTACCTTCTTTACCTCTAAAAATTTTTTTAATAATATTTATTGCTTCAGGACCGCAAATTCTAATAATAGAAACAGCTTGATTAATTTTTCCTGAACTAATTGCCGTTATTGTATCTCACATAATAAATAAATTTTAAATTATTTAATGTTTATTTTAAGTTTAGTTTTTTGATTTTTTTTGATCTTATTTGTTTTCTTGTTTTATTTATTTAATAATATTTATATACTCTGTTTTTAACTTACAAAACTCAAAAAGAATCTTGTGTAAAGATATTTTTTATAAAAAAATACTGTCAAAAAAATGTTTGTAACTAAGAGTTATTGACATTGAGTAAAAATATAGTTATTTTTTTATAATTTAGGACATGAATTGAATTAAAAGCTCTAAAACACAATTAATAAATATTGAAAGTAGTAAATGGAAGAAATTCTTTTACCTTCGTTCAACAAAAATGGGTAGCATTTTAAGACTTTTGTTACTGCCTTTTGCATATTTGTCAGTGTTTTCTATTTTTTATGCCATTTTTGTCATTACAAAAGAAAATTATTTAATTAAAATCAATTATTCGTTTGTTCCAGAATGAATTAAAGTGTTGGAAACTTTATCTAAATTTCTTTTAGAATTGTTTCCTTTAACAATAACAATCAGTATTGCAATGTATTATTCCAAAAAGTTTGTCTTAGCAACATTTAGCTCAATAATAATATGAGTTGTATTTTGTTTTAGTCAAACGCTTTTTATACATAAAACATCAACAGACGGAATTTATCAAGTATTGTGATACAAAAACATAAATTCGTCTTATATTAATAATTTTTTAGGAATTAGTGAAATAAAAGGATTTTCTTTTAATTTTATTGACGCTATTTTGACAGGTTACTTAATTGGATTTTGTTTAAACAAAACCGAAAAGCACAAAACCTTTAAGTACATAAATTTCAATCGTGTTGTAATGTATTTTGCTCCAATGCTTGTTTTTGTTCTAATTTTTATTCACCTATTATTTATGGGTTTTTTTGCAACAAGTCTTTCATCGCTAAAGAATAATAGGTTTAGCACAAAAACATCAGCTTCTTTTGTTGTGGGATTATTAGAGCAAATTTTGATACCGTTCGGAATGAATAAATCACTTGTGAGTGATTTCACTACAGTTAATTTTGATCTCAATCAACAAGTATGAGTAATAATTAACAATCAGCCACAACAAGTTATTGATTCCTCTACTAAAAACATTGAAACATACAAAACATTACTTAATTCCAATTTAGATTTTGCAACAACAAAAGAACAATTGTTCAATATGTTGAATAGCAATTTAAATAAAAAAGAGTTAATAACAACTTTAGATAATTCATTTTTATTTAATATAAATCAGTTCAATCACAATTCATCTGCCTGATGAAAAAACCAGTCAAATTCAGTGTATTTTATTGATCCTAGCACTCAGCAAGCATTCAATTTAATGTTCGGTAAGTTCAATGTAGCCACTTTATTAAATTCATTATTCGTTATTCCATTTTTAGGAATCGTAATGATTTTATTAGCCGACAAAGATCAAATAATTTTCACAACTCAAGTTGTAATTGCTTCAGTTCTTGGTTCATTTTTCATAGGTACAGAATACACAATAACACTAATTGTTTTAATGTCAAGCCCACTAATGTACATTGCTATTTTCTATTTGATTTCACCAATAATGCAATTAATAATAGCTAGAATTGGCTTGAGTGCAGAAACAAGTAATTATGGCTTCTTTGAATATATCAATATAGCAGCTAGAACACAGAATCAAACAGGAATTGCATTTATATTTATCTTTGCGTTACTAATTGGTTTATTAATAGCAATAGGATTTTACTTCTTTGCTTTGAAAACAAAGCCTTTTACACCAGGAATGGGTAATTGTAAGTCAATGGATGTATCAATCATCTTCGAATCAAGAAATTCCAAACAAAAACAACCCATTAATCTTGAAGACTCGATACCGACTCAAGAATTTTGAATAAATAACACGTCTAACACTAAAAAAGACACACAAAAATACAATTTAGAAAAATCCAACTATAGCGAAACCCAAGTCATGACTGGAGTTTATGACATTGAAAATAAAGAAGTAATTGAGCTAAATTTTGACAACAAAGAAAGAAAAACAGAATTTTTCATTTCTTCTCCAGTTGCGGGTAAAGTTGCTCAATTGAATGCAAACACTTGAGAGTTTAGTTTATCTAAATTTGGCAACAAAATAAACAGCCCAATATCAGGAATGGTGGAATCGTTCAATAATGTAACAAACGAAATAACGATAAAAAATGATAATTTCACAATAAAAATGCAAATTTTGTTTAAAGGTGATTTGAATAAATACACAATTTTTAAACAAATTCCCAACTCTTTTGTTCATCAAGGAAACAAACTTCTTGAATTTAGCTTTGAAAAAAATATTTTTGCTCGCAAATCTTTAAGAATTTTGCTTTCGATTGAAAGTAAAAATAACCAAAAAATAATTAGTCACCATAGTAAAAAATTTAGTGATGTAAATCAAGACACTCTCCTATTCTCAGTGGAGGAATTTAGTTAATGGCAGTAGCAATAATTGCAGAATACAACCCCTTTCATAATGGCCACATTTATCAATTAAAAAAAGCTAAAGAACTATTTCCTAATGATGAAATAGTTATAATATTGAGTTCCAACTATACACAAAGAGGCGATTTTAATGTTATGGATTTTGAACAAAGAAAGACATACGCATTAAAATATGGTGCTAGTAAAGTTATTGCTCTAGACTTTGATTCTTCAACCCAAGCAGCACACATTTTTGCTCATGGAGCAGTAAAATTAATAGCTCAGAATAACATTGACAAATTGTTTTTTGGTAGCGAAACAGATAATATTGAATCATTTTATAAAGCTGCCAGAACTTTAAAAAACAACAAAGAACAATATAATACAAACGTTAAATTTTGACTCAAACAAGGTTATTCATTTGTAAGGGCATCTGCTGAAGCGTTAAAAGAAATAAATGGAGAAAACTTTGTGCTACCCAACGATATTTTAGGTTTAGAGTACGTTAAACAGATAGTAGAAAATAACTATAAAATCGAAGCATTTTGTATGAAAAGGACCATAGGTTTTCATTCTTTAGAAACGAAAGAAAATTTTGCCAGTGCTTCAAAAATAAGAGAGATGATTTTTGATAAAAACGAAGATTATAAAAAATACACTCCTGTTGTTTTTTATGAAGAACCAGACAGATTGAAAAATCATTTTAGCTCAATCAGACAAAAAATAATAGACACAGATCCAAAAATACTTGCTGAACATAAATTAGTAAGTGAAGGCATTGAAAATTTACTCAAAAAACACTCAAATATTACTGATTTCGATGCTTTTGTTGATGCTTGCACAAGTAGACGCTATACAAAAACTAGAATTCAAAGAATTCTTTTATATATTTTTCTAGATATCAAAAAATAGAAAGCACAGAGAAAGCCCTTTGTGCTTTTTTTGTTTAAAAAAACAAAACAAAAACACTCAAAACGAGTGTTAATAAATTATCTTTTTCTTTAATTTGTCCATTATTTCCAAAAGTGCTTTAGCAATAGGTTTTTCCCCAGAAGAGTGTCCTGCTTGTTCAATTATTTGTAGGTCTACAAATTTCAATTGTTTTGCTAATTCATAAGCTCCAGAAAGACGACAATCAACATCATATCTTCCATGAACAATAGTTGTTGGTATCAGTCTAATTCGGTGCATATTTTTTAAAATTTGGTTTTCTTCTATAAAGCAATTGTTAGCAAAATAATGAGTTTCCATTAGTGAAAAATTTATTGTATCCCGAACTCTAGCGATGTCTCTTCTTTCTGGAACTAGAGTAACAAGACCATTTTCTCAATCTGCTCATTTTTTTGCAGCTACGAAAGATTTACGCATGTCAGGAAGTTTGATTTTTTCATAGTAGAAACTAATTAGAGTTTTTACATCGGTTGTTTCGGCAAAACGAGTAAAAATTTCATAATCACGAGGAAAGAAATTACTTGCTCCATTTGCACCATACAATCACTCTAAATCACTTTGACGACCTAAAAATATTCCCCTTAACACCATTTCTATTACTTTATCAGGATGAGTCTGAGCATATAAAAGACTCAAGGTTGTACCTCAAGAACCACCAAACAGAATTCATTTTTCAATTTGCAAATGCTGTCTAATTTGTTCCATGTCATTTATTAAATCTTGAGTTGTGTTGTTTTCTATTTTAGCTGCTGGTAAACTTTTACCACAACCACGCTGATCAAAAAGAATGACACGATAATATTTAGGATCAAAATATTTGCAATCATCACGACTAGTGCCGCCACCTGGACCACCGTGAACAAAAATTACTGGTATACCATTCTTTTTGCCAGAAACCTGATAGTTAACTGTATGTCCATCAATTTCTAGCTGGTATTCTTCAAATTCGTTGTGTTCATAAAACATTATAATTTTTTCGAAACTCCTATTGAAATTGAGTCTATTCCAGCGTGAATCATTGTTGAAGAAGAAGCTAAACGAGTGAAAACAGGCACAATTGAATACTTAGCTAATGTTTCATTAGCAAAATCTATTAATTGTCCGTCCCCGGTTTGCAATATTCAAAAATCATAAAATTGAATATTTTTTTCACCACCAATGAATTCAATTAGTTTTTCTACTACTTTTACAACAGCCGATTTGTGAGTTTTCTTTACTCCATCAACAGTAACTCCATCTTGATTTTTAAGTAAAGGAACCAGCTTTAGAGAAGTCATTAAAATCTTTTTAGCTCCCTTTAATCTTCCACCTTTAATAAATGGATCTAATGAAGCAGGAACAATGAAATTTAACGAGCTTTCGTTATATTCTTTTAAAAACTTAATAACTTCAGCATCTGATTTGCCATTTTCAAGCATGCTTTTTGCTCTTTGTGCCATTCATAAATATTGCTCGCCATTAAAATTATTGTCAAAAATAATAAATTTTGATTTGTTAATATCGGCAGCAATCGTTTGAAGATAACCACATTCACTTGATAAGTTACTATTAATAGGAAGAATTACAACTTTATCATACTTAGAGTCTAATTCTTTCATCAAATTTTCCATATATAAGAAAGGCGGAAGTGAAGTTTTGGCTTCTTTTTTTTCTCTTAATTTCAAAAGAACTTCAACCTTGTCAATCTCTATACCCTCTAAATAATTATTATTGTTAATATTTATTTGAAGTGGTAAAAATTCAAAACCATATTCTTTTAATTCGTCTTTTGTGTACCCCGAATACGAGTCTAATACTACTCCTATTTTAGTCATTAGTTATCCTTTCTGTTAGCAAAACGTCCTTGTTCACTTTTAGTATTTTTGCTAAAAATTTGTCTTTATTAAAATCCTCAATTACAACCTTAATGTTACGTTTCTTAGCATATTCCAAAAAGCTCATGAATTTTAGAAAAATGTTATTGTCATTAAACATGTTAGTCATTTTCTTAGAAATGAAAACATATTCAGTTGGATAGTTACTGATCATTGAGTAAAAAGTTGTGTTAATTTCAACAAAACCTCAATACGTTTCAATGTTACGTTGTTTAAATTCATTCATTCTTTTAATGACTTGTTCTGATAATTCTTCACTTTCTAAAAAGCAAATTAGTTTCTGTTTTGTAGGTTCTATTAAAGGAATTGTACTATCCCTTAAAAAAACATATTCACTATCTTTGGAGGAAACGAACTTAACTTTGTCAAAATTGTCCTCATCAAGTGGAAAAATATTATTGTAGTAATTTGTCTTTAATGATGATGTATTAAGAATTAAACTACTGTAGTTATCTAAACTTTGCAACTCAGAATCAATTTTCATTGCAACAATTTGATTTTGTGTGTCTATAACTAAATGTTGATCTTCTATTATTAGTTTCTTTTCAACAAGGGCTTGCGTTTTCTTGTAAGCTGAAGTAAATTCATAAATAACATTTTCGTCAAAATCTTGCACTTTTACTTGATAAAAATTGTCGTGCTTTGCTCCTAATAGAGTTAAGTAGTCCAATAGAATTTGACCACTCAATAGACTGCAGTCAAAGTGTGCATCAACAAAAATAACTGTTTGACACTTCTTTTGATTTACTAAATCTTGCATTTTAGCAACAAAATACTTGTGTACCTTTTTGCTAACTACTTGACTTTTAGGAACAACACTTAGTACAATTGCATTATATTGTCTATAAAAAACATAGTTTATGTTGTGAAATTTAGCCAGTCTTTTGTATATTGAGTTCAGTACATTCGCTCTTTGTGAGTACTGGTGCTCGCCTAGCAAAACAACAAAATTGAGCGATTTGTTCATTTCCATAAACTCAAATGGCTTACGTAAAAAGAAAATATTAGTTTTGTGGCTTTTAGAAACTTTTTTTCAAGCAATAACACCTACAGTTTTTGATTTTGTTGCTAACTTTTCAATCATTAAACGACATTGATATTTTTCTTTGTCTGTGACATTTTTAAGATTTAAAACAATATCAATATTTTTGTTGTTGTCTAAAAAGTTTGCAAGTGAATTCACACATAAGCGAGCACTCTCTGTAACAAAACTTTTACTAAAATCCTCAAATGATATTCAATATCCGCGGGTTAAGTTTTTATTATGAAAAATTCTAGTTTTATTTTTCTTATTAACTTCTGAAGCTAAAAGTTTTACCCTGTTTTCTTCAAAGTCAAATGTAAAAGAAACAGTGGCATTATTGTTGACAATAAACTTGTAATAACAAAAGTAAATGATAATTTCAAGTGCTGCCAAACAAATAATTAGTACCACAATTAAATAACCAAAATTCATGATTAATCTTCTTTTTTGCGGATAGATGGGTGAGTTTTGTTTAGTGTTTTAATTCCGTCACCTTGGAATTTAACATGTATTACATCACCTTGCACTTGAAGAACTTTTCCTTCTCCAAATTTAGAGTGAATGATTGAGTCACCTTCAATAAGATTATTTGTATCTTCGGTTTCACTTTTCGCAAACATTGAGGCAATATGAATACCTCTTTTTCCACCTTTTACACCCGCTTCACTAATAAAACGACTTTCTTGTCCATTTCTTGCTGCTGAAAAGCTTAAGAACAATTTCTTTTTAGCTCGTGTAAAAGCAACATAAGCCAGACGTCTTTCTTCTTCTAGTGCTTCAATCTGTTCTGAAGATAGTTTATTAAACAATAAACCTTTTTTCTTTGTGGAGTCATTGTTTTTAACATTAAGAGCACGCGCATTAGGAAAGACTCCTTCAGCTAAACCAGCAACAAAAACGTAGTCAAATTCTAATCCTTTAGCATTGTGTACTGTCATTAAAGCAACAGAACTTAAAGGATCTCCACCAGGCTTTTCATTACCTAAAATAACAACTTCTTGTAAGTAGTCGGTTAATTCTTTGTTTTTGTTTTGTTCTTCTCATGCGTCAATAGCATTAATTAAAGCATTGAAGTTTTCTTCTTTTGCTTCCAGTGTTTCAGGTTGTACCTTTAACGATTCAAAGTATTTTAATTCGTCGTACATTAATTTTCTAAGAATTAGTGTAGGTTTTTGTTTGTGTTTAAAAATTTGAGTTCTTGCTCATCTAACTTTATTAACAACATCAGCAAGACCTTTCATTGTTTTCATATTAATTTTCAGTGTTTCGTAAATTTCTTTAATATGTTCTTCAATAGCCGTAAACATTAAAACATCTTTTTGCAGTGAAAAATCATAAAGTTTACGTACTGTTTCCTTACCAACCGCTCTAGCAGGCTTGTTAATAACTCTTTGTAAAGATAAATCATCAGGAGCATAAATTAGTTGAAGGTAGGCTAGGGCATCTTTAACCTCTTCACGTTCATAGAATCTTTGTGTACCAACAACATAGTGATTAGTGTTGTCATTGATTAAAGAACCTTCAATTGCACGTGAGTAAGAATTTGCACGATAAATGATAGCAATATTCTTAAGTTGCACACGGTTTTTCTTTAGTTCATTGATTTTCATTGATATTCAACGCGCTTCATCTTCATCACTGAAACCACAATTGAATTCAATGCCTTCACCTTCTTCATTGTCGGTGTAAAGTTTTTTCTTAATTCTTAATGAGTTGTATGAAATTAAGTTATTAGCAGCATTAAGAATTTTTTTAGTTGAACGATAATTTTTTTCTAACAATATAGTTGTAACGTTTGGAAAATCCTTTTCGAAGTTAATAATGATATTAATATCAGCATTTCTTCAAGAATAAATAGTTTGGTCAGGATCTCCAACTATTGTAATGTCACCTTTTTTAGCTAAAACTTTTACAATACCATACTGAACGTGACTTGTATCCTGGAACTCATCAACTAAGACATAATCAAATTTAGATTCTCATTTGTGACGAGTAGCTTCATATTTAGGATTATGGAATAGATCATGTACATAGACTAGCAAATCATCAAAATCTAAAGCTTTACTTCTCTTTAGATATTCAACGTATTCTTTATAAATTGTTGGTCTTAAATCATTTTTATCTTCTGCATTTTCAAGACTATGTTTTGGTTTTCTTAGTGAGACTTTTTCTTTAGAAATATAAGAAAGCACAGAATCATAAGTGTAATCTTCATTAGTTATATCGAGTTTGTCATAGACTAATTTTAAAATTTGCCTTTGCTCAGGGTCATCAATTATCTTAAAATCATTCGGTATACCCATTACATGGATATCACTTCTTAAAATTTTGGCACATAAACTATGGAAAGTAGAAACGTGTGGATGTTCTTCACTCGAGCCGATAATCCGCACAACTCTATCCAGCATTTCATCTGCTGCCTTTTTAGTAAAAGTAACGGCCAAAATTTTTGACGGAACAATTTCTTTTTCTTTAATTAAGTAGGCTACTTTGGTAGTTAAAACTTTAGTTTTACCACTACCTGCCCCAGCAATTAATCTCAGTGGTCCTTGGGTGTGTTTTACTGCTTCTAGCTGCTTTTCATTAAGCATAGTCAAATCGAGATGTTCTGTACTCATTCAAAACCTCCTAGTCTTAAAATTGAATGTCTATGTCAGGTAAGGGTCTGCTTTTTGGCTTTACAGACTTTTGATCTCAACTACTAATTCTTTCAGTAGTGTATTTGTTTTTGTAAACTGTGTATGTTTGCGATAGTGAGTCATTTCATCCTATTTTGTTAGGTTTAGCAACCGAAAGGATGAACATAACTTCAATCAATAATGCTAATGATGTTAGTGATAAAGGAAAGGTGACGAAGGCTCTAGTTATTGGTGGTAGTTCAGTTAAATGTTTTCTTTGGAATGCTACTTGTTCAAAACTTTCTGGACTTATTAAAATCATTCAAGCCAACATTATGATTATTCAAAAAATTGCTCCGAATGATTGTCTTGACAGTAAAGCAAGAAAAAGATTTTGTTTTTTCTTTTTTGGAATGATTTTGACTCTGAAAATTCACATTATCACTGTTTGACCTTTAGTTAGGAATGGAATTAATATTCATCAGCTAAAAATAAAGATTATTATTAAACTTAGTCAAACGTAATACAAGTAATTTTGTCTAAAACTAACATTGTTTTTGTCTGGACTTATCATTGCGAAAGTTATTGCGAATAAGAAGATTAAGAAAACAAATAGATCTGAGAATGTTATGGTGAATCTAATTCAAAAACCAACTTTTTTATTGGTTGTTACTATTTCATTTTGTGCCATTAGTAAATTTTGTGAAAAATATCAGATCAGTATTTTTCGTCAACAAGTTTAGGATCGATTAAAGCAGATCATTTGTATCAAGCAAAGTAACGATTTTGTGTTAAGTCAGGATTTGAACCATAAATAGCAGCCAACTCTTTTGCTAGCACATCTTTAATGTTTTGTGTTTTCAATGTTTTTCCTAGAACGATGAACATTTTTCATTGTTTTATGAAACCAATGTATCCTGCTAAAAAAAGTTGATAGTGAATAATGTATAGCAAGTTCAAAGCATCTTTTAAATCATCACTTGCTTCTTTTGTTTGGTTCAAAATTTGTTTTCATTCAAGATTGATTGATTTAACATTCAAGTTAGCAAGTTGGTAGTTTCAATCTCTAACTTCAATGCTTGATGTGTAAAAATATGTTGCTGCTTTTAAAAAAGCGTTAACTGTAATATCGATTGAGTATTGTTTGTTTGTAGATTTTAATGTTTTATTGTTTTCATAGATACTTAATGCAAGTTTGTTAGAAAAAACTTTATTGAAGACAACAGGAGAAGTAACTATCAATGGTTCTCAATTCTCCTTTAAATTAATAGTTTTTTCTTCAAATGGTTTTGTGGGCGCATCATGGCGTACTAGACCTCGATAAACCGCTTTGAATTCAATGATGTCTGCTTGTTGTGATTTCTTAATTGCCTTTGTTACTCTTGTAACGAAGTCTTCATCCAATTCAGTGTTTGAAAACAAAATGTAAGAATAAGGTTTATCACTTTGTTTTAAAGCTTCATAAATGACTGAATTTAAAGGTTGATGCTTTGAGTTAATAACTAACTTTATTTTGTTTGCATCAAAGTTTTTTAGAGCTTCATTAATCGCTACCAAGTGTTCATCTGTTGGTTTATCAATAACGATTGAAACTGAAAAGTTCTGCGAATTTTGTTTATAAACTTGTTTCAAGATTTCATGAACTGAATTGTCTGGGTTGTAAATAGGAATAATTATTTCTAACATAAAACCTACATCTTCAAGTTTCCAGTTGTTCTTGGGTAAGGGATAACATCACGAATATTAGACATTCCAGTTACATACATTACTAATCTTTCGAAACCAATTCCAAAACCTGCAGATTGAGCATCACCGAATCTACGCAAATCTAAATATCATTGCAATGGTTCAATATTCATATTTAGTTCATTCATTCTATTTAACAATTTGTTGTAATTTGTTTCCCTTTGTGATCCACCAACTAATTCACCAATTCCTGGAACTAGCAAGTCAAAAGCAGCCACTGTTTCGTTGTCTGGGTTTTGATACATGTAAAATGCTTTGATTTGTTTTGGGTAGTTTATAACTGCCACAGGCCCACCAATAATTTCTGAAGAAAGAAATTTTTCATGCTCTGAAGCTAAGTCAGTACCGAAAGCAAAGTTTTGCTCTTCAAATTTTTCTTTGTTTTGTTCAAGAATTTTTAAAGCTTCACGATATTCAAGTTTTGTTAATTTAGTATTAATGAATTTATTCAATGTGTCAAGAAGATCAGCTTTAACATTTTTAGTTAAGAATTCAAACTCAGCAGGATGTTTTGCAATTGTTTTTTTGATAACTGTTTTTAATAAATCGTCAGCAAGATCAATGATTTTATTTAAATCATAGAAAGCACATTCAGGTTCAATCATTCAGAATTCAGCGGCATGACGTGATGTGTGCGACATTTCAGCTCTAAATGTAGGAGCGAACGTATAAACATTCTTATACCCTAGGGCATAAGATTCAGCATGCAATTGTCCAGTTACTCCCAGTGTTGCTTTTTGCTTGAAAAACATGTCTTCATTCTCGTCGTCAACAACAAAAAGTTCCCCAGCACCTTCTCCATCATTCGAAGTGATAATGGGACTATTTACATAAACGAAGTCATGATTTCTAAAGTAATCGTGTACTTCTTGAGCTAGTGTTGAACGGATTAACATAACAGTTTTAAGTAGATTTGTTCTGTGTCTTAAGTGTGGAACTTCTCTTAAAAAATCTAATGTTGTTTCTTTCTTTTGAATTGGATAGTCTTCATCAACGTTAGCAAGCAATTTAAAAGAATCAGCTTTAAGTTCGACAGGTTGTTTTGCTTGTGGTGTTAGAACTAATGTTCCACTTACCTCAATAGCAGCCCCACTTCTTGTTGATTCAACTTCATCTAGATTAACATTTTGTTCGTTTAGTACAACTTGTAAGTTTTGCACTGTGCTTCCATCATTAATTTCGATAAATCTTATTTTTTTATTTCCTCTATTTGTTGCCACCCATGCTTTAACTGCAAAGTGTTTACCATCATGTTGTTGGAGTGAATCATATAATTTTTTTATTGTCATCTTTTATCCTTTAACCATTAAATAAATATATTAATATTTATAATTTTACCAAAATATAGTTACAAAAGCCTCTTGTAGTGAGTGTGGAATGAAAAAAAACACGGAAAATCCGTGTTATTGTCCTACTGGTAAGTCGGTTACATTTTTATTTGGTCCGACACTATCATTTCATTTTGAAATATGATAATTCAATCAAAAACCATTTTGTTTTACAAATTGCTCTCATTGGCCAAATAATTTTGGAGCAACGTCGCCTAAAGTGTTGGTGTGGTATATAAACTGGTGATAGAAATGTTGAAACTGAGTATACAAGATTTGTTTATCTTCACTAAAACGATAAATAAAGAATGGAACTTCGACTGAAGGTTGTCCATTTTTTTCGGTCAGTCAAAGTCTTATAAAGAAGTTTTGATTAATTTTTGCTGCAAAAACTCCGCTGGCATCAGAATCAACATTTTCAATTGGAACAATACTTTCCACTTCAGGTCATTTTGAACGATAAGTCAGACTCACATATTTAGAAGGATTTTGTATGATGTCTTTTTGTGCGCTTGAATATTCCACTGAAGGCTTAAAGTTATATAACTTAGGAATTTGCTCAAATTGACTATCAACACCTGAGAATGCAAAATCGAAATGATTTAAATGTGTTAAGTATCAGTATCATTTGTCACTTAAAAGTTGAGAAATTTCAGTTTCCAAATTACTCATTTTCAAGTTATTTGCTTCAGTGTTTTCACTGAAAAGAGACTGATATTCAGTAATTTTTTTATTTAAATCACTAATTCATTCCTGACTAACTTTTTGACTTTCTTTAAAAGTGTTGATTTCAGCATCACCCTTATTAGCAAATACGAAATTTTTCAAGAAACTATCAATGTTAACGTTACTATTTTCATCAACTTTTTTGATTGGTGCAGGAATAGGATTTTCATCAACAAACTTGATTGAACAAGACACACTAGCAAACGAAATGGTAGTTAAAGACAATAAAGAAAGCAAAGAAAGTATAAAGAATTTTTTATTTCTTAGCATAATAGCTTTCCACTTGACTGAAATAGAATTTTTCCAAATCGTCTAAAGGATTAAAATTGCCTGAGTAAACAATATTTCCCTTGTCAATAATGGTTACATAATTAGTGAAACGATTAACTTCATGAAGTTCATGTGTAGAAATAAAGATTGAACGATTCTGGGCAACGAAACCATTAAGAATATTAAATAACTCACGACGAGATTCTGGATCCAAGTTAGCGGCAGGTTCATCCATTATCATCAATTGCGGTTGACTAATCAAACATTGAGCAAGCAGTGCTTTTCTTTTTTCGCCACTCGAAAAATTGATTGGTTTTTTGTTTGCAAATGACTTAATGTTTAGTTTTTCAATAATTTCTTCAGTACGTTTTTTTGCTTCATTTTTACTCAAACCACTCAATAAACCAAAAGAATAAATGTATTTTGTTAAATTCAATTCCTTAGGGAAGTTTGGGTTTTCCGGCATGTAAGCAATTTTAGCTTTTGCTTCGGCTTGTGTATTTTTCAGTCCGCCAATAAGAATTTGTCCTTCATAGTTAGCATAAGCGCCAACAATTGATTTAATAGTTGTTGTTTTTCCAGAACCGTTTGAACCAATAAAAACGTGAAATTTACCAGGCAAAATATCAAAGTTCAATTCTTTAATAGCGAAATTTTGCTTGTCATAACTTTTTGAAAGTGATTTAACTTCAATAATTTTTTCCATTATCTAAAATCCTTTCTACGTTGCGCTCAAATAGTAATTAATGTTAAGAAAACAATTAATATCACTCACACAGGAATTACTGCGGACGCAGGAACTATATTTGCTTTTCTTTGAATTAAATATACATTATTTATGTGTGAAAAAAGATTCATATTTGAGTCTTTTGTTAGTTGGTAACGAGCAACTTTTTGATTGGTTTTATCACTATCATTTTCTGGTTGTAAGACAGTCAGGATAGGCATAAATGAGCTATATCCTCCAACAAAATAATTTCTTGTCTCGTATTCATTCATATAAACTTTGAATTTATATTGCTGTGGTTTTGTTTCGTTATCCTGAGTGTTGTAATTTAAAACGACTGATTTGTATAAAGAACTTTGGTTGAAGTTATAAAACAGATTATAGTATGCTACCACATATAGATAAATTTGTTTTTCATGATTTAAAACAGAAGAATCGAATCATTTTGCAATTTGGTTTAATTCTAAATATTTATTCATCAATTGATAAATTTTGTCATTAAATTCATCAACGGTTAATTGCTTATTGAAATCATTTTTGAAATCGTTTTTGAATTCGTTTTGATAAATAGAACTATGTAAGAGAGAAGAAATAATGTTTCATTTAAGCTTTCCAACAAAGTTTTCGATATTTGAAAATCCAAAACTATCTTGTGCTAATTTTTCATTAGTATCAGCTTTTTCTCAAGCGTAAATAATTTCATTAGTAGGTCATTTTTGTTGAGCGTAGTCAATGTCGTCATTGATTAGTGGTGCTGTAGGAACTAGTGACACAATGTTTTTTTGCTCTTGACTCATTTGTTGACTATTAATTAGTTGATAACTATATTTCAAATCATTGTTGTTTGAATAGTTAATGATGTTATCTAAAAATTTGGACTTATTGTTTTGTAATGTATTAATTAAATCCGTTCCATTTTGTGTCATCATCGTCGACATTTGGTAAGGAATATTTAATCAGGCAAGACTTTGAGCGATTGCAGCATTATCTTTCACTTGATTGAATAAAGTATTCAATTTTTGTTCTGGAGATGTTGAATAAGTTGACTCATTAGAAGGTTTTATACCTCCTTTAATGTCTCTTGGTTGTCTATCAACAATGTAAAAACTGTCATCGTTTTTGTTAGTTGCAAAAGAATATACATTTAAATCGTTGTAATTATTATTTAATTGCTTAGCCATTGATTTAATAGCAGGCTCAGCAAAGTAAGAACTGAATGTTCCTAGTAAAAATAACGGTACAAAAACAGTAGAAGCCAATGTTGAAGCCAGTCTTCTTGAAGAACGTGTACAAATCAGTGCTGTTATTAAACCAAAGAAGCAAAATCCGAAAAGACTTGTGACAAATGAACCACCCACTAAGTATTTATAGTAAGTAGTGTATTGACTTGCAACAGGACTTAATCCTATAACAAATGCAAGTAACACTAACAAGGCGTTTAATAAACTAAAGGCAAAGAAAATTAAAATTTTTACATTTACCATACTATGTCTACTTACTGGTTTCGAAGTGACAATTAATTCCATTCCGTCTGTTTCAATACTTTTAAAAATATTAATAGCTAAAAGATTAGAAAACACAACTGTGTTGACTAAAGATAAAACAATCGGTGCGATCATAAACATTTGCAATTGATACAAATTGTTGGCTGCAAGACACATAAAACTTAGTCCAAGAGTTAATGCAAAACCCAAAATCGGCATCAACAATGTCGATTTCTTATTTATCAAGTAGTAAAGTAAGAACTTTAAAAAGTTTGTTTTTAAATTGATATTAGTCATTTTTGTCTCCTTGAACTATAAAATCTGCAAATATTCATGAAACATATGATCCAAATTTATCTTCTACTTTTGCTAACTCAAAATCTGGATTTCATCCTGAATCAGGAATGTCTAAGCTAATAAAATCATTTTTTGCTACCAAGTCTCTTGAAATATCAATAATGTATGGTAAAACTTCAGAAGCTGAGTAGTCTTTTACCTCTTTGTTGAATGTTCTTTGAAAACTTCTGAAAGCATTATCGGGAGCAAAAGTTACAGTTTTCAGTCTTGAAGGTGTGTTATTTGTTCATTTTTGCTCTTTAACAATATTTAACTTTAAAAAAGTGTCATTAGGATATTTGAATAAAAACAGTTGCGTCGAAAACTGATAATTATCACCTTCTTTAGGAGTAGGTTGGTCACTCCATAGTCCACTTTTAAGCGGAAACTTTTCACTAGCATAATCAATTATCTGGTTTGAATTCATTTGTCAAGTGATGGGAAGCGAATTGCGATAAGTTGCTCTGAAATTAGTGCTGTCTGATGTTTTAGCAAACTGATAACCAACAGCAGTAAAGCAATTTACACGATAAAGAAGATACAGTCAGTTTTGTCTTTTGAACTCATCTCATTGATCACTGTATTTTGTAAATATCAAAGGATTGTATCGATTAGGTCGTCAAAAATCAATTTTTCTAATTGAAACTATTGCTGCATTTGTTTGCAAACGAGCAAAAGAATAATTAGCATAAATTTTTTCCATTTCTTTATCAAGTTTCTTGATATTTTTTTCTAACAATTGTGAATCAATATATTCTTGCTTTTGCTTGTCTAATTCTTCCTGACTTTGTTCATCCCAAAAATCTTTTTTATAAACTTCATCTAAGACGCTTTGGACAGCATTTTGATTCAAAAAAGCTTTAACATCAAGATTAAGATTATTTTTAATAACTGGATTTTCTTGTTCAGTTGTAACACAAGACACAAGACTTAGCGGCGTTAAAATACTCAGTGAAACAGGTAAAAATAGTTTTCATTTTTTAAACATTGTTTAACCTCTTAATGTCATAAGGAACTATATCGATGTCTTTGATTGAATCGTTTTTTGTTAAATTTACAACAACATCAAAAGCATCATCCATTGAAATTTCTGCATCTTTATCATCTTTTTTAAATTTGTATATTCTTGGTTCCAACATAATTGCTCCAGTATTGCGATAGACATACATTGCTTGATACGTATCGTCACTGAATTTAAGCATGATTCAATAACTATTTTTATCTTTGTTGTATTGGTATTTCAAATCTACCAATTTGTTAGAAACACCAGTAATTTGAAGGGCTTCATTAGGATAAACCACAGCAAAATCTTGCGGATTGTTGTATGCAAAACTTGGAGCTTGATGTAAGTCACCAACAAAAGTGAAATCACTTCTTCATTTGAGCGCTAAATATCAGTTTTCTCGTAAAAGTTGATAGAAAAATTCTTGACTTGTTTTAATGTCAGGAATTCTCACCAATGTGGAGCTAATGTTTTGATAAGAAATATCTTCTCCTTTTATATAGTAAAAAGTTTGTCCGTTAAAATAAAGCATCGCTTCACGCACATTTTTAATATAAAAGTTGTCCACTTCTAGTTCTTGCATTCTTGCAAGAAAAGAAGCTTTTTGCAAGTTGGCTTCATCTTGAGTTTTGTCATTTTCAATTGGATCATAAACTAATGAAAGAAGTTCATCCATCTTTGCATTTTTGAACTCTTCCTGATTGTTATTTTCTTCATTTTTTGTGTCATTATGAGTACTTTTTTCACTTTTGAGCTGATTACAACTCAAAGGAATTAAAGGTGTAATTGAAACAACCGAAACAAACGATGAAAAAGCCAAGATTTTTTTAATTTTCGCTGACATTTTTCTCCTTTGATATATGGCAATTATATATAAAAATCTCAATAATTACAAAAAAAATTAACTCAAAGGTAATAATTTTTTGTGCTTTTATAAAAAAAGAAAACAAAAATTATGTCTTTTTGTTTCCATTTCTTTTGCTTAAAATAAAACCAAGCTATGCTTGGCTATTGTTTTTAAGGGATTAGTTAAACTTGATATCTACTAAGATAGGAGCATGGTCACTAACATCACGGATTAATTCTAGATCAGTTGGATTTGGTTTATCGTTTTTATATCTTTTATAATTCTGAACACTTTCCTGTCTATTTCATAAACTATGCCCGCTTGCATCTTCTTTAAAAGCACTAATAATATCTATTTTGTATGGGTAGTTTTGTCCATAATAAACATTTTTTGTTCCGGTGTCAATAATCGCTCATTTGTCATAAGGCTCAGAATAAGCTTTAACTTTGTTTGAAAGAGATGTTTTGTAATATTCAAGATTAGTTTCAAAATCAACATAACCTAGAGCATATTTTTCACTTTCAATTGCCGAATTGTTTTTTGCCTTAATGTTTGTGTCACCACCGAAAATAATGTCGCAGTTGTATTGTGTCTTGAGTTCAACCAGAATTTGTGCTAAGGCCTTAGCTTCTTTTATTTCTTGGTTACCTTGTCCAGAATATTCATTTGATTTTGTCTCGCCGTTTTTCGTATTAACATCAGGAGCATCAAAATGACCAAAAATTGAAACAAACTTGTAATCTGATTTTGTTACAGATTCAAATTGCACATAGTAAAGTGGTCTTGCATAAATTTCTTTACCTTTAAATCCTGAATTAAGAACCTTAACTTTATCTTTACGATATAAAACAGCAATCTGTTCTCTAGAATTTTCGAATTCTTTGCGATATGAAGCTACATTGAGTGGACTGATAACATATTGTCAAGTTTCTTCTTGATTGTTTTGGTTAAGAAGTTTCACCAAGTTTTTAACACTTGTTTCCTGTCCTCAGTTAATCTCTTCCAATCCAACAACGTCAGCCTGCGAACTCAAAATAGTAGTTGCTATGTTGATCATTTTGTTTGAGTTATAGGCAGTGTTAGAACCACCGAAATTTAGAACATTTCAGCTCATAAGACGCAAGTCAGAAGTTTTTTCTAAGCTCACTGATGTATTTAAAACTACTTTTTCTTTTTGATTTGCAAAGTAGTATCCCACTCCCCCACCACCAGCTGCTAGCACGATTAAAGCTGTTAGTAGTGAAACTAAAGTTTTTGGTTTTTTTGATTTAGTATTTCTAGATTTAGAATTTTGTTTTTTAGCCATTATTTACTCCAAGTTTAGTAATAAAACAATTTTAATGAAAAAGCTTTATTTTTGAGTGTTTTTTGATTAGAAAATATTGTCCTATTTTAAAGTATTTTTTGTGATAAAATATTAATGCAATTTTTAATTGCCTCTAGCAAGTGGGAGATTTCTATGTAAATCATTTGCACCACATATTTCGAAAGGAAACATACAATGGCTAAGGAATTAGTTAGAATTGCTAAATTGCAATTCAATGCTGGTCAAGCTAAACCAGGTCCTGCTTTAGCTGGATTAGGAATTGTTATGCCTGAATTTACAAAACAATTCAACGACGCTACAAGAGACCGTGGAAGTGAGCCAGTTCCAGTTAAAATTTGAGTTTACAAAGACAAATCATTTGACTTTAAAACATATACATCACCTGCATCATACAAATTAAAAGAAGCTGCAAAAATCAAATCTGGTTCTTCAAATTCAAGAACTACAAAAGTTGCAACTATTTCAGTTGACCAACTAAAGGCTATCGCAGAATACAAACTTCCTGACCTAAATACAGATTGCCTAAAATCAGCAATGAGAACAATTGTTGGTACTGCTAAAAACATGGGTATTGTTGTTGAAGGATACGATGAAAGTGAAGGATGCAACTAATGAAAAAAGTTTCTAAGAATCTAGCTAAAGCACGTGCATTAGTAGATAAAAATGCTGTTTATTCACTAGAAGAAGCTATTGAATTAGCTAAAAAATCTTCATATGCAAAATTTGATGCTTCAATCGATTTAGCAATCAAATTAAACATTGATACTCGTAAAGCAGATCAACAACTACGTGGAGCAGTTGTGTTACCACATGGAACAGGAAAAGTTGTAAGAGTTTTAGTTGCTACAGATGATGCAACAGCTCAACAACAAGCTAAAGAAGTGGGAGCAGATTTTGTTTATTCAGGAGCAGAATTAGCTGAAGTTTTAAATCAAGACAAATATGACTTTGACATCATTGTTGCCGACCCTAAAATGATGGTTGTTTTAGGAAAATACGGAAAAAAACTTGGACCTAAAGGTCTAATGCCTAACCCTAAAACAGGAACAGTTACTGTAACACCAGGAAAAGCTGTTGAAGAAATCAAAAAAGGGAAAGCAAACTACCGTGCTGAAAAAGGTGGAATTATTCACTCACTTATCGGTAAAAAATCAATGTCTACAGAACACCTTGTAGAAAATGCTCAAACTTTAATCCAAACAATCAAAAGATTAAAACCAGCTGCAGTTAAAGGGACATACATGCTAAACCTAACAGTTTCAGCAACAATGGGACCAGCAGTTAAAATTAAAATTGATTAATATATGCTAGCGAGAATATCAGTCTGCGGACTGGTATTTTTTTTATAACTTGTAACTAACAGCAACAAAAAAAACAAAAAAAACAAGACCTTCGCCTTGTTTAAAAATCAAAATTTAACAACTTATTCTTCGTCTGTGCCGACTTCATCAATTCCAGAGGGAGATACTAATACGTGTGAGCTGTTTGGTATCTCAACACCCGGTAAAAACTTTTCAAATTTACCAACATTTTCGATGTTTTTAAATACAGTAGAACTTTTACCCACTGCTTTTGTAAGTGTGTCTACTGATCTTTGACCCCATTTTTTTGCGTCTTCGATGTCAGTTAGAAGTGCTGTAACACTCTTTTTCAAAGTTTTAGCTTGCTTTACAAGTTCTAACGAGTTGTATGAGTAAGCAGCAACTTCGTTAATTGTTTTAATTGTATTAATGATAGCAACTAAAGTTGTTGGTCCACAAACCACAATATTATTTTCTCTTGCTAAACTTACTAAAATGTTATTTGTGGTAAATCAAGCATATAAACCTTCAGAAGGTAAGAACATAATAGCAAAATCTATAGATGTTTCAATTTGATCAACATATCTTTTAATGTCTTTAATATTGTTTTTGATTGCACTTGTTAAATTTTTACTTGCAGTTTCAACCTTGCTTTTATTCCCTTCTTCCAAAGCACTTGTTAAATCTTTTCATTTTTGTAGCGGGAACTTAGCATCTAAAAACAAGTTTCTTGATTCACCGTTCACATCAAAAACTTTGATTGAAAAATCAGGCTTGTAAGTTTTTTCTTCATTTGTTTCTGAATCACTAACAACAAATTGTTTTTGTATTTCTACTAAAGAATCAGTTTTTCCAAATGACTCTTCAATTAAATCTTGAGCAAATTTTTCACCAAATGCCCCAAACGATTTTACATTGCTAAATATTTTTTCTACATTTTTAACAGAATCTTGCACTGTTTCAAATTTGGTTAAGTTTTTAGAAAGCTCGCTCATTGTGTTTGTTACATTTGCAAAATGTTCTTTCAATTTAGCAGTCATTTCGTTTTCAAAACGTTTTTTGAAAGCATCTTCAATTTCAGTAAGTTTTGTGTCGATTTTTACGTCTAAACCTTCAAATTTAATGTTTAATGCTTCACTGAAGTCCAATACAAACTTATTTGTGATATTTGTATTGTTGTTAACACCTTCTTTTAAAATCTTATCTAATGCATCATGATTTGCTTGTGCTTTTGTTTCTCACGACTCAACAGCGCTTGAAAACTTTTTGTCGTAATTATTAATAAAGTTTTCAATTTTTGGATTTAATTCTTCTTTGAAATTCTTTATTTCTTTTTCAATGTTTTCTACATTGTTTTTAAAGTCAGCTTTAAGAGTGACAAGATCGTTTTCAAGTAATTTGAAATCACTTCTAAATTCTTGTAACAATTTATTTGTTTCATCATTTAATTTATTCGTTTTTTCAATTATTTCCCTTGTTTCCTTATTTGAATCTTTTCATTTTTTTAATTTTATAAACGCATATATTGCTGCCCCAATTGCCATCAATAAAATAATGATGACAAAAGTTAAAATCAATAATTCTACAGCCATTATTTAATTACCTCTTTTTTCATGTATGGTACCAATACTTTAGGAACTGTTATGCTTCCATCTTCATTTTGGTAGTTTTCTAATATTGCAGCAACTACTCTGTCGATTGCTAATCCACTTCCATTAATTGTGTTGGCATATTGAATTTTGCCTTCCAGGTCACGATATCTCATCATTGCTCTACGAGCTTGAAAATCAAAGAAAACAGATATTGATGATGTTTCGCGATATCTTTGTTCACTAGGAATTCAAAGTTCTAAGTCAGTAGTTTTAGCACTACTGAACCCAATGTCTCCTGTACATAAACTTAATTCACGATAAGGAATTTCTAAAAGCTCCAAAATTCTTTTTGCATCTTCAACTGTTTCAAAAAAGTCTTGCATTACATTTTCATTGTTCGAAAGTTTTACCAGTTCAACCTTGTGAAATTCATGTTGGCGAATTAAACCACGAGTATCTTTTCCGCCACTCCCCGCTTCAGAACGAAAACACTTAGTGTATGCTACAAATTTTTTGGTTTTGCTTAAATCTAAAATTTCACTATTGTAATAGTTTGTAACTGGAACTTCTGCTGTTGGAATAAGTCATAAATCCTCATTTTCCAATTTGTATAGGTCTTCTTTGAATTTAGGTAATTGTCCGGTTCCAAAAAGCATTTTTGAGTTAACCAAGTGTGCTGGCATAATTTCTTCATACCCATTCGCAATGTGTGTGTCAAGCATGAACGATGCTAGTGCACGAACTAATTTTGCCCCATCTTTTTTGTATGTGACAAATCTTGATTCTGCCAGTTTGACTGCTCTTTCAAAATCAACAATATCTAAATCTTTAGCAATTTCGTAGTGAGGTTTTACACCTTTAACCAAACCTCTTCCTAAGCTCGCATGTTCATTGATAACTACGTTGTCATTTTCATCAGCCCCAACAGGAACACTTTCGTGTGGGACATTAGGAATTTGACTTGCTAAGTTTAGTACATCTTGGTTCAATTTTTCTAGTTCAACGTTGTGTTTTTCAATTTCTTCTTTAATTTCATTTACTTTTTGAATCAACTCAGAAGCATCTTGTTTATTTCTTTTTTTGATACCTATTTCTTCACTCAAATTATTGCGTTGAGACTGAAGATTTTCAACAACATGTGTTGCTGCATTTCTTTGTTTTGTCAAAGTTATCAAATTATCAACAACTTCAACATTGAAACCTCTCTTTTTCAGTCCCTCTTTTGCTATATTTTCATTATTTAATAATCATTTTAAATCTAACATTTTTTACCGCCTTAAATAATTATTTAAATTATACAACAGCACAAAAAAATGACAACTGCTAGTTTTTTCAATAATTTTTTGACATTTTCGCAAACAAAAAAAGCAATTTTTCAGTCTTTCTTTGAGTAAAAATGTTTTTTTTTTTTTTTTTTATCTAAGTCCTCTAACAAATTTTATAAATTTGTAGTATACTTTTAAAAATATTTTTATTTTCAAAATGTTTTAACAATAGATTTTCAAACATTTATTTTCCAAGGAGTAAATATGAACTCAACAGATAACATGCAAGCTGTCGAACAAAAACCAGCTAAAGCAAAAAAAGAAAAAAAAGCGATGACCAAAGGACAAAAAATTTGACTAGCAATCGCTATCATACTAACACTACTTTTACTTTTAATTTTGTGCGTAGAAATAGCATATCTAGCAGATTTTATTCGTTTCAATAACACAGATGCAAATGGTTTACTTTTAACTAAGGCACAAAGAGTTAATGGAATTTTTGGATTCTTCAAAAATAACTAGAAATCATAAATACTAAAACACAAAGGAGATTTATGGCTAAAAGAAATAACAAAAAATTAAATGCTTCAATTTTTCTTGGAACAACTCTAGCAGCGGCTGCAGGACTTGCAACTGCCTTAGCTCTTGTTCATGAGTTAGATTCAAAAAATGAAAACTTCGTAAAAGATAAAAATATTTATCAAGCATTACAACAACAAGTAGTTGACACAAAAAAACAATTAGCAGATAACAAAAATCTAGATGCAAATAATGTTGACAACATTAATGATCTTGTAAAAAGAGCTGAAGAATTAATTAAGCAAAAGAATTCTGATATAAACACAATGTATCAGTTGAAAAATGAATTAGTTGATAAAGTTGCAAAAGCTCAATTTGAGTCAGTGGTAAAAGACACTAATGCCACAACAGACCAAGTTGATGCTGCTCTAAATAACCTAAGTAACTTAATCAAAGATAAAGAGCTAAAAGTACTTGTTAAACCACTTTACGAAAAAGTTAAGGCTGATAGTGACTCATTTGATTTCACTAAATTTTATTCAAACTTTGATGGAATGGTGAATAGTAGTAACAAGTCAACTTGAGATCTTGAAAAAGAATTTTATCACCTAATTGAAAACAACATTTATGACAATTCATTCTTAAAAAATTCAACTGACAAAGCAAATGTTTTTTCAGCTATCGACACAATTAGAACAAACTTAAATGCCGAAAACTTAACTAAAGATTATTTACAAACCTTAAATAGCATTTTTGCTAATGTTTTAAATACAGCAGCAACTAACATTGATGAATCAATGCAGTCTTTAAGCGCAACAAATCTAGAAAGTATCAACACAAAATTAAACTCTCTAATTGACGAAATTAATGCTTCACAACTACAAAAAGATTCAAAAGATAAATTTATCAAAGAAGTTTCCGATTTCAAAGAAGCAATCCTAAATTCTTACGCTTTAGTTCCAGCAAATAATTTAAGTGCTCAAAGCGATGTTAGTGATTTTATTAATACGGAATTTTCAAAAATTAGTGCCAACTTCTTAACAGATGAAGAACTCAAAAAATCAGCTCAAACTTTACAAAACAGCTATCAAGAAAACAAAGATAACTACGGAATTTTTAGCTCACAAGTTGAAAAATTAATTACTTCAGTTGACACAAGTTCTGTGAATGTGGAAACATATATCAAGATGCTAGACGATAGTTTCTTGATTTCAACTGCTAACCGTTACAGCCAAAAATTAAAACAATTACTTACAAATGCAAAAGACAATCACTCAATTAGTAGTGATGATTTTGATAAATACATTAACAATGAATTACTAACTCAAAATGTTGAAAATCTAGGTGAATTCGTTAAAAAACTATCAGATTTATACAATTCATTAGCCACATCAATTTCTTATAATGAACAATTAATTAATCAATTAGAAGTACTTGAAAAACAAGTAAAAGTTTCTTATCAAAATTTAAAATATACAAAATTGGATTCAGAAAATCAAACTAGAATTCAAAACCTTAAAGATAAATTATCTAAATATCTTGCACAAAGCCACACAATTAGTGAAAATGAAAAGGCATTAGCTGAACTAACTGAAGAAGAAAGACAAATTAACAAAGAAGAACTTAAAGGCTGAGTCACAACCTTGAGTAAATTAAAAGATTCAATTGCTGATGAAACCGAAAAACAAAATGTTCAAAACTGACTTGATAAATGACAACTAAATGATGTCTTTTTAGTTGCTACCCTGTACGATGGTTCAACTCGTCAAGAATTACAACAAGATATTGCTTGAGCTCAGGACGTTTATATTTACCAAAGAGTAAAAATTAAAAAAGACGATGTTCAAAGTTATGCTGATGTAACAAAAGAAAAAGTTGTGGATGTTTTTGGTGAAAAATGAAGCAAAGGAAAAGAAATCTTACTTACTCAAATTAGCACTTTAAGAAACGATGCTGATCGTGTAGACTCAGATAAAACTTTAAGTGTTGAGCAAAAAGAGGAACAATTACAAAAAATCTACCAAGAAATTAAAGCTATCAATGATAATGCTGAGAATTTCCACAAACTTGACACTATTTACCCAGTAGCACAAAACACAATTTCAAATCTACCTGAAAGTTTAAAGATTGAACTAGGTGAAGAAATTAAAAACATTGAAAAATTGCTAAGCAGAGCAAAAGAATATTTTGACAATCCACAAAATTCAGATCCTGTTGATACATACGAAAGATTGCAAAGAGCAATCGAAGATTTCAATGAAAAGAAAAAACAATTTGATGTTAATAGTATTTACAAACCTACTCTACAAGCAATTAAAGATGCTTTTGAGCCAACTCGTTACTCAAGTGAACCAACTGCAATCGAAAAAACTTTCTTAGATAAATTGGAAGCTTTAAAAACAGCTTATTTAGCAACTGAAGATACTGATGAACGTGAAGAAATCAAAAACCAAATGTTGACAATGCAAAAATCTGCTCCACAAGCAGCAAATTTAGAACTTGCTTTGCAAGCTTTGCAATCAACATACAATAACTCAGCTTCTTCTGTAAATAAAAATGGTGAAAACTATCCAGAGTTAAAACAAGCGTACAACAAAGCACAAGAGCTGTTGCAAACATACAGTAATGGTGCTGATTTCAATAAAGACAATATTAATGAAGCTAGCGAATACAACCAAATTCAAGCTCAAATTGATGAAGCAAATAAAAACTTACAAATTCAAGTTGCTTTGGCAGAATTGAAAAATGAAGCAGCAAATCTTGCAAAAAGTTTGTATACTGGAGACAACAAAAACTTAGAACCTTATGCTTCAGTAAATAATTCAATCCAAGCTCTTTTAGATCAGAAAGAACAACTTTTAGCAAATCCTGATGCTACTGTGGAACAAATTCAAGAGATGACTGAAAAACTAGCAAGACAACAAAAACTTGCTAATAAACTTAACGATGCTTTAAGTCGTTTAGACGCAATCGATAAAGAAACTAATCCAGTTGCTTGACAAAAATTTGCTGACACCATCAATGAATCACTTGTTAATGATGGTGTCAATGCGTTACAAATCCAAGAAAAAATTAATAATCTAAATGAAGAGCTTTCAAAATCAAATAGTTACATAGAAGCTGAAAACGCAATTAACCAACTAAAAAGTGTTTACAATGATGCAGAGAAAAATAAGGCTATCTATTCAGCTCCTGCTAATGAACTTGAACAAAAAATTAACAAGTTGAGTGAAAGCTTAAACAATGAACCAATTACAATTTCTGAATTAAAGAACTTAAAAGTTGAAGCAGTTAAAGAATTAAGAAAACGCAATAGCGAAAAAGATCAAATCACTAGCGATTTTGCTAAAGCTAAAAGTGATATTGAAGCTAAATATAACGATTTAGTAAACGACGCCAAGGCAAAAGACGTTGTCAATGGTTCAGAAGTAGTAGTGCCTAAATTAAATGCTTTATATGAGCAATATCAACAACTAAAAGATGCTGATAGTACCACCCAACAACAACTAGATGATATTTATAATCAAATGAATTATCAATATCAAAATGATTTATTTGATTTCCAAAAACAATTAGCTCAACAAAAACTTGATGAACTAAGCCAAAGCCCTTACTCAGAAAGTCCTTTAGCACAAGAAACAAAACAAAAATTACAAGAATATTTAAATTCTATTGATAACCATGTACAAAGTCTTCAAGTAGGAGATGAAAAAGAAATCGCTAATGAAACTGAAAGATTAAAAAACTTAGTTTCTTTAGTTGATACGCAAAAGAAAGTCTTCGACAGAATCAAGGACCTAAAAGATAATCCACCTACCGATGTAACTATTACTCCTGATTATCTAGAACAATCGATTCGTGATAACACTCCTTCAGCTGTTGACAATACAACAACTGAGCAACTAAAAACTGAAAAACAAAATCTTGAAAACGCTTTAATTGACTCATTGTCATTAGAACAAGCTAAAAGACAAGAAGCACAAAAGATCAATACTGCTAAAAAAGATTTCGATAACTCAATTAACTTAAGTGAAACCGATCAGGACTACAAGGATGCTATTGATGCCTTATTTGATCAACTTTCACAAGAAAATACAGATGCTAATACAACTGCAGATGTAAAAGTTGTTGACACAAAATTAAATGATCTTGTTGGGTGTTTAGAAAAAACCCGTTCACTAGCTAAAGTAGTTAAAAAGGCTAGTGATTTAATCACCAACACAGGAACTGAAAATCTAAGTCAAGCCGAACAAGAAGCGGTTCAAAAGCTACAACAAAAAATAGCAGAAGTTAAGACAAAATATGGTTCAGATAGTGCAACAGAAGCAGATGTTTTTGAACTTTCAGAACAAATTAATGAACTATTAGATAAATTACGTAGTTCAACCAACTTGCGTCAAAAATATGCTTCAGTTAAAGAAAAATTAGCGACAATTACTTACCCACAAGGAAGTAATAATTTTGGTACACCAGATGCCAAAAAACAAGAAGTTCAAAACTACATTGACCAATTGTTTAAACAGTCAGAAGCATCTGACACAACAAATGAAGAAGTAACAAGAATAACCCTTGAAATGAACAAATTGAGCAATTTATTTGACAAGCAAATCGAAAAAATTGCAGTGCAATCAAGTATTAAAGACGAAATCTTGTACCAAACAAACAAATTTGATATTGATGCAACCAACATGGCTGATGCCATTTTAAGAAGTGTTCCTAAATATGCGCTATCAGGACAAAAATTACAGGAATCAAATATTAATGACTTGGCAAGTGATTTAGATGATATGTTTGTTTCTTTAAATGAGATTTATCAAACAAGAAAAGAAGTTGCAAACGTTATCATCAACACACCAAACGAAAACTTGATTGATAAAACCAAAGCAGCATTGAAACAGGAATCATCAGAAGATGTTGAAGCAAAATATCAAGACTTGCAAACTGCTATGGTAAATTACTTCACCAGTCAATTAGAACAAACAAAATCAATCAACTTTGTAAATCCTGCTGTTGTCCCACAACAAAACAACTTTGACAATGTTATTAATAAATTGTTAGATGTTAAAAAATCTTCTAACAATGCTTTTAGTGTACTAAGTTTATACAAAGATATTGCTGACAGCATTGCTAAAGCACAAGAAGAAATAACAAGTGTAGAGTCGAATGATGATATTAAAAACAATCCAAAAATTGTTGAACAATTGAAAGTACTAAAAGGAGATGCTAGTGTAAATCCTGCTGTAAAAGGTCTAATCGAAAAAGGTAAAGAAACATATGCTAAAGATTTTGTCGATCTAAACCTAAGAACAAGAAACACTGAAATTTTAAATGCTATTGCAAAATTAAAACTTATCGCAGCGTATGCAACTGCATTAAATCAGCTAAATACCAATAATTCATTATCAGAAGAAGAAAAGACACCAATTAGAGACATTCTAGAGAACATTTTTACATTGTTAGCTAACGATAGCACTTTAGAAAATAAAGAAGGTTACAACTCTCTAAGACAAAAATACATTGAGAGTTCAGGACCTTATTCATATACAACAGCAATCAATGCTACAACCCAACTAAAAAGTATTATTGCTGATGCTCAAAATTGATACAACCAAAAAGATGTAAATGCACAAACTCCAGCAATTCAAGGTTTATTTACAGAATTAGGAACTGCTATTGAAAAAGCAAAAGCAAACACAACCAAAACAATTGCTACTGCTAAGAGTGAAAACACTCAAAATATGACAACTGATCAAGCAATTACTTTATTAAATTCAAACAAAGAAGAAAGCATTAATAAAATAAGTGATCCATTTGATGGATTAATTGCTAAATTAAAGAAAACAAAAGAATCAGAAGCACGTAATTTGTATGATGAATCAAAATCATTATTCAGCTTTATGACACTTCAGGGAATAGAAACACTTGATAGCATTTCAAATGATCCATTCAGTTCAATGAATAATGTTCAAATTCAAGACACTGACAAATTTAATGCTATTTCTGAAAACTTTAATGAAGAAACTACAAAATATCAACAAAATCTTTCATGACTGTATGAAAGTTCATGATCTAGAATCTATTGAGAACACAAATGACTAAAACAATTCATTGACAGTATTAATAATGCAGGAACAGCAAATACTGCTCAAGATTGACAAAACTTGCAAAAATCACAAGTTCTGGAATCAATGAATATGACTGAACAAGATTTAGAAAGTTTCAACACATATCTAAACAGCTTTAGCTTTGATTTAGAACAAAAACCGGATGAAACTCACACAGCAAAAGGAACAGACTTATTTACCAATTACCGTTCAAATATTATTAACAACTATGTGCCTGTTCAAAAAGCACTAGAAGCACAAATCAAAAACTTATGATCTAAGTTTGTTATAACCACCCCGCCTTTATTAGCTCAATATAATGACTTTGCTAATGAAATTAAGTCACACTTGTCAGATGATTCAAACTCAACATACTTTACTCAAGTTCTAAAAAATATCGATAGATATTCAGAAATCGAAAATCTTATTACTGCTTTTGCAAATTCAGACACAAGTTCGTCAGAAACTGCATGGGCTAACTATCAAAACTCTCCATTTGCATTTTCGAAATACAAATTTACTTTTGATAAAGCAACTGTCAAAGAAGATCAAAGTGATGCAAGCAATAAAGTAAATGAATCAATGAATGGTTGAATTACAACAGTGGCTAATATTTGAAAAAGACATGAAAAATTCAACGACATGGTTTATGGAACTTCTTCAAACGAAGATGTGTCATTGAAGAATATTTTTGCAAACTATATAGATGCCCGGGTTGATTTACGTGTATTTTTAGAGAACATTGCAGGAAGAGAATTCACTGCTAAGTTTTATAGTTTGGAAGATAATGCTCCAAGTAATGCTCTTTTCCTAGATGCTACAACTTTGTACAAGGGAATTGCATTTTCTTCGCTTAATATTAAAAACTCATTGTTGCAATCATGAAACAAAAATCAAACTAACATTTCAAGTGTTGTCAATAACGTTGAAAAGGCTTATAAAATGACAAACAACTTGTGAAAATGAATGCATGACAAATCGAATTTGGATTTATTCTTTCAAACAATAAGAGAAAATTTTATCAGTAAACAAGTTTCGTTGTATCCTGCCCAATCTAACACTCTTGCTGAAACTGTTATTCAAAAACTAAATGAAATTCCTGTAGCAAGTGATACCTTTACAAAAGATGGAAAAGTGTATCAGTACAAGGAAATCAACGGACATACTGAATTTACAAACTTGTTTGGTTTTTTTCCAGTTTTAAAACTCTTTGATGAGAGTGAATATAGAATTATGGAGTCATATAATCAACAAAATGTGAAAGTTTGAATTTATAAAGAACAAAGTGAGGAAGATTTTGCTAAGGTTATTTTACAATCAGACACTAGTGTAAAGAAAGTAAGTTTTAACATAAGAATTTCATATACACCAGCCGATTATGAGCAAAACTCTATATTTAAAGATGTGCCACCTTTCTGAATTGATATTGAAAATCTAATGGCAACGTTTAAAACACTCGATGTTTCAACATTAACTAAAGAAAACTTTCTAAGTCCTGATGCTATGAGAAATGCATCATTATTCACAATGAACGAAGCAGGATGAAACAAATATACTGCGGTATCTAACTACTTAGCAGCTTACTTGAAATATTCTTATTATGATCTACTAAAGAGAAAAATTAAGTCATTCGCTTCATACTCAAAATTAGGTTCTTCAGAAGGCAGAGATGATGTTAACAATAAGCAAAATGAAAACTTTGAAGTTAAGTTCAAATTCAAAGATGACTTTAGATTAAATATAGAAGGATATAAATACAAACAATATGTGCGTCCAAATGGAGATGCAATAATTTACTGAGCTCCAATGGAAACTAAATTTGAAGTTGAAGGAAGCATATATAAATACTCATATTACATCGATATTATGGTTCCAATGGTAGAAGAAAATCAAACTGTTTCAGAAACAGAAGTACCAAGAGTAGCAATTTACAACTTGCATACATTTGTTGGTGGAAGCATTGACACGTCATCAAATGAAAACTTCAGTTTCAAATTAGGATATTCGAAACAAAGTAGTGGTTTTGGTTCAGAGGGAAATGAATGAAGAGCATTTTGACCTAAGCAAAGTTCTACTCGTTCTCAAAAAACAATTACATTGAGTGATGGGACACAAAAAACAATCAACACTAATATTGATGCAAATTCGTTAACACTAGCGCTAAATGAAGGAAAAGAGAATGGCTTAATTAAATACATTCCAGAAATTTATGCTCGTCGAGCTGCAGAAACAATTACTGGACGTGCCGACCGTCTACGTTCTATTTGAGATAGTAGCTGAGATAAAGGTACCTGATGAGACGGAGCTATTTATTTAAATGGTGATTACTATCCAGGGGATCCGAAATTTGTTGAGGCCGTAGAAACAATAAACATAAAAATGAAATTACACTAATTAGGAAATAAGGAGATATTATGACTAAATCAAGCAAAGTACTACTTGCATTAAGTTCTGTTTTGGGTATTGTTATAACTGCATCAACTGTAGGACTTGCTCTAACCAAACAAGACTTTGATAAAAATCAAAGCGATTTATATAAAACTTTCACTCGTTCAAAAGAGCAATTCCAAACTTACAAAGATTTTTGAAATTTTAGTCAAGAATCACAAAATGATTTAAATAAAAAATTAACAACAGCTGAAAGTAGTTGAGCAGATGAAACTAAAACACGTAAAGAAAAAATTCAAGCAATCAATGATTTCCAAAATACTTTCTTAAATAATGTAATTAATTGACTAAAAAACAATATTGACTACAGCCTTAGTTCAAGCAATCAAATAGAGCTACAAAGTTTTCTTTATTCACAAAGAAACCGTATCCAAGAACAAAGCGTTTATTCTTACTACTATGCTAACAATCCACAATTTAGTACTGATATTGACATATTTGTTTCGGAGTATAACAATATTTCAAAAGAAGATAAGCTAAAATTACTAGACAATTTTAGTGAAATGTTAACTGACGCAAACAGCCGTCAGTCACAACTTTTGGATAATGTTTTAGGAGCAAATGACACTAATTATCTAGTGCTATACAAACAAGAAATTGATTCATTACCAAGCAAAGTTCTTAAAAATCAAGCTAATGATTTAATTAATCAAATTGAATTTAAATTGTTAGAATCAAAATATAGTTACAATGAATTAACAATCTTAAAAAATAAAGTACAAGATGTTTTAAATCTTTACACAAGTAACAAAGACAAAATTGATAATTTCGTAGAGAACATCAATGAAAACATCAATGTTTTAAAGACTTTTGCTACTCAGAATACTGAAAATTCTGTAGTAAGTCAAAAATTAATTGACTTAGCAAATAATTATCTTGATAAATTAAATAACTGTGTAAGTGTGGATGATTTTGAAAAGTTATCTGCTGAAACTTCAAATGCAGCAACTCACGCCATTGATAGAACAAAAAGCATTGAAGAAATTAAAAATAACTGAAATTCTTACCTTTCATCGCAAGAAAGCAAAATTTCAGTCTTGAAACCTTACGCAGAAAACATCAAAAATTCTGATAGCTACAAAAACTTTATTGAAAACAACAATTACAATGAAGTTATAGAGTCAAAAGCAAATTACACAAGTCAGTTTTCAAACTTAGTACTATTAGAACAAAAAATAGCTAACATTCACAAATCACTAAGTGATAGTTTTAACGAAGATTTGATTGATAGTGCAAAATACAACTTACTAAAACAAGAATTAACACAGTCGGTTAATGCAAATCTAACTGTTGAAAGTCTTGATAAAAAAATAAGTAAAGTTGCCAGCGATGTGGCGGCTGTTGTTTCAGCACAACTTTTTGCTAAAAATACCAAAGAAAGTATTGAAGACTTAAACAACAAAATTTCACAATATTCGAACGTTTCTTGATTTAATGATGACAAAGATGTTTTGAAAGCTAAACTAAAAGAAATTTATTTACAAATTGATTCAGTTTTCAATAACAAAAATTTAAGCTCTGGAGATGCTAAGACATTAAGTGCTTCTTTAGAAGAAAAATATCGCCAAACTTTAATTGAATCGCTAAACGGTATTGATGCAAAAATTGCACAATTCTTGGCATTGATTTACAACAAACCAAATACTGATGAATTAGCAAAACAAATCGAAGATTTCATCGAAGAGGAATATACAAAATCAATTGCAGACGACACAACTGATACTGCTCAAATTTATAAAGATGCATTAATAAGAAGATTGAAAGAGCTCGCTCAAGCTTCAGTTATCTACAAAACTATTGAACTAAAAGAAACATATGATGATGCGGATAAATATGCTCGTATCACATATAACCGTGCTAATGATTTAATTTGAAAACCATCTAATGCAGTTAAAAAACAATTAGATATGTTGGATAAGTATCTTGACGAATATAACAAATTAAATTATCAATCTTGATACCAAGAACCTTCTGACGATCTAACTAAAAAACTTGATGAGCTAAATAAATCAATTCAAAACTATCGTCAAAACATTGATTCTTTGAACGACATTGACGCTACAAATAAAGAAATTAATGATTTAATTGAAAACATTTCTAAAGACCCACTTAAAAAAGAGCAATTAAAAGACCAAATAGCTAACATCAAAAAATTACAAGAACAATCTGAACAATTGTTTGCTGATGAAAATGCTAAAAAAGAAGATATTGAATCACTCAAAAAACAATTACAATCAGCTTTAAACTCACTAAAAGACTCAGGTCAAAGTGCTGACTTGACAAACGGTCTAGACTTGATTCAACAAGAGTTGGACAAATATTACAACACTGATGAATTAAAATCTCAACCAGGATACCAAACAATAGTTCAAAAAGCTGCTGACTTAAAGAAACTAAGTGAACAAAAACAATTGTCAGATGAAGATAAAGCAAGTCTATTACAAGAAATATACAAAGTAAAAGATGCTGTGTCTCTAACTTATTCAATTGAAGAAGAAATTAAGAAGCTGCAGACTGAAGAACAAAAAGTAACATCAGATGCCGATGCTAAAGATTTCGTTAATGGTGCAAAACAACTAAATAGCGCACAAATCGAAGAAGCTCGTTCATTGGTAAGCAAAATCAACTCTGATTTAGTTCCTGATCTTCGTGTTTTACAGAGTGAAATCGATGCATTGAAAAATCGTGAGACCGAAACAAACAACGCTTTATTAAAAGATAAAATTACTAAATATAATCAAGGGATTGCAAATAAAACTACTGACTCTGATTCTGAAGTTGCAAAACAATATGAAAATGCTAAAAATAATATTACCAATACTTGATATGGAAGCCTAGTTAACTCAAATTCAACAACTTCTCTTGAAGATGCTTTAGACAAAATAAAAGCAATAGACTCATTAAACAAAACCACAGCAGATGCTTTAGACTGAGTTGCTTCAAACAAAAATAGTAAATATGACAACATTTTTAGTGAGTTAGAAAATGTGGTTAGTGATAATCTTCTATTAGCAAATGACACAGTGGAAAGCTCACAAGAAAAAGAAAAAAATATTAAAACTGCTTTCGAGGTAGCAAAGTCTAAATTAAGTCTAAGTGAGTCACTTGATAATTTAAATAGCATCTTTACTAAAGATGACAAAAAGAAAGTAATTTACGAAGACTTAGTAGCAGAGGTTGAATCGTTATCAGCTGAATATTCTAGTTATGTTGATTCTAACTTCCTGTCAAGCACTGAATTAGACAACAAGAAAAAAGAACTGGATGCCAAAATTGCTGAAATTCTAGCTGCTAAAAATAAAATAGATACAAACTGACAACAAGCTGTTGATGATATTGACACAAATGTTGTTAACAAAACAGATGCTGCAATTGAAGCCTTAAAACAAGTGAGCGGAAATGAAAATGATACTTTCCCACTTTATGATGCGGCAAAAGCTAAATATGAAGCAGCTAAACTAGACCCAAATACAGATTTAGAAACTTTAGCAAACTTAAAAACTGAAATGTTGAATGCTTTTGAAAGAGATAAGCTAAATAACCGTCTAACAAAACTAGAAGCTTTAGCGAATTCAGACAACTTCAATACAGATAATGTCGAAAATCCAGCCAAAAATGCTATAGACACAACAAAGGCAAAAATTCTTGCCTTTACAGAAGATCTTAAAAATAAATTAACAAACGCTAACTTGACTGAAGAACAAATAAATCAATATAAACAACAGATTTCGGACAGCGAAAAGCTTTCTTCATTGCAATCAAATGTTGCTCAACAATTAAAAGAATGAGATGCTATTCAGGATGCAAGTGAAAAAGAAAGCAAACAACAATCATTGTCAAGTCTTGCTACTGCTTTAACCAAGTCTTATCCAACTAGAGACTTAGATTACAACGATAGTCCAGAAAAATATGAAGAATTGAAAAAAGCATATGATTTTTCAAAAGAAGCTGATAAGTGAAAAACTGATAACTTCAATGCTATTCAAGATCAAACTAGTGGAATCAAAAAACAACTTAACGATGATTTAAGCTCAAATGCAACAGAAGTAGATCCTGACACAAAGCAAAAATTAGAAGAACAACTAGACAATTTGTTACAAAAAAACAATGACGCAAAATCTATTGATGAGCTAAAGAAATTACAAGATTTTATTGAAGAATTAAAAGACAATCAAGACAAAGTTATTGATTTATCAAAAGAAGTACAAAAAGCTAAAAATACACTAGAAAATGCTAAAGATACAACACAATTGAGTGCACTAAATCTAAAAAGAGAATTGGAAAGTCTTGTTGAAAAAGCACAAAATAATTACGTGCCACAAGATATGAACATTGACACGTTAAATTCCCTAAAACAACAAATTATTGAAACAAGAAATAATTTAGAATTAGCTTTAGAAATTGAAGATTTAATCAAACAAGCAAAATTAGTTCTTAACGGTCAACCAAACGAAGATAACGGAGTCAAATATTATGAATTCTCAGGTACACCAGGAACTACAAAACTTTCACAAGTTAACAAATGATTAGATAATATTCAAAACGACTCACTTGCAACAGACGGAACACAAAATTCGGTGCTTTTACCAGCAATAAAGGCAAGAGCTCAAAAAGCCTTGGAGTTAATGCAACAGCTTAAGATAGTTTCAGACCAAATTACTGATTGAAAAGCACCTGAAAACACGTATAGTGGGTATGCAACTGATATTGAATTATTGCTTTCAAAATTGTGAACAAATTCACCTAAGGCTAGCGAGCGGTACGAAGATGACAAAGACTCACAAAAAATTGTTACTCAAATCAATAATTTAAAAACAAGTCTACAAGCTATTCAAGACTTACACAGTGCGAGAATGGCAAATAATAAAAATATTGAGTCATTTAAAACATCTAAAGTAGAGCAAAATTCATTCAAGACTGATTTTGCAACACTTTATAAATACATCTCACGTTCTTTAAGTGCAATTAATAAGCAAAATATTGAATCAACAGAATTAAGTCAATTGAAGGCTGAAAGTGGTAACATTGCAGTCAATAAAAAACTACAAGAATTGGAAGATGCATTCGAAAGTTTATTAAAACTAGCAAAACAAGTTAAGGCCTCAAATACCATCTACTATAGTGTACAAGCTAACTATCCAGAGGTAATGAGTAGTAAAACAAAACTAAGTAATCTATTAGAAGATGCTATTGATTTATATGTTTCAACAGACGTTGCTTCTATCAATCAAAAAACAAAAGAGCTTGCAAGTGAAAGCGCTAAATTAAATCTTTTAAATAAATACCAAATCATTAGGGCGCAAGTTGATGCTGATAGAGTGTTAAGTCAATCAGAAAAAGCATATTTAGAGTCTCTATTCACTGAATTTAGAAGCAAATTAGATTCAATAGATACAAATAATAGTAGTGCTGCTGATTATGACGATCTTTACAATACATACTTGAACAATGCAACAGAAACAGAAAAATCGATTCCTTTTGTGTTTGAAAACACAGTTGCTTTAAAATTAGCAATCAACAAAGCAAACGAGTATCTATCATATGAAAATATTGGTATCAAATCATATGAAGATAGTTCTGATACAAAAGCGAAATATAGTGCATTGCGTGCTGTTGTTCAAAATGCAAATCAAAACTTACAATCTGGAACAACACAACAGAAAAAGGAATCAGTTGAAGCACTAAATACAGCAATAAGTGAGCTTATTGAACAAAGAAAATCTGATATTGATAAAGTTAAAGAAAAAATCACTTTATTAAAAAATAAAATTCAAGAACAAATTGACAATAGCGAGCAAACAAAATATGCTGATTTTTCACAGATTTTATATTCTGATTTTGACGCTAAAACTTTAGATTTGTTAAATCAGGAAATACCAGCCGACTCAAACCCTATTGATGAAGTTAATAAGAGAATTCATACAGCACTCGAAACTTATTCGGTAGCTATTGTTAATGCTTATGACTTTATAAAGAGTTGTTTAGATAATGTAATAAAGAACGCCAACGAAGCTAAGAACGATTTCTTAGATACAATAATTAGAAGCTATGCGGGAAATGATATTTATACTCAAATGATTTCATTAGTATCACAAGCTTCTCAACATTCTAACAAGGCATTTAATATTGATAATTACTTAACATTAGGTCTATCAGAAAATCATGATTTCAGTACTTGATTTAAACAAAGTAGAGATTATTGATGACAACTGGGAGATCTTCCTGCTCAATTAGCAAACAATGTAAATCAAAAATTACACACACTTGCTAACAACAATTCAACTGGGCTATTTGATAAATTAAAAGCATTCCTTATTGATGCAGAAAACCAATTAGGAATTAAATATATTTTGGAAGCAGGAGCAAACGACATTTTTACTAAATCAGAAATGACTGACGCTAAAAATATTTTTGTTAGCGAATTCTTACCAAAATATTCTGAACTAAGATCAACTTATGCTTTTACTCCAGACTTGTCGAAATTTGATTATAACAGTACTTTTGCACAAGAAGCAAGTGCAATGAACGACATACTAAATTCATATTATTCATTTGTTTCATCAATTAAATCAAGAGCCAATAAAATATATAGTAATACTCAAGAAAGTGCTAATCTACCAATTAACAATTTAATTAAAGAGGTTTATGGTGGTAATAATGTAACCGTAAGAAATATACTTGACGGTAACATACAAATGTGAAGAAATAAACTTGGTTTGTCTATAAGTGACGTTTCAAGCGAGCATACTTTGTTTGCGGTTAATGAACACCTTAAATCACAAACATATGAAGATTCCCATTTGATTAAACTAATAAAACACGTTTATGAGTTTACAACTTTGCCTTCTAAATTTATAACAAGTGTGTTTGCTGGGTTATACCTATATGGCTCGAGTACCACTCCTTCTGCTGCAATAAAAATTCAAAATTACAAAAATATAAGACTTAAACCGTCAATAACGAGAAGAAAGTTTGGATCGGTTTTATCTAGTTTAGCAAAAGAAAATTCAGATGAGATAGACATAACAAACGCCAAGTCGTTCTTAGACTTGTTTTATGAATTTATTCCTGTATATATTTTCGATGAAACAAATGTAAAAGTAAAAATACTAAAATGAAATGATGGTTCATGGTACAAAATTGTCCCTTCTCAAGACACAGAAACCGTTAAAAAAGCAGTATTAAGATTTAAGTATGAATATACACCAAACAACTTAACTGAGTTCAAAAACATTGAAAGTCTTTCAATCATCACAGGGAGTGATCCGTACGATGTTTACACAAACGGTGTTAAAACAGGTGAAATGAGTTTTGATGATATCACATTATCATTTAATTCAGTAGATTGAGCTCAAGTTTCAGATGGAAGTAGTGAGCTAATTTTCCAAGGTGAAAACGCTGGTTATCAATCAAAAGTTGCTCTATTAGATGTTAATGATGCTGGTTGAGCAACTGGTTTGACCAAAGAACAATATGAAAACAAAATGTTCGAAGCTTTCAGAAATACATTGAAAGCAAATAATTCTGATTTAAATAAAAACCAAGTAGTTCAAAAAGAAAATAATAATGCTTTAGTGATGTTTAAACCAAGCAACACTGACATTGAAAACATGAAAATTGAATTTTTAAACTCACCTGTTCTAAATTATGAAAGAGCTGGCTTCTCAGCTATTTATCAAGATTTAGCTAACCAAATGATTGTGATAAATGCCGATGATACCAATAAGGAAATAGTTCTAGTGGAAGTTGTACCTGGTACATTAGTTTCTGGGCCAACTGCAGCAGCTGCTGCCAATTCTAGTGAATATGGTGATCTAGTTGGTCAAGGAAAGGCATATGCACCTACAAAAGCTGGTATTTCTGTGTACCAAAATCAATACACAATGCCTGCTGCTACTGTTTATCTATACAAATTCAAGTTTGAATACAATGAATCAGATAACAAGATGTATTTATACAATAGTTGAATGGAAACACAAAGTTATTACAAAGATCCATCGTTCCATGATTCAGCAAATCCAAGTTTATCTTCAAACTATACCCCTTACACTATTTCATATACTGGTGGAACACCAGACACTCAAATTTGACAAGTTGCACCAGAAAAATGAATTATCAATATTGCTGCCAATGTTTTAAATAAGTATGCAAGCAATGTAGATACAGGAAGTGTTGTACCTAACAACAATTCAACAGTTACGACAAGTGGATATGGCAAAGGTTATTTAAAAGATAATGACTTCATCTCATCAGATGCATTTGCTAAAATATACAAAGCGAGCGGAAGAGGAAAATTGATTTGATCATCTAGTGATAACCCAACTCAAACAACCACAACATCAGATCTAACACAAAAACCACTTATCTTTAACTCAGGAACAAAATTCTTTAAATTCAAGATTAGATAATATAATTACCCAGTTTGAATGCTGGGTAATTTTTCTTAAAACTTTAGTTTTAAGCCAGTATAAATGTGTAAAATTAATAAATATTATGAGTGAAACAGTAAAAGGAAGATTTGTCAGAGATATATTCGTTTCTAAAGATAATACCTTTAGAATTTCAAGTTTTGTAGTTGATGAACAAGTTAAAACAAGCCCCAGCTTTGTTTTAAACAGGTTTCGTAGCATTTCTATCAATACTTCGAATGTCGATTTTGAGTTTAACTCCATTTATAAACTAGACTTGATGAACGCTAATAACGCGCGTTACAAAGACACTTATCTAGTTGTGAAAATGGAAAAGTTAACAAATGCCGATTATCAAAACGTGATAAAGTTGTTATCTTCGAATGCTTATAAATCAATAGGAGCAACAAAAGCCAAGGAAATTGTGGACAGCTTGGGTATAGACGTGTTAGAAAAAATTAAGCAAAACTTGGTTTCAGAAAAAGATCTTAATATTTCAAGAGAAACTTTTGAGTTATTAAAAACAGATTTAACTTCTTCACAAGACAACATCAAGCTTAAACTTTTCTTATATGAATGTGGGCTTAGCGACAACTTTTACTCAAATTTAGTGAAACATTGCAAAAGCAACAGCTTTTTTGATTTATATGGTTCGAATCCTTGACAACTTTACTTTGACATGGCAGAAGCGAAGTTCAAGGACGTTGAAAAAATAGCATCAAAATTAGACAAAAATGATGCTTTCTGAAAAACTATGGCTTTAATCTATGATCTAATTCTTGATTTTTGTTTTAGTTCAGGAAATACAAGAGTTTTTGAGTCAAAAATATGAACTGAATTAGAAGCAAAGAATATTGTTTTAACCTCTGCAGATTTTAAAAAAGTAGTTGATACTCTAGAACAAAATAAACACATTTTAAAAATTAAACGCGGAAACTATAACATCTTAGAACCGCGGGAATTGTTCGAGCAGGAAACTTACATTGTTAGAAGATTAAAATACATTACTAATAATGCTAATGTAAAAAAAGTGAGTTACTCATCATCATATCTTGATAACATTCAAACAAATGCAGTTCAAGAAGCACTGAATAACCCATTATCACTAATTACTGGAGCCCCAGGAACTGGAAAAACAGTTGTAACAACTGAAATAATTCGCAAGTTAATGACTTTATACCATGAAGATGACATAGCTGTTGTAACCCCAACCGGAAGGGCGACCATTAATCTTAATAAAAAAAACACTGTACGTGCTTCAACTATTCACTCACTTTTGAAATGAGATACAGACGCACAAAAATTCTATATTAATGAAAATAATGCTTTAGACATCAAAGTTCTAATCATTGATGAGTTTTCAATGGTTTCAAATACAATTTTTTATCACTTACTAAAAGGAATAAAGAACAACAGTTTACAAAAAATTATTCTAGTAGGCGATTGCGATCAATTACCAGCAATAGGTCCTGGTAACTTGATTAGTGATTTTATTGAGAACAATATTTTTAAAACTATCTATCTAGAAAAAAATTATCGTCAGAAAGAAAACTTTGCCATCATTGATGATGCAAAGCAAATAAATCAGGGTCTTTTGCCGTTGTTTTCTCAACAACGTTCAAAATTTATACCAACACAACGTTTAAACTTAACAGACCAAATTATTGATGAAGTAAAAAGATTGATTTCTCAAGGTTTTAACAAGAAACAAATTGCTATCCTTTCACCGATTTATGATTTCCCAGTCGGAATAGATAACTTAAATGAAAAATTACAAAATTTCTGATCGCAGCATGAAAACAAAAAAGAGCACAATGTAAACGGAAGAAAAGTTTTTCTGAATGATAAAGTCATTAATTTAGAAAATGATGTGCAAAGAAATGTTTTCAATGGTGAAATTGGCTATGTCGATAGAATTAGTTATTCCAAAGCTAATGAAGAAGGTAATGTTTTATTTGTATACGTAGTTTTTGAAGATGGAAAAACAATAGCTTATACTCCTTCTGAGTTTAAAAACAAAACTATGCTTGCTTATTGCACTAGCGTGCATAAATATCAAGGTTCAGAATGTGATGTTGTACTGACAGTTTTATTTAGCGAAGCCAAAAGATTGCTATCCAAGAAACTGATTTATACTGCGATAACACGAGCAAAAGAACTTTCAATTATTTATGGTGAACAAAGCGCACTAGAATTTGGAATTCAAAATGACAACGATTCAAAAAGAGACACATCAATCAAATTGTTGTGACAAAAATTATAAGGAGGTAACATGAAACTTATTGTTGGTTTAGGCAACCCTGGCAAAGAATACGAACACACACGCCACAATGTTGGTTTTGATGTTATCGATATTCTAGCTTCAAGATTACAAGCTCCTGCTTTTCGTGAAAAATTTAAAGGAGAATATAGTAAAACTGACGACTACATTCTTGCTAAACCACTAACTTTTATGAACAGCAGTGGGGATTTTGTTAAAGCTTTAATGCAATTTTACAAAATTAACATAGATGACTTGATTGTTGTCTATGATGATATGGATCATGCAGTAGGAAAGGCAGTAATTAAAACTTCAGGTTCGGCTGGTGGACACAATGGTTTAGATGACATAATTCAAAAGTTAGGAACAAAAGAAATTAAGAGATTAAAGATTGGAATTGGAAGACCAATTGGTAATCTAAAAAATTATGTTCTTAATCGTTTTAGTCCTGAACAAGACAAAATAGTAAGACAAGTGATGGAAAAATCAGCACAAGTATTAGAAACATGCATTTTTAATGATATTCGCTTTGCAATAACGCAATTTAACACAGAGAATAATGACTAGAAACATTTTGCTTGCAGTCAGTGGTGGTCCTGATTCAATGTTACTTGCTTACAAGTATCGCAAAGAACCAAATGTTATTGTTGCTTGCGTCAACTATCACAAACGTGTTGATAGCGACATTGATGAACAGGTTGTGCGTGATTTTTGCAAAAAATACAATTTAAAACTTGAAGTTCTAAATGTTAATGAAAAAGAAGAAAAAGTTAGCAACTTCCAAGATCATGCTAGAAAAATTCGTTATGAGTTCTTTAAAACAATTTATGAGCGAGAAAATTGTTATCAGCTAGTAGTTGCTCACCACAAAGACGACTTTATTGAAACTTGTTTGCTGCAAAAACAACAAAAACGAAAAAAAATTTTTTTTGGCATCAAAAAACATACTTATATAAATGGGATGAATGTTTATCGCCCATTTATTTATAAACTTAGCAAAAAACAAATTTTAAAGAAATTAGCAAGCAAGAAAATTCCTTATGCTTTAGACTATACTAACGATTTAGATATTTATGAAAGAAACAAAATTCGCAATCAATTAAAGTCAAAATCTTATTTCTATAAGCAATTGATTTTTTGAAAATTTAGATTCATAAATTTACTAAAAAGTATTAGTAATTTAAAAGTAAAAAGACAATACAAATATTGAGAAAGCAATCTTTTCTCTTGTCGTCCTGAAGTTTTAAAAGCTATTAAAAATAAAAATGAAGTACTATATCTTTTTCTAACTATTCATTTTGGTTCAATTAATATCAGCAGTAAAAAAATGAATTCAATTTGACAATTTATTGAAGCAAAAAATGGTGCAAAGCAATACAAATTGGCAAATGATATCTTTTTAGCGAAGAAAAACAACATCTTAGTAATCAAGTAAAAGACTTATTTTGAATAAAAACACATATAATTTTATTAATAATTTGAAAGGAGAGTAATGGATAACCAAAACAACAAACCGAAAAAAAATGGTTTCTTCCGCTCAAAAGCAACTAAATGAGCAATAGTTATTTTAGTTCTTGTTGCAATTATTATCGGAATCGTTGTTGTTAGTGTTTTAAGAAGAACAAATGCTACTGCAATTGATCTTAACACATTCCAACAAGCCTTAAAAGATGCATCTGCAAGTACATCAGATAACATCTACTTTACTTCGATTAGCGATAATCCATTTACAAATCAAATAGCTTTTGAATATGTAAACAATGGATCGGCATTGAATGGTTATGTTTATGCTTCGTCAAATCAGATGAAGAGCTTATATGAACTATACCCAGTAAACAATGCAATCTGAACTGATGCTTTATCTTATGTAAAAGATGGAAAAACTGTTATAGGTTCATTTAAATCAGTTGAAGTACCAAGAGAAAACGGATTTGTTTCATGAATTCGTCTTCTATTACCAATCATCATTTATGTCTTATTCTTTGGTCTAATCATGTTCTTAATGATGAGACAAGGACAAAGTGGTGGCTTGGGGGCAAATGCTTCAAAAAGTCAAGCTATCAGAATTCATTCAAAAACTAAATTTAGTGATATTGCTGGAAATGAAGAAGCAAAAGAAGAAGTTATGGAACTTGTCGATTTCCTTAAAAATCCTAAGAAATATACTGCTGCGGGAGCAAGAATTCCTAAAGGTATTTTATTAGGAGGTCCTCCAGGAACAGGAAAAACTTTACTTGCAAAAGCAACTGCTGGAGAAGCTAATGTGCCTTTCTTCTTTATCTCTGCTTCAAGTTTCGTTGAACTATTTGTTGGAATGGGAGCAAGAAGAGTTAGAGAAATGTTCCGTGAAGCAAGAAAATATGCACCGGCTATCATTTTCATCGATGAGCTAGATGCGGTTGGTCGTACGCGTGGAGCTGGTATTGGTGGAGGACATGATGAAAGAGAACAAACTCTTAACCAATTGCTAGTTGAAATGGACGGTATTACAGAAAATAGTGGTGTGCTGATTATGGCAGCAACAAACCGTACTGACGTTTTAGATCCTGCACTATTGCGTCCTGGACGTTTCGACAGAACCATCACTGTAGGATTACCAGACGTTAAAGAGCGTGAAGCAATTCTAAAACTACATGCTCGCGGAAAAAGAGTGGATAAAAACGTAAGTTTTGCTAAAGTTGCAAAACGTACCCCAGGTTTTAGTGGAGCACAATTAGAAAACGTTATTAATGAGGCTTCATTACTAAGCGTTAGAGAAAATTCTTCAGTTATTACTCTGGATCAAATTGATGAAGCAATCGATAGAGTAATGGCAGGACCTGCTAAAAAATCAAGAACAATTTCAAAAGATGAAAACATTGCAGTTGCCTATCACGAAGCCGGACACGCTGTTGTTGGGCTAAAAATGAAAGGCGGAAACAAAGTTCAAAAAATTACCATCATTCCTCGTGGAAATGCTGGTGGTTACAACTTGATGATGCCTGAAGAAGAAAAATACAATATGTCTAAACATGACTTAATTGCTGTGATAACTTCATACATGGGTGGAAGAGCAGCAGAGAAGATAATTTACGGTGCCGACAATGTTTCAACAGGTGCTAGTGATGATATTTCTCGTGCAACTCAAATTGCTCGTCGTATGGTTACTGAGTGAGGTATGAGTGAATTAGGACCTATCAAATATGAAGAAGATAGTTCTAACCCATTCTTAGGGCGTGACTATGCTAAAAGTGCTTCATTTGGTTCTAAAGTGGCGCAAGAAATTGACTTAGCAATTAGACACATCATTACTGAAGCAGAAAGAAAAGCTGAAGAAATCATTTCTCAAAATCGCGAATTATTAGAATTAATTAAACAAGCTCTAATTATTAAAGAAACTATTGTTGCAGAAGAAATTGAATATATTGAAAAACATATGTCATTGCCTGAGGAAGTTCTAAAAGATAAAGAACATTATGATGTTAAAAATGATGATGAGCCTTCATTTGAAGAGTTAGTTTCATTAGCAACACAACCAAACAAAGAGGAAGCAAAACCACAACAAGAAACTAAGGTTGAAGAAAAAGCTGAAGACTCAGCTCCTGCAGTAGTAGGACAACTAAAAGTTTCAAATGACGTTTTAGATTTTTCAATGTTTTCAAAGAAAACATCTGAATCTAAAAAAGAAGAAAAAGTCTTGGATGAAAACAATTTGACACCTCGTGAAAAAGCAATTCTTGAAAGAAGAAAAAAAGCTCAACAAGACGAAGAAAATAAAAAAGACTCTAATAATTAGTCCAAAGTCAGCTTTAAGCTGGCTTTTTTAATACAATTAATATACTAATGAAGAAAAAAATCCTTTTGTCAGTTTTAGCATTATTAGCATCCGCAATTATTCCCACATCTATTGCCTGTGGTGTTTTAATAAATCAAAATAATAAAAAACAAAACAATATAAATATACTTGAAAAACAAATTCAAGACTTAAAAAATCAAACCATTTCACTTAGCAAAAAACTTGCAACTAACGAAACTGAAAAAAGTAATCTTTTGATCAAAATTAGCGATTTAAACAAGTTAGTGAATGAATATAAAAATAATCTCATAACAGCTCAAGAAAAACTTAAAGATAACGAGGATAAAAGCGGCCTAAAAATTCAAAGTTATCAAAGTACAATTGATGATTTAAAAGCCAAAATTTTGTTAAAAGATAAAGAAATTGAACAGCTTAAAGATGACTTGGATGATGTTAAAAAAACTTCTTCAACGAGTGAGTCTCACACTGATAACAAAGACATTCAATTGTTAAAGGCCCAGGTAGACAATCTTAATAAGATCCTAAAACACAAAGATGAACTAATTTCAGAATTAAAAAAACAAATTAGCGCCAAAAACATTGAAAATAACGCTCTTTCTTTACGTTTAAATACACAAATTATTGATTTGAATACTGAAATTAAAAATAAAGACCAATTAATTGAAATTCTTAAAAAACAATTAGAAGAAACAAAACATTCAAACGAAAACGATGAAAATGCACAGATTGCACAATTGAAATTTACCATTCAAACACTTATAGAACAAGTTAACACGAAGGATAAAGAGATATTAAAAGCAAAGCAAGAGTTAGAAGCATTAAAGACAAAAGATTCTAACTATTTAAAACAGATTAGTGATCTGCAGCAGAAACTCACACAGCTAAAGACTGAAAAAGACTCATTATCCACTCAATTGAATACTCAAATCACTCAGTATCAAAATCAAATAAACACTATTCAAGAACAAAATAAAAACTTGCAAAATCAGTTAAACTTGTTACAACAAACTAACAAGCAACAAGGTGAAAATATTAAGTCTTTACAACAAACTATTACTCAAAATCAGGATGCTATATCTTCTCTAGAAGAAAAACTTAAAGACTACAATCAAATTCAACAAAAGAATTTGGATCTGGAAGCAAAAATATTAGAACTAAACAAGCAAATAGAAAATTTCAAAAAACAAAATAACACTGATTCGGAAGCAAATTCTGAAGAACAAACTTTTGATGCAGTTGAATTTTTTAAACAACATCCAGAAGAAAAACAGTATCAAGAAACAAGTGAAAATAGGCCTGTAAACTGAACTAATGAACAATACGTGCAAAAGATTGTTGATCAAAGTTTTTCATTAATGTGAGATTTTCAAGACGGAACAAACACAGCCGGAACAGTATGAGTTTTAGACTATAAAAAATTAACTGATTCTAAATACACATTTTACTTTGCCACCAATTATCATGTTGCCTTGGAACTTTATCAAGGAGACAAAGATTTTAAAGAGTATCAGCAATTAAAAAGAACTAATACAATAACAAATATTAGATTGCTAAGTCCTAAAAATTGAAAAGATAATTCTTCATCTAACACACCATCGTATTTACTAAATTTGCCAAAGGATAATTGACCAAGAATTTTCTTCTTAGCTCAAAACTTTATGGATTCAACTGCTATGGATTACAATCAAAATCCTTACCATTATGCTGATTTCGCTGTTATTGAATGAACTGTTGACCTTAATGAATTGAGTGCTATCAAATATAAGACCACAAAACAAGATGCTCTTGAATTCAGGAGAAAATTGTTGAGAATTGTTAACAATTTTGACATAAATCCAGATGTAGATACTTTTATCAATGCAACTAAAACCGACAAGTTATTGAGCTTAGATTATTCCACTGCCAATGACATAAAAAAATCAGGTAATGTTACAAAAACCTTCGAATCTGCATTACCTACGAGCGAACAGCAAGCAAAATCACAGTCAGCACTTGTGAAAAAATACTTACATGGTTATCAATATAATTCATCTACTGATAATGTGTATTGAGCTGGGTTTCCTTTAGTGAATGGTATTGAATGAAAATTTTTAGCTTCAGTACCTAATCAATATTTAGCAACAAATAATGTCAATAAAGAAGATGGGGTTACTAAGAGCATTTTTACAGTTCAATCCCTGTTTCACAATCAACCAATTGCAAGTCACGGTGCTAAGTTTAATGAAAGCGCTAAATCGCTGTACTATGGACTTTCGTATGGTATTTATCAAAAAGTAGGCCCAGTAGGTGGAGTCAGCGGTGGGATGGTATTGAATGCACAAATGATGCCTATTGGTTTAATTTACGGTAATCAAGACTGATATGATTTGCAAAATGATGATGGTACAATGAGTAAGTATTCACTTAATATAGTGCAACCTTTTACACAACAAAAAGACATATATACTGAAAATGGAATTGCCTATGCTTTTAATTTAATAGATGGCACAGACAAACAAAAATATCCACACCAAACAAGTTCTTATCGTGAACAGCTAATTGCTAAATATGGAAGCAATTACAAGACGAAACTTTTTAAATAGATTCACTTATGTACTTGACTTTAAATCAGTGAAGTAATATAATGTTAGTGTGTTTAAAATAACTTTTTTAAACATAAATATATTTGAAACATTTCTCTAATTTGATATGAATAAAAGCACGCGTCAGTTAAGAGCGTGCTTTTTATCATACTTTATAATCTTGGCAAGATTTTCGTTTTATAGAATGAGGTTCTTTCTAATTTATAAACTGCCAATGTTTGACATATTTGTCAAATACCAGTAAAGATTCAGTAAATTTGAAGTCCAGCCTGGAAGATAACTCCAAAACCAACGAATACTATTGTAATAATTGTTTGAGTACGGTTAGATTTCTTAAACGCTTCTCTTTCAACAGCATTAGTACGTAACTTATCTTTTTTTCGATTCAATATTCTTGGTAAAAGTTGAGCGAATAATTGAATTACAACTGAAATCAATATAACCGGTAAGTACCCGAATTCGCGATTGTATACTAAATTTCTTCAAGAAGTTGCAGTTAGATCTAAACCAAGGAACACTGTGCTTTTAATATCAGGAGACCCTTGAATAACCCTAAACATAACCAAAAGAATAGGTAATGTTATAAATGAGCTAATTAAAGCGGTAAACGGATTGGCTTTGTTCTTTTTATACATTTCGTTAATTTCCATCCGTTTTTTTTGTTCCATTTGTTTGTCACCTTTGTAAGGTGCATATTTTGCTTCAATTTTTGCTTTTTTAGCATTTAATTCTGTTTGTTTTGTTGAAGCAAGAATACTCTTGTATGACAATAGAATTGTGATTAGACGAGTAACAATAATAGTAATAATAATTGCAATAATGAATGATCAACCACCAATACTATCCATTGCCCGCATCATACCCACTAACATTTTGAAGATAGGTCAAACGAAGATTCCATAGAATGGTCCGTATGATCAATAATCTCCATATGTAGCAATAGGGCGTTGTGCTTCTCCAACTAGTCCACTTAGCAATTGGCTAGGATTTACATAGTTATTGTAATTATCTAGCAATGTGTAACCTACTAAATTAGCACCATTTTTATCAGTTTTGTTTGTTAATAATCTGTATCCTGTGTATGAACCATAAGTTCTGAAATTGTTATTTGAAATTTCTCTAAGTTTACTAATGGTTTTGTAATATGCTTCATCAACTTCAACATTTTGTTTGTTATTTTTGAAATTCAAGATAAATGCATTAATAACATCAAGCGCTGAAGCATTTTGCAATTGTTCTTCAGTCAATCCTGATTCTGAAGCTATTTTTTGTCAGTATGTTGTTGTTTTTTCTTTATCAACATACAAGCTTGCATCATTAAGATCTTGTTTGTCATAGCGTTTTTTGAATTGTTCACTACCTTCGTTAATAAATGCTTGGTACATGTCACGGTAGAACTTAATTAGTGCATTACCGTTGGCGTTACTGTATGCCGGTAGGACTGAGAAACTACTGATTGCCAGTTTGTATTTATCACTAACTTGATCATTTGTTGTTGCTTCTGAATTATTGTTAGTTGTAGCATCAGTTGAGTTATTTGTTTTTGGAAGACTTGTAATAGCAAAGTCAAAGAAATAAATGTCTTCTAATTTTGTTACATAGTCGTAGTTTGTAATGGCGTTTGACACACTTCCATCTTTATTGGTTTGTCCATAAGACAGAACCATGTAGTTTGTACCATTGTTATAAACTGCACCCTTATTAGCATCTGAGTTGTTAATTAAAGCATTACTACTATCACGCAATTGGAAAGCAAGGTTACGTGTGTATTTTTCACCATATTTTCCACCGTTGTTATTGATTTGGTTTTTGATAGCTTCTAGTTCTTGCTTATCTTCTTTTCAAACATAAGGGTTACCATTTGTGAATCCGCCAGTGTTGACGTTTTCAAAAGTACCAGTATTGTCGTTGTAACGTAGAGGCGCTACGTTAGGCGAAACTTCTTCTTTCGCACCGTACATTTCAAAACCTGTTCCGATTTTAACTGGTGAACGAAGAACAAACGATTGCACACAGCCAGCAAGTCCTGTTCCGATTACGAAAATAATTAGTAAAATCTTGATTCATTTTCAAATCTTTTTCAGGATATTTTTCCGACCCTCAGGTGTATTTGCTCCTTGTTTTGATTTAGGGCTAAAGAAGTCGTAATGTTTAGATCTATTTTTGTACGACACTACGAATCCTTTCATATAGTTTTTTTATTTCCAATTCTTTTTTAGCGAAATCGATTGTAAAAAAATCTTTTCTTACAATGATGACACTGCGAGCACTGATATTAAAAAAATCGCTTTTACGAACAATTTGGCGTATTTGATTTTTATATTTGTTACGAGTGCAAGCATTTGCAAAAGCTTTGGGAATAGAGATTCCAACTTGAAATGTAGGTCATTTTTCATAATAAACGATTACATAGCGAGAAACAAACTGCTTCTTGCCATCAATTATTTTTTGGAACTCTCAATTTTTCTTAACAACGTGTTTTTTATTCATTGTTAACTATTTTTCATCTGAAACTGTTAATTTAGCTCTTCCTTTAGCTCTTCTTGCAGCTAAAACTTTTCTACCATTTTTAGTTTGCATACGAGCACGGAAACCGTGAACTTTAATGTGTTTACGTTTTTTAGGTTGATATGTTCTTTTCACAATTACTCCTTTTAACTAATATTTTGATTATCTTCAAGCTGATAAATTTGAAAATATGTAATATTATTTTACCAAAAACCTTATTCTTTTATACATTAAGTATAAAGGGGCAGCGAGCAAAGTATTGTTTGCAACCCTTAAACAAAAAATTTAAAAACGACAAGCAAATTTTGTCAATAAAACAAAAAAAACACTCATTTTGTGTGCTTTTTGTGTAAATAAATTGTCAATAACTATGTAAATAACTTTACAAATTGACAATTTTTATTTCAAATTTACTTTATAAAGTAAATGTTATTTATAATTTTTTTTATGACTTCAAATCACAGTGAATTTACTTCAAAAGAATTCGACTTAGAAAGCAAAAACACCCTAATTCAAGAAGATTTTCTTTCTTCTAATACTGACCAAATTCTTTATGACACATTTTTGAGTGAACTAAAGTTAGTTGCAGAGTATGATGATAGAGTTTTCTTGTTAACTAACAAGAATAATTTAAAACTGACTGAAGATGAAAATGTTAAAGCTTATGTGTTTCGGGTAATCAAGGATGTTTTTAATGAAAACAAGCACGTAATTTATATAACTGATATCAATGATTTGCCTAAAAATATTCAAAGCAGTGCTCGCCAAAAACCTAGTTCACGTGTAGCAAAGTCTTACAGAATTTCATCATCATTAACACTGGATAAATATGCGCAATTAGAATTTAACAAGTCAGCATTAATGGGAGCAAAAGTAATAATTAACGATGGAGAAGAGGCTACTTATACTCCAGTATTTTTCTATTCAGCATCAGGATTTGGAAAAACCCACTTGTTGCATGCTATCGCTAATGAGTTAGAAAAAAAGGGTAAAAGTTGCTTTTATATTACTCCTGAGCTTTTTACTCGTGACATAGTTTTAAATTTGCAAAATAAAAATCAACAAGCTATTGCTAAATTAATTGAAAGTTTAGGACAATATGATTGTTTAATGTTTGATGATGTGCAAGAATATGGAAGTAGAGACTCAACGCAGAGTGTACTTTTTAACATTTTCAACAACCATATTGCCAAAAAGAAACAAATTATTGTAACTGCTGACAAAGAACCACGTGAACTGGGTGGATTTGAAGATCGTTTTATTACTCGTTTTTCAGCAGGATTAGTTTTGCAAATTAACCGTTTTAATAATAATGATGTTGAAGAAATGTTTAGATTTCAATTCAAACAAGCTGATATCGATCCAAACATTTTCGATGAAGAGTGTTATAGCTTTTTTGTGCGGAATTTTTCTTCATCAGTACGGGCAATTTTAGGAGCAATCAATAAAATAGCGCTTTTCAAAAAGAATGATACTGATTTTAGACCAACATTAACTTATCTAAAACGCACAGTATTCCAAAACACTGAAGCTGACATAGATTCAATAACACCAGAAAAAATTATAGAAACTGTTGGTAAATATTACAATATCAACAAAAAGGATATTCTTGGCAAAACAAGACTTAAGCCAATTGTGCAAGCACGCCGGATTGCAATGTTTGTGATTCGTACTAACCTAGATAAAACATTCCAGGAAATTGGAGACATTTTTGCTCAAGCACACTCAAGTGTAATGGCAAGTGTTGAAAGCATTGAAGCAGAAGCTAAAACAAACAATGCTTTAAAAACAGCACTAAAAAAAATTGATGATAATATTCGCAAGTTGAAATAGGAGATCAAGATGTATATAAAAATTTCAAAAACTCAACTAGATAAAGCCTTAGAAAGAGCGGCTAAAATTTACGACGGAAACACATATCTAGCTTCGCTGAAAGGAATTTTGATTGAAGCGATCGACTCAAAAGTTACATTCATTGTCTCAAATGAACAATTGGCAATCAAACATACTATTCTTTCGACAGGTAAAGAAATTGAACATTATGACATGGAAACATGTCAGGTAATTGAAGCCGGAAAAATTTTGGTTCCTTTAATTTTATTTAGAAACATAGTAAAAAACTTAGATGGTATTATTGAACTTAAGAAAAGCGGACAAAATTTATTGGTAAAAACCGAAAACGACAAATTTGAAATCAGCCTAATGGATCCATTTGAATATCCAGAAATGGATTTCAGACAAATCGGAAACAATGTAAGCTTGAATATTGAAGATTTAAAATCAATTTACAAAAATGTCGCTTTTGCAACAGATTTTAACAATGTGACAAATCAAATAGTTTTGAATATGATTAACATTGAAGCAAAAAATGGAGCTTTAATAGCCACTGCAACTAATAGTTTTAGACTAGCAAAAATGTCAATTCCATTTGATAAAGATGTTGAATTTTCATTCTTGATATTACCTAAAAACTTAAGAGATATCTTGAATTTCGAAATTAAGGGCGAAGTTGATTTTAATGTTGACGAGTCAAAAATCAGTCTTACTTATGATGGAACAATCATTCAATCAAGCATTTCACGTCTTCAATATAAAGATACTTCAAAGGTTATTCCCAAAACTTTTGACAGCGTTTTAGTAATCGATAAGAAAAATTTAAGCAGTCTTTTGACGAAAGCAAAATTATTAAATAGTGAAAAAAACAACAAAATTAGGCTTACCATTGCTAATGGTGTATTAAGCGTTTCAAGTCAAACAAGTGAAGTTGGTAAAGCAGAAATTAAAACTACTGATTTCAAATATGGAGAAGAAAAACTTGATATTCTTGTAATTAATCGTTACTTGACTGATGCCATCAATGTTTTTGAAGGACAATTAAATATCTTATTCGCACAAAATAATCAGAGAATAGTTGTAACTAGTCAAGAAAATAAAAATATTGTACAATTACTTACACCACAGAAAGGACACAGTTCATAATGCTAATTGAAATAACAGGTAAAGAAATTAAAATTTCGCAACTATTAAAAAAAATGCGCATCATTGAAACAGGTGGAAGAGCAAGATATTTCATCGCTACACACGAAGTAACTGTCAATGGTGAAAAAGTAACAAGTCGTGGACAAAAAGTCTATGTTGGTGATATCGTTTGAATTGATGATGAAATTTATAAAATCGTTGAAAAACAAGAATAATTAAAACAAAAGCAGCCTTTTACGGGCTGCTTATTTGTTGAAAAAAGTGCTTATTTTGAGTACTTTTTCAGTCTAAAAGAATTTCATTACTTCTTCATAGTTAGGTTCTGAAGCAACTTCTTGACAATATTCAACATGAACAACTTTGTCATTTTCGTCAACTACAAACACTGCTCTTGTTAAAAGTCCTAATTCAGCAATTCTTGTTCCTGTTTTTTTACTAAAGTCACGATATTTAAAATCACTTACTGTTACAACTTTTTCATTATTTTTTGCTGCACATCAACGATTCAAAGCGAAAGGTAAATCCATTGAAATAACAACAACTGGATTAGGTTTCGATTTAAATTCATTCATGAATCTTGTTGTTTCCATTTCACAAACACCTGTGTCAATTGAAGGGATTGAAAAAATTAGACGCTTTTGTCCTTTTAGATCGGCTGAACTAAAGTCTGAAAGATCTAGATTTGTTGCAACAAATTCTGGAAAGCTGTCTCCAACTTTTAATTGTGAAGCTTCTAAAGTTACATTGTTTCCTTTAAATTTAACTTGCATTTTATCTCCTTAGTGAGTGGTTAATCACCTTAATTTTATCAATAGTTAACAAACTTTTATGCACAAAAATGCCCCCTTTGTAATGAACAGTTCAACTGTTAACAACACAAAAAACCTCTTTATATGTTATACTTTTTAAGTATATTCATTTTTTATATATTTCATATATACAAAATTTTCACTCAATAACACACCAGAATGTGTCGTGAGTGTCAACAGAAAGGGATTTTTATGGCATTAAAATTAAGTGTTAAAGTAGCAATCACTCTAGGAGCAATCGCAGCAGCATCCGGTGCTGTTATTGGTACTATGATTGCCTTTGCTAAAAACTCGGACGAAGTTAGAGGGAAAATTTCTCCAACTGAAAAAGATAAGTTTAGCAACGACTTTAGCAAGATGTATGCTAACAATGAATTAAGTCCTGAAATTGCAATTACTAACCCGCTAAAAGACAAAGATGTTGCTGGCTATGTGGAAGATGCTGATGGAAATGTATTTTTCTACTTCAATGAAGACAAAAACACAAAATTAACGTTTGAACAATTCTACTCAGAATACTACAAACGTTATCAAGAATCATTTATTTTCAAAGTAACTTATGGATCATTTCACTTCTACGATGAATATGTTCTAGCAGTTAAACCGAAACAATTCTTAGAATTTACCAAATGATTTATCACTAATGTCGCTTGAGGACCAGATTTAATGACTTTAGATAGTTTTAGAATCGTGCCAGGAGTTGAACAAAACGGTAACTCAATCACTTTAGGATCACACTCAACTCTTCACAAGGAAGAAAGTGAAATTAAATTCTTCCCAGATGCATTCTTTGGTTCAATGCCTATGTTCTCATCAGCTGGGGGACAAGGAAATGCAAGTGACTCATTAACTTTCTCAGTATTCGAAGACAATAAAGACAAAGCAACAATTGATACATTCTTAAAGAATATTCCTTTAGCAACAGTACTGCAAAACACACAACTTCAAGGATTTAATGGCAAAGCAGTCAAACCTTTTAACGCTATCATCTATCCAAGTGCGCTTATTGGGCAGCAATTTTTAGTCTTAGACAAAGAGAACTTACAATATAGCGAAGACCCTTCTGTTTCAGTTGTTAATGAAGATCTAAAAACTATTATTCTTCCAAAAAATATTACTCAGGAAGAGTTTGCTAATCTACAAAACGGAACACTTTCACAATACAAAGACTGAAATACAAGTTTGAGTGATTATAAATTAATGACCCTGAAAGGTTTTGCTCCTGGAACAAAACAAACTTCAGCAGGTAGTCATGAAATATTATGAGTAAGATTTGAAGACAAAGATGGTAATGTAGTAGACACTGCTCTGGTAAAAGACAAAAAAACCTTAACACAAAATAGAAGTGAATTATCTCTATCATCAGCTTGGCAAGAAGATATCAAAGGGTTCCTTGACTTCTATGATGTGCAAAATTACGCAAATCAAAAAGTTTATTTAATTAGCAGTGAAGATGGAAGCCAAAAACAATTCTTTGGTTCAAAACTATCAGCATTAAACTCAAAAATAGCAAGAAGCCAAAATTTCAAACTTATTAGTGCAACAATAAAATCATTAGACGTTGTTAATGAAAACGATAAATGAAATCTAAAAATCACTTTTGAAGATGCACAAGCTGAAAAAGACCAACTTGCTAGCCAAGAAAATTCTTCTGTAGCATGAGTTGACAAAGTAAATGATATCTTGGGTAGTTTAATTAAAGGTGACAGCGATAAAAATTGAAGTGATATTCAATCAATTTTAAATTCTTCAAAAAATAATTCACAAGCTAGAAATACAACCCAAGATAGTGACACAAATCTTCTAAACAGTGTAAGCTCATTTTCAACAGATATTGCAAACAAAGGAAATGAAGCACAGCTTGACTTATTTACCTCACTAAAAGATTCATTGGGATATGTTGGATCAATTAACCCACTAATTACTGGAATGACTCCACTTGATGTTAGTGCCACTGATGAAAAAGGAAATTTACTACCAGAATTAGAAAGACGTAAATATCAAGTTTACATTGAAGCTTACCCAGGACTTTTAGATAAAATTGTTCGTAAATTCCCTGAAATTCTTTCTAAACAAACAGGACCTCACATTGCAAAACATCTAAATGACAAAGGTTACTATGAATATACTCTAGAAAATGGAGAATTCTATGGATTTAAAGATTCTGATCGGGTAGGATTACCATTACTAATGCAAGCAGTTTTAGATGATTTTGAAGGTATCTCAACTGACTTCTTAAAATACGTTGGAACCCACGAATATGGACACCACTTAACATTAGAAAGAACTCAAGCTATTGATGATTCAAACAATGCAGTTCTAGTTGGAGGAATTTCAACTCGTGGAGGAGCTACAGATAGCTCATTCTATTCAGCAAAAGCGCTGAGAAATTACTTAGAAGCTAGAACTAACTTAGATTTCGACCGTGTAGATGCTAATGGAATCCCAACTGAAAATGGGAATTTCGTAAGATACAAATTTATTAACAACAAGGGTGAATGAATTACCGAAACAAAAGACTTAATTTGAGGAAAAAGTTCAACAAGTGCTTCAACATCAGAAATTGTTGCAAATAAAGAACGCCGTTTCTTGCAAGACTGAGATGGAATCGTTGAGGCCGCTAAGCTAAGAGGAGTGGGGCTAAGAGATTTATTCTTTGCTAACTCATTTGATGAAAATTCTGGAACTCTAAACCCATTCATTAGCAGTGCTTTAAGTGGAATTAATAATGCTAAAGTATTTACAAAAACTGAAAAAAATAATGCGACTGCAGGAGCTGGTGAATTAGCAACTTACAAATTCGTTCCTGCTACCGCACAAGAAGTTTTAAGTAACTTTACCGATGGACAAAACACACCATTATCACAATTCTCAACAGTTCAACCAGATGGTGAAATCAACGTAAGAGTTTTTGAATGGGCAACCAACCAAGATGGTCAAACGGTTATTGCCAAAGTTAACTTAAAAACAAAAGACAATCAGCCAATTTTCAATGTAACATTAAACACTCCACTTTCAGCTTCGGATATTAATTATCTAAGAACTCAAGAACAATTAATTAACTCAAGTATTAACAACTTAGTAATCACTCAATTTAATGACAGTGGATGAAATAATGCCGGAACATTTTTAGGTGGAAGTGCTAACGTTTCAACAAGAAGTGTTGCTGAATCAGGAATCTCTACAGATGTTGAAGAATCACTAATTAAAAGAAATTCAAGTGCTGCTGATTTCACTTCTTCAAACAACAACCAATTGTTTATAAATGACCCACAACAACCAAACCGTGGTGAATATACTCGTTTCAATTTAGTAGGAAATCAAGCTAACTTAGGTTATGACTTGTGACTAACTTACAACACACTATTGCAAGAAGTGCAGTTAGGTAAGAAAGCATATACACAAATTGATAATTCTAACTTTGCGAAAGTACTAGGATTCACAAAATCAGGTAAAAAATATGATGAATTTGTATTTCCATATGCTAAAGATGCTGCTTTCTTAAAAAACATTTATTCATCTAATGATGGTTTCACACAGAGCATACAATCAGCACTTCAAAGATTTAGAGCTCCAGCTGCCTATGGGAAGTTAATGTCTGACTTTAGATTCGGATTTTTAGATTATTTAGGAGTTTTATCTAGTGGAAGCACTGATCCACAAGACTTAGCAAAAAACAAGTTTGCGCTAGTAAGAGCAACTCAAACTGAAGATAATAAATTAGTTCCTGAATTAGTTTCTACTCCTTCGTTCGGAGCACTTAGAGATGCTCTTTTTGATGAACAAGGAAGAGAAGTTATCGGTATTGCAATAAAAACTACTGGTTATGCAATGCAAGTAGAAAAATATAAACTTGTAAACTTCATCAATAGCAAAAACGCAAAATGATTAAAAGTAAAAGTAGGTGACTCATTACAACCTACACCAGTATTCATGTCAATGTATGACTTGATGAGTTTCGGTTCAATCGATTACTCAAAGGCAACTAAATCAATCAACGATTCTAAAGTAACATGAAACTGAGACATTGATTATGTAAAATCAAAATTTGACTTAGATAGCTTCAAAGAATACTTGTTAGAAAACGAAAAAGACAATGAAAAATTAAATCAAATAACTGAGTCAGAACAATCTCTAGCTAATGAAATGATGTATCGTTTCAGACATTCAGGGCTATTCCTAGGGGTTAAAAACTTTAGTGTCGTTGAAAGCTTAGACAAAAATGCTGCCTTTCTTTCAAAAGACTATGGAATTGATGTTTTAAGCCCAATATTTGCTAATTACTATGAAGATCCGCAACTTGTTGCTGAACAAAAAGCAAAGGACAAAAACAGCCTTGCTTATTCATATGATCAAATTATTGATGCAGTTAAGAAACAAATGGAATCGATTGCTAATCGAAGAGCAAATGATGATGAACAAAAAGAAACCCTTTTAAAAACTCTAGAGCACAACTTCGATGCTCATGACTTATCGATGTTTATGGGTAATATCTTATATTTCCAAAACTACGGAATTCGTTCATATTACGTAGATATCTACTATGGAATATTGTCAGATGGTGAACCTTCATCAGATGTTATTGACTATGCAGCAACAAGAACCGAATCACAAATTCAAGATAAATTCACTGACTATGTTTACAACTTACCAGAAACATTAACACGTGATTATGTGCAAACTACATACATTCCTTCAACTCAAAACTTTGGTAACTTACCTAAATATTTGAGCAATGTAAACGAAGCTACAACCGGACTTGACTACGTTGTTGATGGTACACAACTAAATTACATTAATTCAACACTAATCGATATTGATTCTATTGCTAATTCAGTTGCACTTGCGTCATCATATAAAGCGCGTGTTGATCGTCTAGAAAAAGATCAAGCTATCTATCAAAAATATAGCTATCTAAAAGAAAAACAAAGTGAATACAAAAAACTAAGTCAGCAATTAAATGACAATAGTGAAACTCTAAGTGCCAAAGAAAAAGCGGATATTCAAAAGAAACAACTTGCTCTTGCTGAAGAATTATTAAAAATCTCGAAAGAAAGACAAGACGAACTTGTTGCATTAACTGAAGAAATGAATAAAAATTCAATTCAAGCAAGTGATATTAATACGGACCAAGTGCGTAGGTCTTCATACTTTGGACAATTTATTACTAAGAGTAATGGATATTTCAAAGATCGTTGACAAAAAGAAACTATTGGTGCTGAGCTTTACGATGATAATCTAAATGCTATCCAAGACGATACTATTCGTATCAAGGATTGAAATGGAAACAAAATCACAAACCGTCCTGAAGCATTCTTTGTTTCACAAATGAAAAACTTTGGAGTTGGTGAAAGAACTGTTGCTGGAATTTTCAGAAATAAAAAACTTGATGCTATCTCAATGTATGGTTTTGTTAAAAAAGAACAAGCTGAAAAAATCAAATATCTAGAATTTACTGATGTTGATAGTGGTAAAAAGCTATACCTACCAGTAAATATTGCTAAAACTAATAACTTATTCTATTTAGAAAAACAAGGTGACATTACTTCAAAACAAACCCTTGAAGATAAATATGGATACACTTCATGACTAAGTGACTATGCTCTAATGGCTAAATATAGAAACACATTGTTAGAACCAAAACACAAATACTATGTAAACTTTGCTAACGAAAACAAAGAAACATTGCCAGGATTTAACATGACTGGATTTGACTTTATGTCAGAAAACGGAAAAGCTGTTGAGCAAGCACCAGTTAAATTAATTAATAACGCAGCCAACGCAAATGGCGACATTAACCAAGTAATTATTGATATTGACTATCAATTCAACATAACAGGATAGGAGGAACAGTGAAAAAAAATAACTTGTTAAAATTACTGTCCACTCTGCCACTCGCAAGTATTGCATTAGTACCAGCTATTGCGGTTTCTTGTGGTTCAAACGAAGAAATAAAGTTAAGTTATGACTTGGGTCTGACTGCTGAACCAATCAATAACCTAAACTATGTTCGTTATAAATCAATGGACAAAATTTTACCTTCACTAGTTGATGCATTCCTTAAAAATGGGCCAACAACTAACTTAAAATCAATCATTCAAACAAATAACTTCTATATGTCAATGGTTGATACTTCAAAACTAAAAGATTCATCAAATTTTGATGACTTTTTCAACATATCAAAAGACAAATTGAAAGAAAAAAATGGATATGGTGAAGTTAGTGGTTCATACTATGGAATTCATGATTTCCAAATTCTAGGAGGAACCGGACGTCCTTCTTTAGGAGCAGATCCTACTAGACTTGCATCACTTTATGCTTTCAGAAACCCTCGTAACCCAAATAATTACATGGCTGTAACAGGGTTTGTTAATGATCAAAAAAATAGATGAAGCAATGGAGATTTCGTTACTGCAGCCGATATTCGTGCTTACTTAGAATACATTTTGGATCTAAACACAGGTTCGCAAAAACTAAACAACATTGAAAAAATTGGTCTAAAAGGTGTTGATGAATTTATCGCAATTCAAAAAGAATACGCACTGAAATTCGGAAGAAACTATAAAAATCCTTTTGGTTACCGTAAATATATTGAAGCACCTTGATCAACTAACGATAAAAAAGAATACATTGAAGATGCCTCAGAAGAAGCTTGAAGCTCACAAGTTCCTGGTGACCAAGAATACGTTGAAAAAATCAAAAAAGCTGCAAAAAACATTGGTTTCTACACAGGGCAAATCTTTAGAGATTACACTAATGAAGAAGTTGCCAAATCATTGTCACTAACAGAAAACAAAGCATTTTCAATTAACAGTGACATTCAAGACTTTACAATTTTGAAAAATGGTAAGACCTACAAAGTAAAATTAATCAAAAACGAATTCTTGAATCCTTATCAATCATTTACTGTAGATTCAGCAAATGGTTCCATAACTGCTGATATTGCCACTCTTTCAAACGATGAAAATGCATTCACTATTGTTTTTGATGAAAACAAAACACCAAGTTTAGCTTTCCTTCTTTCACAAGTTTTAGACAAACTTTATCCAATCAATCGTAAATATGTCGAAATGGAAGCTGGAGGAATTGATAATTATGGTTCAGAACCTTCAAAATTCTTAACTTCAGGGCCTTTTATCATCAAAGATGGTGATGTTGTTTTAGGGCCTCAAGGATACTTAATCCTAACTAAAAATAAAGACTACTTTGATGCAGATAATGTAATTTCAAACAAAATTAAGATTTATTTCTCAACTGATAAAACAATTAACTCAACATTGTTTGAAGATGGTTATGTTTCACAAGCATACATTCCAGCAAACAAAATTAATAATTACTGATCTGATCCAGTTTATAAACAATATCTAAACAAAAACTCCGGATATGGAACAATTGCATTTGGATTTAATCTAGATAATGAAACAAATGCGCAAAGTTATATTCAAGATCAAGATTTAAGAAATGCAATTTACTATGCAGTAGATCGTGAAGCCATTCTTAAATCAGTTGGTTGAGACTTTAGTTTCCCAGTTATTACTTGAACTGCTTTTGGACAATATAAAGCAGCAGATGGTAAAAACATTGAGTTATATTTCAATGATCAAGACACATTGACAAGAAACAATGTGAAATTACCAATTCAAAACTATGATTTCTTTGTACACCAGTCAAAATCATACAATTTTGAAAAAACTGATCGTCGTGACCTAGCTTACAGTCAAGATATTGCTAAATATTACTTAAATAGATTCAAAGCAAAACACCCTGGCTTAAAATCAATATCACTACGTTACATAAATAATTCAACAGATGAACATAAAAAAGCCGGTCAATATCTAAAAGAAGCATTAAAAGTTATGTCAGATGGATTTATTGTGATTGAAAACAAATCGTTACCAGAAAACACATATGCTTCTTGAATTGAAGAAGGAAAATATGACATCATTTACCAAAACTATGACCGTATTGGTGGTAGTGGTGCGTCTGACTATGTAGTTGCTTTCTTTAAAACTGACGAAATTGACTCACTTTCACAGAAAAACATTGGATTTAAGAACAACCCAGTTGGTTCATTTACATACGCTGATTACTTATCGGACTATGTTTTACAAGCATTGCAAAATTCAGGGCAAAGTGATTTAACTAAAGAAAAAGCAGTACTGCCTTATATCAACAAAGTTTTAGAAGAAACAAATGATGTTGCTGCTGACGAGTTCCAAAATGCAGATAGCACTGCTAAACAAAGTGATTTTGTGCAAAAATATGCACAAGTTATTGCTAAATCACTTGCTCTTAAAGCAGAATCAAAAGATGAAAACCTATGAACTGACACAGTGGTAAAAAACGCTTTAGAATACCACTGAACAACAAATGACAACATTAAAGCTTCAAGAATAAATCGTTTATTCAATCTTTATGTAAAACATACTTACACAATCAATCAAATTATTGATTTTACAAAACAAAAAGATCCTAACTATCCAGATGAAAAAAGTCTTGAAGAAAGACTTATGATTGATGAACACTTGAAAAATGCAACTGAGTCACAACCCGACTACTGAGCTAAATTTATTGATTTAGCTTACCAAAGAGAAGGTGAATCATTAGTGGATTACACTGCTAGACTAAGTGCTTTCTTCTCAGGAAACTTTACAAAAGAAGAAAGAGAACAATACTGAGATAGTGAAGCAAACATTTTCCAATTTATTGCTTTATTAGAAAAAGTTGTGCGTGATGCCAGCCCAGTTGTACCACTAATGGAAGTTGACACCAACTGAGAAATTACAAAAGTTGGTGGAACTTCAAGCCTATATACATTCAACTTGCAATACGCTTATGATGTAACTAAACCACCAAGACCAGGACTACCAAGACAGAGAGGAACATAATAATGGCAAAAGAAAAAGTTTTATTCGATAACAAAATCTACCAGCTCAATGATAATAAAGTGCATTTTGGTAGTCAGAGAAACAGAAAAATGACATTTATGCAAAAAATGTCTGCTATCGATTCTCCTGTTCTTCGTGCACTTTGAAAAGTTCTAAAAATCGCTCTTGAATTTATCATTATTGCGTTTATTGTTATTACCATTACTTTCTTTTTAATTAACTTAGTCCCAGGTTCTAACTCATTAACAAGTGGTCTAGATGAAGCATCAAGACAAGCAATTGAGAAAAAATACGGTTTAGATCAACCACTAGGATTAAGATACTTAAGTTATCTAAAAAATCTATTCCACGGAGATTTCGGTATCTCATTATCTCTTTTCCCAGGTCAAAACATTAACTCATTTATTTGATCTCGTTTCTATAAATCATTCTTAGTTGGAATTTTCTCAGTCTTACTAACTGTTGGAATCGGAATTCCACTAGGAATCTGAGTAGGAAAAAACCCAGGAAAAATTGTTGATAACGTTTCAACCTTCTTTGTTTCAATCTTCAGTTCAGTGCCTTCGATTGTTTTTGCGCTAGTGTTACTATTCATTGGTCGTCTAGTTAATCTTCCTTACATTTTTGAAGAACAAAACTTCGCAACTTACATTCTTCCTGGTTTAGCTTTATCGCTTGGAAGTATTATTGTTTACATTAAATATATAAGAACCGAATTAAACCGTGAGCTAAATTCAGTGCATGCTAAGTTTGCTTACTTAAAAGGTTTATCGAAAAACCGTTTTGTGTGAAAACATGCATTAAAACCTTCACTTTTCCCAATTGCCACTTTCTTCCCTGCTGTTATCTTTGGATCATTCATTGGAAGTATCTTCATTGAACAAATTTTCTTCATCGCTGGTTCAGGAGCAACTCTACTACAAGCAATTCAATCAAAAGACTATAACGTTATTCTTTTCTTAATTGCTATGTTTGCCCTATTAACTATTCTTTCATATGCTTTCCGTGACATGCTTTACGAAGCAATTGACCCACGGGTAAGAAGAAGAGGTAAATAATGAGTTGACTGAAAAATAAATTTAGTAATATGAAGAAAAGACAAGAATTGGGAAAAACAAACCGCGAAAATATCATGGATGCACCAAATCAGTTTATTCAACCAATTAACTACCAAAAATGAAAACTAATTGGAGAAGCATTTGATTATCAAGCTGATACTCACATGGGTTCTCAACCAAAAATCTTCCGTGAATTCGTCTATCGTTTTTCTAAAAACTTTGGAGGAGTAGTAGGATTCTTAATTCTTGCAATCTTAATTATTTTTGCCTTAATTATTCCATTCTTTACTCTTAACCCAAATACCCAAGACGTTAATAATCGTTTCTTAACATTCAGTAGTTCTGACAGTAATGGTGTTTACCACTTCCTTGGAACTGATGATCTAGGACGTGATATTTGAGCAAGATTATGACATGGTCTTCGTTATTCATTAGGACTTGCATTTATGGTTACTTTGATTGAAGTTGTGATTGGAGTAACATTTGGTATTATGATGGGACAATTCAACAAATTTGACGTTGTTTTAACCTTCATTATCAAAATTATTTCAGTTGTTCCAACCATCTTAATCTTGATTCTAATGACTGTTGTTGTTAGCCCAAGTTTCTGAGTAATTGTCTTCTCACTATCACTAACTGGATGAACCGGAATGGCAAACCAAATAAGAGCTCAAGTTAAAAGAGCAAAATACTTTGAATGAGTATCTGCTTCAAAAGTTTTAGGTACTCCTACTTGAAAAATATTGAAAAATTATGTTCCAGTTATCTTGCCAATTTTAATTACTCAATTAGTATTTACCATTCCTGGAGTTATTCTTTCTGAAACATCACTAGCCTTCATAGGTTTATCAATTGATGATGTTTCAACTCTTGGAAACTTAATTAGTCAAGGTCAAAAAGTGTTCCCTCAATACTTAAGATATGTTTTTGTTCCTTCTTCAATCTTGATTTTAATCACAACTAGCGTGCAATTAATTGGTGCTAGTGTGCAAGATGCTTTAAGAAGACAAAGATAGGATTGATATGAATGAAAAATATTGCCTAATCAAAAGAAGTCGTAAATTTATAAATAAGGTCAAAAACACTGACTGAAAATACTTTTTTACCCCGGGAAAACAAAAACACTTTGACTTAGACCATTTTTTCAAAGATGTTCAATTCGAAGAATTTAAAGACGGAACAAAATTAAAAATTGCAGCAGAAATTAAAGATGTTAATTTATCATTCAAAAACCCTGCTGTACCAGGACAAAAAAACAAAGTTTTACGTGGCCCAAGTTTAAAAATTTATGAAGGTAAAGTTCACGCCATCATTGGTGAATCTGGTTCTGGAAAGAGTGTTATCACTTCTTTACTATATGGGCTAACCGGAGAAAATGCAATTATTGATAGTGGTGAAGTTAAACTTTACAATAACAATGTTGAAAAATTCAGTCTAAAAGATTGAGAACGTAGTCATTATCGTGGAAGAGTTGTGTCAGCGGTCTTTCAAAACCCAATGTCAACACTAAATCCGACAATGAAAGTTGGAGAACAAATTATGGAAGGAATGTTATTGAACGGAGTGGTAAAAACCCGTAAAGAAGCTCGTGCAAGAGCAATCGAATTCCTTCAATTGACAAAAATTAATGACCCAGAAGCTGTTATGAAATTGTACCCACACGAAATGAGTGGGGGAATGATTCAACGGGTAGTTATCGCAGCAATTGTTGCCCTAGAACCAAAAATTCTAGTTATGGACGAACCAACAACTGCTCTTGACCCAACTGTTCAAGCTTTAGTTTTAGATGTCATTAAAGATTTACAACAAAAATTGAAATTATCAATCGTTTTCATTACTCACGACATCGGAGTAGTAGCGTCAATAGCCGATTACATTTCAATTATGTACGCGGGACAAATCATCGAAGAAGGTTTAACTAGAGAAATTCTAAAAAACCCGCAACATCCATACACATGAGGACTAATTATGAGTATGCCTGATGTTAATAAAAGTTCTAGATTAGCAACTATTCGTGGTTCAGTTCCTTCGAATCTAAATAACATTGTCGGTGATGCTTTTGCAGTTCGTAACGACTATGCTTTAGATATCGACTTTGTACAAGAACCAAATTTTTACTGAGTAAGTGAAACTCACAGAGTAAAATCAGCTCTACTTGATAAAAGGGCGCCAGAATATGTTCCACCACAATTGATTCAAGACTTATGAAAGGAGTTTAAAAATTCTAAATAGTTATGGATACAACAAATAACAATACAGAAAACAAACTTCTTACTGAAAATGATGTTTACATTGAAACAACCAAAAAATGAGGTTTTGTAAAAAAACAACAAATTAGAATCAAAACTCCCGGAACTAACGAAATGTTGGCTAACAAAGATAATCAAGAAGTGTTAGCAACTATCAGAAACGTAGATATTACCTATGGTTCTGGTTCAAAAGCTTTCAAAGCAGTAAAAGACTTGAATTTAAATATTTATAAGGGCGAAGTTCTAGGACTTGTAGGGGAGTCAGGTTCTGGAAAAAGTACCATTGGTAAAGCACTAGTGGGACTAATTCCTTATAGTTTTGGCCAAATTAAGATGTTAGGTAGAGAATTACCTAAAAAATTACAAAGAGGTTGAAAAGTAGGTAAAGCACTGAAAGAATATAAAGAAATTGAAAACTTCATGGTTAATAAAGTGCAAATGATTTTCCAAGACCCTGCTAACTCACTTAACCCACACATTAATGTTGAATCAGTTGTTTCAGAAGGGTTAAATAACACTAAGAATGCTCGTTTAATTTACTTAAATTCTTTAGATCAAGCAGCGATAATTGCAACATATGAAAAAATTAAAGATTTAGCTAAATTTGAAACAAGAAAACCAATTTTATATAAAGAAATTAAGCAAGATCCAAAAGATGCTTTTGAATGTCTTTATGTAAACTTTGCTTCAGAACTTCTAGAAAATAGAGAACAAGAAGCACATGATGTTCTAATGGAACACAAAAAAATTCGTGAAGAAAAAGAAAACATAACAGAACGTGAAGCAAAAAAAATCTTAGTTGTGGAGATTTTAAAAAGTGTCGGACTTGATGATTCGGTTTTACGTCGTTATCCACTAGAATTTTCAGGAGGGCAACAACAACGTATTGGTATCAGTCGTTCAGTAGTATTAAGACCTACTCTTCTTGTTGCTGACGAACCGATTTCAGCGCTTGACGTTTCTATTCAGGCTCAAGTTGTTAATATCTTCAACGATTTAAAAGAAAAATATGACTTAACTATTGTATTTATTGCCCACGACTTGCGGATGGTTGAATACATTAGTGACAGAATAGTTGTTATGAACAAAGGAGTGGTTCTAGAAGTTGGAACTACTGAACAAATAATGCACAATTCATTACACCCTTACACAAAATCACTTTTAGATGCAGTTCCTTCAATTGACTCAAAACAAGGAAGCTTAATTGGGTATGTATATGATTCAAAAATTCATGAATATTCAGAATCAAACCAACCAAAATGATTGAAAGTAAATGATGATCACTTTGTTCTAGCAACCGAACAAGAATTAGAAGAATGAAAGAAAGGAATATACAAATAGTGAGAAAAAACAAAAAAATATTTAATATATTCGCTGTTTCTACACTTTCTCTTACTGCTTTTATGCCTTTAGCAGCTATCTCTTGTGTAGAAACAAATAACAAAGACACTAAAAATCCAGTGCAACAAAAATCTTTATCAGAAAGAATTGCTGAAAACTTATCTCTAGTCACTTCTGATACTCAATCAGAACAAAAAACTAAAGACTGATTGCAAAATGATGCTGCTCGTAACTTATTAGAACTTAAATACGATCAAGAGAAAAAACTATTCTACTATACAACTGAAATAACAGAGAACAATGTTAAGAAACTAATTAATCGAGAATTGGTTAAACTAGCAAGTGATTTTGAAGTTCCAGCAAACACCACACTAAAGGCAGCAGTTGCTATAGACCTTGCAAAAAATAAATTATTGTTTGAAGTTTCTGCTGAAGAAGGACAAAAAGGTACTTTTGAAATTAATGATGTTAAACCATCAGCAAGCACTGCGTCAATACCAAATGCTGATTTAAGAGCTAAAGATGATACTTTAGAATACTTGACACTTGACAGTAGATCAAAAACAAATCCTACTTATTTTGTTCCACTACAAGCACCAACAATCAAAGAGGGAATTAATTTAGTTCCAAGTAATGAAAATCTAGAATTATTGAATAAATTTAAAGACCTAAGACAGCTTGTAATTGACACTTTCTTTGAACCACTTACAAATGTTATCGGTGCAAACAAGAAAACTAGACAAAATACGTTCACTTCAAAATGGGGACTATTAGGAAAAACACAATCAGTAATTACTACAGCAGTAATTTCAAGAATAGATTACGCTATATATACTGCGAGAATGTCAGAAGATATATATAATAATCTTTTTGGTGATCCAAGCAAGGATTATAATGATTTTAGAAATACAATGGATCCAGAACAACAAATAAACTACACTTATTTAAAGCGAAAACTAGAGCAAATGAATAATTCTGGAAATCTACAATAAAGTAAAAGACTCCGGCTTTCGGAGTCTTTTTTGTTACTTATTTATAAAGATTGAAAAATGATGCTAAACCTTTAAATTCACTATCTTTTGCTAATTCTTCTTCAATTGCTAGCAAACGATTGTATTTGGCAATTCTGTCAGTTCTAGATAGAGAACCAGTTTTAATTTGTACTGTGTTGAAAGCAACTGCTAAGTCAGCTAATGTTGTGTCTTCTGTTTCTCCTGAACGGTGACTGACAACAGCAGTCATTGAAGCTTTGTTTGCCATTTGAATAGCTTCAATTGTTTCAGTCAATGTACCAATTTGATTCATTTTAATTAACACTGAGTTGATTGATTTGTTTTCAATTGCTTTTTTGATGAAACGTGGGTTAGTTACAACTAAGTCATCACCAACTATTTGCACTCTGTTTCCATACAATTTAGTCATTTTTTCAAATCCCGCTCAGTCTTTTTCTGAGTGCGAATCTTCGATTGAAATAATCGGATATTTATCAATTAATTTCCCATAGTATTTAACTAATTCATCACTAGTAAATTCGTATTTTGTTTTGTTGTATTTTCTAAAACCGGGCATCTTGTTTATAACTGCATTATGGAATTTTTTAAACACGTATTTTTGAGTTTCTTCGTTGTAAAGTTCGCTTGCAGCTGCATCCATTGCTATCGCAACAGCATTATCACCTTCACGTCCGGGCTCAAATCCTGCTTCCTTAATAGCTTCAACTAAGAAATCTAAAACTTCTTCGTGAGTGTGTAAGTTAGGTGCGAATCCACCTTCATCTCCTACTTGTACTCCGTGTCCTGCTTTTTTCAGTAGTTTAGCTAGAGTATGAAATACAAAGTTAGCCATTTGTAATGCTTGACGGAATGATTTTGCCCCTACTGGCATAATCATAAATTCTTGAAAGTCAATAGTGTTTGAAGCATGCTCTCCGCCATTAATTACGTTTAACATTGGTAGTGGCAATAAATGAGCATTTACTCCTCCTAAGTAGCGATATAAAGGAATGTTTAGTTCTTGACTAGCGGCACGAGCTGCGGCAATTGAAACTGCCAATGTTGCATTTGCACCAAGCACTGACTTGTATTCAGTACCATCTAGTTCATTAAGCACACGGTCAATTTCTCTTTGGTTTAAAACTTCAAAACCAACAAGTTTAGGAGCGATTTTTTGATTAACATTATCAACTGCTAGCATTACTCCTTTTGCTCCGAATCAGTTTGAAGCATACTGTGAATTTTTATCACGAAGCTCTAAAGCTTCTCTTAAACCTGTTGAAGCACCTGAAGGAACTTTAGCACTTGCTGTAACTCCTTTTTCAGTTGTTAGAACAACTTCAACAGTTGGATTTCCTCGACTATCAAGGATTTCACGAGCGTGTATTTTTGTAATTTTCGACATATTACCTCTCTTTATTCTTAATTTTATACAAATTAGAATAAGAAAGCAAGGGATTTTTTTCCCAACTTTGTGTCAAAATAGTCAATCTGAGTGTATGTTGTAATAAAATTTATATAAATTATAGAAAGGACAAAAATGGTATTTAAACCCGAAGAAATTCAAGAAGTGATTGATCAAAATTCAACCAAAAAATCAACCATTTTATTGAGTCTATTAATTTTTAAAGGATTTGGCATCCCGAGTCTATATTTAGGAAAAAAAATTAATGCCCTTATTTGATTTTTATTAGGGCTTCTAGCGACTGCTTTAATTATTACTGGAGCTGTAATTATAAACACTACTGATATTGCTAAGGATAGTGAAGGTAATATAACATATTCAAAAGTATTTATTAGATGAATCTTGGCAATCGGATTCTCAATTTTATATTTTGCTATTAGTATCATTTCAGCTGGATGAGATTTAGTGTTAATTTTATTAGGTAGACTAAAAGATGTAAACGATAAGAAAATAGTTTTGGAAAAAGAGAAAAAAGAACTTGCTAATTTCTTGGAAATGGCTAAAAAAGCCCAAGAGGAAAATAATGAACAATAAAGAATTGGAACTTCAAAAAGTCAAAGCACGAGTACTTGCTAACTGAGAAAATGATCCAATTGCAAGTCTTTATGAATTAAGATTAACAGCCAAAGATGTTGATTTGTTTCAGTATCGCCCAGAATTAAGAGAGTTGGAACAAGCAATCTTACACAGACTTTTAGAGAAAAAAAGAGAACACATTGAAACTCAAATCACCACAGAACAATTGATTGATTTGTTGGTAGAAAACCCAATGGGATATGACTGAATGCTTTTTTACAATGCTCTAAAAATGAAGGATGACTTAAAACAAAAAGCTACTCATTTTAATAAATTGTTTAATAAGAAAGAAGACATTGACATTTTGATTTTTACTTTATTAAGCGAAAAGAAAATTGACTATGACTACAAAATAGGCGAAACAGTCATAAATCCTGCAAAATGCGTGAGTTTGAAAGATAATGATGAAATTACAAACACACAAAAAATGATTGTTGACACGATGAATAATGATGTTGTAAGAGCTAAAACAGCAATATCAGTTTTCTATGTGTTCATAACTAGCAATTGAAAAGATTATGCGCTAGGCAAAGAAATTAATTGTTTAGACACTATTGTCAATGTAACTGACACATTGCTAGGAATTAAAGATGAAAAAAGTTTGAATGCTGAAGAAACTAAATTGTTCGAAGTGTTGAAGAAAACAAGCAATGTCTAGGACACTAACAAAGTGTTTTTAGTTTATAATTTTATAGAATATAACAAAGGAGTTTTTTATGTTAAAAAGAAAAATCGATAAGAAAAAATCTGAATTATCAGTATCAGTAGAAATCGAAGCTAAAGTTTGACAAGAAGCACAAGAAAAAGCCCGTAAAGAACTAAGAAAAAAAGTTGAAATTAAAGGTTTTAGAAAAGGTAAAGTTCCAGCTGCAGAGGCAGATAAATACATTACTGAAGGTCAAGTACAAGCTCAAGCAGTTCAAGAATTATTACCAAAGGCTGCTGAACAAGCTGCAACTAAAGTTAAAGAAGAAGATTTTATTTTAGATGCTCCAGAATGAAACATCTTAGAAGCAGACAAAGACAAACTAGTTTTAGAATTTGTTTATCCACTACTACCTGAAGTTAAACTAGGAGAATACAAAGATTTAGGAATTAAATTACCTTCAATCAAAGTAAGCGAAAAAGATGTTGAAGAACAAATTCAAAAAATGCTAAAACGTCATGCAATGTTAGAAGTTGCTGAAGACTTAATCCAAGAAGATGACAGGGTAAACTTTAACTTTAAAGGATTTGTAGACGGTGAAGCATTTGATGGCGGAGAAGCTGAAAACTTTGATATTATCATTGGTTCAAAACAATTTATCCCAGGATTTGAAGATAACCTAAAGAAATTCAAAAAAGGTGATGAAGGAGAATTTGACATTGTTTTCCCTAAAGATTACCACATGGAATACTTGAGAGATAAAAAAGCTACTTTCAAAATTAAAGTTAACGAAGTTAAAAGACCACAACTTTCAGAATTAAACGATGAATTTGTAAAAACATTGGCAATTAAAGATGTTAACACTGTTGAAGAGTTGAAAGCTTACCTAAAAGACCTAACTAAACGTGAAAAAATCGAACAATCAAAAGAAAAATTTGCTTCAGAAATTATGAAGAAATTACTTGAAACTTCAGAATACCCACTTCCAGATCAAATTGTTCGCAAAGAAATGTCAGAATACTACAAACGTTTTGAACAATCTTTAAAACAACAAGGTGCATCAGTTGAACAATACTTAGAAGTTGTTAAAAGTACTAAAGAGAAACTAGCAGAAGAAATCAGAACTGAAGTTGTTCGCAATTTAAAAATTTCATTCACATACACTGCTATTGCTAAAGCTGAAGACATCAAAGTTGAAGATGCTGATTACGAAAATGAATACTCATTGTTAGCAAAACTATACAATATGGATGTAGAAGAAATTAAAAAATACATTACAAAAGAACAAATTCAACTACCTCTAATTAATAAAAAAATTATTGCTACTTTAGCTAAATACAATGACCCTAAAAATTACAAATCAGTTTTTGGTGACATTCTTTTACCAGAACCAAAAGAAGAAGTAAAAACTGGCGAAGACAAAAAAGCTCCTGCCAAAAAAGCAAGTGCTAAAAAATCAGAAAAATAATAAGTAAAACAGTTAAGCAAGATTGATTACAGTCTTGCTTTTTGTTTAAAATCAATAGGTATTTTAGTATTGAAGGATAAGAATTAAATATCCAAAATAATTAAAAAAGATTGAAAAAATATCATTTGATTCGCTAACTCAGTAAACAATCTTCGCTGATCAATAATAATTAACTTTATTTAAAAAGAAAGACCAAATAGTTTTAGACGAAAACTCAGTAAAAAAACAAGTAAAACTTAGTGTTTTGTTGAAAACTTAATTAAAGTTAGCAATAAAATCAACAAAAATATCAGTTCTTTTAACAAAGAAATTGACATCCCAGCATCCCCTGGGATTTTTTTATTTAAGTGAATATTTAGATATTTAAACGGACGAGTCAAAACTCACTAGCAGTTATTTTTTAAAAACCATTAATCTCTCATGACGTTGAGATTTTATAGCGCATCAACTAAAAGAGGCTGCCTTTAATAAGTTATGTCACAGTTAGCTTTCTATAAAAAGGTGTGTTGGCTATTTTTTATTTGTTTAAATATAGCTATTTTCCAAGATTTTATATACTCATCTTATAAAAAAACGTTTCACAAAAGAAAATAAAAAATTTTGAGATTTAAATAAATTAAAGCTATAAATTCAATTTGTTGTTCTATTTCGTTGCTGATGAGCACTTTAAGTTCAAAACTTATAAAAAAAACAAAGCCAATAAAGGATTTGTATGCATTAATTATTTAGCTAAACTTTTTACATATTTAGCAATAACAACTTCTTCATCTGTTCTAATTTTGTAAACTGGAATTTTTGAAGCAGGAGAAGAAATTAATTTGTAATCTGCATATTTTTCTTTGTTTGCTTTGTCCGATAGTCTAACACCGAATGATTTTAGACCTTTAACTACTAGATCACGAACAATATCATCGTTTTCACCAATACCAGCTGTAAAGACAATGGCATCAATAGGTTTACCAATTTTATTAATATATTGAGCAATGTAATCTACTACTTTATGGCAGAATAAATCAATTGCAAATTTGGCATCTTCATTTTTGTCATTTTCTCAAGCGGCATGTAGATCGCGAACGTCGTTAGAAATACCACTTACACCTAGTAAACCAGATTTTTTAACCATCATGTTGAATACTTCTTCAACATCTTGTTTTTCTACCCGCACTAAGTAGTCAGTAATTCCTGGATCAATTGCACCACAACGTGTTCCCATCATCAACCCATCTAGAGAACTAAATCCTACTGAAATGTCTAATGATTTTGAGTCTTTGATAGCACAAACTGAACTTCCAGATCCTAAGTGTGCAACAACAATATTGTTTTTAGTTTTACCTAAAATAGTTTTCATTTTGTCATTAATGTAGTCATAACTTAAACCATGGTAACCAAATTTATAGATGTTGTATTTTTTAGCTCATTCTTGATTGATTGGGAATGTCGCATTAATTTTTGGAATTGTTACGTGGAAAGCTGTGTCTTGAGCAATAATTTTTTGTACATGTGGCAATTCTTTTTCAAAAGCCTCAACAGCCGCTAGTGTAGCAGGCGCATGTAACGGAATGAATTTAGCAGCTTCTTCAATTGATTTTTTAACATCTTCATTGTAGTGAACAGGAGTTAGATATTTGTGTCCTGATAAAGGAGTTCTGAAACCAATTCCGATTACTTCGTCTAAATTTTTGATAATTCCATATTTTACTCATAAACGAGTTAAATTTTTAACAGCTTCAACGTGGTTTGGTAAGTCGGCACGATCTTCAAATTTTTGATCGTTAAACTTGGTAATAATGTTTCCGTCTAAGTTAATTCTTTCACATAGACCGCTAGCAAGTTGTTCCAATTTGTTAGCTGAGTATAGTGCTCATTTTAAAGAAGAAGAACCTGCATTAACAACTAAAATTTTCTTCATATTTTTATTAATCCTTAAGTAATTATTTGTCTAAAAATTCGTATCCTTTTAGAACTGTAATTGAAGTAACGTCGATAACGTCTTGAACTGTTGCTCCACGGCTAAAGTCGTTGATTGCTCCGTTAACTCCTTGCATAATAGCTCCAACAGCTCCGTATTTTCCTAAACGTTGTGCAATTTTGCATCCAATGTTACAGCTTTCTAGGTTAGGGAATACGTAAATTCCTAATTCTTTTTGAGGTGCTGAAGGGAACTTGTGTGCTCTAACTTTTAAATCGTAAGCTGAGTCGAATTGCATTTCTCCATTAATCATGTTAATGTCTGTTTCTTGTGCTAAAGCAACAGCGGCACGAACTAGGTCAGGGTTTTCTCCTTTTCCAGATCCATTTGTTGAGTATGTTAAGAATCCGGTCAAGTCGTTCATTTTCATTGTGCGAGCGAAATCGGTTGCATTTTTAGCGATGTCAACTAATTGTTCAGCAGTTGGTTTTTCCACTGTTGAAGGATCAGTTAGAATGAATTTTTCATCATCTTTGTGCATTACCATAATTGATGAAATGGTTTTGATTCCTGGTTTTGCTCCGATGCATTTAAAAGCAGCTCTTAGAATGTCAGCTGTTGAGTAAATTAATCCCCCTACTGCTGAATCGACATCTTTGGTTCTAATCATCATAGCTCCAAAGTATGGTCTTTGATTTAGATTTTTACGGCATGTATCTAAATCTTCTTTTCCTTTACGGATAACAACAAGTTTTTGAGCATATTCCTCAATCTTGTCAGCCATTTGTGTCATAACGATATTTTCTAAACCATCATTTACGATTTGTGATTCGTTTTCTAATAACATAATAGGTTTAGCTAATTTATTTTCTTGTAGATATTTAGCAGCTTCACGGCTTCTTTCATCATCCCCATCGATGAATAAAACACTTAGAACTTTTTCAGCAGCTTTTTCTTTGATTAAACTGTTGATATATTCACTAAATTTTGACATTTTGTCTCCTTAAATCTTGTTTTGAATATAAAAAACTATAATAATCTAAATTTTACCCTTTTCAAAGTAAATATTTTAAAAACCTTATATTAATATGCTTTGATTGGCCATATCTTACTTTTTACTTTTTGCAAATCTTTAATACCTATTAAATTTAAGGAAAATAGAGGGCAAAGATTTTCGCTTCAAGCAAGTAAAAAAGAATTAAAAATTATTTATAATTTAAGTGCAATACTTGTAAGAAAAATGAAAGGAAAAATAAATGAGTTTCAAATATATTAAATCTGCTACATATGTTATGTCAGATAAAAACGAAATGGTTCGTTTATTAGACGTTGATGGAAACTTAATTGACAAATCATACAAACCATCAGCATCAAATGAAGAACTATTGAAAATGTATGAAACAATGGTTAGATCTCGTCAATGAGATATCTACGCTCTACAACTACAAAAAACAGGACGTATGGGAACATTTGCTCCTAACTTAGGAGAAGAAGCTACCCTATCAGCTCTTGGAGCAGTTATGCAAAAACAAGACTGATTCGTTCCTCACTACCGTGTACTTGCAGCACAACTATCACACGGTGTAAAAATGAAAGACGTGTTTAACTACTGAAGAGGATCAGAACAAGGTTCAAACTTTGCTAAAGATGTTAATGCTTTACCAATGCAAGTTGTTATCGGTTCACAAATTTCACAAGCAGCTGGAGTTGCTTATGCACTAAAACAAACCGGTAAAAAAGATGCTATTGCTGTTACAACAATCGGTAACGGGGGAACAAACGAAGGGGAATTCCATGAAGGACTAAACCTAGCTGCAGTTCGTCACCTACCAGTATTAGTAGCTGCAATTAACAACCAATGAGCTATTTCGGTTCCAGAACACAACAGCTACATCGTTCCAACACTTTCACAACGTGCATTTTCATATGGAATGCCAGGACTACGTGTAGATGGAAACGACTTACTAGCAGCTTACGAAGTTGCTAAAGAAGCTGCTGACTACATCCGTCAAGGAAATGGTCCAGTTTTAATTGAATTCGTTACATGACGTCAAGGACAACACACCACATCAGATAACCCACGTATCTACCGTACAGCAGAACAAGAAGCAGAAAAAGAAAAATGAGAACCAATGCACCGTATTGAAAAATACCTATTTGACAATGGAATTCTTACAGAAGAAATGAAACAAAATATGTGAGATGCAGCTCTAAAAGAAGCTAAAGAAGCATATGAAGAATCAACAAAAGACCTAGCAAAAGAAGGATACGACGACATTTTCAAATACACCTACGCAGAAATGCCTGCTGAACTAAAAGAACAACACGCAGAAGGACTAAAATTCAAAAAATAATTGCTAGTCAATTATTAAAAGAATATTTATTAGGAGAATTTTTATGGATAAAAAATTAATTTCAGTAAATAACATCGGTGCTCTAAACCAAGCCCTACACGTTGCTATGGAACGTGACCCATCAGTAGTTCTATACGGAGAAGATGCAGGGTTTGAAGGTGGAGTTTTCCGTGCTACAGAAGGTCTACAAAAAGCTTTTGGTTCAGATAGAGTTTGAGATGCTCCAATTTCAGAATCAGGACTTGCTGGTATGGGAATCGGAGCTGCTGTTGCAGGTCTAAAACCAGTTGTTGAATTCCAATTCTCAGGTTTCTCATTCTACGCTCTTGCTCAAATTTGTACAAATGCTGCTCGTTTAAGAAATAGAACACGTGGAAAATACCATGTTCCTGCTGTATTCAGAATGCCTTGTGGAGGAGGGGTTAAAGCTCTAGAACACCACTCAGAATCAATCGAAGCTATCTACGCTCACATTCCAGGTCTAACAGTTGTTATGCCATCAACACCTTACGACATGAAAGGGTTAATGTTAGCTGCTATTGAATCACCAGATCCAGTTATCTTCTTAGAACACAAACGTGACTACCGTGCTTTCAAACAAGAAATTCCTGAAGGATACTACACAGTTGAATTAGGAAAAGCTAACGTAGTTGTTGAAGGAGACGACTTAACATTAGTTACTTACGGACACATGGTTCACGAAACTACTGCTGCTCTAAAACAACTTCACGAAGAAGGATTTGACATTGCTGGAAGAGTTGAACTAATTGACTTACGTACACTAAAACCATTAGATACAGAAACAATTATTAAATCAGTTAAGAAAACAGGAAAAGTTCTTGTTGTTACTGAATCAGTTCAATCATTCTCAATCGCATCAGAAGTTATTACTCGTGTTAACCAACATGCATTTGACTACTTAACACACCAACCAGTTCGTTTAGCAGCTCCAGACGTAACCATTCCTCTACCTGCATTAGAACCAGAATTCATGGTTGACAAAAACAAGATTGCTCAAACAATTAAAGAAATGTTAAAATAGTCATCAAAATTAACTTGAAAACTCAATAATAAAAATCTTGCCAAAAACGCTATTTGTAGCGAAAAAAGGCAAGGTTTTTTCTTCTTTTTTGTAAATTAATATATAATTTAACGTATAAATAAATTAATAAATTTTATCGATCTGCTTGATCAAATGAAGGAGGCTTTAAATGGCTGATGAAAATAAAAAACCACAAGTCGAAGAACAAGATGCTCCTGCTGTTGTAGGACAACTACAAGTTTCAAACGACTTACTAGATTTTTCAATGTTCAGTAAAAAACCTAAAAAATGTGACGGAGAATGCTCTGCTCAATCGAAAGATGAAGCACAACTAACACCACGTGAAAGAGCAATTCTTGAAAGAAAACAAAAAGCAGAACAAGGAAAATAACTTATGGAAGAAATTGTTAAAGTAAAAGAATTAGTAGCTAAAGAAGAAAAACTAGCTCCTATTCGTAAAGCTATTGCGAAAAATCTAAAAAACGCTATGGATCATGTTGCATATTGTTCTTTAGTAACTAAAGTAGATGCAACTGAATTATGAAACTACCGTAAAGCGGTATTAAATGATGTTGTTGAAAAAACAGGAGTTAAATTAACATTCCTATCATTTATTGTAAAAGCTGTTGCTATTACATTATCAGAACAACCAATGTTTTCAGCAAAAGTTGATGAAGAAGCTGGAGTAGTAAAGTTCCCAGGAGAATTAAACATCGGTATTGCTGTTGATACACCATACGGACTTGTTGTTCCTGTAATCAGAAACGTAGAAAAACTAAGCATCGTTGAAATTCAACAAGAAATCGTTCGTTTAGCAGGATTAGCAAGAGACAAAAAATTAAAAATGTCAGATATGCAAGGAGCTTGCTTTACAATTACCAATATAGGTACCGTAGGAGCTCTTTACGGAACACCTATCATGAACTATCCAGAAATTGCTATTTTAGCAACTGGAGCAATCATTGATGATGTTGTTGTTAAAGACAAACAATTTGTAGCAGCAAAATCAATGTGACTAACAATCGCAGCTGATCACCGTTGAGTAGATGGTGGAGATATGGGAAGATTTAACTATAGAGTTAAAGAATTATTAGAACAACCAGAAAAATTAGGAGATTTATAATTATGTTTAAAATGCAATTTACAGACATCGGAGAAGGTCTACACGAAGGAACAGTAGCTGACGTTTTCGTTAAAGAAGGAGACGTAGTTAAAGAAGGTGACAACCTATTCTCAGTTGAAACAGATAAAATGACAGCTGAAATTCCTGCACCAGTTTCAGGAAAAGTTGCTAAAGTTTTAATCCAACCAGGACAAGAAATCACAGTTGGAGAAGAAATTTTCTACATCGAAGAAGCTTAATAATCTGCTTCGCCAAACTGCCACTTTGGCAGTTTTTTTGTTACTTCTTTTGTAAAAACGTCAAATTGTAAAGAAAATGAGTGATTTTTGGAAAAAATATTCTCAGCATTCATTATCTAAAAGCCTAGAGCAACAATTGTTGCTGCTATTTCTTTGCACTTTTTAATCAAAAGAATAGTTTTTTATCAAAGTAGGCAAAAATTTAAAAAAGTGTAAAATGGTACTTTTTGGCCTTTTAAAGACTATTTTTAACCTAAAGTTATATAATTTATAATTATTAAATTTAACGTCAAAAAGGAGAAAAATGAGTTCAAATTACAACGGACCAATTGATGCAGAATATGATTTAATCGTTATTGGAGCAGGTCCTGGTGGATACTTAGCAGCAGAAGAAGCTGGTAAACATGGTCTAAAAACTCTTATTGTTGAGAAAAAATACTGAGGAGGAGTTTGTTTAAACGTTGGATGTATTCCAACCAAAGCTCTTTTACACTCAACAGAAGAATACAACAAATTAGTTAAAAACCAATTAGCAGGTTTAGGAATTAATCTAGACCTAAGCTCAGTAGCAGTTGACTGAGACAAAATGCAAGCACAAAAAATGGCTACAGTTAACAAATTAACTGCTGGGGTTAAAATGTTAATGAAAGGAAGCAAAGTAGACACTATCGAAGCTGAAGCTGAATTCGTAGGAAGCCACGAAATCAAAGTGTTAGACAAAGTATACCGTGGAAAATACATGATTTATGCAATGGGTTCACACAACCGTCGTCTAAACTTACCAGGCTTCGAAGAAGGATACAAATCAGGTAAAGTTGTTACTTCAACTGGACTAATCAATTTCAATAGAATTCCAAAAAGTTTAGTAATCATCGGTGGAGGAGTAATCGGAGTTGAATTTGCTCAAGTTTACTCAGCTGTTGGAACAAAAGTTACAATCATTCAAAACTTAGATAGAATTCTTTACAATTTAGACAAAGATGTTACTGATGAAGTTACAAAACGCCTAAAAAATGTTAACGGTGTTGAATTTATTTTCAATGCTAAAACTAAAGCTCTTGATGGGGATTTTGTTGTTTACGAAATCGATGGTCAAGAATACAAAGTTGAAGCAGATGTTGTTTTAAGTGCTGTTGGACGTATTCCAAATTCAGCTCACTTATCAAACACAGGAGTTGAACTAGGACAAAGACAAGAAGTTCTAATCAACTCAAAATGTGAAACTAATGTTTCAAACGTTTACGCAATTGGGGACCTAGTGGGACAAAACATGTTAGCTCACGTTGCATACAAACATGCAGTTATTGCAGTTTACGATATTCTACGTAAAGAAGGAAAATCTGACCTAAGCATTAACTACGATCCTCTAACAGTTCCAGGATGTATCTACACTGACCCTGAAGTAGCTTCGGTTGGTCTTACTGAAAATGCAGCAAAAGACAAAGGTGTTGAATATGTTGCTGCTAAATATAGCTTTGGATTTGTAGGAAAAGCTATTGCTGCACACCGTGACTATGGATTTGCAAAATTAATTGTTGAAAAATCAACAGGAAAAATTTTGGGGGCTGAATTAGTTGGAGCTAACTCAACTGACATGATTTCAGAAATTGCTATGGCAATGGATCATAAAATGACAGTTTACGACCTAGCAAACGTAATTCACCCACACCCAACATTCTCAGAAATTTTATGAGAAACAGCACGTCAAGCAGTTCACAAATTAGGAAAATAGTTAATAATAAAAGCAGCGCAGGCTGCTTTTTTGTTTTACTTAATTTTCTCAGTCATCATCATCATCGAAATCATCATAGTCTTCATTGTCATCATCTCAATGATTTTTAGAAAATCCAAATTTAGCATGTTTTGCTAATTCCATTATTTCATCTTGATTGTCAATAAATGACATAAGCTCTCTATCTCTTTGTTTACTAAAGACCAAATCCATGTTATCTGTATTCATTAATTTTGCTTCCACATAAAGTGCTTCCAGGTACGAGCAATTGCTTTTAATAGAGCTCAATTGTTTATGTTTGGATGAAATAAGTTTTTGGTATGTTTGTTCGTAAATAGAAATTTCATACACTAGTGTATCCATCAATTTGCAAATCTTTTGACAAACCAATTCCCTATTTTTTTCATAATCTTTTGGGTTATTATCATCATAAATATTGTCAGAAACAACCTTAAAAATACCGGTTACACCTATTGATTCAAAAACTTTCATTAATCCGTGAATAAATCCAGTTGCCTCCATATCTACAAGTTGATATTTTTTGAATTCCGGATTGCTTAAAATTGGATTATCTTTAGTAACAAAACTGTCGCCAGTTAGTATTCATGAAACATGATCTATTCCTAGGTAATCAGTCATTACACTATGTTCTTCATTACGTAAAATGTTATAACTAATAGGTTCTCCAGGAATTTGACCTAAAGTGTATTTAGATGAACCTGAATCATCTTTTATTGCTGTTGCATCAACATCTCAGTACCGAGCATTACTAATTGCGTGAGTACTCAAAACAGGTACATCTTTTCGAATAGAACATGCTGAACCAATATTGTAAACTACTGAGTATGTATTTGGATATAAACGTGCAATAGTTGAAGCAAGTGATGCGTTAACTTTTCCTACTCCTGAAAATAGAACATCAAATCTATGTCCCGATAGTTTGCTTTCATACTTGTAAATAGTATAATCATCATACATATCCATTTCAGTTTCTTGAATAAAGTTGAAATATTGATTGTATGGATCAAAATCATCATAATCAGCTATAACAAATAAAATATCAGCAGCAACCGATGCTTTGTCAAATGCAGCCTCTGGATCTTTTACTATTGTGTGTGTTTTGTTAAGTACTTTTTGTATTTTTGTATCATATTCATCAACAAACTTTTTGATTTTTTCTAATTTTTTAATTACTGTTGCGTTAGCCATTATCTTCCCTTTCATTCATCTAATAATTGTGTTTCATAGATACCTTGCGATTGATTGTGGAAAGGACTTAGTCCGTGTAGGTAACTGCTCATTAAACTAGCATTTTGTAAGAAAACTATAAGATGTCCAAACGATTCGAAACTTTGATCTTCTACTATAAGTTCAATGTTTCTTATTTTCCCAATTCTGTGATTCGTTTTAATAATTGATTGATAAGATTGTTTTTTAAGTGAATTAGTTGTTAACGAAGAAAGTGACTTGATGTCTTCACTTTCATCTTGACCGACTGGAATTCTGTAATCCATGTTAGTTTTGTCGATACTTAAAAATGTTTGAAATAAATTATTGAATCCTTCTTGTATAAATTGAATTCGGGTTGAAATGTCCTTCGAAAATATCGCAGTATCCAGATAAAGTGATCTTTTTTGTTTGCTATCGGCTTCGCCAAAAAGATATTGTCAAAGTTTTGCCACCGATTTTAAATCTTCATCGTAAGCAACAAACAGCTCGTGATTAATGTTGTGTTTTTGTAATGCAAAACGAGCTATAGCATAACAATATGCTGCATTTTGGCTCAATTCACTGAAACTAAAGATTTCATGTGCTTTTTTAGCGCCCTTCAGTACTTTATCGATATCAATACCAGCCATTGTCATAACAAAAAGACCAACAGGAGTAAGAGCAGAGTAACTATCTGAGACGCCATCAAGAATAACAAAGGTTTTGTAATCATTTTTTCTTGCTAAATGATTTAATCTACCTGAGTTAGCATTTGTTGTAGCGATTATGAATTTATTTGCATTTCTTGTTCCGATTTGTTGCTCTAAAATATCTTTAACAATTTTGAAATTAGCCAAAACTTCAATATCATTTCCGCTTTTTGAAATCAAATTAATGGCGAATTTTTTATTTCTCAAATACTCACTCAAAGATGCTGCTTCACGTCCACTCAAAATGTGGTCGATGTAGATGATTTCAACATCACCTACATTTCCTCAGTTTTGCTTACCGAAACAAAATTCGATAGCAGCTTTTGACTGTAAGGCAAGTGAATTAGGAGCAACAACTACTAAGGCTTGCACATCTTTTTTCAATGCTTTTGCGGTCTTGATAATATCTTTTGTGTCAATGATTTTAGTTCCATCTCTTTGTAAATCTAGAAAACCAAAAAATTCATTCCCTTCTGCAGTACGAGTCTGAATTTTGTAATCAATTTCTTTTACTAAATCTTTATAAGTAAAATAGATTGTGTCTTTAAGAGCATTTTTGATATTTATTTTAATCTTTTCCGTCATTTTTTAACTCCTTCTTGCAAAACTTCATTAATTTTTCAAACGAAGCATTTTTTTCATCAAATACAAAACTAAATGGATTTCTTAAATACCGTGGTCTAATTGACTTAAAACTAACACTATATGTCTCTTTTTTGTCATCATAATTCAAAACTTGAACATCGACCATATCGCCAATTTTGAAGATATCTTCTAAATCAGCAATAAAAAAATCACTTACTTCTTTAAGGTTCAAACGACACGTATTTTTTTGTCTTGTTTCAAGCAAAACAAATGTTCGATAAATTTTTTTTACTTTAGCACTGACGATTAATCCTGCTTGCATGTCGACTCCTTGTTGAGTTTTTTTGTTTCATATTATTAAAATTATATAATTACATTAATTAAAATATATTAATAAACGGGGTAAGAAAGATGCCAATAAAGCTAAAAAAAACAATACCACTTGTTTTTCTTTTGACTGGAAGCAGTCTTTTTTGTCCTATCCTTGTATCTTGTGCGCAAAACGATAATGAAATAATTATTAACGTGCCACAAGCCTGGTCAAAAAGTTTCAATTTAGAAAAAATAACTTTTTTCAAACAAATCGAACAAAAATACAATGAGTTGAAAAAATTAAATGATAAAACTAAAGACTTGCCAGACATAAAAATCAAAGTTAACATCATAAGTGACGATAGAACATTGTTCGATAGTGCTCTGGTACACAAAAACAATATAAGTATAACTACTTCTAATTTTTTACTGCAAAGAGCATCTTTAACTGACTATCAAGTTAATTTGGTCAAGCCTTTTTTGCAAACTTTAACTCTTGCTCCTAAGTACGACAGTGAAGGATTTTTTTGAGTAGACAATGCTAAAGCCTTACAACAATCAGTAATGCAAAGAAATGAACTGCTGACAAAGAAACCTTTCAATGAATGAAAAAACGATGAATATCAGTATAAAAATGGAATTTATCAGTCTTTTTACGATTTAAAAACAAAAATACCATATTATCGCGGAGATATTTTAATAGTAGGTTCACCAGAAACTAGGTCAAAGATCAAGACTGCCTGAAATGAAAAGGATTGACAAACGTTTCGCTCCTTTAACATTGCGTTGGGTGAAAGTTCATCTTCCTCAAAATATAAATTTGTTGAACTTTTATTTCAAAAGCACTTCAATTTGAAAAAAAATCAATTTGACTCTTTTGCTATTCAAAAACAAAAAGCAAGTTCTAATTTTTTCACCTACCCAAAAGGAAGTGGAGCAAAAGATATGAAATCAATGTCTGAAGTACACATTTTTTTAGCAGAAGAAGGTGAATGAGCATATCACAATTCACAAAAAGAACCAACCCTTTACACACCAGCAAAAACTGATGAACAAGTTGAAATTTTAACAACAACAGATCCCATACTTTTTAATGTTGTAGTTGCTAATAAATACATGAGTGATGATGTGATTAGTTTATTACAAAATGCAATTTTGAGTTCAAAAGATGACTGAGGTTACTGAGTAGGAATTAACGGTTATGAAAAAACAAACGCTGACAAAATTATCGAGTTTTACAAGAAGGCTTTATAATGAATAATAACTTTTTTAAAAGTCGCTATTTTAAACAAAAAAGTCTAAAATGACTGATTTTTTTACTGCTAATTGTTCTTTTTGTTCTATGTCTTGTCTATATGAAATTTAGTTTTTCATTAGGTGGGTCTGAATATTTTTGAAAGGGAATTAAAAATATTTTTACTCCTTATTTTCAATCATCATATCTTCAAAATGAATCTTTAATTTGACTAAGTTTCAAATTTTTACTATTGACTATTCAAATTACATTACTAGGAACTATTCTAGGGGCATCTCTTGCACTTTTAACAGCATTAGTAACAAACTACAAAACAAACAACAAGTACTGAAGTTTTGTTGTTAAGGTGTTTATGTTATTACTCAGAAGCATTCCAGAAATTATTTATATTTATCTATTTGTATTTAGTTTTCACAAGCAACTAGCAACAGCACTTTTGATTAGTTGATTTACTTGAATATGACTACATAAATTTATGAGTGAAGCAATTGAAAATTTAGATGTCAAAGCATACAACATTTGACTCAAAAAAGGTTTTTCAAAAACACACGTTATTGTTCGTTTTTTGTTGCCACAATTAGTCAACAAATTTGTCATTTATATTCTTTACTCTTTCGAATCAAATATGCGTTGAACTTCAGTGTTTAGTTTTTTAGGCTTGATTGGAATAGGTGAGTTATTGAATGAAGCATCATTGACAATGTATAAAATGCATGAGTTATTGATTCCTTTGCTATTTTTGGTTTCTTTTATTTTTGGTCTTGAGTGATTAAGTCACAGCGTCGTTAACAAAAATAATAAATCACTCAAATCACACAAAACACACGTCAATAGTTTAAAAAAATTCAATCTTTATGAGTCTTTGAAGTGAATATTTTTGATTTTGATTTTGATTTTTGTTATTTGCTCATTTGTCACAATGCCAAGTTTTGGCATTAAAAAAAGCCATACAATTCTGAATGATTTATTCAATCCAAATTGAAAAATTTTGCAAACGAATGAGAATGTGCTTAAACTTATTTTTGACTTGTTAGTGCAGGTATTCGTAACAATTATTTTTTGTATTTTGTTCAGCTATGTAAACATTTTTCTAACCAACAATAAAACAAATAAGGCATATTTTGTTTGAATTAATCGCTTTATTTTTACTTTTATACGAATTATTCCGACTTTGACAATTTTCTATATTTTTTGATACGCATTTAGTAATGTTGTGTCAGGATTTGTGTTTGCTTTTGCTTTACACTCATCGACAGTTGTTTCTAAACAAATCAATGAAGCGATTAGTAAAATCGAAACTAATAGTATTGAAACATTGAAAAAACAAGGATGAAATAAGCTAAAAATATTTAATTCATTCATTTTAGCCAGTGTTAAAGTTTCAATATACACGTTTTTGTTTTTAGAAATCGAAAAGAACATTCGTAATTTTATTAACTATGGGACTTTTGGGGCTTCTGGTTTTGGATTAGCAATAAGTTATGGCGAAAAAAATAACTATCAGGATATATCTCCATATGTATGAATAAGTTTACTACTGTTGTTAATGCTAAATTTGGTTTCGGAAACAGTTCGTTATTTTTATCTAAACCACTCAAAACCATTCTTTCTTTTTGGACTAAAAGGAACCCGAGTCTTTAAAGTAGCCAAATCTCAAAAAATGACATGATAAAATTTTAAGTAGAGAGAGGTATTATGGAAAACAATCAATATTTGAATGAAAGTATTAAAAAAATTAAAGGTTTAGCAATCTCGAGCATTATTCTTCACTTTGCAATATGAATCACATTCATAGTTTTCATCATAAAAATTGCAATTAATGTTTCTAAAATTGCAACAACTAATGAATCAAGCTCAGATAGCCTATCAGAAGCATCTAAAGCATTAAGTGATCTTATTACAAGCATTAGTGCACCAATAATAGTTTTATCAATTTTAGGAATCATTAATTTTGTCTTATCAATTATATTAACTGTTAAAGTAGACGAACTACAAAATAAACTTTTGCGTTCCGGTTATTATTCACAAGAGCAAACAAATGCAGATCCTGCCTTAGCAAGACAAAACATGGAGAAAAAAATGGCTGCCGATGGATTATCGAACATAAAAATCCTATTAATTATCGGTTTCTTCATTCCATTAGTTAGTTTAATTGCTAAATTTATGACTATTTCAAAATTAAAAAACTTAGATTAATTCTTAGAATGTTATAAAATATTTAATGTTTAAATTATTATAAATTCTAAGGAGAAAAATGATTTACTCAATGGAAGATTTGAAAAATAAGTCAGCCAAAGCTTTTAAATTGATTATTACAACATTAGTAATCAGTGTCGCTTGATTTGTATTCTGAATTGTTGGTGTAGCATTAAGTAGCAATTTCAGCACTTACATAGCACTAAAAGTAGTGTCTTTAATTGTTGCAATTGTTAATCTTGTAATGACTATATTAACAATAATTGCAATTCACTCAATCAGAAAATGTGCTCAAGCAATTAATGAAGGTTCTCAACCAAACCACGATGTAAAGCAAATTGAATCACTTTCACTAGTTGCTTTCATATTTTTACTTGTAGGATTATTTATTGGTGTTCTTTCACTAGTAGGTGCAGTTATAGCGCTTATTGTTGTAATTAAAGGTAAAAAATTACAAGCAACAATGAATAATAACATTGAAGATCAAAACCACAACAATTCAGATAACGACATCAAATCAGACTTATAAGTTCTACATGCAGAAGAATACCTTCTGCATTTATTTTTACTTTTGAAATCTCTAGACTAACAAGTGTGTAAAAATTGTTTATAATACTATTTATTGCCAAAAAGGAGTTAATATGAGTTTAAAAGCAGGTATAGTAGGATTGCCAAATGTCGGAAAAAGTACATTATTTAATGCTTTAACTTTGAATGAGGCTGAGGCACAAAACTATGCATTTACCACAATTGAACCCAACACAGCAATAGTTAAATTGCATGATCCAAGATTGATCAAGTTAGCAGAATTAGCTAAAACAAAAACTATAATTCCAGCAACATTTACATTTGTTGATATAGCAGGATTGGTTAAAGGTGCTTCAAAAGGGGAAGGTTTAGGGAATAAGTTTTTAGCTAACATTCGTGAAGTTGATGCAATTGTTCATGTAGTGCGTTGTTTTGAAGACTCAAATATAATGCATGTTAATGGAAAAGTTGATCCATTAGATGACATAAACACAATTAATCTAGAACTAATCTTAGCCGACTTACAAACTGTTGAAAATGTGATTGCAAGAATTGGTAAAAGAGCTCAAAATTCCGGCGATAAAGATTTAAAATTAGAATATCAAACAGCGCTTGACATTCGTAGCTTTTTAGAGCAAGAGAAAAATGTTCGTGAGTTAGATTTGAGTGATGAGCAAAAAACAATAATCAAATCTTGACAGCTTTTAACTGCTAAACCAATTATTTATGTTGCTAACCTAAAACAAGATGAAATAAGTGATTTAACACAAGCCAAACATTATCAAACACTGAAAAATCATCTTGCTAAGACTCAAGACTTATTAATTCCTATTTGTGTTTCTCTTGAATATGAACTTTCAAAATTTGAAGACGAAGAAGAAAAACTTGCATTTTTAAATGAATACAATCTTTCAGAAAGTGGACTTAATAATTTAATTCGCACAAGCTTTTACATGCTAGATCAAAAAACATATTTTACTGCAGGCGAAATAGAAGCAAGAGCTTGAGTATTTAAAAATGGACAAAATGCTGCTCAGTGTGCTGGAATTATTCATACTGACTTTGAAAAGAAATTCGTAAAAGCAGAAGTGATTTCATATGATGACTACGTTTCTCTAGGTGGAGAACAAGCGGCTAAAGAAGCTGGCAAAATGCGCTTAGAAGGAAAAAGTTACATAATGCAAGACGGTGATGTTTGTTATTTCAAAATAGCCAAATAATGTCAAGGGGCTTAGTTTAACGGCAGAACTAAGGACTCCAAACCCTTCGGTGCAGGTTCGAATCCTGTAGCCCCTGCCATGTGTTTATTCACCATAAAAATGTAAAAAAGCATAGCAACAAAACAGGCAACTGATTTTTTGTTTAAATATGCTTTATTTTTTTATTCTCTCAATTTACTTACATTAAAGTCAAGTTTAAAACTTGGCTTTTTTAATTTACCTCTTATTTTGAGTACTTTTTCAGTCTTAAAGAGACAAAAAAACTCTGACTTTTTCAGTCAGAGCAATTTTTATTTTATATTGATACTATAAGTGTTTTGCTAATTCAGCTAGAGTTTTGATTGCAACACCTTGTGGCATTTCTGAAAGTTCATTTGTACCAGCGATATCAAAGTGCATGAAGTCTGCTTTTTCAGCGAATTCTTTTAAGAACATAGCAGCAGCAATACTTCCACCATTTCCTGATAAGTCAGTATTTTTTAAGTCAGCAACTTTTGAAGATCTAATGTTTTTAGCAAAGTCTTCATGTAGAGGCATTCTTCACATTAGTTCGTTGGCAGTTTTAGCAGATTTTTCAATTGCTTTTCAATCTTTATCATTTGAAGCTCAAACACCAGTGTAGGTAGTTCCTAGTCCAACTAAGATTGCACCTGTTAGAGTAGCAACAGTAGCAACTTTTGTAGCTTTTAGATTTCTGATTGCATATGTCATACCATCAGCAAGAACTAAACGCCCTTCAGCATCAGTGTTGTTGATTTCAACTGTTTTACCATTCATTGATGTTCATACTGAGTCTGGTAATGATGCATCTCCATTGATACGGTTATCAGTTAAAGGCATAACAGCCACAACATTAGCTTTTGGTTTGTAGTAAGAAATAAGCATCATAGCAGCAGCAACAGCAGCACTACCTGACATATCATATTTCATTCCTAGCATGTATCTAGATGGTTTTAATGAGTATCCCCCTGAGTCAAAAGCAATACCTTTTCCAACTAATCCTAAAACTTGGTCACTGTCTGGATTTCCTTTGTATTCAACTACAACTAGACGAGGTTCATAAACACTTCCTCTGTTAACACTTAAAAATAGTCCCATTTTTTGATCTTCAATTTGTTTTCTGTTTAAAACTTTAACGTGAAGGTTTTTGTATTTTGACAATTCTTCGTCATAAGCTTTTGCTAAATATTCTGATGTAGCATAGTTTGGAGCCATTTGTTGTAGGTTTCTTGCTCATCTAACTACGCTTGCGACTTTTGAACTTTCTTCAAATTCAGCGCTTAAATCACGTTTTGACAATAAGTAGAAATCTAATTCATTTTTTTTATCATCTTTTTTAGTTTTTAGATTGTAAATAGGTTGATTGAATTCGTAAGCCTCAACCGCCAATTTAACAACTTCGCTTGCACTTAATTTTGCACTTGTGAATGTAGCAACATCTAATTGGTATGAACGTTTTAGATTTGCTGTAAACGCTTTAATAAACGACTCAAATTTTTCTGCACTAAATTCTTCTTTTTTTCCTAAATATACGTATGAAGTGTTTTTGTTGAATAAGTCAGTTACTACATTATCTTTTTTAAGAACAACTTCAGGTAATTTGCTTTCTTCGAATGCTGCTTTTAGAACTAAAGCATCATTTTTTTCATTAATTAACTTAATCATTTTTACTCCTTTAAAATTAATTATTTGCTAATTATGTTAAGTATAACACCCGGACGGTAAATAACTTTAACAATTTGTTTATTTTCTAAGTGTCTTTTTACACTTTCAACTTTTTGAGCTTCTTGCACAACTTTTTCTTCTGTTCAATCTTCCTCTATTGCAATTTCACCACGCACTTTTCCATTAACTTGGACTGCTATTACAGTTTGTGGTTTTATGATTTTAAACTCATCCAATAAAGGTCAAGTTTGCTCTTTAATTTGTTTTTCATTTAGCATTTCCAAAATTTCTTCTGCTAAGTGAGGAGCAAAAGGTGAAAGTAAAATAGCAAAGTCTCTCAAGATTTTTAGATCATGAATACTTTCACATTTTGCTAAAAAGTTAATAAAGACCATCATTTTTGAAATAGCAATATTGAATTTTACTTTTTCAATATTTTCACTTACTTCACAAATCAAAATATTTATTTCTGATTCTAGTTCAATATTAACTTCTTTACTCAAAGGTTGATTAATCAAACGAGTCACTTGATTTAGAATTCTATCCAGTCATTTTCTAATTCCATTTATTGGATCAACACTTCAAGGTTTTGTGTCAGTCAAAGGCCCCATAAACATTTCGTATACACGTAATGTGTCAGCCCCTAATTCTTCAACTATATCGTCTGGGTTTATAACATTACCTAATGATTTAGACATCTTTTGTCCATCAGTTCCCAATATCATTCCTTGGTTTACTAATTTCAAGAACGGTTCTTTGGTTGGAACTATACCAATATCAAATAAGAAACGATGTCAGAAGCGAGCATATAACAAGTGCCCGGCAGCATGTTCTTGTCCACCTACATATAGATCAACAGGTAATCATTTTTTAAATCTTCTTTTAGCTTCCTCACTGTCAATAGGTTCATAAGTTCCATCACTGTTTTTCAATATATAAGCCAAGAAATATCAGCTTGAACCTGCTCATTGTGGCATGGTGTTAGTATCGTGACGATATTTTTTGCCATCGATTTCAACATACAATCAGTCTTTTAAGTTTGCTAAAGGACTCTCTCCAGTTCCTGAAGGTTTGATATTTTTTGATTTCGGTAGCTCAACAATATCATCAACTAAAAGAATATTATCGTTTTCATCGAATAGGACTGGAAATGGCTCTCCTCAGTATCTTTGGCGTGAAAACACTCAGTCTCTTAAGCGATATTTTGTTTGGATTTTTCCTATTTTGTTATTAACTAGATACTCATTAATTTTTGTAGTTGCCTGACTATTATTAAGACCGTCTAGGAATTGAGAATTAATATGAACGCCATCTTCAGTGTATGCTTTTTCACTTCATGAACCTTCAATGACTGGTTTAAATAATAAATTGTGTGCTTTAGCAAATTCTCAGTCTCTTTGGTCATGACAAGGAACAGCCATGACTACTCCTGTACCATAGCTATTTAATACATAATCTGATACAAAAATTGGAATCAATTCTTGTGTAATTGGGTGAATAGCATATGAACCACTGAATACTCCTTTTTTAGGACGTGAGTCATTTGATCTTTTGATTTGATTCATTGAAATCACTGCTTGTTGTAATTGCTCAACTGCTTGGCGGTTTTCTTCAGTCACTAATTTTGAAACTAAGTTGTGTTCTGGAGCAATTGACAAGTAACTAACTCCAAAAATCGTGTCAGGACGAGTGGTAAAAACAGTAAGGCTGAAATCTTTATTGTCAACCTTGAAATCAATTTCAGTACCAACACTCTTTCCGATTCAGTTTCTTTGTAATGTTTTGATTGAGTCATTTCAGTCTAATTCATCTAAACCTTCAAGCAATTTTTCAGCATATGCAGTAATTTTTAAAACTCATTGACGCATTGGTTTTTTAACAACAGGATAGTTTCCTCTTTCTGAAACCATTTGTCCGTTTTGTTCCAAAATTTCTTCATTTGCTAGTACAGTACCTAATTCTTCACATCAGTTTACATCAACCATTTCAATACTTGCTAAACCATGTTTGTAAAGTTGTTTGAAAATTCATTGAGTAGTGATGTAAAACTTAGGATCAGATGTATTAACTTCTTTTGAAAAGTCATAGCTAAAACCTAGCATTTTTAGTTGACGGCGAAAATTATTAATATTATGTAGAGTGAATTCAGCTGGATCATTACCAGTTTTAAGAGCATATTGTTCCGCTGGTAAACCAAAAGCGTCCCATCCAATAGGATGTAAAACATCGTAACCATTTAAACGTTTATAACGACTCACTATGTCAGTAGCAATGTAACCTTCTGGGTGTCCAACGTGCAAGCCTGCTCCTGAAGGATACGGGAACATGTCTAATATGTAGGCTTTTTTGTTGCTTTTTTCTTCAGTTTTAAATGCGTTAGTTTTTTCTCAAACTGCCTGTCATTTTTTCTCTACACTACGGTGATCGTACATAAAAATTCCTTTGCTAAATTTGTCTTAAATTTTTATTATTTTAGTGGCTTAAAATAAATATAATATTAATATTATAAACAATTGCAAAAAACATTTTGTAATCGTTAAAATGCAAATAAAAATCAAGGAGATAATTACATGGCTAAAAACAGTTACAAGATTGCTGTCCAAGCAATCGAAGAAGCTAAAAATATTTTTATTTTTCACCACATTCGTCCTGACGGAGATTGTTTAGGTTCGCAGTTTGCTTTAAAAGAAATGATTAAGCTAAACTACCCTGACAAAAACGTTTATGCAATTGGTGATACTATTGGATCATTTCCATTCATGAAATTAGAACATGACAAAATTGAAAACATTCCTGCTAAAAACTTTAAAAATTCTTTAGCAATTGTTGTTGATGCTAACTCTTCAAATAGAATTCAAGACGTTAATTTAATACTTGAAAAAAGATTTACTAAAACTTTACGTATTGACCACCATCCAGTTGATCCAGATATTGACTACGACTATACATGAGAAGATAATGAATACGTTGCAGCTGGAGAACAAGTGGGTTACATTGCAATGAAGGCGAAATGAAAACTAAATAAAAGAGCTGCAGAATTATGTTATCTAGCAATCAATACTGATAGTGGTCGTTTCCAATTTGAAAGTGTTGTGAAACGTACATTCGATGTTGTGAGTTATTTACATAACGCTGAAGGATTTAAAGTTTACGATGTTAACTTACCGCTTTCACGCCGTGAAGAACAAAAAGTACGTTTCATGGCTTATGTTTTATTAAATTACAAAAAAGATGGGCAAGTTCTTTACTTCCACGTTACTAAAAGAATTCAAAAGAAATTCAAACTTGACGAAAACCAAGCAAATGATGTTAATGTTCTAGCGAATATTGGAGATTGCAAAATTTGAGTATTTTTCATTGATTCAGACAATGGAGACACAAGAGTAAGAATTAGATCAAATGGTGTGTGAATTAATCAAGTAGCTAACAAATGAAGAGGCGGAGGGCACGAATGTGCTGCCGGAGCTACAGTTAAAAACAAGTCAGAAATGAAAAAATTATTAGCTGACTTGCAAGAGGTTTTGAAAAACGATGCTAGATAATCGCCAAAAAATGAAAGTTTTCAAAGCAATCGAAAAGAAAATTAAGAAAGCTGAAAACATTGTTATTTTTCACCACATTCGTCCTGACGGTGATTGCTTAGGGTCGCAATTTGGATTTAAAGAATTGATTAAAACCAATTTTCCAAACAAAAATGTTTACACAATTGGAGACTCAAAAGGTTTATTCAGTTATTTAGATTTTGAATTTGATAATTTAGAGCTAAAGAAACTACCAAATTCACTAGCAATTATTGTTGATGCTAACTTTAAAGAAAGAATTGAGTGTCGTCAATTCTTAGATGAAAATGTTTTTGATGAAGTTATTAGAGTAGACCACCACCCAAATGATGATGACTTGAATGCTTCATTAGTTTGAGTCGAATCAGAAGCGCCTGCTGCTGCTCAACAAGTTGCTGAGATAGCAATAAAATTAGGTTGAAAAATTTCACCACAAGCAGCAACATACCTATTTTTAGGAATCTATACCGATAGCGTTAGATTAACAACAAACACAACTAATTCGCGCACATTGGACATAGTTTCAAAACTGTGAGCAAGTGGTGCTAAAAAAGATTTAATTTTCGTTAATATGGCGAAAAAATCTTCACAAGATATGAAAGTGGACGCTTTTATTCAATCTAATATGCAAATAAAAGATCAAGTTGTAAGTTTCTATTTTGATTTAGAAACACAAAGAAACTTCAATATCTTAGATCCGTTAAGAGCTAATCGACCTTATACGTTAGCTAACATTGATGACAACAAGATTTGAGTTTTTTTCACTCAAGAAAAAGCAAAAGGTACTGACGGAAGCACTCAAGATCAGATTCGTTGTGAATTTCGCTCTAATGGAGCATGTGTCAGAAATGTCGCAGTCAAATGAGGTGGTGGTGGACACCATCGTGCCTCAGGAGCACAAATTAACGATGCTTCGTTAATCCCACTGATAATTGCGGATTGTGAAAAAGAAGCACTTAATTTGGAAGGATACGACAACAAAAAATAGAGCCCTTTTCGAGCTCTATTTTTTTTGTAACTTTTATTATTTTTTAGTGTATTTGATACCAAGTTGATTTTCTAGTAAACCGCGCATCGCTTCGACTTGCTCTTCAATTTCTTGTTCGCTCATTCCTTCTTTAATTAGTGAGTCTTTATGATAGTCAAGAATTTGTTCTATGATTCCAATTTTGTTTGCAATGTCTTTAGCATTGGCATCCATATTTTCATGGACTGCGTTTGGTTTGCTTGCTTCAGGATTATTCATTAAATTTACAACACTTTCTAAGGCAATACGCTCAGTTAATTCTTCGAAACGTTTTGATCCTTCTTGTGTATAAACTTGATATGGGTTTTTTTGTGAGTATTGAACTAAGTTGGATGCTTGACGTAATTTATCCATTGTATTTATATGATCTTGTCAAGCTGCATCAAAAACTTTAAGAATAGTTGTTCTTTCAGTTGAAACAAGGGCAAACACTCCATATTTTTCAATCACATTTTCACGCATCATTGCATACTCTTGAATTAAACGATCGCTAATGAATTCAACAAGTTCTGGTTTTTCAAATTTTGATAATTCTTCTTTTGAAAAACGATAGTCGCTGTTATTTTCTAATCAATTTTTGTTTAAATATTCAGTAAATTTTTCAAAATCAATAGCATTGTTTTTTAAAGCAAAAAAACGGTTATTTACTGCTTGTTTAACAGTCGAAATAATCATTTTGTTAATAATGATACTTAAATCGTCCCGTTCTAAAATTCAGTCCCTTTGTTGATAAATAAGATCTCTTTGTTGACGAATAACATCATCATAGTTTAGGACGCTTTTACGATTGTCGTAATTGAAACCTTCGATTTTCTTTTGTGCTCTTAAAAAGGCAATCTGAATAGCTTTACCATCAATTGGTCTATCTTTATAACTTGCAAACATTTCTTTTCATTTATCTTGTAAACTAAAACGTAAAATTAATTGATCGTCTAAGCTTAAAAAGAATTTTGAGTATCCGACATCTCCTTGACGTCCAGAACGTCCTTTAAGTTGGTTATCGATCCGACGAGATTCAGCCTTATCAGTACCTAAAACATATAATCCTCCAACAGCTTTTGCTTCGTCAGAAGGTTTGATGTCAGTTCCCCGACCGGCCATATTAGTAGCAATTGTTACTGCACCTAGCTGTCCTGCTTTAGCAATAATATCTGCTTCTTCAGCATTTTGTTTTGCGTTTAAGACAGTGTGAGGAATGTTTGCTTTAACCAAGTACTCATGTAATCTTTCCGAGTCTTCTACTTGTGCTGTTCCGATTAATATCGGTTGTTTACGAGCATACACTTTTTTAACTTCTTCAACAATAGCCATATATTTTGAGTGCATATCAACAAATATTAAGTCTTGATCATCATATCTTTGCAACGGTTTGTTAGTTGGAATAACGTTTACACGCATGTTGTAAATGTCAATAAATTCTTTTTCTTCGGTCTTGGCAGTACCAGTCATACCACTCAATTTTTTGAATAAACGGAAAAAGTTTTGGTAGGTAATTGTAGCAAGTGTTTTGTTTTCTGGTTCAATCTCTAGTTGTTCTTTTGCCTGTAATGCTTGTTGCAATCCTTCTGAGTAAGCACGCCCTTCCATAATACGTCCTGTAAATGAGTCAACCAACTCAATTTTGTTGTCGCGAACAATGTACTCAACATCATTTTTCATTATTTTGTGTGCTCTCAAGGCATTTTGAATTCTATGAACTAGTTCAGAATTTTCAATGTCATAAAGGTTAGCTAGACCGAAATATAAGTTAGCTTTATCAATACCTTGCTCAGTTAAATAAACAGATTTTGTTTCTTCATCAATGTAATAATCTTCTTCATCTAAATTACGAACAAACAAGTCGGCTGTGTTGTATAAGTAACTTTCACCTGTATCTCCACCAGAAATGATTAACGGCGTCTTAGCTTCATCGATCAAAATTGAGTCAACTTCGTCTAGAAGGATGTAGTTAAGTCCTCTTTGAACTTTTTCTTCTTTACGCATTACCATGTTGTCTCTTAGGTAGTCAAATCCCAGCTCTGAGTGAATTGAGTATGTAATGTCACAGTTGTAAGCTTCACGTTTTAGTTCCGGAGACATTTGTGCCTTGTTAATTCCAACACTCAAACCAAGTCAATTGAATACTTCACCCATTTCAGTAGCATCACGTTCTGCAAGATACTCGTTAACAGTTGAAACGATAACATTTTCTCCACTGAGTGCATTTAAATAAACAGGAGCAATCGAAGTAATGGTTTTACCTTCTCCTGTTTTCATTTCAGCTACTGAACCTAAGTCTAAAATAACTCCACCCAACATTTGTACGTCGAATGGTCGTTTTCCTAAAACCCTTTTTGTTGCTTCCCTACTTACTGCAAACGCTTCTGCTCTAATATCTTCTAATGTTTCACCTTTTGATAAACGATTTTTGAATTCAGCTGTTTTGTTCTTTAATTCATCATCACTTAACTTTTGAATTTCATTTTCTCAATTATTAATTTGATTTAGAGTGAGGTAAGCAATTCGCATTTCAGCAGTTCTAAATTTAGGTTTGTATCATTTACTTTTTTCTTCAGGTCTGCGAGGAATAACATATTCAGTAGAATCGACTTGTTGGTCTTTTGTTTTAGTAATTTTGTTCAAAATTTTACTCATAATTACAATTTTACCCTTTTAATGACTATTTTTTACTTAAAGTAAAAAACCCTTTACGTAAAGAAAAATTCGCCAATGGCGAATTTGTAATTATTGTTGTTTAGTTTTGTTTGTAAAAATATTGGCAAAATTATTTAAAACATCTTCAAATCTCTGTTTTTCAAGTGGTGAAGATTCCAATACCTTTTGGTAGTCTGTATTAACAAAAGATGTACGTACTATTTCTTTTAGATTGCTTACTTCTTTGTCTGTTAAATTTAAATCCAATGACATGTTTTCAAATTCTTTTTTCGCTTTTTCAATGTTTTCTTGATTTGATAAGTAGTCTACTGCTTCTTTATCGAATTTTACTTTTTCAAGTTTTTCACCCAAATCACTTTCAGGATTATTGACAATGGTTTTGATTACTGGTAAAGCTAAATCTGAATTTAAAATCGTTCTAACAGTATTGATTGTTTCTGGAGTAATAGGAACTGTTTGTTTCGTTTCGTTTCCAGATTCATTTGATGAATTTGCATCGGATTTAATGTCCTCTAAAGCATTAGCAATTTGTTCCAAATCTTTAGTTAATTCTTCTCTTTTTTCAGTATTTGTTGAATATTCAATAGCTTTTGTTATGACTGGTATTTCTGATGAAATTGACTCACCTTTTCCAAGTGTAATAGCTTTAATTGCTGGTTTTATAACAAGTCTATCTCATCAAGTTTCTTCGTAGTTTTTATTGGCTAAAGCAACCACTGAACCACCCAATATTCCAATAGGAGCAGTAATTGCCATTGTTAATAATCCACCCACAATTTTTGAAGCAATGTGTTTCTTTTCGCAACCTTTGCTGTAACATCTTAAAATTCTTTTGCGTCTTACAAAATAGAACGCAATTGCAAAAACAATCAAAGAAAATAGTCAAATTACCAATAAAATTGCAAGTGCAACAATGGTAATGATGTAAGGTTTTGCAACTTCTGCGTAATCTTTGTATTTTTTAAATGCCTCGATTGTTGTAACAAGGTTAAATATTGGATCACTTGCTAAAATAATTGAAAAAACAATAACAGCACTAATAACAAAAGTAATTAAAGATCACAATCAACGCTTGAAAAATCCAATTAAAAATCCGATAATGGCCAGTACAACAACAAGTCCAATTGATGCTCAAATCATATTATCCTAACAGCTCCATATTTTTGTCTTCTTTTCAAGGGTTATTTTTGTCAATGCGATCTAAGAATAATTTACCTTGCAAGTGATCTAATTCATGTTGCATAACAATTGCTTCATAACCAGAAACATCGTATGTTTTTTCTTTTTTTTCAAAATATGAGTATGCTTTTACTTTTATGCGACGGTATCTTGGAACATATCCTTCTTGATGTGGTCATGTTTCAGAAACACTTAGACACCCTTCTCCTTCAGCAAGCGATTGTTTTAATTCTGAGTGGGCAATCACGCGTGGATTAACTAGTGCATCACGAAAAATCATATTACCTTCTTCATCCTGAATCATAATGTAAAAAATATTTTTCAAAATTCCATATTGAACAGCGGCCACTCCAACACCTGCTCTAAATTTTGATCCTTCTTTTTGACTATCATCAATGTGATAAATCATTTTTTGAATCAATAGATCATCTTCTTGAGTCAGGGGAATTGGAACGTCTTTCGACTTTTCTCTTAGTACCTTATTAGGTAACTTTACTAACTTTACTTCAAACATATTTGAAATTATAACAAAAAAGGCCTTATCAAACTCTTTAACTATGTTAAAAAATACTCAAAATGACTGAAAAATGCAAGTGTATTATAATTATTTGTATGTTAAGAATAGTAGCTGGAAAATATCGAAATACACGTTTAGAACAACCAGATAAAAAAATCACTCGAGCAAGTAGTGAAAAACTTCGTGAAGCATTGTTTTCATCTTTAAGTTTTGAGCTTGAAGATAAAATCTTTTTGGATTTGTTTGCAGGCAGTGGCGCTTTTGGTTTTGAAGCAATCAGTCGAGGAGTCAAAAAAAGCATTTTGATTGAGAAAAATCGCGAAGCATATAAGGTTATTGCAAAAAACGCCGAAAAATTCAAAAAGATTGAATTTGAGTTAAAAAACACTGATGCTTTAATCTTTTTGCAAAAAACGGAACAAAAATTCGACTTTATTTTTATCGACCCGCCATATGCAAATCAAACTCTTTATACTGAATCTTTAAGATTGATAAGCGAAAGAGATTTATTGACTGAAAATGGAAAAATTATTCTTGAAACAGCTCGAGAAGACTTTTCAACACCCCTTTTCGAAACTACAAAAGTCAAGAAATATTCAATCAGCTGAGTTTATTTTTTAGAAAAGCGTTAGTTTTACTGCTTTTTAGAATATAATTCTAAAATTAAGGAGTTTTATGTCAAAAGAATTTAATAAAAAAATCATTATTTTTACAGGGCCTTCTGGAGTTGGAAAAGGAACAATAGAAAAGCAACTTTTCAGGGATGTAGCATTAAAATTAAAGCTTTCAGTTTCAGCAACAACTCGTAAACCACGTGTTGGCGAAGAAGAAGGGGTACACTACTATTTTGAAACCAAAGAAGAATTTGAACAACACATAAAAAATGGTGATCTATTGGAGTACTCACAACACTTCGATAATTACTATGGAACTTTATACAGTGATCTAGAAAGAATTTCTTCTTCAGGATATATCCCATTTTTAGAAATTGAAACTAATGGCGCATTACAAATAATTAACAAATATGCTAAGAAAAATAATCTTGACAAGATTGTTTCTATTTTCGTTATGCCACCTTCATTTCAAGAATTAAAAAGAAGAATTGAAGAACGTGGTTCAGAAACTCCTGAAACTCTTAAAAAACGGATGGAAAAAGCATACGACGAAGTTCGTTACATAAGTCAATTTAATTATGTTGTTACAAATGATACTGTTGATGGAACCTACCAAGAAGTCAAAAGAATTATTGAAAAGGAATTCAATCTTTAGTCTATGTTCGACTGATGTTTTAAGTCAGACATAGGTGTTCGCAGTAATAATGAAGACAACGGTTGTTTTTTACAAAACGACATTGTTGCAATGGGTGTAGTTTGTGATGGACTAGGTGGCCATGAAAATGGTGAAGTTGCTTCACAAGTTGCAGTGGATGAATTTAGCAAGTATTTTAATGAAACGGATTTTAATTTTCTTGATGAAAATAATCATGAGGAAGTTCGCACATGATTGAATAAAGGGATTTTAAAAGCTGAAGCAAAAATGAAAGAGCTTGTTAAATTGAAAAAAGCAAGCAGTGATATGGGGACCACTATCACTATGTTTTTGTGTTTTAAAAAGACCAAAACAGTTTACATATTAAACATTGGTGACTCACGCACATACTTATATAATGGATTTTTACATCAAGTAACCAAAGATCACAATGTTTTAAACACTATGATTGATGAGCAGAAAATACTTCCTGAGATTGCAATGCAAGATAGAAATTATGCAAAACTAGTTTCTGCTTTAGGACCAAACAAACCTTCTAAAAGTGAAGTGTTTTTACTTAAAAAAGAAAACCATCCTAAACTTTTACTTTTAACTACTGATGGAATTCATGATTTTGCAAGTAAACCTGCAATAGAGCAAATCTTGCAAAGTTCTAATTCTACTCTTTCGCAAAAATGCCAGCAATTAATCAATACGGCAATGAAAAATAAATCAAATGACAATATGACCTGTTTACTAGTGGAGATTAAATAATGAACGTAAATACTCAAAAAATGGAAGAAAAATACGAAATTGTTTCCGAGATCGGGACAGGGGGAATGGGTAGCGTTTTCCTGTGTCGCAGTAGAGAAACCTTAAAACAAGTAGCAGTCAAAGTCATAAAATCAGACCATTCGACGATCGAAAAACAACGTTTCATTTCGGAAATTGAAACAATGAAACAAATTAAATCAAATTATGTTGTTCGTTATTATGATGCAGAAATCGATGACAATGTTTCTTGAATAGTTATGGAATATGTTGAAGGAACAGTTTTAAAAGACTTAATTAAAAAAACTGGTGGTCTCGAAACAGGTCTAGCAATCACACTAGCAAAATACATTGCTTTGGGTTTAGCTGATATTCACAGCGCAGGTATAATTCATCGTGATCTTAAATCAAGTAATATTATTCAAACAAAAACAGGAAGCGCGAAAATTATTGACTTCGGTATTGCCTTAAATGAAGCGAGTCCAAGATTAACTCAAGTCAACAAAGTGGTTGGTACTCCAGAGTATATAGCACCAGAACTGATTGAAAAAACACAAGGTCCTTCAGTACAAAGCGATATTTACTCATTTGGAATTTTGTTGTATGAAATGTTAGAAGGGCACAACCCATATAGCAATGTTGAAGGAATGAAAAATCAATTGCTAAGTCATGTAAATCAAGAAATTCCCAAACTTACAAACTTAAATCGTACAATACCAATGCCAGTGCAAAACATTATCAACAAGTGTTGTGCTAAAAAACCTGAAGATCGCTACGAAAGTTGTTTCGAGTTATACAATGATCTTAACACCTGTTTAGATCCATATCGTGCTTTTGAAAGCGAAATCTCATTTTCTAAAAACAAGAAAAAGACTAGTTTTGAGTGATTCCACAATAAAAAGTTCACTGTCTCTTTAATTGTTGTAACAGCAGTTCTATTTGCTATTTTTGTGGCTATTTTGATTTATCTAGCAGTTAAAGGTTAAGAAATGGAATACGGAAAAATAATAAAATCAGTTGCTGGATTTTACGATGTGAAAACTAAAAGCGGTCAAATTTTTAGAACTAGAGGAAGTGGTAAACTACGTCTTCTAGATATTAAACCCACTGTTGGAGATTGAGTGGATTTCATTCCCGATGGTTTGATTCATAAAATCTATGAACGTAAAAACATTTTTATTCGTCCCAAGATTGCTAATGTTGATCAAGCGATTGTAGTCATGTCGCTAGTCGAACCTGAATACTCATCGCTCCTAATTGATAAATTTTTGATTATTATTGAAAACAAAAATGTTGAACCAGTTATAGTTCTGACAAAAAAAGATTTAACAAGCGACTCAAAAATTTCATACTACAAAAAACAAGGTTACAAAGTTTTTGAAATTGATTACACACAACCGCAAACATTAGAAGGTCTGAGTGCTGTTTTTAAAAATAAAACTAGTTTCTTTGTAGGGCAGACTGGAGTAGGCAAAACTACTTTGATTAATTATTTAGCAAAAACGAATTTTGAGACTCAAGCAATTTCTAAAGCTTTGAACAGAGGAAAACATACAACTCGGGAAGTTAGTTTGATTGAATTCAATGGCGGAGAAATCATTGACACTCCTGGTTTTAGTTCGATTGATTTTGATTTGACAATTGATGAACTTCCAACTGCCTTTAAAGTTTTTCGCGAAAATGCAGTCAAATGCAAATTTAGTTCTTGTAGACATGATCAAGAAACTCTTGATGACTGTGAAATTAAAAAAATGGTTCAAAGTGGTGAAATTAAGCATGAAAGATATCAGAACTATTTGACTTTTTTAAGAAAAATGAAAGAGGACAACTATGCATAAGCACACAATATCACCTTCGATTTTAGATGTACCTAAAGATAAGCAAGTTGAGTATGTAAAGCAGTTAATTGACTGAGGAATTGAGTATGTTCACTATGACGTTATGGATAATAAATTTGTACCAAACATTGCTTTAAGTACTGAAATAATCAAAGAAATTTCACAAAAATGTCCTAAACACATTATGGATATTCACTTGATGGTTGAAGATGTTGAGTCATATATTGAACAATTTAATTCTTTTGCCGATGTTATAACATTCCATGTTGAAGCGGTCGATACTCAGCGCTTAAGAAAAATTTATCAAAAATATTTTGCTGACAAAAAAGTTGGTTTAGGACTGGCAGTTAAACCTAAAACTGACATATTTTCAATCGATCCTGAAATCCTAAAAAATGTAAAAAGAATTTTAATTATGAGTGTTGAACCTGGTTTTGGTGGGCAAAAATTAATGCCTGAAACTCTTGCTAAAGCTAAAGAATTTAGTAAGTACATCAAAGAAAACAACCTTGATATAGAAATTCAAATGGATGGTGGTATCAATGGTTCTACTATTGAAAATGTTTTTAGTTCAGGAGTTAAATTAGCAGTAGTCGGTTCATACTTAGTTAAAAACTTTTCAAAAGAAACAATTGATAAACTGATTGGATAAAAATGCAAAAAAAGGTTTTCATCTTTGAACATAATCAATCACTAGAGCCACTGGCTTCTTATTTACTGTCTTTAAATGTTGAAGCGATTTTGATGAATGGTGAGTTAGGTGCAGGGAAGACCACTCTAACCAAATGTATTGCAAAAATGCTGAATATTGAAAAAGAAATTGTGTCACCAACATTCAATACTATCCTTGTTTATGAAGGATTAGTACACATCGATGCTTATAAACTAACAGGTTCATTGTCTGGGTTTGAAGATTATTTTGAGGATAACTTGGTGGTTGTTGAGTGGTCTGATAATATTAGTCACAATTTTAGTCACTACGCAAAAGTCAATGCTTATCTTAAGGATAGTCAACACATTTTTGAAGTAGAGGAAGTGTAATGAATTTATTTTTAGATGGTTGTTTAGAAGATTTGGCAATTGGTTTATATAACTCGAAATTAAAACTTATAGACAAAATTATCATTGACAAACTTAATAAAAAAGTAGATGTTTTACCACATTTGGTCGAGAAAATTCTTACTCAAAATAGTGCAAAAGTTACTGATTTGAATGCTATTTATATCAATGTAGGACCAGGTTCTTTTACAGGTAGTAGAATCGCCCTTACTTTTGCTAGAACAATTTGCCAAATACACAAAAACACTCAACTATATGTTACTTCGACAATTCAACTACTGAAAAAACAACTGAAAAATGACATTTTATTCATCAAGGCTAATAAATATGCTTCATACAAAATTGACACAAACAATGATGAAAAACACGAGTTAGTGAAAAACATTGTTGTTGATGAAATTGACTACAGTGAATTACTTATAAATTTTAAAGAGTATCAAAAATGTTTCACATTAGTAGAAGACTTAGAAAGCGTTGATGTTAAGTATTTTCATGACCCACAAATTGGAGGACTAGAATAATGCTTGTATTAGGAATCGAAACTAGTCACGATGATACGTCACTAGCAATTGTTAGCAGTCGAAAAGGTGTTTTAAAAATAGTAACAATAAGTCAAATTGAAGTACACAAAAAATATGGCGGAACTGTTCCTGAAATTGCTTCACGTTTGCATGTTAAAAACATTTATCTAGCATTAGAGGAAATTAAAAAAGATTTTGATTTAAATAAAATTGACTTGATTGCATACACAGCAAAACCAGGTTTGATTGGTGCACTTCAAATTGGTTTTTTAGCAGCAAAGGCAATCGCTATGACACTGCAAAAACCTATAGTTCCTATTGATCACATAGAAGGTCACTTTTTTTCAGCTTCAATAGGTCAAAAAATCAAATATCCAGCTTTAGGATTGGTAGTTTCTGGTGGACACACACAAATAATTCTTGTTCAAAATAGTTTTAAAATGAGTGTTATAGGCTCAACAATTGATGATGCAGTTGGAGAATGTTATGACAAGATCGGACGTAAACTAGGTTTAGAACATCCAGGAGGTCCAAAAATTGACAAAATTGCTTCAACTCATAAAAGTAATATTAAGCATCATTTTTCTATCCCACACACTGAAAATGAGTATGATTTTTCACTCAGTGGAATAAAAACTCAATTTATTAACTTCATTAATAATTATCGCAACCGAAATGAGCAAGTTCCAGTCGAGGATATAGCTGCCAAATTTCAAGAAACCATTGTTGAGTATTTAAAAGAAAAAATGACGAAAGCAATTGAAACTTTTCAACCAAAATCAATAGTTTTGTGTGGTGGTGTTAGTGCTAACAATGCGATTAGAAATATGTTCCTAACTATTCATCCAAATGCTTTGGTTCCACTTAAAGAATATGCCACTGATAATGGAGCAATGATTGCAAAAGCAGCAATTGAAATTTACAAAGATAGTTTTAAGAAGGCTAAAAAATAACTCTTAACAAATACTCATTTTGTTTCTCTACAAAGTAGAGAACAAACACCAATAAGAAAAAAAAGAGTTTTTTTTGCTAAAATTTAATAAGTATTTAACGCAATGGACAGGATATAGGTGAAAGACTATACTTAGGTTGGTTTAACGCGTTAAATTAAAATCGAAAAATAGTTTTATAAATTACAAACAAATTTCAGAAAGGAAATACAATGGCAAAATTAGATTTTGACCGTTCAAAAGCTCACGTTAACATTGGAACAATCGGACACGTTGACCACGGTAAAACAACATTAACAGCTGCTATTGCTACTGTTTTATCTAAAAAAGGTCTATCAGAAGCTCGTGATTATGCTTCTATCGATAATGCACCAGAAGAAAAAGAACGTGGAATTACAATTAACACAGCTCACATCGAATACAACACAGAAAAACGTCACTATGCACACGTTGACTGTCCAGGGCACGCTGACTATGTTAAAAACATGATTACTGGAGCTGCTCAAATGGATGGAGCTATCCTAGTAGTTGCTGCAACTGATGGAGCAATGCCTCAAACACGTGAACACATCCTACTTTCAAAACAAGTTGGAGTTCCAAAAATGGTTGTTTTCCTAAATAAAGTTGACATGCTAGAAGGTGAAGAAGAAATCATCGACCTAGTTGAAATGGATATTCGTGACCTATTATCATCATACGAATTCGACGGAGACAACACACCAGTTATTCGTGGATCAGCTCTTAAAGCTCTACAAGGAGATCCAAAATATGAAGCTGCTATCATGGAATTAATGGATGCAGTTGACACATGAATCGACGAACCTCCAAGAGAAACTGACAAACCATTCCTAATGGCAGTTGAAGACGTTTTCACAATTACAGGACGTGGAACTGTTGCAACAGGTAGAGTTGAACGTGGAAAACTACAACTAAACGAAGAAGTTGAAATCGTTGGACTAAAAGACACCAAAAAAACAGTTGTTACAGGAATTGAAATGTTCCGTAAAAACCTAAAAGAAGCTATGGCTGGAGACAACGCTGGACTATTACTACGTGGAATTGACCGTGATGATGTTCAACGTGGACAAGTTTTAGCAAAACCTAAAACAATTATCCCTCACACAGAATTCAAAGCTGCTATCTATGCACTTAAAAAAGAAGAAGGGGGACGTCACACACCATTCTTCGCTAACTATAAACCACAATTCTACTTCCGTACAACAGACGTTACAGGTGGAATTAAATTCACAGATGGACGTGAAATGGTTGTTCCAGGAGAAAACGTTGACTTAACAGTTACTCTAATCGCTCCTATCGCCGTTGAAAACGGAACAAAATTCTCAATCCGTGAAGGTGGAAGAACTGTTGGAGCTGGAACAGTTACAGAAGTTCTAAAATAATTATTTTCAAAGAAGCAACTTTCAAGTTGCTTTTTCTTTTTTGCTTTTTGGTGACAAAAACACAAAAAAAGCAGCTTTTAGCTGCCTATTTTTCATCGTTGTACATTTCAAATAATTCATAACCGTCAAGAGTTTTTCTTATTTGAAAATGTCTATTATTAGCTTTAAATGTACCGTTTAGTCCTTTTTCTCTTTGTGTTAAACTACTCATAATCATTAAATTATCATTAGTAGGCAGTTCATTTTTTTTGACAGGATACAGAACATCTATTTCTCAAGAAAATTCTGAATCTGTTTTATATTCATCACGAACTATTTTTCTCCCGGCAAAATCTTCTGCTTCTTGTTTGTTTCCATATACAGCATTTCATGCTTGTAAAGCCATCATTTTTTCTTGTTCAAAATCTGCGTTAGTCATTATTCTCCTTTTAAAATCAAAATCGGTTCAAAAAGTAGGTGTTGCATTTGATTGACTTCATCTAATATTATTTTTATTTTGAATGACATTTTTTCTACTTCTAGATCAGCTAGTTGTGGATTTTGGTGTTCATAATTTTTTAAAGCAACAAAAAGAGCTTTGATTGTTATAGCTGATGTTAGTTTAAATTTCGTAGTGCTGTCTTTGATATAACCATATGTAGCAGTAAAATCAAAGTGATCGATGTAGTCTAGCAATGTTTTAAATGTTAGTTTGCTATCCTTTTTCTCTTCATCGTTTGCATATCATTCCTTGAAAATGTTTGACACATTGAACTCCAATTCATCATTGCTTTTTACATTTTCATAGGTGAAACTTTCGTTTGAAAAATGTTTATCGTCTTTATATATTTCTTTTAAGTATTTTTCATAGTTTTCTTTAACTAGAGTACCAATTAATTGTTCGTTAATCTTAAATTTAAAGACGTTATTATTTTTAACTGAAAACTCTCTAATCATAGTTCCAGAAGCAAAAGCATTGACAAAATCATATTTTTGACTCTGAAGTTCTCATTTTTTTGATTCTGAGTTTTGAACTAGCTCTACTTTTGTTTCTTGCTCTTTATTTGCGCCGACATAACCTTCAAGAAGTGGTTTTTGTGTTTCATGTTTTTTAGCTTTGGTAACAATTGGAATAATAGCTATCAAGCCAATAAAACAAAGTGCAAGTCCTGAAAATATTAGTGCAGAACGCAGCTTATGTTTTTTTGCTTTTGGTTTCTGAATAATTTCTTGATTTTGATTTTCCATAATTAAAAATTATACTAAACAAGACACTAAAGCAATGAAAAAGATGGCTATGCCATCTTTTCACTAGTGTTTGTTTCAGTCGTAAATCAGATCTTTAATTCTTTTAATATTAATCCGCGAGTGAAATTCATCATCAAGTTTTACTTTATTTGCTAAATAAGCAAGAAACTGAGCTATGACGCGGTATTTAATGAAATCTTGTGGACATTTACGTCCATAAGTCTTTCAAAAGATTGCTTCCTGGTGTTCATTCAATCCCATGTTTTCAAACAAATTAGCAATATCAACCAATGGATCTCCTTTAGCAGCTTGATCTCACTGAGTAATATAAACACTTTGATTTTTTGAAAAAAAGATATTATCAATTGAAAGTGAATTGTGACAGTTAGCATTAAGGTTTAACTGAGATACTCACTTACGCATATTATGAATAAAGATTGAGTCAAAATCTTCCTTTAATGCTTCGATACCAATTTGGTTTAGAGAATTTTTAATCTTTTTATCTAAAACTGAAGGCGGAAATTCAATTTTCGAAGTATGCAAAATCTTAATAGCACGAGCAATCGAACGAATTTTCCTGTCAGTCAAAAAACCTGTTGTGTTTGCTTCCATTCAACGTCAAATGATAATTTTGTCATCTTGATACACATAGACTGGCACAAAATAAAATTCATTTAGTAAATCAATGTTTAAACGATCTCCAAAGCCATCCTTGACTTTTTGTACTATGAAACGAGACTGGTAGTTATAGAACTTGTTTTGGTAAGGATATAATGCTCTTGCTATTTTTGGCAGCGGTGTTTCAAGGTGTGAATAAAATTGGCTAAAAGTTGCTTTTTCCCTTGTCTTAACTAAATAAATAAAATCTTCCAGTTGAGTTAAGGTAATATCGAATTCATCACATAACAATTGTTTTGAAATACCTAAATTAATATACATCATAGCAGCATCAGCAGCAGGGTAATTGTAAGAACAAGCACCAAAGTCAATCAATTTAATTTTTCCCAGGCTATTAACTATGACATTCGAACGCTTTATGTTGTTATGACACAATACCAAGTCATCATTGGCATATTTTTTTAGAAGCATATCATATTTTGTGTCATCAATTTTACAACTATATCAATTAAAAATTGGAGCCTTGAATTTTGTGTTGTGTAGTTTTTTTACTTCAACAATAAGATTGCGAATAATTGTTCGATTAATCTTGATTTTTGTCAAATCTTGGCCATTATATCATTTCTTGATTAGGTACCCATCTTTGTAAAATAAATAGTCATCAAAATTCTTAGCAATGACTTTTTCAGTCATTTTTGAGTCTTCGTCAAACTTTGGGATTCTGATTTGGACCATTTCACCACGATATTTAGCACGGTAAGTCTTGTTCTTAAAGCCTTCATAGTAAAAGTAAATATCACTTATTTTTTCACTAATAACCGAGCCAAAAACTCCTCTTAACTCTTCGATAACAAGTTTAGACTCAGTTTTATTGAGTTTGTCTTGTAGCATTTTTAATTTCTTCTAGTTGATTCATATATTCATCAACTCTTTTAATGTAAAGACTGTCATCAAAAGGTTTAACAGGATGTTTGTTTATCCATAGCACAACTAAAGCATTAACCAAAATTTTGTGAATGTGAACATAGTAAGGTTCAAAGTCATCGCCATAACCTTCATATAATCACTGAGTTTGTTCTTCGGTAAGATTTTGTGATTCAATAAAGTAAGCAAGGTCAAAGTGAACATCTCCCATTGTGGCGTATTCTCAATCAGTAATGAAGAGATTTTTGTTTTCATCCTCAATAAAATTGAATAGTCACAAGTCATTGTGGCAAGGAGCAGAGTTGTCGATATTTTTCAAGAAGAGATTAATTTTTTTGTAGTGTTTATCTAAAACGTCAATCTTGCGTCCTAGTTCACTAACCTTTTGGCGATATACTTTGAATCTTCTTGCTAAATTGTTAGCAGGAAAACGTAATTTTGAGTTGTGAATTGTAATCAGCATTTGACCGATTTTTATTAAGTTTTCTTTGTTTAATTCTGGTTGTTTACCTTTGATAAATTCTGTTACTAAAGTTTTTTCATCATCATATAAAACTTTAGGGCTGAAATCAAATTTGTTAAGGATTTGATAATCAATTTTGTGATTGAATTCATCATATTGTTTTTCTTTAATGAATGTGTTTTGTTTATCATCAAAATAAGTTTTATTGGTAAAACCTTGATTTTTTAATAGATGTTTCATGAATTAAAAATCGATATTTGAAGCATATTTAGCATTTTCTTGTACGAAATCACGACGTGGTTCAACTTCTTCACCCATTAGAGTGGTAAAGATTGTGTCAGCTGCAGCTACATCTTCGATTTGTACTTGTAACATGCGACGATTTTCAGGATTCATTGTGGTTTCTCACAATTGTTCTGGATCCATTTCTCCCAACCCTTTGTAACGTTGGATGTTAACTTTTGATTTGTCAATAGATGCTAAAATTTCTTCTTTTTGCTTGTCATTGTAAGCATATTGTACATTTTTACCATAACTTATTTTGTATAGTGGTGGCTGCGCCAAGTAAACAAAACCATATTCAATTAAAGGACGCATATAACGATAGAAAAAGGTTAGCAATAAGGTTGTAATGTGAGCTCCATCGACATCGGCGTCAGTCATAATAACGATTTTGTGGTATCTTAGTTTGTTAATATTGAATTCATCACGAATTCCAGTTCCAAGAGCGTGAATTAAAGTTCCAATTTCTTTATTTTCTAACACTGATTGAATATTGTTCTTTTCGGCATTGATAACTTTTCCCCGCAATGGTAGAATTGCTTGAATTGAACGGTCACGACCCATTTTGGCACTACCACCAGCAGAGTTCCCTTCGACAATGTAAAGTTCAGTTAATTCAGCATTTTTAGTTGAACAGTCAGCAAGCTTTCCTGGTAGGTTTCCAAACTCAAGTCCATCTTTTTTACGTGACGCTTCACTTGCTGCTTTAGCAGCTAAACGAGCTTGTTGAGTTTTGATACATTTTTCAACAATCAAACGAGCTATAGCAGGATTTTCTAACATGTAACGTTCTAGCGATTCACTTAAAACTTTGTTAGTTGCACTACGAGCATCTTTATTTTCTAGTTTCCCCTTAGTTTGACCTTCGAAAATAGGATCTGCGTGTTTTACTGAAATAATTGCCACTAATCCTTCACGAATATCATCTCTTGATAAACGGTTTTTTTCATCTTTGATTAGCTTATTTTCTTCACCTCAGTGATTAAAAATTCTTACTAAAGCATCACTAAAACCTTGCTCATGTGTTCCACCTTCATTTGTTGAAATGTTATTGGCATATGAAACAACATTATTTGAAAATCCTTCGTTATATTGCAAAGCAACTTCAACACTAACTTCTTTTGCGTCTTCACCCATTCTTGGATCTTTGAAACTTCCTTCAGCGTATACAATCTCTGGATTGATAACTTTTTTACCTTTCCCTAACTCACGCACGTAGTCAACTATTCCACCTTCGAAACAAAATTGTTTTTCAACACTTTTAATTTTGTCGTTGATATTTAGTTTTAATCCTTTGTTAAGGTATGCTGTTTGTTTTGCGTGGTCTGCAATGATTGAAAAGTCAAAGTCATTTTTTTCCATTATTGTGAAATCAGGTTTGAATTTAACTCTAGTTCCGCTAATTCCTTCAGGAGCTTCAGAAATAACAGCCAACTCATTTACTTTTTGCCCTCCATTAGCAAACTTTTGATAGTAAACTTTTTGATCTCTAGTAACTCATACTTCAAATTCCTGACTTAAGGCATTAACAACACTAGCTCCTACCCCGTGTAATCCCCCACTAACTTTATAGGCATCTGAGTTAAATTTACCACCAGCATGTAAAACCGTGAAAACTGTTTCGACTGTACTTAGTCCTGTTCCTGGGTGTTTGTCAACCGGTATTCCCCGACCATTGTCGATAACCTCAACTACATTATCAGGATATAAGTTAACTGTGATCTCATTACAAAAACCTGCCAAAGCTTCGTCGACTGAGTTATCAAGAATTTCTCAAATCATGTGGTGAAGACCTTTGAAACCGATGCTTCCAATGTACATTCCCGGTCTTTTACGAACTGGGTCTAGACCTTTTAAAACTTCAATGCTGCTTGAATCGTAATTATTATGATTTTTTTGCTCCATTGCTACCTCTTTTTTAATATATAAATATATTAAAATTTTACCTTATTTTAGGCATTTTGAAGCACCATGACTAGCAAAAAGCAAGAAAAAACCGCCCTTAGAGGCGATTTAAATTCTTATAATAAGCTTGAAGTATCTACATCTTTAATTTCTTCTTCAGTTGCTGTGAAGAATGCTAGGTTGTGTAGACCCATTTTTTCAGCTAAAACGATTCAAGGGAAAACATAAATTTCTTGGTTGAAACGTCTTACTCTCATATTGTAAACTCTACGTGCTGCATAGATTTCATCTTCTTGTAAAGCAACTTCAGTATTGAATTGCAAGTATAGACTTTCTGCCTTTAAATTTGGGTATTGCTCGAAAGTTAATGAAAGTCCACGAGTAACATTTTCTAGAATTGCTTGTTTTTCTTGTAAGTTGTTTGTTTTATCAACATCAGCGATCTTTGAACGTAATTCTGTAACTCTTTCTAGTAGTCCTGCTTCGTGATTTCTGTAGCTTTTTACTCCATCCATCATTTTAATCAATGTTGCTCTTCTTTTTGCTTGCGCAGCCTGAATTTGCGAACTAGCTTCTTGTGCTTCTACTTGCATAGTATTGAAAGAATTTTTCTTTTTGTATGCAAAAATCAAGAAGATGAATAAAGATATGATAATGAAAAAGATATACATAGCTTTTTGTGCACTAGTTGCTTTAGCTGGTTGAATGTGGTTGTCAACGTTTAATTTAACTTCCACTTGTTCATTTCTTGAATCAAATAACATTTTTTCTCCTTAGAATTTATGCTCTTTTAAATTATATCTTAATTTAAAGTTTCATTGCTGCAGCCATCTGATCGATAACACTTTTTTCCAATTTGTCTGGCTTGTCAATAAAGACAAATATTCCATGCTCATTGATTTCTAATTTGTATGTATCTTTATATTTATTGAATTGACGATTAAAATTATTGATTCATCTTGTTGTTGTAAATGCTTTTTCTTCATTTTTCACAAAATGATAGTTGAAATACATTCTATTATCATCAATTAGCTGTTGATCTATCTTAGTTGCATTATTTCTTGAAAAAGTTTTTTTAACAAGTCCGGAATTAATCATTTGTCCTTTTTCTAGACGTATTTTTGAGTTAAATAGAACGATTTTAGGCTCTTTAAACATGGTGTAGTCAGTGTAAGGAACTGGAACATTAACAGTACCGCAATCGTGGTCATAAACTCTAACATATTCAACTTTTTCAATTCCGTATCAGCTTGTTGCAATGATGTTAAAAATCGAAGTGTCAGAAGATTTATGTTGAGAATCAATTTCATAAATGATGGGTCTCAATCTTTCTTTACTATACATTTCTAAGTAAGTTTCTTTGTAAATTTTTGATTTAACTATTAAAGTATCATCTAATTTAGTATCTACTGGATTTGACACAATTTGATCATCTTTGTAATCCATTTGATAACGTTGACCTGGTTTAGTGTACTTTTCAGCCGCTAAATATTTATTTTGAAAAACAAAATTTATCGAAGCCAAAAGATTTGACATATTTGTGTAAAAGAATGGTCATAAAGCCTTCTTAACTCTATCAATATCTGATTCTTCAAATCTTATATTTTCAACTGCATTGTAGTTAAGTTCAGAATAAAATTTAGCATCATTTATGTTTCAGTTGTTGATTAAGAAAGCAGTTGGTTTTTTCTCAAAATCAGGAGTGAATAGATTTAATTTTTGACTATATATTTTTCAATCTATGTATCTTTGTTGTATTAACATTTGGAAAAAGTTTACAAATGCAACATCGTTGTTGTATTCAAGATTAAAATGTTGGTAAAAATCACGATTTTCCAGTAAAACTGTGCTCTTTTTCAGTGTTTTTCTTATTTTCCTTTCACTTTCAAGAGGTTGTGAAATGAAACTTAATTCTGGTAAGTAATTACTTGGGTATAAGAATAAAGAACGGCTTTTTAAAAAAGGTGAAGTGTGTTGATAATAGGCCACAATAGTTTTGCTATAAGTTTTGTCGCCATTTCTATAGCTAACAACAATCGAACCTGTATACTCGATTGGTTCATACGTTAAAACACGATAAAAAATGTCGTAAAAATATGTGTTCCGGATGTCATATTTTTGTACTGCGTGAATGAAAACCGGGTTAGTTGTGTCTGCGAAAACCGGTTTTAGATCGCTTCAGTCAGTTACTTCAACTTTATTGATTCCTATTTTACTAAAGGCATATGATCTTAAGTCTTCTGGACTGAAAGTGTTGAAAACTGAACACAAAATTGCTTCTTTTTCAATTCTTAAATTATCAGCTTCTTTGTATGCTTTTTGTTTTTCATTTTCAAACGATTCAATTGCTTCACAATTTTTACGGTATATTCCCATTGCTAGAAATATAAAACCTATCAGAATGAAACAACTCAAAATGATCATGATGTTTCCAAAACGTTTACCACCAATGTTTAGATGTTGATAAAGCTTCTCGATTGAAACTTTTTTGTCTAATATCTCTTTTCTTAGTGATGTAACCTTGTTGGCAGCTTCTGGATCAAATTGTTTTATTCTTTCATTGATAAAATCATCAAAAATGTCGCCCAATTTGCTTTCATTAGTTTCAAAAAAAGTCTTTGTCGGGTTTATGAAAATGTCGTTTATTGCTAAGCTATCATCAATTCTTCTTTCCATAAATTAATCCAATCCTAAATCGTCGTCATCAACCAAACTATATTTTTTAGTAGTTTTCTGGCTTGATGCTTTTTCTTCTTTCTCAAATGGTTGAATATTGTTGTCTTCAAATATATCTTCTAGATTTTTATTTGAAATTGAATCTTCAGAACTAATTTCAGTAATTTCAGATTCACTCAGATCATCTGTTTCTTGACTTGGTTGATAAAAAATGTTATTAAAATCGTTATCTCTTTGTGTATGTGATTCAATGTTTTCGTGTGTATTTTCAGTGAATTGTTGCTCGCTTGGCGAATCAAAATCAATGTTTATTTCTCTTGTATCAAACGGATCAACATCAAAATCAATATTGCTTTGTGTTTGTATACTTTTTTGATGAATTTCATTGTTTTGAATTATCAATTCATCAGTTTGGTGTTCATTGTTAATGTCTGATAGTTCTTCAATATTTTCGTTATAAGAAACGCGTTGATTTTGATTGTAAACAATTTTGTTATTGTCAACTTGAGGCTTGTCTTCTTGTAAATTCAAGAAAGCAAGATTGTCTTCATTTTTATCATCAAATGTTTTGATTTGTGCTTGTGTAGCTTTATTTTGAGTATATTTGGTTGTTGTAGTTTTAAGTGATTCGAGCTTTGCCTTTTCACGTTTTGATTTAGAAAAAGCAAAACGGTTTAAAACGGTAGGTGAAACAATTAATAAAACTAAGCTAGTTAGCAACAAAACGATTGATAAAACGAGTGCCAAGACTGTTGAACCCATGCTTGCAAAAGCTGCATAAAAGAATGTTGGAACAATTCCCATTGTGTACTGATTTGGTAAGGCAGTATTACCATTATAAGCTTTGCTAAATTGTGAAAATCATATATTGAATATTGGTTTGAAAGCGTTTTGTGGTGCATCAATTTTTCCAGAGATTTCGCCCAAGCTTTGTTTCATAGTGTAAAGAGTGGTTGTCAAAAAAACAACACTGATTACCAAGAAAATAGATTTGTTAATTGAAATATGAAAAGCTCTTCATGAAAATTTACTTTCAAATTTAAAAAGTGATTTTAGTGCAAATAAGATAACAAATAAGTAAATGAATGTCGAAAAAGCTCCAAATAATGCCCCCATTGTGTAACTGTGAATTGTGGTTATAACTGGCACAGGCAGGAATGAAAAAACTAAGAAAAAGACACTTAAAACAATTGTTAAAATTAGTCACAATCGTTTTGATCCAAAGTGTTTTTTGGTTTTATTGGTGTTATTTTCTTTTGATAATTTTAAAAAATTAAATTTACTAGATTTCATATAAAGTCACCACCACTAATGGTTCTTTGTAAAGCACTTTAAACATTTTTTTTCTAATTGTACGACGTAATTTTTCTTGAATATCTTTTAAATTAATTTCTTCTGCTTCTTCAAATTCTTTATTAAACATTTTTTCAATCAATTGTGTAACTTCTTCTTTATTTTCTTTGGAAATAATTCCATAACTAGCAATATTTAATTGTCCAATTGGCTGTTTAGTTTTGTAGTCAATTAAGCTTGAAACTGCTATCACACCATCTCTTGCTAGTGTTTCTCTTTCTTTAATAACTTCGTGACTGATATCTCCGATTCCAAAACCATCAATTATTACATCACCATGATGTCTTAAAGTGTGTTTTTGTGAAAATAGTTTACCATCAACAAATTGAGCAACTTTACCATTATTCAAAATAATGCAATTGTTCTGATTCATAAAAGCATGTTTAACTACTTCACTGATTGCTAATGCAAAATAACGATATAGACCTTGAATTGGGATAAAGTATTCTGGACGGAAGAATTTCACAACATCAATAATGTCTTGTTTAGCTGGATTACATGAGTAATATTCGCTTGAGCTTAGTTCAATTAAGTCTGAACATGTACGAGCAATTTCATCCAGTGTAACTGCATAATTAACTTCTAAACCATTAACTGGTGGAGCAATCATAATAACTTTATCATTTCCTCTTAGTGTCAAGTAAACGTCATTTCCTGAAGCAATTCTTAAGAAACGATTGTGTAATCTTTCAATTGCTCCAGTGACTAAAATAACAGCATTGTGAACACTATTGGCATTGCGATAATCAATAACTTCCGGCATTTTCATGTTTGGATGCATTTTTTGCAACAAATCAATCAAAATTGAATAATTTCTACCGTATGTGATGACTGGCCGATTGTATTTGATAGCTAGAAGCAAGATTTCATTAGCGGTAATCATGTCTTCATCGTATAGTCCGACAATGATTCTTTGGTCTTCTTTTGCTTCCATAAATTTGTATTCAATTTGATTAGTTACTCAAAGTTTATTGATAGTATTACCTGGTTGATTTGATTTTCCTGAGTCCATAATTAATATTTTGATCGGATCAGAACCAATTTTTTGCTGAATATCTTGCAATTTAGTTTGCCCATAAGGGCCAAGGTTACCGATAACGAAATTAGTCATAAATAAAATGTTTTGATTATCGGTATTGAAATTTAAACCTAATGTTCCTGGCAATCCCCCTGCTAAAGGTAGTGGAGTTATTTTTATTTTGCCAATGTTAAAAGGTTTGTTAATTGCTATAACTTCGTAGTCATTATGTTCGATACTGTATTTTGAAATTCTGTCTAAAACAACAAACTTATTGAATGTAGATGTATAGATTTTGACGTTTTTGATTTTCATTAACATTCAAGGAATAGCACTAAAGCTTTCGTTGTGAACATCAGTAATGAAAATCCCTTCAATTTTATTGGCATGTTTTTCTAAATAATCAAAATCAGCAATTAAAGTATCAATTCCATTATGTGAATTGATTGGTACTTTAGTTCCGGCATTGATAACAAAAATTTTGGAATCAATTTCTAAAACATAACAATTTTTACCATTTTCGTCTTGTCCTCCAAGAGCAAAAAAGTTAATCTTTGACATATTAATCCTTTCATATTATTGTTTGAAACTTGCAGTAAATTAATATTATTAATTTTATAACACTTTTTATCTTGCCATAACTTAAAAATTACATTTTTAAAAGTAAAAAAGCGAGTTATGCTCGCTCTTCTACCATATCCATTGTTTGTTTTAGCACCTTTACGAAGTCTTGATAACTAAATTGCACTTGATTATCACGTGAAGCATAAGTAGTATTAAACAATCCTTTTAGCGTTCCTCTGAATTTATCACTGTTTTTATCAGCTGGTTCTTCGAAAGGAACTTGACCATCACCTTGCTCGGTTTTTTGCACTTGCTTGATGAAAATATCCAAAAAGGCATTGGTATTTAAATTTGGACTTTGTTCGATGAAATTTTTCGACGGAAACAAGTACCCAGCGCGATAAGCAAAATATTCGACTGGGGTTAATTCAACACCTTCTTTTAAGTCACTTCAGCTTTGTTTAAAATCATCACTATATAGTCAATTGATAAATGCTAAAGTTGAAGCATTATTTTTTTGTCCAGCATCAATTGCAACAATTGAAGGACCCTGTAGAACATATGCCCCATTGTAGTTTGGGTCTTCATCATTGTTTTTTTGTGGTGGTGTAGTGATTAACGTATTCTTTAATGAAAGTTTGTTTCCTTGTGGCTTAAAATCTTTTAACAATCATCAAGAATCTACTTGCTTTGGAAGACTTTTTTCAAGCTCGCTTATTTTTTCAAGTTTGTCCTTGACTGCCAAATTAGAAGCATAAGCAGTATTGATATCATCAATTGTTTTGTATACTGAGTTGTATTGCTCTTCAGTCATTGGGTTTGATGTGTCAAACACATAAAACTTAACAAAATCGCTCAAATTATTAATGATAAATTCCTTGGCTTCTGTTGAGTTATATAACACTTTTGCATTGTTTGCGTTTTCCATAAATTTATTTATAGAAATAAGATTTTCAGTCAAAATTTGTGTCTTTGAAGCAGTAGTAGGTTTGTTGTTTGAGTCAAAGTTCAGTAAACTCACAACTTTTTGTTTTTTGTCAATGTCAGTCGGTAACATATATTTTTTTGAACCAATTGTCATTTTTGTTGTTTCTTGATCTTTGATTAAATCCCCATTAGCTCAGTATGAAATATTTTGATTTTTGTAGAAGAAAGGATCTTGAGCAAAGCGTACATAATTATATGCTAATGTTGAACCAGATCCAAAAAGAACCTTGTGTGCTGTTTGAAGACGTGAAGAGTTAAAATCTCTTGATGAGTCTCTTTGAACATAAAATCTTTTTGTGTTAATTAAGTCAACAATTTGTTTAATTCTTGAGTAAAACTCTTTAGAATTTGTGTCGTTTTGATTATCATTCAAGACTTTTCAATAATCAATTAGATAGTCTTTCTTTATTCCTGGCTGTAAATAATAATTTTTAAAATCACCCTTTGCTACATTGAACATTTGTAAGTACAAGTAATTTACAACCGAGTCAACTCCAAGAACAAAAAACTCATTAGTGTTAGTTTCTAAAGAATTTGCTAAGAAGTTAGCAAAAGAAATTTGATTGTCATATGTGTAAATAATCGAATCATCTAGTGTAAAGTTTTGTACTTTACTGAAATCAAAATTAGCTTTGTCAAGTTTTCAAAGCTCTTGAATTAAATTTCTTTCGTTTTCACTGATAGAATCTGATTTTCAAAGGTTTATCGCTTTTTGTAAGGTTTCTGAATTTGTAGCTGAAATCAAGTTAGTTTTTAAATTGACTTTTTGTTCTTGAGTAAGATTCTTTAAATAAGAGTCATACTTTGTGTTTAGTGTTGTTAATATGTAACCTAATAAAGGTAAGTCAACTGTCATTACTTCACTACTTTTTCCAAAAGGAAGCAGTCCCACTTGAATATTTTTTGGTCCAATTAGGTTACTATTAGCTTTTAAAAATTCATCTTTAATATCTGAAGTGTCAACATTTTTTAAGTCTAAAAGCTTGTTGTAACTAGATAACAGAACAGCAGTTGAAGGATAAGCGAGAACTGCATTTGGGATAGTGTTGACATCTTTGGCATTAAGTTTTAATTTTAAATTCAAGTACAAGTCATTTAGTGACCCAGCAAAATATTGTAATTCCACCGGTTTTAAAAGACTTTGCTTTGGATTGCTTGATTCTTTAATCTCTTTATTGGTTTTTTCCACATATTCGTTATATTTAGTGACTAAATCAACTAGTGCACTATATCTTTTTAAATCACTTTGCGGTGTATAAGTTGTTGCTAAAACTACTCTATTTCTTTCAGGAATTTCAAAATCACTCTTAGTTTTGTTACATGAAGCAGATGTTAAGGCCACGACTGGTGTAGTAACTGCCGCAAGTGCAAATAATATCGTTTTCGTCTTTTTTAATTTAAGCATGTATTTAATTATACTTTGTTTTGAGTGTTAAAAGAGTAACAAAAAAAGAGCACAACGCTCTTTTAAGGGTCAATTTCTTGAAATGGCGCGCCCGGCAGGAGTCGAACCCGCAACCTTTTGGGCCGTAACCAAACACTCTGTCCAATTGAGCTACGGGCGCATTTTGGAGCCACCAACCGGATTCGAACCGGTAATCGAGGTGTTGCAGACCTTTGCCTTGGCCGTTTGGCTATGGTGGCAACACATAGCTTCTAATGCTATTAAGCAAATTAAATTATAATACTTTTTTTATTTTTGTGATAAAAATTAAACTCATATCAAACAATAACCTGTTGTACACAACTTTAAAAATAAGGTTAATTTAAAATTTAGATTTTGCATACTGTCACCTTATTTTGTATATTACTTAATTTTAATCTTTAAAAATTTGAGTTTGAAAGGTTACTAAATAATAAATAGGGTAAAAAAATGAACCTTTTGAAATACAAAATAATATTCTTTCTAAAAACGGCTTTGCACATAAAAAAAGAAAGAGTTGCTAAACCTAGTAAATAAACAGACAAAAGCTAGTAATAATTCTTAAGAACTAAAAAATATTCAAAAACTCTTAGTTAGAATAGTTTTTTGTGTATAACTAAAAATTGCATCATTACTTTAAAAAAACATTTACAAAACAGAATAAATCTTGAAAAATAGACAAATTATATCTGCAAATATGTGCTTTAATCTGCAAAATTAGACAAAAAATAAAATAAAGAGAAATTAAAAACACAAATACTAAATTTTTGGATCTTGTCAAAAGAAATTTTAGAAAAAACAAATTAAATGCTATTTTTGCTAATGTAACTCATCTTCGTCAATAAAAGATGTTGCGCAAAATCAATTTTCTTGTTAATAGTATTACATCACAAAAATAAAAAAAGTACTTAATTTGAACTTAAGCGTTTAAATGATGTTAACCTTGTTGCCAACTATATTAGAAATATTCATTTGATGGAGAATGAGTTATTCATTCATGGATATTCACTAACGGAATATACTAATACAATAAAAAATGGCGCAAAAGTATCGCAATGGAAAAAGCATGAACAGTCTCAGATAGCGAAGAAACTAAATACTTTTTCTCTATTTTAAAATTGGAATGTTTATATTCGCAACCAACCCATAAAACGACTTCTTGCTAATTGAAAAAATTTGGTTAAAGATTATATCCAGTGATACAACAATGAAAAATTCAATGTTGTCCTGAATGAAAAACACCCCATCATTGATGGAGTGAAAACTTCATTATTATTTGAAAGTACGACCTTTTTATCCTATACTCTAGATCTAACTGAAAACACACGGCCTTCCTGAGTAAAAGATAACTAATTATAAGTAATTTATCCTACTTTAAAATAAATTTATTTCACTTTATTAAATTTAATGATTAGTCGATGATATTGCATTCTGCTGTAATAACCTTCATTGTCTTTGTAATTTGGATTTTGTGACTTGGTAAAACCATTCAAGCATAATTCTACATCTATTTTCAAAATAGATTTCTTTTCGAGTTCCTCATTCAATCATTTGATGTCATTCATCACTTTTTTTTAGAATGTCACTGTCTCAAAGAACAGAAAATTCAGTCATACCCTTTTCGTTTAAAAAATTTATGAACAACTTGCTGTCATCTTTATAAATAAAACGACATTTAAATTTCCCTTTAAGTAACGACAGTTTGTGATATTCTATTTTGTCAAAATTGTTTGGCGTTATTATTTGAATTCGTTTTCTTGTTTGTTGTTGTTCCGAAGGTTTCTGAACATCATTCAAAGCTTTATCATGATGACTACCTTCTCTTTTGGAATTTTTATTTATATAAGAAGAGAAAAACGACAAAAGTTCATTTTCTTTGTAATTTTTATCAGCATTAATTACGCTTTTATTTTGTTCTTTTAAAAAAGGGCAAGAAATATCGTGCTTACCACTTGTTTTAATTGGATAAGATCTAATTCATAAAGTTCCGTTTTCATTCGTTGCAAGAGTAAATCTCGCTATTTTACAATGACTACAAAATAAATTTGAACTGATTTCACTCTTAGAATATTTTTTTCCTTAATCGATTCACATATTTCATCAATATTCAAACATTGGTCAATAGTTTTGAAAAAATATAATGTTCTATTGTTATTTTTATCATTCATATTTAAATTATATATTTGTATATTACTGTATTTTGACTTTTGATATGAACAACATCATTGAATACAAAGAAAAAAAGCGATTTTTGTGATATTTGAATGAACTATCTTAACTTATTTCGTCTAATTTTATCAAGAAATACATTGTGTAAAAAAAAGAGCAAAAACACTTGTTTTGCTCGAAAAATTATTATTTTGCATTAATTAGTTTTTTTAATATTTTAGAAACTCCGGCTTTTTTATAGTGCGCACCGATTTCTGTTGCAAGGTTTTTTAGCTGTGGGCTTGAATTTTTCATCGCAATCAAAGCACCCAAATACTGTTTTGCACTGGCATCATTCATACTATCGCCTAAATGCACGGCTTTTTGTGGGTCAATATTTTTTAAAGCACAAACATAGCTGTCAGCAAAGCCTTTTGAGGCTTCAATATCATTTATTTCTAGCGCTTTATTGTTTGCAGTCATTGCGACATTAATGTTTGGAACATATTTAAGTAATTTCTTTTGCAAAAGTGCCAATTTTTTTGTTGAGAAGCTTAAAACTAAAATTTTAGTAACATCATCTTGTTTTGGCATTTTGTTGTAAGTGGCAACATATATTTTCTTTTTGAAAACAGGAATCATTTTGGCAAACAGGTTATTTGAATAAATCGTTGAACTTGAATTTACAATAAACGAGAATTTATCTTCAATCAAAATCTTAATAATTTGATTGAATTTTTCATCGTTGATAGTAATTTTTCTAATTATTGTTCCTGTTTTGTCGAAAATTATTGCTCCATTTTGAGCTATTCCGTAGTCTAAACCAAGAGTATTTGTTATTTGCAACAGGTTTTCGTTAAAAGCACGACCAGTAGAAATAAAGCAAGGTACAGACTTGTTAATTTCTTTGATAGTTTCTATGTTCTCTTGTGAAATTGTTGATTTTTTATCAACCAATGTTCCGTCAAGATCTAAAAATATAGCTTTTGGTTGGAAATTCATTAGAATCCTGCAATTTTTTCTAATTTATCAACTGTGTTATACCCTACTCCACCGAATTTTTGAATGTTATCTTCAAAAACAAAGTAAGCAGGAATTGAGTTGATTGATCATTGTCTTGCTAAGTCTCTATTTTCATCAACATCCACTGTTAGAACATTAACTTCTGGGTGTTTTTCAGCAAATTTTTGAACTTCTGGTTTTAACATAACACACATTCCACATCAGTCAGCTGAAAATAGAATGAATGTTTTCCCTTTTAAGTTTTTGATGTCTAAATCATTAGCATTTTCGATTTTTTTGATCATAATTTTACTCTCCTTTTTAGGGTTATAAATAATATGTTAAATTATATTACACAAAAGCAAAAAAGTTATTTTTCAGTAAAAAAACGAGTGCTTTTGCATTTTTTTTGTCTTTTAATATGCTTTAGCAAAAATTACATTACGTTTTGTTTCGCTTCCAGTAACAGGACAAGTGCAATTTTTATTTGTTGGGATAGGATCTTCAAATGGGATACAACGTGCAGTGGCTCCTGTTTCTTCTTGAATTTTGGCTTCAGCTTCTTCACAACCACAAAATGGCATCATTACCCATTTGTTTTCGGCAATAAGTTTTTTAAATTCTTCGTAGTCTTCAGTGAATACAATATTTTCAATCATTCTATTGTAGGCTGAGTTGTAAAGGTTGTTATGAACATCTTCTAAAAGAGTCTTAACTGTTTTCTTAAGATTAGAATCAAATGCAACTTCAATCTTTTGTAATGTATCACGACGAACAAGAAGCATTTTTCTTTCTTTAGCTTCGTTTGAACCGATTTCAATTCTCAAAGGAGTACCATGGATCTCACTGTTTGCAGCCTTGAAACCAAGACCTTTTTCACTTGAATCTACTTTTACTCTTCAGCTTTTAGCAAGAACTGAACGAACTTGTTCTGCCATTTTTTTAACCTCAGGATCTTTATGTCCGAAAATTTCTAGAATATCAATTTGAGTCGGTGCCACTTTCGGTGGGATGATAATTCCATGATCATCTCCATGCGCCATTATTAATGCGCCCAATAATCTAGTTGTTACTCCTCAGCTAGTTCCATAAGCATGTTCCCTTTTATTTTCTTTATTTTTAAAGGTTATATCAAATGCTTTAGTAAAGTTTTGAGCAAGATAATGGCTTGTTCCTGCTTGTAATGCTCTACCATCTTTCATCATTGCTTCAATTGTGTATGTAGAACATGCTCCACTAAATTTTTCACGCGGAGTTTTCTTTCCTTGAATAACCGGAATTGCAAGATAATTTTTTAAGAACTTAGCATAAACTTTTAGCATTGTACGAGTCAATTTTCTTGCTTCAATTGCATTATTGTGAACTGTGTGTCCTTCTTGTCATAAGAATTCAGTAGTTCTTAAGAAAGGGTTAGTTGTTTTTTCTCATCTCACAACATTAGCTCACTGGTTATAAACTAAAGGCAAGTCATTATAACTTTCAACTTCATTTTTGAAATACTCATTGAATAAGACTTCACTAGTGGGACGGATGTAATAGTTTTCGCTTAATTTTTTGTCTCCAACATGAGTTACTGTGGCCAATTCAGGACTAAAACCTTCGACATGTTCTTTTTCGCGATTGATTAAACTTTCTGGAATAAGTAAAGGAAAGTACACATTTTGTACTCCTAGTTTTTTAAATTCATTGTCTAGATTTCTTTGAATGTTTTCTCAAATTCCGTAAGAAAGCGGTTTGAAAATGATGCTACCTCTAACTTGAGTGTAACTTATTAGATCTCCGTTTTTAATAACATCTAAATATCATTTTGAAAAATCTTCTTTTAATGGGGTAATTTTGTCTATTTTTTTTGCCATATTTATTACTTTCTATTTAATATTATTTGTATGGTTCATTGAATTAAATTATATTAGAAATTGGTCAAAAATCAAGTCTAAATGTAGTTTTGAAATACTGGTTGAATATGATTGCTTTATTCAAAAAGTGTGTTTTTGCTTTAAAATTTAGGTATAAATGTAATTTTTTGGAGGAAGTTATGGACAAAAAGAAAAGTGGTTATGAAACTTTAGTCGAAAAAAGACCAGAATTTGTTAAAGCATTCAGTGAACTTACAAAAGTGCTTTATTCTGCCAATTACTTAGATGAAAAGACTAAAGAACTAGTTGCTGTTGGAGTAGCAGTTTCAAAAAGATGTAAACCATGCATGAAAGCACACATCAAAAAAGCCTATATAGCTGGTGCTAATTACGAAGAAATTTTGGATGCAGCATTGGTTCCTGTTGGTTTCGGTGGAGGTCCTGTTTATAGTTCGGTAGTGAACGACGTAATGGAACTTTTGGAAGAGTTAGAAAAATAATTTTGTATCGAGCAAACACTGCTCGATTTTTTTTTTTTTTGTCTTGAAACACTACTAAATATACTAAAAAATAACTTGGAGATTAATTTACGTTACTTTTTTGAAAAAACTTAAAAAATAAAATAGACTCAATTTGTACAAAAAAACACAGCATTGCGCCGTGTTGTAAATAATAAGTACTGTTCAAATAAGCTTTTAAGCATTATGTTTTTTTGCCTTTGTTAATTAATTTGCGTAGAAATCTTTGAGAGTATCAATAAAATTGTCAAAGTCTTCCAATCATATTGAATGTCCTGCTTTTTGAAATTCGAAAACTTGAACATCTTTGTTAACACTGTGGTAATAATTTGCAATATTAGCAAAATCAATTATTCCATCATAAGCACCAATGAAAAGACCTACTGGCATTTTTGTGTTTTTAATTCCTTCGTCAATTCTATCCATATTTTCTAAACTTGGCAAGATTCTACCAAGGGCATAGATGTTTCTTAATTCTTCCTGGTGAGTTGCAAAATATTTATCCATTTGTTTTAATTTGTTTTCATCATTTAGCAATTTTGAAGGATCATAATAGCAAAGGTTAACTAGTTTCTTTCATTCTTCAGTATTCAATGGAAAGAAGCATTCGTCAAATTCTTTTACTCTTGTTAATCCAGAACGTGACATTGGCCCCACAAGAGCAATCTTTTTGATTTTTTTACTGTTTTTCAACACAGCTGACATTGAAATTCCTCCACCCATTGAGTGTCCGAATAGATAAAGATTGTCAACATTAATTTCTTTAATTCAAGCATCAAAAATATCACAAAAAGTTAGAAACTTCATGACTTCCGGTTTGTATTGACTTTTACCACTTGCTGGCATGTTTAAGCCTCAAATGTTGTACTCATTTGCAAATGAATTAAACAAAGGTTCAAAGAAAGCAAATTCCGAACCAAAACCATGAACAAAAATTAAGTTTTTATCCTTCTTGTTATCAATGTGCAAATATTCAAGTTCTAAATCATTTCATTTAAAAGTTTTAATCATTTTTACTCCTTAATTGTTATCAACTACTCTTGCTATTTGAATGGCTAAAAGTTGATTTGTTATCAAGAAAATAAATAAATATAAAGTTGGAAAGACAATTTGCCACATATTCTTAGCGCGATCAGTTCAATTTTCTTTGAATAGTGAAGCAATATTTCAATTGATTGTAAAACCTAGAAAACTTATTGTTGCTAACAGGAAAATAATATATCCCAATCTTCTTGCAAATAAAATGAGTATTCTTCCAAAAATCGCTCACAAAATGTGAACATAAACAATTCTTAAAACCGATGCATTCATTGCTATCAAAGCTTTTACATATTCTTTATTTCATTCTTCTTCAGCATAAGAAGCAGCTCAGTAAGTTAGTCTTACCGATCCAGTTACAATGATTGCTACAATTACTCCAGTAATTGAATTTCATATTACAAGCGAAATCAAAATATACATAATGTCAGGAATAGCAACAATTGAACCAAGTGATTTTTTGATAAATGATCTTAATTGACTCTGTTTTCTTGCTAAAAATATTCCACAGCTAAAACCAAAAAACATTTCTACAACAAAACACAACATCGCACAACCAAAAGAATAGAAAAACAATTTTAAACTATGAACTAAAACGTCATAACCATTTCTATCAGTCCCTAGTAATGCATAACGGTAGTCATGTTTAGCTTGAGAACTAAAGAATTGATCTAAATTAAAAACTAAATACTCCCTTTGCAAATTGTTAGTTATAAAGGTATGATAAATGTGATTATCTTCTTTACTTACTATTGAGTAAATAGTTTGATAAATATTGTCAGATTCTCTTTTTTCAATTGTGTAAAGTAAAGGATTATCTTTTGACACGGTGATATGTGCTGTTATGTTTTTATCTAAGTTCAAATTAGCAAATTCTTCATATGGAGAAGAGTTTAAAAAGATATTTATGAAACTAATAAATATCATCAAAAGTCAAATTATCAATAAAAAGACTGCTATTTTATTGCTAAAAAATCTTTTAAAGTAACTTTGCTTCTTACCAACAATATCGAGATTGTGCTTGCGTTGCGATGCAAAGCGAAAAAGTGATTTTTCCATTCTAATCCTTTGCAAATGGGTTAATTGATAATTTGATAGTTTCTGTGATTAATAGTGAGCTTAAATACGTAACTGATAAAAAGGCAACTAAATAGCAAAGTGCTTCATTGTGATAGGTGGCGATAACTGAATATAAATATTTTCAAGTTCCTGGCACAGCATAATAACTTTCTAAAAAGATACTTGCAATGAAAAGTGACAATATTTCAAAAGGAATCAGTGTCAATACTGGACTAATTGAGTTTTTAATTACAACTTTTCAGTATTTTTGTCAACCATTCATTCCTAATGTTGTGGCATGTAAATAGTAACTTGAATTAAGAACTTTAATTGTTTCACTTCTTGTCACTTGCACAATTGAAGACATCGAAATAAGACTAAGACTGAGTATTGGCAACAAATAGGTTGAAAACTTGTGTACGTCAAAATCAATAATCATTGATGTCTCTGAAAACAATAAATTGATGATTGGAATTAATATCAATAAAGAAATCGAAATGAAAATGATAACTCCAAAATTTATTAAATAGTCAGTAGCTTTGTTTCTTTTGTATGCTGCAAGCAAACCTAGGCAATAACCAATTATTAGGCTTATTAATAAACTTATTAAACCAATTGTGTAGCTGTAACGATTTTGTGTGATTCAGTAGTTACTTAGTTTCAAATTTTCTTGGTTTAAGACACCAATTGATTGATCTAGAACCTGAAAATTAAGAAAATTAAAAGTAAAGAGCCTTCCAATATATTGGAAGACTTTTTGTGCCAAAGGTTTATCCAGTTGATAGATTTCTAACAGTCTTTCATACCCTGTTTGATCCGGCGCCATTGACATTTTTTCAATGTCTAAAGGTACCGGGTGAAAAGCAGTAGTTAGGGTATAGATGATGATGTTAATAAGAAATAGAATGATTAAACTTAAGGCTATTTTAGTGACAAAATTTCAAAAATAATGTTGTCTATTTTTCCTTTGTAGTATTGATTTTCATATCTTGTACATAATCTATATCATTAAATGCGATTGGAGCAGATAAGTATTTTTGACTATATCTGTAATCTAAGTTATTTAAACTTGGAATTCATTTTTCTAAGTTAATTTCTACCCCTCTTCAGGTATTTAGTTCTCTCAGTAGTTGCACAACTTGTTCGTTAGTTACAGTTTTTAAATAATCACGAGCAAGTTTAGCAGCCTCAGTAATATTGTCGATTGAGAAAATTCCTTTCGAAGCATCATATTTATATGCAGGCCCACCTAGTCCTCTATATGAATATGCTTTTAGATCATCTATTCAAATTCCCCTTAAATATAAGTTTCTTTCTTCATATGAGTTCATTTTGTCTAGATCATTTCAAGTTAGAGGTTTAAATTGCGCTTCTAGATTTTTATCTGCAGCATTCGGTTTGTAAATTTCGTTCATTTTGAAGTTTCCGTTGTCGAATTGTTTCTTCATAAATTTAGCGAAATTGGTTAGTTCTGGGAAGTTTTGAGCAAGTGGTGATTTGTTTCCTTTATCAGCATCAGCAAATAATTGGAATAATGGGAACATACTTTGTCCAATTGCGTGAGTAATTTTATCTAGGTATGAAGCTTGAGAGTCATCTTCATAGTTAAGAACTAAATGTTGTGAAATAGTGTTAGCTCCTGTACCATTGTCAGCTCCAAAAATTTTCACAATATCTTCGTTAGTGTTTAATTTCTTGAAAACTGGATCTAAACGACTGTCTAAGTCTTTAATTACTTGAATCATGTCATTGTATGCTTTTTCTTCCGCTGTGTTAACAACTGAGCTGTTGTAGATGTATCAAGTAATTTTTTGGTCGCTTGACAATGAATTTTCTTTGTAGAAATCATCTAGTAATTTTTTCATTGCTGGTTTAATTGAGTCAAAATATATTGATTTTGTGTCATTTTTGTATGCGTTGTTAGCTGTTAATGTTAATTTATTTCCTTGTGCATCAATAGCGATTAAATCATTGATGATATCTTTCGCATCACGAGGTGTTTTGTATTGCGATGTCTCTTGGTCTGTTCCACCAATTTTGGCATCAGGCGCTGCACCATTTAATCATAGATCCACATTTGCATCAGGGTTAAGTTTTGAAACAATTTGTTGTCAGTTGATTGCTTTGTTAATCATTGTTTTAAAACTTGCTGATAATGGGCTTAGAGCACCTTTAGTAATTGAACGAGTCACGTGATTTAAGTCTGTACCAACATATCCTTTTTGAATTTCATCAATAGAAGCACCATAAACAAGTTTTGCATAATTGTTGTTAAATGCAATACTTTCATAGTTTACCTCTGCAACTTTTGTATCATCGTCATATGCGACTCTTGGAGCAGGAGTAAAGTTAAACACGCTCTTGATTGTAGTTTTAGTCTTTAGGAAATGTTTGAAAGGCACAACTGAGTAGTTTGAAGAGTTTTTATTCAATGCGTCTTTAGTACTTTGGTCTTGAACATCATACGTCATAAACGCATTTTGACCATTTTTAAAGTTACTGTAATTTCTTGAGTTGTCTGTACTTAAAGAATTGAAAACTATTTGTTTTACTGAATTTTTGCTCTTAGCTCAGTCTTGGTCTCAGTAATTTGGATTTTGTTTTAGAATGAATTTTGAAGTTGTTGAATCTTTTGATGGAATGTATGCACCAGCATAAAGGTTATTTTCTCAATCTTTTACACCATAGAAATAAATACCTGATGCATGTACAATGTCGTAACCATATGTTTTAACTGTAACATCATATTTTTCTTTAGTTTTCGGATTTTCCATTGTTACTGTAGACATAGTGTTGTACTCTGGTTTTTGAGCCAATTCCTTAATGTATTGACTTGGGGCAGCTGCAAAAATGTTTGAGTTAATAAACATTAAGTTTCAGTAATTAAAAATATCTTTTTGTTGTTTGAAATCTTCGTCTATTTCTAGAACTAAACTATTGTCTTTAACAGCATTCACTGGAGCATATGTCGTTTTGTCGTATGCTCTAAATTTTTCGCTACTAATTCCATTTATTTCCATTAGTTGATTGTGAGTGAATAGTTGTTTTCCGAAACGTTCAATTGGGCTAACTCCTGTAACAGATTGAATATTTTTATCAACTGCTTTAGCTTGATCTGGAGTTCCATTATATCCAGCTTCTTGACGTTGGAAACGTCCTTGGAAGTATGAACGTAAGTATGAGTATCAGAAGTCTTCTGCTACCACTTTATATTGTGTTTTGTTGCCATCAGCATCTGTTCAATAAACATCGTCACGAACTTGAATAGAAATTTTGTTTGCGGCACGCATGTCTTGTATAAATTGTTCTGAGTTGATTGAACGTGAATCCGAAGATTTTTGATATTCATATGGGTTGGTGTCTGATGTTGATAGTTCATAGTCGTCTTTGTCATAAACTTTTTGACTACCATCTTCTAAAGTAATAGTAATTGATTTTGCCAATTCAAATTTGTAGGCAACTTGTCCTGATTTTTTAAGTGCTTTAGTTGTTGTATCATATTCTGGTGAAGAAATAGTAATATTTCTAAATAATTGTCCTGAAACAGCTGTTTCTAAAACTGGATTATCTTGATAGTTGATGCTTAATTTTGCACTATAGTCTAAAAAGTATGCACCTTGTCTAAGGTTGTCTTTTAAATTAAAAACAACTTCTTTTGAAACTTCTTGTTGCTTGTCATCACAAGAAGCAGCAATAAAAGCAACTGATGAAATGGGCAAAGCCATAACTCCTAGCGCTAAAAAGTAACGCTTGGCTTTAAATTTTGATTTAAAAGATTTTTTCATTTTTTGTCCTTTTCTTTATAAAAATTGCTTAAAAATTATTTTTTATCCTAGAATATTACACAAAAAATTAAAAATTTAACAAAATAGTCCACTTTTTTAGCAAAAATGCAATATTTTTGGAAATTTAGTAATTGTTAAAACAAAAAAATAAAAGGGTTAAAATAGAAGCATATTAGTTGGGAGGAGTTGTATGCAATATTTTGATCAAGGTATTATTCAAGTTATTACTGGACCAATGTTTAGTGGTAAAAGTGAAGAATTATTAAAAAGAGTAAGAACGTTGGAATATGCCGGTTATAAGATGACAATAATTAAGCCAGCAATTGATACAAGATTTGGAAAGGATAACATTGTTTCAAGATCTGGTATAAAACACGAGACACATTCACTACAAGATATAAAGGATATTTATCAATTAATAGAAGAAGATACAAATGCCATTATTATTGATGAAGCGCAATTCTTTGGTGATGAAATTGTTGAAATTGTTGACGATTTAGCAAACAAAGGATACTTGGTGATTGTTAGTGGTTTAGACCAAGATTATCGTCGCAAACCTTTTAAAAATATGGCGATGATAATGGCGATTGCTGAAAAAGTTACAAAATTATATGCCGTTTGTGTTGTATGTAAAAATCGTGCTTCTTGTTCTTATCGGACAGTAAATAGCAAAAAAACTATTCTAATTGATGATGAGTCTTCATACGAAGCACGTTGTCGTAATTGTCACATTCTAAAAAAATAGTAAAAGAAAAAAATGAGTTGTTGTTTGTAATTCACTCCTTGTGGGGTGTTTTTATTTGCTTAAAAATTAAAAAATAAGTTTTTACCGATTTGCTTGCTTTGAAAATGACATTTTTAATAAAAAAGAGACAGAGTTGATATTACTCTGTCATAAATAGTTTAATGTTCTTTATTAAGAAATATTTTGAAAAAAGGTATAAAAAAAATGGGGCGAAAGACGGGGATCGAACCCGCGAATGCTGGAGCCACAACCCAGTGCGTTAGCCACTTCGCCACTTTCGCCATTTATTAAGCTATAAAATTATAGCACAACGTAAGCAAATTAACTCACATTTTTTAAATGGGCGTATTTATTGACTTTTTCTTTTTTAACTTCAGGGATATTAAAGACTAAAACGAATTCTCCTTTTGTATTATCTTGAAGCTGTTCTAAAACTTGTTTAGGACTCCCTTGATAACTAGCTTCGAATTTCTTAGTCATTTCTTTTATTAAATATAGCTCAATATTGTTTCCAAAAACAACATCAAAATCATTCAGTGTAGCTATTAGCTTATGTGGTGATACATATGATATGTAGGTATTAGGAGTCAATGTTTTGAAATAATTTATTCTTTGTTGGCTTTTATCTTTTAAAAAACCAATAAAACTGAATGTCGAGCTGAAATTAGCTTTTATGAAAGCATGAATTAAAGCAGTAGGTCCTCCAATTACTTCTACATCTACGTCATTTTGTTTGCATAAGCGAACTATTTCGAATCCTGGATCGCTGACAGCCGGCATTCCAGCATCACTAATCAAAGCAACAGATTTGTTGTCTTGGATCATTTGCAAAACTTTTGGTGCAAAAGTTTTTTCATTGAAATTATGATAAGCTGAAGTAGGTGTATAAATTTCATAATGTTTCAGTAGCGGTTTCGATGTTCGAGTGTCTTCGCACAATATTAAATCTACTTCTTTTAAGATTCTTACTGCCCGATAACTAATATCTTCTAGATTACCAATTGGAGTCCCTACTATATATAGTTTATTTTCCATACAAATCACTCATTTCAAGTATAAATTGTGCTTTTTGGGCATTGAAATTTACGTTGTTTTTTGACAATAGCAATTTATATTTTTTAGTCACTTCAATAGCCTGTTTTATATCTAGATTGCTTGATAAAACTTCACGATTTATCAATAAAACTTCACGATAAAAATTATTTTGTTGTAATAAAACTTCTGAATAGTAAGTGTGTAAAAATTGTAACAATATCCAACTGTTTTCTTTTGTCAAGTTTTGCACCAAAAGATTGATTAGTTGTGAATAGTTTTGTTCGTTACATGCTTGCAATGACAGTTCTAGACTATCTTCAATCTCTTGAGTATAAAAAGACTCAATAAATTGAGCGCTATCGGTTAGGAAAGCAAAAAAATATTTAAATTTTGAATTTTCAAACAAAGTATTATTCAAAATGTTTGTTTCATTTTTTGAATTAATATCTACTACAACCGAGCGTGAAAAAATTGTTTTCAAAACCTTGTTTTTGTTATTAGTAGTCATTATTACAAAAACGTTTGGCTCTAGGTTTTCCAAGAATTTTAAAAGTAAGTTCAGCGAACTAGCATTACCATTTTCAATATTTTTAATAAGAATGATTTTGCTTTCTAAACTATTCATTGATTGAGTAGTTTTATAAATAGCTTCACTGACTGCTTCTTTGGTAAGAGCTTTATCGCTTTCTAAAATCGAAAAATTCAAATGACTTTGCATTTGCGATATTGAATCAAATTTAATATCCTGAATATGATTTATAAAGTAAAGGACATAAGGTGATAAGTCGACTTTTTGATTTGTTGAAAATAAAATTGTTTGAATTTTTTTATTGTAGTGCGTTGCATTATCAATCAGTTGAAAAATATTTTCGCCACTTGCCATTATTTAACCAAGTGATTTTCTAAAATTTCAGTTACTGTTTTTAAAACTTCTTCGATTGGCAAAGAAGCATCAACAATCTTGAATTTGTCTGGTTCCTGACTGATAAGTTTATGGTATCCATCGTAAAGTTTTTGGTAATAGTCTAATTCATGATCTTCTAAGCGATCTAAATTCTGACGATTATTAGTAATTCTTGCTAGTGATTGTTCTGGTTTTAGGTCGAAATAAATCACTAAATCTGGCATGACTTGCTTATTGCTACCTAGCGATAAAGCAATTTTGTTTAATTGACGTACATCATCAATACCTAAATTACCCAACACTCCTTGATAAATTAGAGATGAGTGAAGGTAGCGATCACTAATTACAACTTTATTTTCTTGTAGCGCAGGTCAAATGCATTTTTCTAAATTTAGACGTCGACTTGTAACGAATAGAAGAGCGTCCACAGCAGGACTAAAATTATTTTTGTTATCGAGAATCATTTGACGAATTAGTTCAGCTTCACGAGAATTGCTGCTTCCTGGTTCTCTTGTGTAAATTACTTCAATGTTTGGATGTTTTGCTTTTAAGTACTCTTTGACATGCTTTAAAGCAGTAGTTTTTCCACCTCCATCCATACCCTCAAATGTGATAAATTTTGCTCTTTTATTCATAATGACTTCCTTACATCTTTACTTTGTACTCTAATGATTGTTTTAAGGTGATCGGATCAACAATGTCAATGGTTGCCCCAAAAGGAATTCCAGTACTTAATTGAAAAACTTCAATATTATTAGCACCCAAGATAGTTTTTAGTCTTTGCATGGTTATTTGACCGTTTAGATTAGTTGGCAAGGCTAAAATAACTTCTTGTATACCAGTGCAATACTGCAAAATTTCTTCAATAAGTTTTTGGTCAAAATTTTGTTTTTTAGTGCTTAGTAAATCACTTAAAACAAAGTATTTTCCTTTGTAAGTGCCAAGTTGTTCGAAAGATTTAATGTCCTGAGCTTTTTCTACAAAAACAACTTTTTTGGAGTTTTTGCGTTCTTCACAAATTTCACAAATCTCATTTTTGCCAAAATTATGACACAATTTGCACTCAATGATAGTGCTTTTTGTGTTTTTTATTACTTCTAAAAGACTATCAATTTCCTTGCTGCTAGCTTTTAGAATTTTGAAAACAACTTTTTCTGCCATTCCCTGTGACAATCCAAAGGTTTTTTTAATTGCTAGTTTTAGCAATTCTAGTTGCTCATTATTCATTATTAGAATGGTAGTCCTGTTGTTGGAACTTGTTTACTTAATTCTTCATATTCATTTTCGATTTTTTCAAGTGCTTCATTAATAGTAATAATGATTAAATCTTCTAGTGTTTCTGTATCTTCTGGGTCAACTAGTAATTCATTTAATTTTAAAGAGGTAATGGTTCTTGAACCTTTCATTACTAGTTTGATTCCTTGTTTTTCAACAACAAAATCTTTTTTAGCGATTTCTTTTTCTTTTAATTCCATTTCAGCTTGTAATTTTTTAGCTTGTTTTAACATTTCATTAATATTCATATTTATCTCCTAACTTCAATCTGTTTTTAAGGCATCACCAAAAATGTCTTGTAGTTTTTCATAACTATCATCTTTTTTTAGTGTTGGTAACGGTGGCAAAGGACGAACTTGTCTTGATCTTATTAATTCAAAATTAGATTTGTAAAAATTCTTTGCTCTTTCCAGCTGTTGTCCTGTAGCAGCAAAAAGGTGTAAACTTTTGCCAAAGACACTTTGTACAAATCTTCAATAATCATCTTGTTTTTTTAGTTGATTAAATTTATCAACCACACTTTGATAATTACTTTGGAAAATAATGAATTGATCGGTACTGATAACAATTTTGAAATTTTCCAAAATGTTGATAAATGGAGTAAATTCATCATATTTGTTTAAGTCTTTAGCTTGTGCTATTTTTGAATCATAAATAGTTTTAGTTGCCCGCGGATTATTAGTTTTACTTTTATACATTGCTGACAACATCATTAAATTGATTAACTCATCCATTGTTAAGTCAGTGCTTTGGTTTTCAATCACATCATCTAAACCAAAAATATCTTTTGTGGTGATTGCATAATTTTCTTCAGTTTTATTATTTGTTAGAATATCTTCTTCAATCACACTGTACTCAGCAGTGACTTGATTTTGTTCAACTGCAAATTCTTGTGTTTTTTGCAAAACGTCTTCAACACTTGCGTTTGAACGAGGATAAAAACTATCGTTTGAGATATCATCATAACTTAGCATTTGGTTTAGACGGTCATAATTTTTCTCATGTTTTTTAGCATGTTGTTGACTATACTCACCGCCATCTAAATCACTCAACTCATTTAGTGACTCTGTCAATTTTTGTACTGGATTTAGTGTTGCTTGGCTGACAATCGGTTCAGGGACGTGTGTTGTTGTGATAGCAGTTTGTTCATCAGTCTCAATTTCTTGCAACAAATCTTCATTGTCTAGTGTTTCTTCATTTTTAAAGTCGAAAAAGTCGTTATTTTGTTCTTTTAACTCTTGTTCATAACTTTCTTTAAGATTGAATTTGTCAATAGATGGATTAATGAAAACATTGTCAATTTGAATTGTTTGTTTTTCTTGTCTCTGACTTTCATTTTGTTCAAAATAATCTTCAACAACACTATTAGTTTGTGGTTTTATTTGAGCTTCATCAACAATTGAATCAATTGTTTTTCTTTCTAAATTACTATATTGTTCATCGACAATATTTTTTTCTTTTTCCAAGAAGCTATTTTGTAAATTAGCGATTTTTTGTTCCATTAGTACTTCTGGACTTTCAATATTTTCACCAGAAGGGCTTGCAAAATCACTAGTACAAATTTTTAATAGTGCCAATTCGAAAGTTTGTTGTACTGTGTCGCTATATTTAATGTCTTTTAGTGCGTCCACTAGTTGGTTCAAAATCACATAAGCACTTGCAATGTTTAGTTTCAATTGCTGAATTTGTTCGACTGAAAGAGATTTTAAAAATTTAGCTTTGTTAGTTTTATTTCAAACAACAAAATCTTTAACCGCCTCCACCATTGCTAAAAGCATTCTTTCAATGTCGGCTCCATTTTCAATGTAACTGGTGACAAGTTCTAAAACTTCATTAATGTTTTTAGCAGCAATGAGATTAATTAGGTTGATGATATTTTGTGTTGATGTCAAACCAAACATTTTTTCAACATCTTCAACTTTTACTTCATTTTCACCAGCAAATATTGACACTTGATCCGCCATACTCAAGGCATCACGCATTGCTCCATTTGCTAAGGTAGCAATCAATTTCAAAGCCTTATCTTCAAAACCAATATTTTCATGTTTATAAACGTTTACCAATTGTTGGAAGATAACTTCATTATCAATTCTCTTGAAATTAAATCTTTGTACCCGACTTAAAACAGTAACCGGAATTTTTTGTGGATCAGTTGTTGCTAAAATGAAAATTACATGTTTAGGTGGTTCTTCAATGGTTTTCAGTAACGCATTTCAAGCATTTTTTGAAAGCATGTGAACTTCATCGATAATGTAGATTTTGTAAGGTGATGAAGATGGAAGGTTATCAATATTTTCTTTTAACGTTCTGATGTCATCAACTCCAGTATTTGAAGCAGCATCGATTTCTAAAATATCAAGATTACGATCGATGTTTACTAAACACTCCTGACAAGGTGAGTTTTCACTTTTGTCAGCATGTTGGCAATTTAAAATTGAAGCAAAAATTTTGGCAACTGATGTTTTACCAGTACCACGTGGTCCACAAAATAAATAAGCATGAGAAATTTTGTGTGTTTTTATCACATTTTTAAGTGTGTTAACAATATGATCTTGCCCTTTTACTTCGTCAAATGTGTGAGGACGGTATTGACGATATAAAGCAATATAACCATTATCAGCCATAAGACTCCTTTGAATGAAATTAAATAATACTAATTTAATTTATTTTATTTTATCATAGACTAAATTGCTATAAATTTAAAGTTTTAAGAGATTGATTTTTAAACAAAAAAGCGCCGCTTGCGCTTTAATGTCTAACAATTCATTTCGATTGTTTAAAATCTGCATAAACTTGTGATTTTTGCACAAAAAATCTGATTTTGTTTTCTTCATTTCTATATAAACCGATTTTTGAACCTAGAAAACAAATACCAAGTCCGATGAAATAGAAAATAATAAAAATTCCAATGTATAAAAATAAATGGTACGGCCAGCGAGTAAGTATACCCAAACTGTCTTTTTGGCTATTAGCTTGATCAATTCCCATATAAAACCAATTAGCATGTCAACGGACATCGGCAGTTATTTTTGTAGTCAAATAATTTAAACTAAAAACTAATATGGCAATCAAAATCATGGTAATAAGTGAGTCTTTTATCACTGTCTTGGTGACTTTTTGCTTACCTAAAATTGTTATTAATGTCGACATAATTAACAAAAAAGCATGTGCAAAAAAGAAATCTCAAAAGGCAAATGAGTCTAATCCTCAATGGATTGGTATTCCGTGATTTGCTCTTTGCCAAAATTCGTTATTTGCCAAATCAGTTAGACTAAATGCTATTAAAGCTCCAATGTAAGCAAAAATGCAATAATATTTTGAATAATCAAAGCGATTGAAGATAATTGACAGAATTACTAAAAATATAAACAAACGACAATAGTGTAAAGGTATTATTTCTCAATAATTAGGAAACCCATTGGTAAATAAAATCAATAGTCTACCAAAAAAACAAATCAAAGATATAGTTCCAAACAAAGTTCAAAAGCTTGTCTTTTTTAAACCAAGAATTTGTGCTCTTTTTTCGTAACGTTGTCTAATCAGCGAACGAAACAATCACAACAAAATGCACGTTAGTGCAACTAACGCAACTAGTGAATAATAAAGTGGCTTGGATTGCTCAAAATTTCAGTGTCCGCCGGCTCAATGAAAAAATCCTTTTTCAAAGACTTTTAGAGTCGGAAGATCTAGAGATGCAAGGCTAGTTCTGGTCATCTTGAGTAAAATTATAAAGTAAATAATTGTTTACAAAACACAATAAAAACAAGTTTTTTGTCTTATTTTTTGTATCTAAAAAAGCAAAAAAATGCTTGGTAAAAGCACTATTCATGGTTAAAAAATTATTTCTTTGTTTATTTGAGTGAGTTGCTTAAAGTTTTTAAATATGTGTCTTATTGTATAATTATGAGTGAGGCATAAGCCGAATAAAAATCAAATATTTTATAAGACACATTTGAGTGTCAAAAAATCAAGGAAAAAAATGAAAGACTTTGTAAATGTTATAAGTCAACAAGGTATGTGGGGAGGAGTTCTTGCTACATGTACCTTCGTTGCTATAGGTTTTATAGTTACAAAGATGGGTTTATTTACTAAAGAAGTAAATCAAAAGATTTCTAAATTCACCCTTCAATGAGCTCTACCTTTTCTTTGCATCATAGCATTTATGCAACCAGCTTCTGCTAAGTTGGGTAAAGAAATAGGTACAATGATCGGAATAAGTGCAGCATTCTACATTCTTGCTGCAATTATTTCAAAATTAGTTGTTAAATTTGGACCAAGAATGGTTCCAGGTTTAGTAAAACGTAAAGCATTAGTTTTATATGAAAAACAAAATGGTTCACTAGAAGCTAGTGAAAACGAAAGAGAAGCAGCTATTGCTTCTATTGAAGCTAAATTGTTAACCATTATGATGATGATTTCATATGGTTCACTACAATTCTTTGCTTACCCTATGGTTATAGCAATGAAAGGATCAATCTTTGACGAAAGTGCATTAGCACTAGCTCAAGTATGATGTATTCCATACATGATTGGAGCATTCTCATACGTATTGATTCAATATTCAGGACAAAAAGTCTCAGCAAAAAACATTAAACCAATTCTAAAAGCAGTATTCAGCCCAATGATGTGCTGTCTATACTTCTCACTATTCATGTGAGCTTTACAATTTGCACTTCCACACACATACAAAATTGTTGATGGTAAACCATATACTCAAGTTTCTGAAGGTGGAATGCAATTCTGACATGGATTCAAAACTAATCTACCAGTATTTGGAAAAATTCTAGATGCAGGTACATCTATTATTTCACCATTAGCATGACTAGTTATTGGTGGAACACTTGCTACATCAAACTTGAAGGCAGCAGCTAAAAACCCATCAGTTTGAGTAGCAACAGCGCTAAAATTAGTTTTAATGCCACTAATTATGTTAGTAATCGCTCTTCCATTGGTACATGCAGGAGTGTTATCTCCAAGTACAGGAACCTTGTTAGTTCTATTTGGTGCAACTCCACCAGCTGCCGTATGTATTATCTTTGCTGTTTCTGCAAAACACCCAGAAGTAGCATTAACTGCTGAAGTTTCAGCATTATCTACATTATTATGTTTAATTGCAATGCCTGTGTGAGTAATTATTGCAAGCGTCGCAACAAAAGCAGTAGCTCCAGTTGCGAAAGTAGCAGCCACAGCAACAGCATAGAAATATATATGACAAACTAAGGGCTAAATCATTAATATTGTTAATGGTTGGCTCTTTTCTTTCAAAAACTAAACTTTAATATTTTTAAGGATAAAAATGAAAAAAATTATTGTAGTAGGAATGGGAAACGTAGGATTCACATTCGTTAACATCGCTGTAAGTCGTGGATTACAAGCAAACTATGTGTTTGCAGACTTAAATGAAGAAGTGTGTGTAGCACATGCACGTGACTTCGAAGATCAAGTGGCTTTAATGCCAAGAAATAACTCGACTTTTAGAAGAGGAACTCTTTTAGAAGACGCAAAAGATGCAGATGTTGTGGTTATTACAGCATCAATCCCAATGAAAAAATTAGCAGACCGTCTACAGCTAGCAGCAGACAATGCTAAATTAATGAAATCATTTGGAGATGATCTTAAAAAAGCAGGATTCCAAGGTACAGTTATTATCGCTGCTAACCCTTGTGATGTTATGGCAGCAGCAATTCACTATGCATCAGAACTACCATACAATAAAGTTATTTCAACAGGAACACTTCTAGACTCAGCAAGATTTAGAAAATTCATTGCTCAACGTCTATCAGTTTCAGCAGATTCAGTTCAAGCTGTTACTCTAGCAGAACACGGTGCTTCATTAATGGCTCCGTGATCAATGTTAAAAGTTGGAGAAGCAAAAATTGAAGATTTAATTAAAGCTGGAAAATTCACAGAAGCTGACAAAGAACAAATTCTAAAAGACACAGTAGCAGAAGGACTTTACATTTATGCACGTAAAGGAAACACACAATTCGGAATTGGAACATCAATTTATGAAATTACAGATGCTATTATCAACAACAAACGTCAAGTTATGACCGTAGGGGTTAAACTTCCAGAAAACTACAAAAATACCGGAATTTATTCATCAATTCCAGTTATCGTAGGAGAAAATGGATACGAATACTTACCTACAAAACCAAACATGACAAATGATGAATGAGCAGCATTTGAAAAATCAACTTCAGCTATTGCTAAAGTACATGAAGATGTTATGAACTTAATCGGAATCAAAAAATCATTCCAATAATATTTTTCAAAGCCAACCTTCGGGTTGGTTTTTTTTGTCTTTTATAACTAAAAACCCCAGCTTTCAAAAGCCAGGGTTTCTAATTTCTCCTATATTTTATTTTTTGTTTGCGTTCATTTTTTTAAGTTCAGCTAAAATTAGTTCTTCTGTTGTAGGAACAGGTGCAACTGGTGTTGGAGCAGGCTTCTTAGAGTCTCTTCAGTTTTTAATTAAAAATACTAATAGAAGAGCAAAGAATATAATGAATGTTACAACGATAAATGCAATTAAAGCACCAATGAATTTTTGGATGTTCATTCCATATAGGTTTTCTAATGACATATCTTTTGGAAGTTTAGATAGTACACTGTAGTTAATTGCTCCCATGATAATATCTGTAGCTAGAGATGTTACTACAGCACCAAATACTGTACCAAGTACCATTCCAATAGCCAACATGAACATGTTACCTTTTAGAACAACTTTTTTAGCGTCGTTATATGATTTTTTAAACATAAATACAATTGTAGCTTATTTTTCGGAAAATGCTACAACTTTTTGTTTGTTAAAAGTAACAAAAAAGCGAAAAATGCTTTATTATTCAGCACTTTCCTCGCTTTTTAGATTAGTATTCGTTTCAGTATTTTTAATCTTGTATAAGTCAAAAATGTTTTTATATCCATATGGTTGTGGTTTTCTTGGCAGTCTTTTTAGATTCTTTCCGTAACGGTTTTCAAGATATTCTTTGTATTCTGAAAGAACGTTAGCATCCAAACCATTTCAATGAACTGAAATTAGTTTGTTTGTAAGGTTAGTAATTCAAGTTCGTTTGTATCTTGTTTTGAAATCGTCAATAACTAAAAAACCATCATATTTACTTTCTGAAAGTTTATTTATTGCTTCACGATATGTGATTTTTTTACCAAACATTCAGTATGTTAATGGGTTTAACATTTTATCTTTGTACGCTCCAAAAAGCAGTCACTTTTTGATTCAAATGCTTGCTATGGCGACATCCTGAAAATTTGCGTGTTTTTGATAACTTTTTCTTAGCAAGTTGTAAAAAGATAGAAATTTCTTTGCCTTTTTGACTGTTGTAGGTACAATAATGTTAATTTTTATGAAGAAATTGGTTTTGTAAAGACTTTCTTTTGAAACAACAAATTTGTTTTGAAAATCATAATACTCAGAATAATTTGTATTATCCAAAACATTGTCAGGAGCAATCATTTTTAATTTGTCATATGAATCTTGTTTCATCATTATTTCAAAAAAATCTAGTGATGTAGTTAGGTCTTTATTGGTTGTTGCTGAAACCAAACTTAAACCATCCAAACTGTATCAAAGATTGTATTTTTGACACAACTCAATAAAATATTTCAATAATTCTAATTTGTTATACATATTCTCATAATTATACTATTCATTAAATTTTCAACTTGTCTTTTGCCACGGTAATTTTTGCCTTTTTGTCAAAATACCATTGCAAATTGCATTTGTTGGTATAATTCTTAATGATTTTATATTTAAAATATAAAAAACCTAAAAGGAGTATAAATGGCAAAAAACAATAGTTGAGCTAAAAAAATTGCTCGTTTCAACACCACCAAAGCAGAACAACGCAAAAAAGAAAAACTTCAAGAAGCAAACCACAATGACGAAATGGTTGTTAAAAAGAAATGACCTAAAGTTGTATTGGGTTTAGCAATCGTTGGAGTTTTAGTAGCTGGATTTGCTATTCCATTGTCAGTGGCAGGCGCAAAATACAAAAAAGAAAAAACAAACTACAACGATGATGATGTGGTTTACACTGTTAAAGTCCCAAATAGTGATAAAACAGTTGAACTAAAATACAAAGACTTAAAAGCTATTAATGAAAGTGCTAGTGAAAATAGCACAATCTTTAATGCTACAAGCGCTCAAATTTATAAATATTTATATCAACAAGAATACGAAGCAAGTGCCAAATACAATGCAATTTATAATGCTGACAAAACTTTAAGTGAAAAGAAAAGCCTTTCATTAAAATCGCTAAAAACAATTCGTGAAGCTAAGCAAAAAGAAATTGAAACATTAAAAGAACGTTTCCAAAAACAATTTGGTTATGGAAAATGAGAATCCAAATTTAAAGAAGAATTAGCAAAAGAAAATTATGGAAAAAGCGAAACAGAGCAAGAAGCTGTTGATTATTTAGTTTCAAAAGAAATAAAAACTGATGCTTTAAGAAGATTTTCAACTGAAATTAATACTGACTTTACAATTGACGAAATTAAAAATGGTGTTAAAGCTAATGCTGATGTAATTTATCATTACTGAGATGAAGCTGCAAATAAAGAGCAAACTGTTACTTTAGCCAAAAAAGGTGAAATAATCGACTTAAAAGACTACTTCGCGTTAAGTGGTGATTATGTTAATACAGTCTTACCTACAAATAATCTAAATGTTTTAGATGAAACTAAAGCAAAAGCATACATTTTTGTAACCAAATCATTTGTTGCAAGCTCTCGTAACGCAACTAAATACATTGAAGATTGACTAAAAACAAAACCAGTAATTTATTCACAATTTAATTTAAACATTACCCAAAACCAAAAATCATCAGATCAATTATTCACTTTTGCAAAAAACGATTTGAAAAAACTACTTTCATTCGGCAGTTATGCAAATAGTGACAAAAATGTAATTGATTTAGCAATCAATCGTTTAGACTCTTTTGCAGGAATTACAAACATTGCTAGTGGTCAAAATTTGACTGATGAAGAAGCATTGCAAGCTAAAAATGACACTACCTTATTAGAAAATCTGGGACAAAACAATGCTTCAACATATGGTTCACAAGGATTTAGATCACTAAATGAAATTTATTCGAAAGAAAAAGCTGAATTCTATGTACCATACACATCAATAGTTCAAAATAATGCCATTTTTACTCCCCACAAACTAGATAATTTCTTTACTAATTTCAAAAAATTAATTGTTGAAAAACTATTTGCTAACTCACAAGAATTACAAACTATTTTAAATGCAGATGCAATGGAATGAAGCAACGAAAATGCGCAAAAAGCTGCAGAATACAACAAACGCATTGGTGATTATTTAGATTCACTTTCGAATTACGAAAGTTTAATTGATGAAATTATTAAACAAGCATTGCAAGTAAATGAACTAAATCAAGTGTCATCAGTTTACCAAATTGATGAAAATAAATTCGCTTTCTTTACTTCAAGCGGTTTAGTATTTATAAACACCAAAACAGTAACTGATAAAAGCAATGCTTTGGCTTTGATTCTTTCTGATTTACAAAGAAGTGCAAATAAAAACGACAACAATGCCTTAAAACCATTGTTTAACATGACTAACATTTTTAATTCATTATTTAATGAAAACTACGAAGTCTTGAATATGCTTGCAAATCCTGATTTTGTAACTTATTTAAAAACTCAACAATATGAAAAACAAACAAGTAGCGAAAAAGCAAACTTTGATGACGATACTATTGCCAAAGCAAAACAATATGTTACTTCACAACAATATGCAAGTCTAATTTCGCTGTTAGTGGCCAAAAACAGTGAAATTAAAGAGTATGTAAATAATTTAATTACTAAAAACTTAAATGCTGATTATGAAAAAGTAAATAACAAGTGAGTAGTTAAAGACCACACAGACAAAGAATATAACCAATTTATTTTCTCTGTTATTCAAAAAAATCTACAAGGAGGAAACTAGTTATGACTAAAACAAAAAAAATATTATTTAGTTCAGCGGCACTTTTAGCCACAACATCGTTAGTTTCTGCTCCTTTAGTTGCATGTAAAAATACTGAAACTTCAGATCCAAGTGCTGGCACAATTCTAACATCAACAGCAACAAAGAATAAAGTTTTAACAACTTTAGCTAGTACACAATTACAAGTTTTATATGGTTCAGATGTTTCAAAAGGCTTAGAGGACACTAGCTCAAGTTTTTATAAAGACTACAAAACCCTTTTTGACATTTATGCATTCAAACAAATTGAGTCTAACCCAATGTTTTTCGTGAATTTAGTACAAGAATTTAACAAAAAATCAGTTGACACTTCTTCTTTTAATCCACAAGGTTGACAAGTACCAACTGATGCTGAAATGAAATTTATTTATGATAATTCAGACAAATTAGATGACAACATTAAACTAAACATTTTGCAAAAAATGGTAGCCTACAACTATTTAATAAAAAATGATACTTTGTTATCACTAAGCGTTGCTAATTCTAAAGACAAAGTATTGTCATTAACTGACACAAGCAAAATGACAACTGATGAAAAAAATTCGTTTAATGGTTACGATCAAAGTGCTAAAAATTTATACTTAATGAAATATTTAGTAGAAAACAAATTAATTGAAACTTGAGAATATAGCCGTAACAGTGATTTAAGTTTATATCGTAATAATGCTTACGTAAATGATTTGGCAAGTTTTAATGCTTTAGCAAATCCAAATGATTTAACTTTAAAAACAGCCGCTAACAATCCACTTCTGGTCGGTTCAAACGATAACATCGATTTTAGTCAGTTATTAGGTTACAAAGGTGTTTCAAAATATTCTTCAACAGCTTCCGGAGACTTGAACTTCTCACTATGAGAACTAAAAAAAGATCAAGTAATCAGTGGTTTTGTTAACCCAACAAGCAATGTAGTTTATTCCCAAGATGACTTTTTATTCAGTAACATTTTATTAAAAGCAGTAAAAAACACTCCTGTTTTCAAAATTAGATCTACTGCTAACACAACAGCTAGCGTTAACCCAACCGATATTGAAGCTGAAGGTTATACAAATTCAAATTCAGTAGACTGATCTAAGACATTTAGCTATGATTCAAAAGACTACACAGTAACATTTAAGGTTGCTTCAGTTGAAAAAAGAAGCGATAATGTTTACAAACTAAACATCAGTGTGTCAATACCTGCTTTAAAAACTCGTTTAACATACGATTTTGATACTGAATTAACAAAAGATTCACAAACCCAATCAAAAGAATTTAACCAAAACGCTTTACCAACAGCAATCAATTTCTACAATCCTACTTCAAAAACAATTGAGGCTAAATATTTAATTAAATTAGTACCAGTTTTAACTTCTTCAATTGTTGATAACAAGGTTGTTTATAAATGAAGTTTAGATGTTACTCCTTGAAAAGATGAAACAAAACAAAAACAAATTGCTTACAATATTCTTTTCTTAGATGAAGACATTTATAAAACTGCAACTAAATATCTTTCAGATTTAGGAATTTCTATTGATAAAAGTAAAACCGACACAAAAATCATTGACTACCTAAAAAGCGAAAATCTTATTTAATTTTTATAGCCAGAAGTACAATTTCTGGCTTTTATTTTGCTTTCTTTTACTCGAATCTTTCATTTTTGGCAGTATAACATCGACTATGTAATGTTTAGGCTAAATGTTATAATCTTGATATGGAAACAATACACCAGGGAATAGTTATCAACAAAATTGACTATGATGAATATGATGAAATTGTTACAATCTTGACAATGAATAAACCAATTACATTTTTGGCTAAAGGAACAAGAAAAATACAATCTAAAAACAGGTCAAGATTACAGCTTTTAAATGTTGTCGAATGTGAAATTTTTCAAGCCCGTCTTGAAGGTAAAATGAGTAAACTCAAACGTGCTGATTTGATTGCCCAATTTGACATTAATACCAACATTAATGTAACCAATAAATTATTATTAATGGCACAAAACATTGACTCAAATCCTTATGAATTTGTTAGTGATTTTTTCTTTTTAGTCAATAAATTCGGTAAAGGCGATGATAATCTTTACTTACTGATTTTGATTTTCGATTTTTTAACTTGTACTGGTTTAAAAGTCAAAACTGATGGTTGTGTGATATGCAAAACGAAAAACAACATTGTTGATTTCATACCCCATGAAGGTGGTTTCTTGTGTAATCGACATGCAAAAAACTCTAAACATCCTGACTATTTACAAACTGTGTATTTAACCACTGGTAATATTGAAAACTATATTGATAATGCCAACCGTTATGCAGTTTTGAAAATAATTGAAGATTTATGAATTTATATTAAGGAAAATACTTTCCTTTAGTAACAAAACTTAAGGAAATTAAAATCACTCCCATAAAGTTGTAGGAGTGATTTTTTGTTTTTATTTTAAGTATTGTTTTAAGGTATCTACTTTATCCAATTTTTCTCAATTGAATTCAATGTCGTCACGCCCAAAATGACCAAATGTTGCAGTTGGCTGATACTTAACATTTTTTAAATCCAAGGTTTTAAAAATTCCGTTTGTTGATAAGTCAAAATTGGCATTAATTATATCTATAAACTCTTGATCGCTTAATTTTGATGTTCCAAATGAGTTAACAAAAATTGACTGTGGATAGGGTAAACCGATAGCAAATGAAAGTTGTACTTCAAATTCGCTTGCTAAGCCAGCGGCAACAATGTTTTTTGCTACATAACGCGCCATGTAAGCAGCTGAACGATCGATTTTTGTGTAGTCTTTACCACTGAATGCCCCACCACCATGGTGTGCATGCCCACCATATGTATCAACAATAATTTTTCTTCCGGTTAAACCTGTGTCACCGATTGGTCCTCCAACAACAAAACGTCCTGTTGGATTGAATAGAAATTCAAAATCGGAATTTAAATTATATTTTTTTACAACAGGATCAACTACTTTTGTTTTAATAGTTTGTTTAAAACGATTTAAGTCTGTGCTTTCCAAGTGCTGAATTGACATAAGAATTTTGTCAATTTTAATTTTGTTATCTTCATAAACAACTGTAACTTGACTTTTCATATCACTTTTAGCATGTGGTAGCTGCTTTTTGAGTCTTAGTTCTTCAGCTTTTTTGACTAACTCATGTGCTAAAGTAATGCTTAATGGCATAAAGTCCTTAGTTTCATTGCAAGCATACCCAAAGATAATTCCTTGATCTCCTGCTCCAATTAATTCACTATCTTTTCTGTCGACTCCCATTGCAATATCTGGACTTTGTGAATTGATAGCACTAATAATAGTAAAGTCATTTTCTTTGTATCCTAATTTTTTTACTACTTTTCAAGCAATAGAAACCAAGTCCACATAGGCAGTTGTAGTGATTTCTCCACCAATAACAATTAAACGATTTGTCGCAAATGTTTCACATGCAACTCTTGCGTTTTTATCTTTTGCTAAAATTGCGTCTAACACAGCATCAGAAATTTGGTCGCAAATTTTGTCTGGATGTCCTGCTCCAACACTTTCTGAAGTAAAATACTTTTTCATAAATAAAACCCCTTTCAAATGAAAGGAGTAGGAGGATTCTAATTATCTTATATGAAATAAAGCAACATGTTAGGTTATTAACCCCTCGCTTACCACCTTACTTATTAGCAGGTTGGTGACTTCATAGCAGCTACGCTCCGTACTCCTTATGTAACGCTAAACATTATAACAAAGCAACAAAAAAATCTGTAAAAATTCATGTCAACATTTGAAAAATAGGAATACAATTTTTGATTATGAAACATTGAAACAAGCGAAAAAATAACTCGCAACAAGGCCAAGAAAGAGCTGTTGAGCTTTTTGAAAAGACTCCTATTAAAAAAGCAATATGAATGGTAGCAATACCAGGTCTTTTGACCATGTTGATGATGGGTTTATATTCATTTTTTAATCAAGTTTTTATTTTAAATTTTGTGCCAAAAACATTAGCGATGCTAGATGGCGATATTGCCAATACTTCGGGTCTAATTTACAATTATTTAGATCCTTCTTTTGCAGCCAATCATGTCACAAGAGAGCAATTTAATACCATTTTCAACACATATAAACAAATAAGTGGAGCAAATATTAGTAACTTAACTAGTGATGTTATTGCTTCTTTGAGTGTTAACGCAACTATTTTCTTCGTCGTTTTCTGCAACGCGGTTGTTATTTTAGTACCTATGGGAACTAGTGTTTATTACACAAAATGCATCTCAAAAGGTGTTAAAATGACTGCTAAAGACTTATGAGCAACTGCTTTTTGAACAACTTCAGGATTAGCTATTTTTGCAATGTTAGTTGTTTTCATTGCCATTTGAGCAGGACTTGTAGATAAAGTAGCAAGCCACACTCACCTTGATGTAACTAAGTTTAGTGAACTAAATGAAAAATTGTCGAATCCTAATGCCGGTGCTATATTAAGTCAATATTTTGATGCCGGTCACAAAATAGCAGTTAAATGAGCACAACAATACATTTATGTTTATGCCGCTGGAACTTTATTGCAAGGATTTTACTTATTACTTTCTTACTTAATTCGGGCAGAAGGTAAAAACTCTTATGTAATGATATGAGCTATCATTGCCAACATTGTAGGATTAATTTTTGATGCAATTTTTATTATTGTTCTAAAGTGAGGAATTTTGGGTGGAGCAGCAGCAACAATCGTAGGTTGAATTGTTAATGTGCTAGCCTACTTTGCTTATGTCATTGTTAGTGACAAGAAAAATGACACTTGAATTGATCTAAAACACTTATTTAAATTTAGATTTCGTTACCGTTTGATAGCACCAATATCTTTATTGGGATTAAGTGCTTTTGTACGTACTTTTGGAGTAGCAGTTACCAACTTAATGATCACTTTACTATTCAATTACTTACCATATAGTGATGGATTTGTCAACGTTTATAACTGAGCCAAGGCATCCCCTTCAATTACACTATTTTTCCTAGCTCTATTTGGAATAGCAGATGGATCTAGTTCATTATTAAGTTACAACTACACAAAACGCAATGTGCAAAGAGTAAGACAAACGTACTGATATGCTCTAATGATTGCAGTCATTTATGCCGTTTTTGTTTATTCAATAGTGGCAATCTTAGCACCATATTTCATCAAAATTTTAAATGTACCAAATGAACGCCTGGAAGAAGTTTCAACATTCTTAAGAATAAACATGGTAAGAATGGTTTTCTACTCATTCGCGGTTGGGGGAATATTGTTATTTAGAGCAACTAATAACATTAAAATGGCGATTTTAGTTGTTGCTTTAGAATCATTTATCACTTTCTGATTTGTTATGGGTACTTTTGTTGGAATAGGTTTCGGTTTATACAATTCAGGACACAGCAAAGAAACTTGTTCATACATGGTTAGTGTTGGTTTTGTTGTTAACGCCCTGGTTGTTGGTATTATCATTACCATCTTTTCAGTGCACTGACTATATAAACGTTTACCACACATTGATAAACAAAAACAAACTTGAAGTTTGAAGATTGAAAATGCCTTTTTCAATCGTGCCATTGAATACGAAAAAACACACCAATATAAATAGTAAGAAGCATATTGTCAATTGAAGGTAAAACTTTTGACAACTATGCTTTTTTTTATATAATTAGAGTGTAAAAGATTAAGTATGAAAACACAAAATGAAGTAACAAGAAAACTGAGAAAAGTGCGGGTTTAAGTACCCGCTTGATATGTTTTCTTGTTTTTTCTTATAAAGAACAATTTAGGAGAAAGAAAATGACAAAAAAAGCTAAATTTTTAACAGCTTTAGCTGCTATTGCAGTTCCAATAGCAGGGGTAGCAGGATTAGTTTCTTGTAGTAATAATACAACAAAAGACGAAAGGGGTCCTGCTTCATTTGAACAAGATAATGATGGATTGCTAAGAATTTACTCGCCTTGATCTGCAACTAACTACCAAGGACTTGCTTTACAAGCGCTTGTAGATTTTTACAATAAATCACACTTTTCTGAATTAGAAATTGAAAACAACAGTAAGGTGAAAAAAGCAGTATTGAAAGAAGATTACAAAGATAAAAATATTTTACCAGTTGTAATTGTTATTGCACCTTCAGGATATTCAGATAGTTCATACATTAGCAAACTAAAAGTAAAAGCTAAAAATGACTTCTACAACTTGATTATTCAATACCCTACTGTTGCTTCAGTATTGCAACAATACCAAATGGGGTTAAATTTCGATTCTCTTAAAACAGAAATCAACAATTTATACTCAAGTTCTTTCTTGGAAGTAAATAAATTAATAGCAGGAAATAAAAACAATAGTATCCTTACAATTCCTGCTTCAAAATCTGGTGAAATGCTATCAATCAACAAACCAGTAACAGGTATGCTAATTTCAGAATTAGTTGCTGCCGGAGCAAAAATCGATACTCAAAACTCAAAAGTTGTAAATGAATTGAAAACATACTGAGAAGGTCTTTCAGATGATGAAAAATCTGATAAACTAGCAGTAAAAGCAGCTTGAAATAGTGGAAAATACAATGATTCACAAAAATCTTCATTACAAGCAGCATTAGCAAATTACACAATGAATGATAATATCTTCACAGATTACGAAGACTTATTAAAATTCACTGCTTTCGCTAAAAGGGTTTTCCCAAATAATAAAAACTATGTTTTGGGAATGGACTCATACCCTAATGCTGTTTATACAATTGCAGCATCACTAGCAGGACAAAATGAAGATTCATTAATCAACAAAGATGCTTCACAAGTAAGAGATGGAGGATTCAACTATAAGAATCTTCTGGATCAAAACACTCCACAAGGTAAACGTTTAAAAGCTGCATATGATTTAATGAAAGATGCTTTCCAATATAAAGGTTTATGAATTGGTGGAGAA